>CADBJW010000016.1:18280-59011 GCA_902795135.1 uncultured Eubacteriales bacterium
ACTGACCGATGCTTTTGAAGCGGCCGAAATGGCCAGAAAAGCCGATTATGGAATCATGCCTTCGGAACGGTCCGGTGAAAGCGAGGATCCAATACTGGCCGACTTGATGGTGGGTCTCAATGCGGGACAATGCAAAAGCGGAATTCCAGTCAGATCGGAAAACACAGCCAAATACAATCGGCTTTTGGAAATTGAAAAAGAGCTTGCTGGGGAGGCAGAATATCTGGGACGTTCCGTGCTGAAGGGCAGCCGTTAAACGAAAAAACATCGCAAAGGAGAAACATCAAATGGTTCAAATTCGAAATAAACAGGAACTGCTATCTCATGGGGAGAAGGAGTTGCGCGAAGACGCCATTCGCATTGCCCATTGCGCGCTGGAGGCTGCGAATCCATATAACAAAGTCTATGAGCTGGTCCATCTGGATGGAGACATTCTCCAGGTCGGAGCAGACCGGTTTGACTTAAGTGCGTGCGGACGGATTTACGTGCTCGGCGCCGGCAAGGCGACCTTTCCTATGGCAAAAGCACTGGACGAAATCCTGGGAGAGCGGATCACGGATGGTGTGATTATCGTAAAAGAACCCCAGGACGGGGAGCTGCATCACATGAAACTTCGCTACGGCGGGCATCCGGTTCCCAATGAATCAGGCCATGCAGCGACGATCGAGACGATGGAAATCGTTCGCCAGACCAGAGAAAACGACATTGTTTTTTCCATTACGACTGGCGGCTCCACGGCTCTCATGGCCTATCCCGTCGAAGGGGTCAGCCTGGAGGATAAAATCAAAACCGGCCAGCTGCTTCTGCGCAGCGGGGCCTCTATGTGGGAAATGAATTATGTGCGCAGTCACCTGACGCAGATCAAAGCCGGGTTGATGGGCAGACTCATCCATCCAAAGGCGCACATTATCAACCTCGGCGTTGCCGATGGCATCGGGCAGGCCGAAGAAGATTGTGTCGACACGACGACGGCTTGCTTTTGTTCCTTCGATGACGCGCGAAATGTGTTAACGAAATACGATTTGTGGGATAAAGTACCGGAATCCGTTGCACAGTACATAAGAAATGGCGATGAATCCAAAGAAATCCCGCGGGATCTCGACGACCACTTGCTCTACAATCACCTTCTGGTAGGTGTCAACGACGCGGTGGAAGCGGCTTATGCAAAAGCCGTGGAAATGGGCTACAACACCATGGTTCTGTCTACCTTTATCGAAGGAGACAGCCGCCAGCTGGGAGAGTTCCTCGGGTCCATGGCATTGGAAGTCAATCATTATGACCGGCCTTTGAAAAAACCGGCCTGCCTGATTGTCGGCGGCGAAAGTATGCAGCTGATCAACATCGACAATCCGGGAAAGGGAGGCCCTAGCCAGCAGCTCGCCCTGTCCTTTGCAACCAAAGTCAAAGGCGAGAAAAACATGGTCTGCATGGCTTTGGATACCGACGGGACAGACGGGCCGACCGACGCAGCAGGAGGTTTGACCGACGGCGAGACCATGCTGCGTGCCAAAGAAAAGAACATCGATGTGTATGGCGCCATGGATCTCTTTGACGATTACCATGCGCTCAGCGAATTAAAAGATTTGGTTATCACAGGGGCTACAGGGACGAATGTCAACGATCTCCGACTGGTTTTGATTGGCAGGCCAAAAGAAACCATGGAAGGCAGGGAGTAAAGGCATGAAGAAAGAATTTCGGCGTATCTGTGCAGATCGGATGCGCATCAGAATACAGGGCGATGATGGGGAAGCCATCAAACTGCTGATGAAAAAGCTGGAAGAAAGAGGTGCCTTTGACGGGCTTGGAAACAGCACGGACCCGGATGGAAATATCCGGACGGCGACCATTCTGGTTTCCGGAGGACGGGGAATCGGTTCCAAAGAATTTATTCCAACGCTGCGGGAACTGGCCTCTTTGCTTGGAGGAACGTTTTCTTCTTCCCGTGCGAATGTGGCTGCCGGATGGGCAGACCGCTCCAGACAGGTGGGGCAGACGGGGAAGTATGTCACTCCGAAAATATATATCGCCTGTGGGATTTCCGGCATGGACCAGCATCTGGCGGGGATGATCCAATCAGAGTACATCATCGCAATCAACAAAAGCAGCACAGCACCGATTTTTCGGGTCGCGGATTTTGGAATTGTCGGCGACGTAAAAGTGATCATACCCGGATTGATCAAGGCAATCGAAGAAACAATCGGTAAGGAAATAAAGAGGTGATGGCAGGTGGACAAAAAGTTTATTCTAGATCACTACGATGAATTAATGACGCTTATGAATCAGGTCAAGGTCGGCATTTTTATCACCGACGGGAGTGGAGAAACCATTTTCGTCAATGATGTTTCCTGCAGTTCCGGAGGATTGACCCGGGAAGACATGATCGGGAAAACGGTCTACGAACTGGTGGCGGCCGGTCATATCAAGTCCTCGTCAACCATACGCGTGTTAAATTCCGGAAAACAGGAAGAAATGATACAAGACCTGGGAAATGGAGAGCAGATCTACGTAACCGGAGCGCCAATCAAATCAGAGGACGAAAACATCGGTCTTGTGATTACGACCGAACGGGATATTACAGAAGTCATTGAACTGGAAAAGCTTTTGGGACAGCAGGAGAACAAATACAAAACCGAACTGGAATACCTGAAGCGGCAGAACATAGTCATGTGGGGAAATCTGGTCGCAGAGGACGATATCTCGAAACAGTTGGTGGCCTACGCCCTGCGAATCGCGAAGCTGGATAGTACGGTTTTGATTACCGGCGAATCAGGAACCGGTAAGGAAGTGTACGCGAATTTCTTGTACGAAAATGGAAGCCGTGTCGGGAAGCCGTTTATAAAAATCAACTGCTCTACGATTCCTGAAAACCTGTTGGAATCCGAAATGTTTGGCTACGAAGAAGGCGCCTTTACAGGTGCCAACAAAGGCGGGAAAGCCGGTATCTTTGAAATGGCAAACCACGGCACTCTGTTTTTGGACGAGATTGGGGATTTGCCGATCCACCTTCAGCCAAAACTTTTACGTGTGCTGCAGGAAAAAGAAATCATCCGGCTTGGCGGGACGAAAACGATTCCGTTGGATATCCGCGTAATCGCCGCCACCAACCGGGATCTGAAGAAGCAAATAGAAAAGGGAGAATTCCGCGAAGATCTATACTACCGGCTCAATGTGATGCCGATCAAGATTCCACCTTTGGCAGGACGGAAAAAAGATATCAAAAAACTGGCAGAATACTTCCTCGACGTATTTAACACGACCTATAATCAACACAAAACCATTAGCGATGAGGCCATGGAAGTGTTGCAGAACGCCGCCTGGAGAGGCAACGTCCGAGAACTGGAGAATCTGCTGGAGCGGCTTGTAATTACCATGGAAGAGGATGAAATCACCGAGCGTGATCTCAGGGTTTTGGATGTGGATTACAATGAGATGCTTCCGTCCATCGAGGGAGGAACCTATAAAGAAATCATGGAGCGATACGAGAAGTCCCTGCTTAAGAAAATGCTGAAGAAGTATGGGAAAGCAAGCGCCATATCCAGAGAATATAAAATCGACAAGTCAACCCTGCACAGAAGGCTCAAACGCTACGGGCTCGTATAGATTTACCACACAGATTCAGGACGGCTGCATCATGCAAAAGCATGGGGCCGTCCTTTTTTGATTCCTTAATAAACAGGTGGAAAAGAATCGCAATTTCATATATACTTAACTATGTATGGACACTTTTGGTAAAACCTTCAAGAGGAGGGGTTTTGTTTCATGGATACTTCTTTAGCCGAGCAAATCGTTGCGATTATAATTCTGATATTATTCTCCGCATATTTCAGTGCGACTGAGACGGCGTTTACTTCGGCAAACAGGATCAGAATCAAAAACATGGCAAACGAAGGAAATAAGAAGGCACAAAGGGTTTTTGATCTATCCGAAAAGTACGATAAACTGCTAACAACGATTCTGGTAGGCAACAATATCGTTAATATAACCATGACGGCTGTTGCGACAGTCATGTTCGTTTCACTGTATAAGGAGCATGGCGCAACGATCGCGACGATCGTAATGACCGTTGCCGTTCTGATCTTTGGAGAGATCACACCAAAGAATATTGCAAAAGAAAAGGCCGAAAGTTTCAGCATGTGGTCGGCTCCGATCATAAGCTTTTTTATGACGATTCTTACGCCGATCAATTTCATCTTCACGAAGTGGAAACATTTCGTCGTGAAGATGTTTAAGCTGAACGAAGAGGAAACGATTACCGACGATGAAATCCTGACCATGGTCGAAGAGGCAGAGACCGGCGGCAGCATTGATGAGAAACGAAGCGAGCTCATACAAAATGCAATCGAATTTGACGAACTGACTGCTGAAGACGTTATGACGCCGCGGCCTGAGATGGAAGCCATCGACAGCGAATGTTCCAAAGAAGAACTGGCAGCTATTTTTGAGGAAACCGGTTATTCGAGACTTCCTGTTTACGAGGAAGAAATCGACAAAATCATCGGCGTTATCAACCAAAAGGATTTTCACAATTACGTTGTGGGAAAGAATATGAAAATTGCCGATTTCATCAATCCGGTGGTCTTCGTCGCAGAAACCATGAAAATATTTGATTTACTGCGGAAGATGCAGCAGCTCAAGACCCACATGGCCATTGTCATAGACGAGTATGGCGGCACATCGGGGCTTGTTACGATGGAAGATATCATCGAAGAGCTGGTCGGTGAGATCTATGATGAACACGATGCAATTGTAAATAAAGAAATTATGCCGCTCCAGAACGGAAGCTACCGCGTTCAGTGCAGCGCGAATATTTCTAAAATACTGGACTATTTTGAAATCACAGAAGAAATACAGGAAGTCAATACGGTCAATGGATGGGTTTCCATGCAGCTTGACCGGCTTCCGAAAAAAGACGATCGATTCGAAACGGTGATTGACAATAAGAAACTCAAAGTTCGCGTCACCAAGGCGGATGATCGTAAAGCAATCGAAATCAATTTGGTAGTAGAGGATATCAACGAAGAAGAGAAAGGGGATATAGAATGAGTTTCATGGAAAAGATCTTCGGAGATCTGAATGAAAAAGAAGTCCGAAAGGTCGAAAAAATAGCGGACAAGGTAATGGCCTACGACGAGGAAATGCAAAAGCTTTCCGACGAGGAACTCAGAGAAAAAACCAACGAGTTCAGAGAGAGGATTGCAGGCGGCGAAAGTCTGGACGACTTGCTGCCGGAAGCCTTTGCAGTCTGCAGAGAAGGCGCATGGAGAGCGCTTGGGATGAAGCACTTCCGCGTGCAGGTCATCGGTGGAATCGTCCTGCACCAGGGAAGAATTTCCGAGATGAAGACTGGTGAAGGTAAGACATTGGTTGCGACCCTTCCGGCTTATCTCAACGCGTTGGAGGGCAAAGGCGTCCACGTTGTTACGGTCAACGATTACCTGGCAAAGCGTGACATGGAGTGGATGGGAAAACTCTATACATTTCTTGGTCTTTCTGTTGGCTGCATTATCCACGGCATTACAGAAGAAGAACGAAGAGCCGCTTACCTTGCAGATATTACCTATGGAACAAACAATGAATATGGGTTCGATTATCTGAGAGATAATATGGTAACTTACCGTGAGCAGATGATGCAGCGGGAACTGAATTATGCTATCATCGACGAAGTCGACTCCATCCTCATCGATGAAGCCAGAACACCGCTGATCATTTCCGGCCGTGGAGACAAATCCACAGACATGTATAAGAGAGCGGACAGCTTTGTCAGAACATTGGTAAAGGGAACCAAAGACGAGGAAACAAAAGTGGAAACCGGCGACTTTACCGTGGATGAGAAAGACAATCAGATTGCACTGACCGAAGCCGGCGTTGCAAAGTGCGAAGCCTTCTTTAAAATCGAAAACTTTTCCGATCCGGAGAATATGGAAATCAACCACCACGTTATGCAGGCCTTAAAGGCGCGCAATATGATGAAGCGGGATGTAGACTACGTGGTTCGTGATGGAGAAATCATCATCGTCGACGAATTTACGGGACGTATGATGTTCGGAAGACGTTACAGCGATGGACTTCACCAGGCCATCGAAGCGAAAGAAGGAGTTCTGGTCCGGTCCGAATCAAAGACACTGGCCACGATCACACTGCAGAACTACTTTCGAATGTATCAGAAGTTGGCAGGCATGACGGGTACTGCCAAAACGGAAGAAAGCGAATTTACAGATATCTACAATATGGACGTTGTCGTAATACCGACCAACAAGCCGGTTGTAAGACAGGACCTGCAGGATGCCGTTTATTCGACGGAACGGGGCAAGTACAAGGCAATTGTGGATCGTGTGATCGAAGCCCATGAAACGGGTCAGCCGGTACTGGTAGGTACGATTTCCATTGAAAAATCCGAAATCATTGCAGACGCCCTTCGCAAGCGCGGCATCAAGAAATTCAACGTGCTCAATGCGAAGCATCATGAGAAGGAAGCGCAGATCATTGCGGAGGCAGGACGTGAAGGTGCCATTACCATCGCAACCAACATGGCAGGTCGTGGTACCGACATCATTCTGGGCGGCAACCCGGAATTTGAAGCCCGCAGAGAGATGGCAGAACTGGAATACGATGACGATCAGATTGCT
Organism: uncultured Eubacteriales bacterium; assembly: GCA_902795135.1. Lineage (GTDB taxonomy): Bacteria > Bacillota > Clostridia > Peptostreptococcales > Anaerovoracaceae > Lentihominibacter. Next base: position 24,907 of record CADBJW010000016.1, read on the forward strand.
TTTGCGACGAGTTTTGTTCAGAGTAATGATCCGGAACTGTTGGCAGCCAGAGCCAAGTTCCAGGAACTGCTGGAAAAATATAAAGCAGAACGTGCACCGGAGCAGCAGCGGGTAAAAGAATTGGGAGGCCTTTGCATTATTGGTACAGAGCGACATGAATCCAGACGTATCGATAACCAGCTCCGAGGTCGTTCCGGTCGTCAGGGAGACCCGGGCAAGACGCAGTTCTGTGTCTCCATGGAAGACGAGCTCATGCGGCTCTTTGGCGGTGAAAGAATGCAGAGCGTCGTCCAAAAGCTGGGCGTCGAGGAAGATGAAGCCATCGAATCCGGCATGATCACCAAGCAGATTGAGAATGCGCAGAAAAAGGTTGAAGGCAGAAACTTCGGCATCCGAAAGTACGTCCTCCAGTACGACAATGTTATGAACAAACAGCGTGAGATCATCTACGGAGAGCGTAAGAAGGTACTGTTTGGAGAAGACCTGCGGGAAGATCTGGACATGATGGTACGCAAGCTGATCGACGAGGTCGTTGACCCGATTGTCATTGCATCCAAATATCCGGAGGAATGGGATTTCGATACGATGAACAAAGGCCTGCAGAACATCGTGGGTCGCTTCGAGCCTTTGGAATTTGATGCGGAAGATCTGGCAAATATGGATGAAGAGTCCCTCAAGCACGGTCTCTATGAAGAATTTAGCGAAATGTACGACGAGAAGGAACGGGAAATCGGTCTTGACCGAATTCGTGATGTTGAGAGAATGATCCTTCTCCGTGTTGTCGATAATAAGTGGATGGATCACATCGATGCTATGGATCAGATGAAGAGCGGTATTGGCCTCAGAGGACTTGGCGGACAAGATCCGGCAGCGGCTTATGCCCACGAAGGCTTTGCCATGTTCGAATTGATGATTGCGGCCATTCAGGAAGAATTTGTAAAATTCTGCTACAACGTGACCGTGACCACTTCCACAGAAAGAAAAGACGTTATTGGTGTTGGCGTATCCCGCAAAGACGAATTTGATGATTCGGAGATGCGCGAGGAAGCAGCCAGACGGAAAGCTGCAGGCGGCAGTGTAGATATGAGCGCGGCACCGGCAGAAGCAGCCGTACCAAAACGCGAACGCAAACAGGAAACCGTCCGCCGCGAAACCCCAAAGGTTGGCCGAAACGACCCATGCCCATGCGGCAGCGGCAAGAAGTATAAACACTGTTGTGGACGTAACACGCCGACAAACTAGCGAAGCGAAGGTTGAGGCGATGTACGTCCCATGCTGATTGCGCAGGCGCGGGGCGCCGTGGCGCAATGTCGTATGTGGAAGGAACCAATAGAAAAAAGGACTGATAGATGATACTCTTAGATGAACTGAACGCAGAGATCCCGGCTCTCGAAAGCATGCTGAAAGAGGCGGACGAATCTCTCAAACCAGAAGACTTAAAAACACAACTTGCGAAGTTAGACGAGAAAACGGCCGAACCGGGCTTTTGGAATGACCAGGAAGAAGCGCAGAAAATCATGAAGCAGAAGAAATCCATCGAAAACAGGCTTCATGAAGTTGAAGACTTAAGCACGCGCCTCGAAGACATGATGGTCATGCTTGAAATGGCCGAAGAAGCTGAGAAGAGCGGCGATGGGGACGAGGCAGCGCTCATGGCGGAGGAAGCAAAGGCTTCTAAGGAGACTTTGGAAAAAGACCTGGAAGATCTGAAACTCAAGACTTTGCTGGATGATAAGTATGATCAAAACAATGCGATTATTTCGGTGCACGCAGGAAGCGGTGGCACGGAAGCCATGGACTGGGCAGCCATGCTTTTGCGTATGTACACCAGGTGGTGTGAAAAGCGCGGATTCAAAGCGAAAATCATTGATATGAACGATGATACGGAAGCAGGCATTAAGAGTGCAACACTGCTGGTCGAAGGGGATTATGCTTACGGTTACCTGAAAAATGAAAAGGGCGTCCACAGACTCGTGAGAATTTCGCCTTTCGATTCATCCGGCCGGAGACATACATCCTTTGCGTCTCTTGATGTAACGCCGGAAATCGATTTCGACACAACGGTGGAAATCAATCCGGAAGACCTGCGAATTGACACCTACCGGTCCAGCGGAGCGGGAGGTCAGCACGTCAATATGACCGATTCTGCCGTTCGAATCACACACCTTCCGACCCATATCGTTGTAACTTGTCAAAACGAACGATCCCAGATCCAGAACCGGGAATTTGCCATGAAGATGCTCATGTCAAAACTGGTAGAGTTAAAAGAACAGGAGGAAAAAGAGTCACTGAATGAACTGAAGGGCGACTACAGCCAGATTACCTGGGGCAGTCAGATCCGTTCCTATGTTTTTCAACCATACACGATGGTCAAGGACCATCGAACTGGCGCTGAAGTCGGCAACGTGCAGTCGGTTATGGATGGTGACATCGATTACTTTATTAACGAAAAGCTGAAACAGCGTGACTAACAAGTGTAGACGTAACATGAAAAACAATAAAATTGATATGCTGAATGGGCCTTTGCTCAGTAAAATCATCCTGTTCGCTTTGCCGCTGATGATTACGAGTACACTGCAGCAACTGTTTAACGCCACGGATATCGCGGTCGTTGGACGATTTGCAGGAAATCAGGCACTGGCTGCAGTAGGAAGCAATGGCCCGATCATCAACTTAATTATTAATCTCTTGATTGGCCTTTCGATGGGTGCCAATGTAGTAATTGCTAACTACATTGGGCAGGGCAGAAAGGACAGAGTCAAAGATGCAGTACACACCGCTTTCTTGATTTCCATCATTGGCGGTGCTTTCTTTGGTGCTTTGGGCGTTGCGGTTGCCAGGCCGATCCTTACCGCCATGGATTCACCAGAGGATGTCATCGATTTGGCGACTCTGTATTTGCGTATTTATTTTGCCGGGCTGCCGATGCTGTCCGTCTACAATTTCTGCTCTTCGATTCTGAGGAGCAAAGGCGATACGATGCGTCCGCTGATTGCTCTTGCCATATCCGGGGTGATCAATGTTGGGTTGAACCTCTTGCTGGTGGCGGTCTTTCATATGAGCGTTGCGGGAGTGGCCATCGCCACAGTGGTTTCCAATACGATCAGTGCCGTTATGCTGGTCGTCATGCTCGTCAAGGAAACCGACGAGTTCCATCTGGAGTTTCGAAAGCTTCGGTTCTATAGAGAGCATCTGAAGAGAATCATCCAGATCGGATTGCCAACGGGTGTGCAGAGCATGGTGTTCTCCTTGTCCAACATATTTATTCAAGCCGCTGTCAACAGTTTTGGATCCAATGCGATCGCGGGATCTGCGGCAGCCTTGAATTTTGAGTATTTCTCGTATTTTGCGCTGAATGCCTTTGTGCAAACGGCCATGACATTTACGAGTCAGAATTATGGCGCTTTGAATATGAAACGCTGCAGGACGATCTATTGGCGATGTATGATCTGCGGCGTCCTGGCAGCTATGATCTGCAATTTCGGTTTCTATCTGGGCAGAGTGTTCTTCATCGGCTTGTTTACCGAGTCACCAGAGGTTGCAGAATGGGCCTTTGTGAGGATGGAATGCGTGCTTCTGTTCCAGTGGATCGCTCTGTCTTATGAAGTGAGCGGCGCGGCCATGCGAGGCATGGGACACTCGACACTGCCGGCCATCATCACCGTCATCGGAACGTGTGTTTTAAGAATCGCGTGGATTTTTACTGTATTTGCCCAGAGCCATGACTTCGAAGTGTTGCTTAATATTTACCCGATTTCCTGGTGTGTCACAGGAGCAGCCATGCTGGTCACATATTTCCTGATCCGGCGCCGGGAAGAAAAGCGTGTAAACGTATATGCCAACGTGCAGGTCGACCTGTAATGTGTCAATAGACACAGTACCTTGTATACAGTATTTAATAAAATACAACTTGTATAGATTTGGGTGATATGTTAATATTTTATCAGTGATGCAAAGGCATCGCTGTGTCATTATGCAAAAAAGGAGATGCAAAATTTATGGGCGCAATAGGTGAAACTTTATTGAAATTCTGGGAATCAACTGGAATTGCGAATTTCGGTTACCAGAGCGGAATTATGATCGTGGTAGCGCTGTTCTTCCTTTATCTGGCTATCAGACATGGATTTGAACCGCTGTTGCTCGTTCCGATCGCATTCGGTATGTTGCTTTCAAACCTGCCGATGACAGGAATCTTCCTGAATGACGTCGTACATGAGGGGATTACCAATTCCAACCAACTTTCTGATGCCGGTATATTCTCGATATTCTACTTGCTAAAACCTGTCTTGCCATCACTGATATTCCTTGGTGTTGGTGCCATGACAGACTTTGGACCGCTTATTGCAAATCCTAAGTCTCTGCTGATGGGCGCAGCAGCTCAGCTTGGAATCTTCTTCGCATTCTTCTCAGCGATTTTCCTGGGATTCAATGCACAGGAAGCCGGTTCCATCGGTATCATCGGAGGAGCAGACGGCCCTACAGCTATCTATCTGACGACGAAACTGGCAGACCACTTAGTTGGCCCGATTGCCGTTGCGGCATATTCGTATATGGCTCTCGTTCCGATCATTCAGCCGCCAATCATGAAGCTGTTAACGACAGAACATGAACGGAAGATCAAGATGGAACAGTTGAGAACCGTATCCCAGAGAGAAAAGATTCTCTTCCCAATTGCTGTAACCGTTGTAATCGCACTGTTGCTTCCGTCCGTAGCACCGCTGATCGGTATGCTGATGATGGGTAACCTGTTCAAAGAAAGCGGCAGAACAGCAAGACTTTCGGATACTTCATCCAACGCCCTTTCCAATGTCCTGGTTATCCTGCTGGGAACTTGTGTAGGAGCTTCTGCTACAGGTACGACATTCCTTACCTGGGCAACGATCAAGATCGTTATTCTCGGTGTACTGGCATTCTGCTTCGGTACTGCAGGCGGCGTACTGATTGCGAAACTGATGAACGTACTATCAAAGACACCAATCAATCCATTGATTGGATCGGCCGGTGTATCAGCCGTACCAATGGCAGCGCGTGTATCGCAGGTTGAAGGGCAAAAGGCAAATCCTACGAACTTCTTATTGATGCACGCAATGGGACCAAACGTAGCAGGCGTTATCGGATCTGGCGTAGCTGCCGGTGTAATGCTCTGCATGTATGGTGGATATTAATCTTAAATCGGAAAATCTCTAAAATCATTTTTATACACTTTGAGAGCCCCGTAACCGAAAGGTTTCGGGGTTTTCAACAAAAGACACAGTTTACGGATTATTACACAAAGAGAAAAGAGTATGAAGAACATCGATACAGTAGTTTTTGACTTCGACGGGACCGTTATGGATACGAACAATATCATCATAATGTCCTGGCAACACACCTTCAAAACCATTACCGGCAAGGAAGCGGATAAAGCGATGCTCCATGCCTCCTTTGGAGAGCCGCTGGAGTACAGCATGAAAAAGTTTTTCCCGGACCTTCCCGTAGAAGAATCCATCAAGGTCTATCGAGATTATCACAGAGAGAAGTTTGTAGATATGATCGAACTGTTTCCGGGAATCGAGGCGCTGCTTGCCGGACTAAAGGACAAAGGCTACAAAACAGGTCTGGCCACATCGAGATTGAAAGTGACCACTTATCAGGGTTTGGAAAAGTACGATTTATTCAGATATTTGGATACCGTCATTACCGTTGAGGATGTCACAAAAGCAAAGCCGGACCCGGAGATCCTTTTGACTACATTGGGAAAACTCGGATCCAAACCGGAAAACAGTGTGATGGTTGGCGATACGAGACTGGATATCGCCTGTGCGAACCATGCGGGTGCAACCAGCGTATTGGTTGGATGGAGTCAGGCCCTTGCAGGCAAAACAAAAGAGGACTTCACAGGAAGCGAAGTCCCCGATCATATCATAAAAGCGCCGGAAGAATTGTTTGCGATTATTTGATTACTTCACCGGCACCGTTAAACAACGGAAGTTTGCCGAGCACGGTAATGTCCGTCCGGTCGTAGGAATCGCCTTCGGCGAGAACGGCCATTTTGGCAACGATATTTCCGCCGGCTTTTTCGACCAGTTTTTCCATGGCGCGCAAAGACTCTCCGGTACTGATTACATCATCCACGATCAGGACACGTTTGCCTTTTAACTTGGCAGCGTCATCTTCACCGATAAACAGCTTTTGTTTGTCAAGGGTTGTAATCGAATTCACATCTGCGGTGAGTGGCTCACCCATGTAAACCTTCTGCGCTTTCAGAGCAACAACGTACTCGTTGACGCCTGCTTGCCGTGCCATTTCATAAATCAAAGGAATACTTTTGGATGCGGACGTCAGCATAATGTCAAATTCCGGTGCTTTTGCGAGCAACTCCTTTGCAGCATGCTGTGTAATTTCCACATCGCCGTACAGAATGAAAGCCGCGATTTGCAAGTCATCCGCTACATGGAACAGTTTCAGATTTCTTTTCATCCCAGCGATATCTACTTCGTAAAACATGATAAACCTCCGTTGATTCGAGTAGTAATTACGTTCTAATAATACCACAAAATGCGGTGTAAAACAGCGTAAAATTGAGCAAGATTGTAAGACACATTTACCTTGACACTGAAACCTCAAGTTGGTACACTCAAAACGTGAAAGGAACCTTTCACAATTGTAAATATTTGCCAATATAAGCACGAAGAAGTGGTACAGTGCGTCTCTACCGTAACGCCTGAGTTACGACTATTGGATCATTTGAGAATACCGATCGTTTCCTTTTGTTTTGGGCTTCTTGAATCGATAGTGTGGAACGAAGAGTGTGGTTTTGTTACAGTAGTTTATTGGCAGACAGGTTCTAAACCTGTCTTTTGTGTTTTCTAAAGAGTAAAACAGGAGGAACAAAATGAAAAAAGCAGTAGCATTAGTGCTCGCACTCATGATGGTCTTCGCGTTCACTGCAGTATTTACAGGCTGCGGCGGATCCGGTGGAGATGAGGGCGAATCAGACGGCGCATTAAAGGCTGGATTTATCTGCCTGCATGACGAAAACTCAACCTATGACAAGAACTTCATCGACGCTGCAAACGCTGCATGTGATGAATTGGGCGTTGAGGCTGTTATCAAGACAAACATCCCTGAAGGACAGGAATGTTATGATACAGCTGCAGAACTCGTTGACGCAGGTTGTGGTATCATCTTTGCGGACTCATTCGGACATGAAGATTTCATGATTCAGGCTGCAAAGGACTTCCCGGATGTACAGTTCTGTCACTCCACAGGAACAAAGGCTCACACAGAAGGTCTTGACAACTATCACAATGCATTCGCTTCCATCTACGAAGGTCGTTACCTGGCAGGCGTTGCTGCTGGAATGAAGCTGAACGAAATGATCGAAAGCGGCAAGATCACAGAAGATCAGGCTAAGATCGGATACGTTGGCGCATTTACTTATGCAGAAGTAATCTCCGGATATACTTCCTTCTTCCTTGGCGCACGTTCCGAATGTCCATCCGCTACGATGGAAGTTACATTCACAGGTTCATGGTATGATGAAGCTGCAGAAAAAGAAGCTGCTAACAAGCTGATCAGCCGTGACTGCGTTCTGATTTCACAGCATGCTGACTCCATGGGTGCTCCTACTGCTTGTGAAGAAGCTGGTGTTCCTAACGTATCATACAACGGCAGCACTGCAGAAGCTTGTCCGAACACATTCATCGTTTCATCCAGAATCGACTGGACTCCTTACTACAAGGATGCAATGCAGAAGCTGATGGATGGTGAAGCAATCGATGTTGACTATGTTGGTACTTTAGCTACTGGTTCCGTTCAGCTGACAGAAGTAAATGAAAAGGCTGCAGCAGAAGGAACACAGGCGAAGCTGGATGAAGTAAAGGCCGCTCTCGAAAACGGTGAACTCCACGTATTCGATACTTCCACATTCACGGTTGACGGCAAGACTTTAGATTCCTACAAGGCCGACGTTGATACAGATGACAAGTTCACTCCTGATACAGAAGCTATTCAGGACGGATACTTCAATGAATCATCCCCTGAGTTGAGATCAGCTCCTTACTTTGATATCAAGGCAATCGACGGAATCAAGACTCTCGACGAGAAAATGTAAGACGTGCAGATAAATATACGGAAAGCCCCGGATATTCCGGGGTTTTCCTTGTTTCATAACCGGAAAGGCAGATTGTTTTGGAAAATAGACCGATTGCAGTATCGATGCGCAACATCACAAAAGTTTTCGGCGATACCGTTGCGAATGATGGTGTTACGTTGGATATATACCGCGGAGAAATATTATCACTTCTCGGTGAAAACGGAAGCGGTAAAACAACATTAATGAATATGCTGTCCGGAATATACTTTCCTGACGGCGGAGAAATACTGATAAACAACGAACCGGTCATGATCAGCTCTCCAAGAGAAGCCTTTGATCACGGCATTGGTATGATCCATCAGCATTTCAAACTGGTAGATGTATTTACTGCGGCAGAAAATATCGTGCTTGGCCTGGAAGAAAAGGGCAAGCTTGATATGGAACAAGCAGAAAACAAAATACGTGAGATCTGTAATACCTACGGATTTGACGTGGACCCGAAACAGAAAATTTACAACATGTCCGTTTCCCAAAAGCAGACGGTGGAGATCGTAAAGGTTCTTTACAGAGGTGCAGACATCCTCATCCTGGACGAACCGACGGCAGTACTGACACCGCAGGAAACAGACAAGCTTTTTGCTGTTCTCAGAAATATGAAAAAAGATGGCAAGACCGTTGTCATCATCACCCATAAACTTCACGAAGTACTGGCTATTTCGGATCGTGTTGCCGTGCTGAGAAAAGGCCAGTTTGTTGGCGAAATGATTACAGCACAGACCAACGAACAGGAAATGACCAACATGATGGTCGGCCGGGCAGTCGAGCTCAATATCGACCGGCCGGAGCCTGTCGACCCGAAACCAAGAGTAAAGGTGGAACACCTGACGGTCAAAGGCCCGGATGGGGTCATGAAGCTGGACGATGTTTCTTTCACGGCGAACACAGGAGAAATTCTGGGAATCGCCGGAATTTCAGGATGTGGACAGAAAGAACTTCTGGAATCGATCGCTGGCCTGCAGCGTGTCGAAAAAGGTTCCATTCAGTACATTCATGAAAGCGGTGAAAGCGAAGAACTTTTGGGCAAGGATCCCCTGAGGATTGCGGAAATGGGTGTTTCCCTTTCCTTCGTCCCTGAGGACAGACTCGGCATGGGCCTTGTCGGGAGCATGGATTTGACGGATAATATGATGCTCCGTTCCTTTAGAAGAGGCAAGTCCCTGTTTACAGACAGAAAAACCCCACGTGCGTTAGCAGAGAGAGTTGTGGACGAACTGGAAGTCAATACGCCAAGCGTATCCACACAAGTTAGAAAACTGAGCGGTGGAAACGTACAGAAAGTTCTCGTCGGCAGAGAAATTGCGTCGGCGCCAACGGTTCTGCTTTCTGCCTATGCAGTACGTGGATTAGATATTAACTCCTCCTACACGATTTATGACCTCCTGAACCAGCAAAAGGAAAAGGGCGTTGCCGTAATCTATGTAGGGGAAGACCTGGATGTTCTGCTGGAGCTTTGCGACAGAATCCTGGTACTTTGCGGAGGCAAAGTCAGCGGACTCGTTGAGGGAAGAAAAGCGGATAAGAGACAGGTTGGAATGATGATGACAAAATTGGGAGGAGGTAGTGCAGATGAGTAAGCAAATCAAAGAACCGTTCCTCCATATTACAAAAAGAAAAGAAATGCCGGCGAGAAGGGCATGGGCCATCCGAATCAGTGCAATCGTTGCAGCTTTGATTGTATGCGCGATTGTAACGACGCTCACGACTGGACTGGATCCAATCGCAGTCTACAGCGCCATGATCGATGGTGCAGTCGGATCCTCCAGAAAAGTCCTGGTCCTGTTTAAGGAGCTGGCGTTCCTGCTTTGCATTTCACTGGCATTGACACCGGCATTCAAGATGAAGTTCTGGAATCTGGGCGGAGAAGGTCAGGTACTGATTGGCGCCTGGGCCACGTCCGTAGTTATGATTTATCTTGGCGGTGTGCTCCCGAATGGACTGCTCATTCTGGTCATGCTCATTGCAGCGATCGGTGCCGGTGCGGTCTGGGCAATGATTCCGGCGTTTTTCAAAGCGAAGTGGGGAACCAATGAAACCTTATTTACCCTGATGATGAACTACGTTGCCATTCAGCTGGTTGCCTATTTCATCATTCTGTGGGAAAATCCAAAAGGTTCCGGTCACGTTGGTATTATAAATCAGTCCGGCAGGGAAGGGTGGCTTCCGTATATCGGAACGAACAGCTATCTGTTCATCATTATTTTCGTAGCGATCATTACCATAGGAATGCATGTCTATCTGAAGTACAGCAAGCATGGATATGAAATCTCCGTTGTTGGAGAAAGTCAGCGGACAGCAAACTATGTCGGCATTAAAGTAGACAGAGTTATTATACGTACTCTGCTGCTCTCCGGTGCGATCTGCGGATTCACGGGTTGGATGATGGTTTCCGGAACGGACCACACAATCACTACATCCCTGGCAGGCGGCCGAGGATTTTTGGGCATCATGGTATCCTGGCTTGCCCAGTTCAACTCCATCGCAATGGTCTTTGCGGCGTTGCTGTTGGTGTTCCTTGAACAGGGGGCAGGAGAAATATCCACAAGCTGTGGATTGAACCAGTCCTTTGGAGATATCCTGACAGGAATCATCCTGTTTTTCATCATCGGATGTGAATTCTTCATCAACTATATCGTTCACGTCCGCAAAAGCTCAGGAAAGGAGGAAGCATAATGTTTGATCTTGTTTCTTTTATCCCGAGAGCGATCATACAGGGCATGCCGCTGTTGTTTGGCTGTACCGGTGAAACGATTTCGGAAAAAGCAGGAAGCCTGAACCTGGGAATTCCAGGTGTCATGTACGTGGGCGCCATGTGCGGCGTAATCGGCGCGTTCTTTTACGAACACAGCCATCAGGGAACCGATTTGAATCCGTTCCTTGCCATTATGATTCCGTTCCTTTCGTGTTTGATTGGTTCGCTGCTGATGGGATTGCTGTTTGCAGTACTGACCGTAACGCTACGGGCCAACCAAAACGTAGTCGGTCTTGCTATGACCACATTTGGCGTAGGATTCGGAAACTTCTTCGGCGGATCTCTCATGAAGCTGACAGGAAGCTCCGTTCCATCCATTGCACTGAGTAAGACAAGCATCATCTTCAGTAAGTCCCTTCCGTTTGCCAATGATATGGGATGGTTCGGTAAGATCTTCTTATCCTACGGGTTTATGACGTATCTGGCAATCGTGATTGCCATCATCACCGCCTATATCCTGAAACGGACCAGAGTGGGACTGCATCTGAGAGCGGTCGGTGAAAATCCGGCGACTGCAGATGCGGCAGGAATCGATGTCAATAAGTACAAATACTTTGCGATTTGCATCGGCTGTATGATCGCAGGCCTTGGCGGACTCTTCTACGTGATGGACTATGCCAGCGGCGTTTGGTCCAACGATGCATTCGGAGACAGAGGATGGCTGGCGATCGCATTGGTTATCTTCACTCTGTGGAAGCCTAACATTGCGATCTTCGGGTCCATTCTGTTTGGTGGCCTTTACATTCTCCATCTGTTCATCCCGGGTGCGGGCATGGCAGTAAAAGAACTGTATAAGATGCTTCCATACGTTGTAACGATTCTGGTACTGATCATCACCAGCATGCGCAGAAAGCGTGAGCATCAGCCGCCGGAAAGTCTGGGACTACCGTATTTCCGAGAGGACCGGTGACGCAAATACAATTTCGTAAATCAACAAGGGCGTGGCACGGATTGCCACGTCCTTTTGTGTCCATTTTTTTAGCCTTTGTTTTATGATACAATGTAGCCATGTTAAGGATTTATTACGGCAACGAAGCCACAAACAAAGAAACATTCATTTTGAATCATATCGACCCAAGAAAAAAAACCATCCTGATCGTTCCGGATCAGTATTCTCTGCAGATGGAGCGCGACGCACTGGCCCATTTCAGGGATACAGGCCCGGCATTGATCAATTTTATGGTGACGGACTTTTCCAGCTTGGGATATAAAGTCGTGCAGGCATCCAGGAGCAAAAATCCGGAGCTCATCGATAAGTATGGACGGCATATGCTGCTTGCCCTGATCATCGACAAGGTCTCCGAGGAGCTGAGTGTTTACCGCAAGATGAATGGGCGAAACTCTTTCATCAGCCTGATGAACAGCCTGATTTCTGAGATGAAACGGTACGGAACAACGCCGGAAGATCTGGCGGAGGTGACGGAGGCAGGAGAGGGCGTAGCCAACTCCTACCTGGAATTTAAGCTTCAGGACATCGAGAAAATCTACCAGGAATACGAAGCAGCCGTGGAAGATAAATTCCTGGATTCGGAGGACTACATCCGGTTTTATGGGGAGTTGATTCTCGATGCAGAGCTCGTTTCCGGAGCGGACATTTGGGTGTACGGTTTTGATACCTTTACTCCACTAAACCTTTTGATCATGCAAAGGCTTCTGCAAGTCTCCGATGATTTGAACGTGGTCATGACCTGCGAATACGACGGAGATGGCATGCCACAGCCTCCGATGGACGCAAGGCGACTGACCATCGGCGAAGGCGAAGGGCTTTTTGATTTGTCAAAATACGTGATCAAGCAGCTTTCGGACATGGCGGATGAAATCGGAGAAGCGGTATCGATCAGTCCGGTAACCGAAATCAGAACCAGTGCCTTTGCGAAACAAGTCGCGTTGGCAGAAACATCCAACATATACGCGGAAGCAGAGAAAGCAGCTTCGTACATCCTGACACTGGTACGGGATGAAGGCTATCAATTTGGCGATATTGCGCTGATTTGTAATGATATAGAGGTTCGGGGCAAGATTTTAGAGCGGACCTTCCATCGATGGGGGATTCCGTGTTTCGCGGACCAGAAGCGACGGGTATTGCATCAGCCGGTCGTGAAATTTTTGCTGTCTTTGATGGATGTCATGGTCAAAGGCTTCGTCAACGAATATATCATGAGTATGATCAAGACCGGTCTTCTCGGATGGAACGGCGAAGACGAGGAGCTTTTGCAGAATTATGTGACGGAATTCAAAATCCGTGGGGGTAAATGGAAAACCGAATTCACACGGACCGGAGGTAAGTACAGCGAAGAGCAGATGCAAAGGCTCAATGAAATGCGCGGAGAGATCGTAGACATTGTGCAGACGTCCAGAGACGAAACCGGCCGGAGAAACACGGCAGAAGAAAAAGTCTGCGGCATTTACGAATATCTGGAGAGCCGCTTTAAGATACGCGACCGAATTGCAGAACTCATGGAACAGCAGCAGGATCTGGGGCTCCTTACCAGCGCGGCAGAAACCGCCCAAAGCTGGAATCTAATCTGCAGTCTCTTTACCCAGATCGTACGGGTCATCGGAAACAGGAAAATCAGCAATGAGGGGCTGCGCAATCTGATCAGTGCAGGTCTGGAGGAAGCGGAAATCGGATTGGTGCCGCAAAGTTCGGACTGCGTTTTGATCGGAACCATGCAGAGAACCAGAATGAGCCGCATTAAAGTGCTGATGGTGATTGGCGCCAATGAAGGCGTGCTCCCAATGAAATCCAGCGAGTCCGGTTTGCTTACGGATAAAGAACTGGGAATCCTGGAAAACCTGAAGGTCAATATCTCCAAGCGGGAAGAAATTTCCCGGCAGGAAGAGCAGCTGGCCATTTACAGGAATCTTTCTCTGCCGACAGACATACTTTACGTTTCTTACAGCCTTTCGGATGCAGATGGCAGAAGTTCGGCGCCATCGTTTTTGTTCAACGATTTGAAGAACCTGTTCCACATTAAACCTGCAGGAGACCTTGGCAGCGAGAACGAAATGGAACTGATCTCTTCAAAGAAGGGCACCCTCCCGTATATGGCAGGCGCCATGCGGGATTATGCAGAAAGCAGTAAAATCAGCGACGAATGGATTCAGGCCATGAGGTGGTATGGAGAGCATGACCGACGGGATTTTGACCTTGTGGCTGGAGGACTGCTGTTCAGCAACCGGCTGGAGTCCATTGGACAGGATCTGGCTGATGCGCTGTATTGCGGTGATTCCGACAAAATGTTCGTGAGTGCGTCGCGTTTGGAACGATATAGCGAATGTCCATTTAAGCATTTTATCGATCAGGGCCTGCGGGCAGATGAGCAGAGGATCTTTGAAATCGGCGGTCGTGAAATCGGAGACATCTACCATGACTGTCTGATGAAATTGTCCCAGGAGTTGACGCCGCAGGGAGGCACTGCCGTAACGGCCGATGAATCTCCATGGATGTGTATCACCCGGCAGGACTGTGATGAGCTGGTTCGGAAAATCATTCTGGAGGAAGCGGACCATTATCGCGAAGGCATCTTTGCGTCCGACTCCGAAGGGTGCTTCCGGAGAGACTGGATCATCAGCATTTGCAGCGATGTCGCCTGGGCTCTTGTGCGACAGGTGCGAGGCAGCAAAATCAGAGCAATGCGCTTTGAAGAACCCTTTGGATATTCCGGTAGCATGCTCCCACCAATTCGGGTGCAGCTATCAAGCGGTAAAGAAGCCGTGCTCCGCGGGAAGATTGACCGGCTGGATGTTTTGGACACCCCGGACAATTATGCGGTGGGAATCGTAGATTACAAAAGCGGCAATAACAAAATCGATACAGACAAAATACGAAGCGGATACAAACTGCAGCTCATGGTTTACATGAACGCCGCGAGACAGCGAAAAAAAGGTGTGCCGCAGCCGGAACCGGCAGGCGTGTTCTATTTCAAAATCAAAGACCGGATGATTGACGTTGTACGAAACAGCGAGACGGAGAAAGAAAAGCTGGATGGAAAACTCAAAACTGCGTTCACCATGGAAGGCATCACTTTGCGCGATGAGAATCTCTACGATGCTTTTGATACAGAATTCTACGAGGAAGCCCAGAACATTGCATCCTGTGAATCCAATACCATCCCGGTCAAATTCGTAAAATCCAAGAAAGAGTACGCCGCTAAGGGCGGGAGCGAGCTCTTGAGCGAAGGGGATTTCGAAGAACTGTGTGATGAAGCGGGCAAACAGGTGGAGCGCATTTGCCAGGAAATCTATTCCGGAAACATTGCCATCGCACCAAAGAGGGAAAAAGACAAAGGCAGCGACAACAAGCGCATCACAGCGTGCAGGTATTGTGGATACAAAAGCATCTGCATGTTTGACACCAGTTTTGACGGTTGCAGGTATACGGAAGTATAGATGAAAAAACTGCGACTTTACTGAAATGAATTGTTAATACAGTAGAACGTTGGTATAATTGTGAATAATAGAAAGAGTAAAAAAGGAGGCCATCATGAAATTATTAACGAAATTACTTGTGTTAAGTGCTTTTGTTTTAGCAATGATGATACCGCTTGCCGGATGCTCCTCCGATAGTGGAACCATCGAGGGAACTCTTGTCGGTGCTACCAATGAAACCATTGTTGTAGATACCGGCTCGGGTGTGGAGGAATTCACAACCATAGAGGAAACCGTTTACAACCTTGGGGACGAGACAGAAATCACTGCCGGGGATAAGCTTAGCGTAGATTACCATAAAGATGGAGATTCTATGGTAGCGGACACAGTCACTGTTTTAGAAGCTGTGAAGCACGAATTGACCATGGAAGGTGAATTGAGCGATCTGGAGGATGACACGTTTGTTGTTTCTTCGGATGGACTCAGTGCAGTATTTACCTACGACAGTGAAACACAGGTCACTGGTGAACTGAATGAAGGGGATGAAGTGAAGGTTACCTACGAGGGAGACCTGAGTGAAGATCCTCATGCAATTGCCGTCGAAGTACTCAAAGAGGAAGAGGATGATCCACACTATGAGGCCCATGGAAACGTTGCGGACGTATCCGACACTTCCGTACTTTTGAGCATCGATTCCGCAGATGCATACCGCTTCGTAATCAATGGGGATACAGAAATCAATTCTCCGGATAACAAGATTGAAGTCGGTGACAGAGCGGAAATCACATTTACCGGCGATATCGATCAGGATCCTGTTGCGACAAAAATCATCGTTCACCACCAGGCAAAGAAGGACCAGAGTGTCATCAATGGAACCCTTAACAAGGCAGAAGGGACGTTCATGGAGCTCAATACAGGCAAGAATACCTATAAGATTCTGGTGGATGACAAGACGAAGTTTACCGGACACAAATACAAAGCCGGCGTTAAGGCAACGGTAGCTTATACCGGTAAGCTCGGCGAGGATCCTTTGGCGGTCAAGGTCTATTGCGATAAGGAAAAGGCAAAGCCAACAGAGCCGACAACGCCATCCACAGCAACCCCTACGGAGCCTACAACAAGTTCTAAAGAGACATCAACCAAAGCCACAGAAACAACCGCAACCCAAACGGAAACAAAAACCACCGAATCTCCAACACCGACCCCTGTAATTATTACAGCACAAGGCACTCTGGAAACTTGGGATGGTGAGAAGTTTACTTGTTCCGTTACGATCGAAGGAGAAGAAGAACCGATTGAGTTAACAACAGAAAATGCAACCATTGCATGCGGCTACTTCCCACAGGTTGGCGATGTGGTTCAGGTTATGTACGATAAGGACAAGATGGAGTTGGTGGATCTGCAGCTGATCAGCAGACCAGACCCGGATCCGGAGACACCTCCAAATAGAAATGAAGGTGGCGGCGGCGGTGACTCTACGCCGGTAACAGAAGCAACGACGCAGTCGACAACGCAGGAAACCACGACCGAGGCAACGACAACAAAAGAAACGACAACCGCCCCGACTACTACTGAGGCAACTACAACCACGCAGGCAGCCGAGGATAATGACAGCGAAGGTGAGGATTAGTTGTGTAATAGATTTGCGGATTGAGGTTGAATCAATCAAAGAAGGGAGGCTGGAATGAAGAGGAGAATCGCTATATGCATGCTGCCGTTATTGCAGTAGCATTCATACCTGCAACTGCGTTTGCAGGATCAAAATTAGGGAAAGTGACTACCTATGATCAGGTAATCAAGTCAGGGAAAACTGTTTACTGCGCAGCCCAATCAGGGATCTACAAAGTAACAGTGAAAAAGGGAAAAGCCAAAAAAGTTAAAACTCTCAGAGCCTATCCATACGGCTGCGACGTTGCTAAGATGAAGAAAAAGGGTAAATACCTCTACTTCAACGAAAGCGACAGCGGATCCGAGTGGACGCTCAAACGCATGAAAACCAATGGCAAGAAGCTAAAGACCTATGCCTATTCCACAGATGGACAAATCGCCTACATCATTAAAGGCAAGAAAATCTACTTTGAATTGATGGAGGGCTATTTCTCCGGAGACGACTGGGATGATAGGATGGTTGTGTATTCGATGAAGCTGACAGGCAAGACGAAAAAGCAAGTCAATAAGACCTTCCAAGCAAACACGAAACAGTCAAATGCCAAAGGTTACAAAATCATTGAAGTCACGAGCGGGAATGTTGTAAAATGTTACCTGAAGACTCCAAAATCAACGAAGTTACTCGGCACGTGTAAGTTATCGGAATAAGTTTGGCAGAAACATTTTGATGGAATAGAAGATTGAACTTAGAAGATAATAAACGTAAATCAATGTTTCAAGGTGACAGAGATTACTCTGTCGACATAATCAGATGCATTTCCTGCATGATGGTGATTGCGACCCACATGTTCTGGTTTCTGGAACCGGACCAGGGGTATACGGCAATGGCTGAAGGATCAACAGCCCACTACCTGACACTATTGTGCAGGAGTTCTTTTACTGCTGGAACGATTATTTTCGTAATGATCAGCGGCATCTTTTTCCTTGCACCGGAACGGCATGTTACCGCGCGTAAAGTATGGGGCAAAAATGTCCTGAAGATGGCGTGTGCCTACGTTCTGTGGAAGATTCTTTTTGCGTGGAATGAATTGTCCCTTCAATCGACAGATGCGTTCGGTGTTCAGGATGTACTGTATGAAGCGGTTCATGGGGATGACCAGCACCTCTGGTATATTCCAATGATCATCGGGGTCTATGCCATGGTGCCGCTGCTGAGAGTCTTTACAGAACATGCAAAAGCTTTTCACTTTAAGTACTTGTTTATTGCGCTGCTCATAGCTGCTATGCTGAACATGCTGTATCTTTGGGACCAACTGTTCCCAGGCAAAGGCGCTGAGGAAATCAATTTGATTCTGACCAAGACGCCTATGGATCTGTTTTCCCAGTATGTGATTCTTAGCGTGATCGGATATTGGCTCTATACGTACCGAATGCCACGCAAATTTCGCATTGCGCTGTACATATTCGGGATTCTGGGAATATTAAGTTTGTTCCTGATCAGTGTCCACAGGTTTGATTTGCAGGGGAATTTTGAATCCATCGAAATTACGCGAAAGTTTCTGGCGGGTAATATTCTAAAGTGCATTGCATTGTTCGTATTCCTATCAACGGCGCTGGAGAAGATGCGTCTGCGACGGATCTGGGAAATCATTCTGTCGAAAATGTCCAACGCAACCCTGTTCATCTATCTGTTCCACTGGATGTTTATTGAACGGTTGCTTGAGACGGGATGGCTGCTTACTGGATTTTGGGAAGACCACTTGATTCTGGTTGGGTTTATTTATGTGTTTGTCACTTACTTCGCAGGATTCCTGTTCTCACTGATTTTCCTGCAGAGCATTCCTTGGATCCGAATCCGCAACAAGATATTTGACGCAATAGCGCCAAACAGAAGGTTTTATGTAACGAAGAAAAAAGGTTAACAAATCAACCATTTCCAGGCGGTTAAAAGAATATGGTGTAAAAATCAAATGACAACGTGAGGAAGTAACACATGGCTCGTGGGAGAAATCCTGCGGGCCTGCTTTTATAGTCCAATCAGTGTCCCGGCAAAGATGCCGTAGTAATTGCCGAGCACGTACCCCAGGGTTCCGACTAGGATAGAAGGAACGATGAGTGTGTTCCAACCCTTGGCAATGGCCATGGCAGCGGCAGTCGTCGGACCGCCGATGTTGGCATTGGATGAAATGATGATTTCCTCCAGGCTAAACCGGAACAGCTTGCCAAAGACAAAGGAAAACAGCATGTTCACGAATACGATGATGGCACAGAACAGGAGCAGGAGCGGTGCTTTTGTAACGATCATGTAGATCGATGCAGGCACCCCGATTACGGCGAAGAAAATGTGAATCAGATAAGTTCCGATTTCCTGTGCGCCCGGAATGTTTCCGACCTGTCTCGGGAAGAGGGTTGCCACCAGCATGGTCAGTGTTGTAATGATCAGGTACTGGTTGCCAAGCAGTCCGTTGATCAGGGAAAGTCCGAAATTGGTTGTCGGAATCACTTCGCCCAAAACCCCTGAAATCTTCACGGAAATTGCAACGATGACAAGGGATAAAGCGATGCAGATCGCGATGTCCTTGAGAGAAATCTGCTTTGGTTCCCAGAAGGTAGCAGCGCCGCCGATTTCCCCATCTGCAGTCTTGTGCTGATGCTCATCAATCAAAGGATGCTTGTAGTTCTTCAGGAAAAACTTCGAACCTGCTGCGGCAATCAGCGCGAAGAAATAAAGCGCCATGAGCAGATTGTCGGCGACAACAGAGGAAGAAACCAGTTCACCGCCTACATTGTATGCGTCCGACATGGCAACCAGATTGACGCTTCCACCTGTATAAGTACCGATCATCATTGGCAGCACTTGGCCAAGGTCTGTCAGTGCTCCCTTGAGCAGGCTGTAAGCCAGGAAGCCCCCGGCCACTGTCCCGATGCCGCTGATCAGGTAAATAATGAGAAGCCGTCCGCTTTCTTTGCCGATCCGCTTGATGTCTGCATTGAACAGGAGCATCGGAATCGCCAGCGGAATGATGTAACTCCATACGAAATCATAGGCGGGAGCATCCAAAGGAATGATCCCGACATTGGACAAAATCATGGCGCCGATGAGAGCCATAACGCATCCGGTGAGTTTGGAACCGATTTTTGTCTTCTGTTCTAAATATACGGCAAGAGTTGCAATCGCTGCAATGATCGCAAACAATGCCCACGTGTTATCTGCGCTGATTAGTGAATGATTCATATTAGCCTATTTTCCCTTCATCAATCATTTTAGCCAATTCTTTTGCAAAATACGTAATATACATGCCTGCGCCACTGCGGTATGCTCCGACAGCCATTTCGCCGATAATCCGTTCTTCATCGATCCAGCCATTCAGTGCGGCAGCCTTAACCATGGAATATTCACCGCTTACGCTGTAAGTGGCAACCGGGATGTTGGTCGCGCTGACCACCCGTTCCAGAAGATCATAGAAGGCCATAGCTGGTTTTACGATCAGGAAATCCGTACCTTCCTCTACGTCCAGAAGTGCTTCTTTCATAGCCTCTCTGCCGTTGTGATAGTCCATCTGATAACTCTTTCGGTCACCAAAATGCGGCGCAGAGTCCGCAGCATCACGGAACGGTCCATAAAAGGCTGAAGCGAACTTGACGGCATAGGACATAATCGGAATGTTCTTAAAGCCATCTGCATCCAGCTTCTCACGAATCGCCATAACGTGGCCATCCATCATATCAGAAGGAGCCACGATATCTGCACCTGCTTCCGCCTGGGAGCTTGCGATTTCTGCCAGCATCTTCAGCGTATCGTCGTTGTCAACGTATTCGCCGTGCAGGATTCCGCAGTGTCCGTGGGACGTATATTCACACATGCAGACGTCTGCGATAAACAGCATATCCGGGAAGTGCTTTTTACCCTCTCTTAAAGCTCTCTGAACGATTCCGTCATGGGCATAGGCCTGACTTCCCACTTCGTCCTTGTGCTCTGGAATCCCGAACAGCAGGATGTTATTCACGCCCAGCTTTGCGGCTTCTTCCAGTGCGTAAGGGAACTGGTCCACACTGTAGCGGTACTGTCCCGGCATGGAAGGGATCTCATCCTTGATTCCCGTTCCGTCGATGGTAAAAATCGGGTAAATCAGGGAGGATTTATCCACGCGGGTCTCCCGAACCATTTTTCTCATTGCTTCTGTTGTACGTAATCTTCTTGGTCTTCTCGTTAAATCCATTGTACTATATTCCTTTCCACTCATATTATTTCCCAAGTTCTAACGCTTTTGACAGCATGCTGTCGATGGTTGCCTGATCAGAAATCGTAACATGAAAGCCATAGGATGATGCAGCTTCAGCTGTTCGGTTGCCAATGCAAAGAGCAGGCATTCCATCAAAGTCTGTTCTATCTTGTGAACGAACGAAGCCATCCACACAGCTTCTGCTCGTAAACGTAACGAAGTCGATTTCACCAACCTGATCCACTGGCGGGTTGGCGATCAAATGGGTCTCATAGACCGGATAATCGGTATATGGAATCTGTGCATCCCCAAGGACATCGGTCACATCGTGGGAGGCCAGTGTCGTCCGAAGCAAAAGCACCCGGCTGTTTTGATCCACAAATCCATTGTCTACCATTTCCCGGCCCAGTGCCAGTCCGCTGTATTCGGACGGGATAAAGTCACACGCGAGACCGTATTCCTTCAGAGCGTTTGCCGTGGCAATGCCGATGCAGGCGATTTTTTGCCCCGCTAGGGTCCGCATGTCTGAGCCGTTTTCCAAAAGCCAGCTGCAGTAAGAGCGCACGCCTTCTGCACTGGTAAATACGAGAGTATCAAAGGCATCGCCCGTGACCGGTTCTTTGGTTGGCACGTCCAGAGGCCGAATCGGTTCTGTTTTGATGCTTGGATACAGCAGGACGTCGGCACCCAGTTCTCGAAGTCCCCCGGCAAGCCGGGAGCTTCTGGCAACCGGCTGTGTCACTAAAACGCGCTTTCCGAGCAAAGGCTTTTGGTGAAACCAGCCGAACTGTTCGGATAGACTGCATACTTTGCCGACCATGATGACAGCAGGGGAGGTGACGTGGTTTTCACGTACCGTTTTGGACAAATCGCTGATTGGCGATGTAAACGTCCTCTGCTGCGGCAGGGTTCCTTTTTCAATGACCGCCGAAGGTGTCTGAGGGTCCATACCGGCTTCCATAAGTCCCGTCGCAATCTGCTCAACAGTGGAAACGCTCATCATGAACACCAGCGTTCCGTGCAGCCGGACCAGTGCATCAAAGTCAATGGAAAGCTTGGCCCCGGCTTTTGCATGTCCTGTAATAATGTGCAGGGAGGAACAGAAGTCGCGATGAGTCACCGGAATTCCGCCATATGCCGGAACAGCGATGGAGGAGGTGATTCCGGGAACCACTTCGAAGTCGATGCCGCTTTGCTGCAGTAACTCCAATTCTTCTCCGCCGCGGCCAAAGAGAAACGGATCGCCGCCTTTTAGCCGGACGACCATCTTTCCAGCCTCTGCCTGTTCCAGAAGGATCTGATTGATTTCTCCCTGCGGAACCGGGTGACGACCGGCGTTCTTGCCGACGTCAATGGTCTCCGTACCTTCCGGTATCATGGCCATGATTTCGGGACCGACCAATCTGTCATAGACGATCACGTCTGCCTTCTCGATTAATGTCTTACCTTTTAATGTCAGCAGACCACCATCTCCGGGGCCTGCACCCACGAGAAATACTTTTCCCTTCATTTATTCTTTCCCTTTCATTTGCAATGCCAGTTTATGTCCCAGAGCAATGCATTCTTCATTGGTGACGGCAACATCCTCCATGTGCATGACAAAAGGCTTCCCGTCTTTATCAATATCAAGACCTGTCAGTTTGATGCGATCACCGCTGATGACCGCATAGGCCGCCATCGGTGATGTGCACCCACCATCCAGGGTTCTTATAAAGCTTCGCTCGCAAAGGCTGGTTCGCCAGGCGTCCCGGTTGTCAAAATCAGCGAGGAAGGAAATGTCCTGGTCGCGTCTGCCCTGAACTGCCAGCACGCCTTGCCCCACAGCAGGAATCATCTCATCCGGCTCAAAGATCCGGCTGATTCGGTGCTCCAGTCCTGCTCGCTTGAGTCCAGCAACGGCCAGCATGGTAGCGGCGAAATGACCGCTGTCCAGCTTTTTAAGCCTGGTCTGTACGTTGCCTCGCATCGGTTCGAAGGTCGCTTCTGGATAAAGCTTCTGAAATTGGAGAATTCTTCGGTTTGAAGAACAGCCAATGGGTTTACTTAGATCCAGTTCCGTAACGCCTTCCGGTAGAATCAACGCGTCTCTCGGGTCTTCCCGCTCGGAGCAGGCCAGGATCGGGATTTCGTCCAACACATCCGTCGTCATATCTTTGACGCAGTGAACCACCAGGTCCACGCGGCCGTCTTCCAGGGCGAGTTCCAGTTCTTTGATAAAGAGTCCCTTACCGCCGATTTTATCCAGATTGCGGTCCAGGATCTTATCGCCCTTTGTTTTCATGGTGACCAGTTCCAGCTCGATGGACGCATCGTATTTGTGGATTGCGTCCATCAGCATTTCTGACTGGATGACTGCCAGAACACTTTCTCTGCTTCCAACTCGGATTTTCATTTTAGTATTGCCTTTCTTCTATGATCTGACGCAGTCTCGCGGCTGCATTTCTTACAGTTTCATGGGATTTGCCATTGCCGACGAGGCCCATGACCAATTCATCGTTTGTTGCGATGGCAGGGAACCAAAAGGTGGACTCTTTCTGGTCATCGCACAGATTCACTTGGATTCCATGGCTTTTGCAAAGAGCTCCGATCTGTCCGTTAACGTCGGAATCATCGGTGCAGGCAAGCACCATCAGGGCATCCTCGACCAAATGGAGGAACGGCTCCGGCTTTTGTGGATCGAACACATCCGGCACGTGACAAATTCGTCCTGCATCCCGCAGCTTTTGGATGTCGTCCGTGATCTGCGTGGACAGGACCGTGATTTCGAAATCAAACTTCGCCAGGGTCTGTATCCGTCGCTGGGCAATTTTGCCGCCGCCAACGACGATGACTTTGCTGCCGGCCGTTTTTATAAATATAGGAAAATGTTCGTGCATTTCCATCCTTAGAGCTCCTTATTGTTTTCGTCTTTGCTATTGCTTTCTTCTACGTTTGATCACGATGTTCAGGATCCCTCCCAAAACGATGATGATGAGGGAAACGATCAGTACTTTGATGGCCGCTTCCTGAGGAATCTGACTCTTCGTTCCCACGGTGTCGCTGTAGAACGTAAGCTCATACTCGATTTCCACAGGGTCGCCCATTGCCGTCGTATCTGCAATGACCGGGAAGCTCTCGTCCAGTACAGGAATCGGAATGGTGAACGTGGAGTTGCCGCCGTCGGTCGTTTCGTTGGTGTATTTTTTGCCTCCAACGATCATGTAGTCATAATAGGTGCTGCTCCACATGAGCCGGGCATAGGCTTTGCCGTCTTTGACGATCAACCAGGTCGGTGAGGTAACGCTGGCACGTCCGCTCCCGCCGGTCATCTGCACCTGGATGGAATATTCGCCATCTTTTTTATCAATGGCCGCAGGATCGTGTCCGATCGCAGCAATCTTTTGCAATGTTGCGGTTGCTTCCGTAGAATCCTTGTTTGTGGATCCATCGTAAGCCTCCATGGCCTTTTCGATTTTGTCATAGTCGGGCAGCGTGATCTTCAGCCCGGTATCCGGCAGAGACGATGCATCAAAGAGGATCGTTCTCGGATACCATTGTTTCTTTTTCTTACTGAAAGCCGCGCAGTCCAGTTCTTTGTTCAAGGCCGACAAGCGAAATTCAAAGGTGCTTTCCCCCTCATGATCCTTCGGAGCGATATACTGCTCGAGGGGTGCAGCGGCAGCTTCTTCCGGTGTCCCCAGGTAAATGTACTCATAGCTAGTGGAGGACAGCGTCATACGAACGGTCATCTTGCCGCCCTTTACCGCCAACTTCGCCTTGGTAATCCGGAAGAATGAGGAACTGCTTTCTGCCTCAACGTCATAGTTTCCGTCGTTGATATCGCGCCCGTAAATTGGCGTCATACCATATTTGATTACCGTTTTCGACGAAGAAACATCGGAGGACGGAGCGACAGCGTCGTATCCCTCGGCGCCCCAAACGCAGGCCGGGTATGAAAGTCCGAACAGCATGATCAGACAAATTGTAACGATTGTTTTCTTAGTCATATGGTTTGATTGGATCATTTTGCCGCAGTGGCGTGATCGATGAATAATTGCTGTACCGCCTTGTATTCGCCAAGTCCCTTGATGATTGGCACTGCCGAAATGCCGATGCCTTTGATCTGATTGACCCATGAGTCTTCGTCGTCGCCGGCCATATCGTTTAGTGCGTGGTTTCCGGCAACGATCATCAGCGGCGTCACAAAGGCTTTTGTAATGGATCCGTGCTTTTGCAACGCAGCCAGAACGTCTTCCAAGGTTGGCGAGCCGTCAACGGTGCCGACAAAAACACGATGGTAGCCCTGATCAGCCAGCCGCTTTTGGAGCATGTGGTAAACCTCGTTGGAAGCCGGATCGTGCCGATTGCCGTGTCCCATTAAGACGAGGGCAGATGCATCATCGCAGCAGCATTCCGAATAGATATCTTCTAGGACGATTCTGGAAACCGCATCGATATCCGATTCAGAGTCCAGGAGATTCGCACCAATGCGGATCGAGTCGAAAGGGTCTGCCAATTCTGCCAAAACCTGCCTCATCTTTTCGTTTTCGAATCCGTCCAAAAGGTGGGTGGGCTGCACCAAAACCTCTTTGATTCCGTCTGCAGCCATGCGCTGCAGCGCTTCTTCTAATGTATCGCAGTGAATCCCATGGGACTCACGAAGTTTCTTAATGATAAACCGGCTTGTCCATGCGCGGTACAGCGCGTGGTCCGGGAACGCCTCTGCCAAAGCTCCTTCAATGGCACCGATGGTCTTATCACAGGTTTCCTTGTGCAAAGTCCCGAAGCTCACAGCGAGGAGGCCTTTGGTGGTTTTGTTTTGATTGCTCATGACCGGTGTATCCTCCTACAGATTCTTTTTCTTATAGATGAACAGTACAGAAATCAGGGAAAACGCCGCCAGATATGCGAACAATATGAGGTAGCCAAACCCGCTGTAATATTCACCCGCTGAGATGCTTCGAATCATGCCGCTTGTTTGTGACAAAGGCAACGCGGCGATAAACTGCCGGATCCCTGCTGGCATGGATTCTGTGGAGAAGAATGTGTTGCAGAGAAATGACATCGGCGTAATGATATATGCTGTAAAACGCGGAGCGTCGGTATAGCTCTTTGCAAGGAAAGAGAGCACGAGAGCCAGTGTGGAGAACACAGCCCCGTTCAGAAACATGATAAAGAAGGATGCTCCGTTGAATATGAGCCCGGTCCGGACCGGGAAGGTGATGAGCAGGATCATGCATCCCGCATACATGCCCCGTAGAGATCCGCCAATGACCTGCCCCAGAATAAACTGCCACAGGGGAGTCGGGGAGACCATGACCTGGTCCAGAGCCTTTTCGTAAAGCCTTTGCACGCTCATATTCTGCGCGACCGCACCAAAACTGCCGGTCATCGTCGACAAGGCAACGATTCCCGGAATCAGGAAGTTCAGGTATGGCTCACCGTGAGACGTTGTCTGTATTCCGAGCCCGAAAACGATCAGATACATGAGCGGCGTGATAACGGCAGCCAGCGTTATTTTATAGAAGTCTCTGCGAAACTCTCTCCATTTTTCCCATAATACAGCAAGTACACCCATATTATTTCTGGTCTATTCTCCTTCCGATCCGTTCCACAAAAACGTCTTCCAGGGTCGTGTTGCGCATGGTCATATCTTCGTCAGATCCGGACAGATAATCGATGGCATCCCGCTTCGTAGCGAAATACTTTGATACGAGACGTTCCTCTGTGGTAATGTCTACCGCAAAGGCACCCAGGTGGTCAATGAGCGTCTGCGGTGCGTCTACCGTATCGAGCTTGCCATGGTCGATGAGTGCCACCCGGTCGCAAAGAGACTGGGCCTCATCGATGTAGTGGGTCGTTAAAAGAATGGTTATATTTCTGCTATGGAGCTGCCGAAGCAGGTTCCACATTTGTCTTCGGGAAATCGCGTCCATTCCAGCTGTCGGTTCGTCCAGAAGCAAAATCTCCGGATCGGTCATCAGTGCCCGGCAGATCATGAGCTTTCGTTTCATACCGCCTGACAAGTGCCGCACCACACGATGGCGGTAGTCGATCAGCCCGGTAAATGCGAGGAGCTCATCGCTCTTTTCCCGGATTTCCTTTTTTTTCATATAGTAAAGACGCCCCTGATATTCCATGACTTCGTCCATGGTCATGTCCTGTCGCATGGAATATTCCTGGGTTATAACGCTGAATTTGCGTTTTTCCGCAGAGGCCTTACGATCCAGTTTGTTGCCATCGATGAGAATTTCCCCGGAAGTAGGGAGAAGAACGGTGGAAAGCATACTGATCGTAGTTGTTTTTCCGGCGCCGTTTGGTCCGAGAAGACCAAAGAATTCTCCGGTCTTGATGGTCAGATCCAAATGGTCGACGGCCGTAAAATCACCATATTTTTTTGTCAGTTGTTTGATTTCAATCATATTCGTTTGTGCGTCAAAGCATCAATCTTTGGCGATGATCAGAGCGAAGTAGCCTGCATCATCTGGGATTTCATCGACGCTTCGATAAACCTGTTCGCTATCCATGCCGCAATCCTGCACCATGTTCACGTCTTTACCGCTTGCCCGGAGCAGATCTTTCACGTCTTTCATATGGCTTCCGGATTTCATGAGAACATAGCTTCCGGAATCGTCGAGGGCTGCTCCCAGCTTATGAACCGCTGGAATTACGTGCATTGGTTCATTCCATTCCACGATTGGAATATTGAGGCGTGCGGCTGCTGCGCAGAAGGAAGGGATTCCGCTGACAAGAGCCGTTTCATAGCCGTCTTCCTCTATGATCTTCTGCAGATAGGAAAAAGTGCAGTATATAGTCGGATCGCCCAAAGTCAAGTAAACGACATTCTTTCCTTTCTCCAGATATTCCTCCATGAGTTTGGCGCCCTTTTGGTGGTTTTCTCTTTGCACATTCAGATCCATGGTCATCGGCATATATACAGGAATGAGGGTTTTGTCTGCCAGTTCAGGGACTGCCTGGACAGCTATTTTGTAAGCAACAGTTTCTTTTGGTTCTTTACCGGGAAGTGCGATGACGTCATTTTCCTTGATCAGCTTGACAGCTTTCAGTGTCATATATTCCGGGTCTCCCGGGCCTACGCCTACTCCGTATGCAATTCCTTTCATGTTGGATCCTCCAATGGTTTTCTTTTATGAAATAACGATAAAACGCAAAAATCTCTCTGCTGGCGCTGATGCGCCAACAGAGAGGTGATTGGTCAGTTACTCTTCAACCAGGGT
The DNA here is from genome assembly GCA_902795135.1 of uncultured Eubacteriales bacterium. Classification (GTDB taxonomy): domain Bacteria; phylum Bacillota; class Clostridia; order Peptostreptococcales; family Anaerovoracaceae; genus Lentihominibacter. Next base: position 53,212 of record CADBJW010000016.1, read on the forward strand.
AAGTGTCAACTGGTATTCGATTTCGTGAGGTTCACTCATCGCTGTCGTGTCCCCAATGACCTTGTAAGGCTCTTTGAGTTTCAGAACAGGGATCTCGAATACGGAGTTGCCATCTTCATTGATTGGTTCGTACTTTTCTCCATTAACGATCATATAGTCATAATAAGGGCTGGACCATTCCAGTTTGACAGTAGCCGCACCATCCTTGATGGTCATTTCAGCAGGACTGCTGACCGTAGCCTTTCCAGTACCGCCTTCGAGGGCCGTTTCTACCTGATAGGTTCCATCTTCCAAATCGATGGCTGTCTGCGCATGAATGTCATCTCCGGGAACCGGATTTGATACGATGACTTTGTGGTCGTACCAGTTGCCGTGTCGGCCGATCAACGCCACATCGAATTCCTCATCGAGAGCAGGAACCGGGATATCAAATCCATAGACTTCGTCCACATAGCCGTCGCCATAATCGATTTTATCTGTGGTCGGTTCGATCAGTTCCGCGCCTTCCTTTTGGGCATCTTCTGCAGTACCGGCATAAAGATTTACGATTTTCTTGGACTGAAGGCTTACGTGAACGGTCATTTCACCGTCTTTCACGGTCAGGATGCCTTTGTCGTTATTCGCATCGTTCACGTGGAACATCGGATGATCCGTCGTGAAGTCCACGACATAGGTCCCGTCTTCCAGACCGGAGTCCTGTGAGCCGCAGCCCACCAGACTGAATCCGAGAATCAAAACGATGCCGCATATGATCATTAATATTTTTCTTTTCATGTAATGCACCTTATTTATTGATTCGTCTTATTTGATTACAGCGCCAGTGTGCTCAACGTAGATCTTCTGGATGTCAGCAATTCTTCCCATGCCTTCAACCTGAGCTGTTACATTGTCTTCACCGAATCCTTCGCCGATGTCTACCGGTTCGTCAGCGCCTTCAACCTCAAATTCGCCGCCGTTCTTGAATGCATCGCCCCAGTCGCCAGCCATGTCGTTATTTGCATGGTCGCCTGCAACAACCATCATTGGACGGAGGATAATCTTGCTGTATCCAGCAGCTTCTACTGCCTTCTTGACTTCCGGAAGAGCTGTGTCAGGAGGGTTTCCTTCTACAGTACCTACGAATACGTTCTTGTATCCCAGCTGTTCCATCTGAGTCTGCATCTGGTCATAAGTAACATTGGCTTCGTGGCCAGTACCGTGTCCCATGAATACGATTGCAGTACCATCTGCTGCCAGAGCATCCAGTGAGTCTGCGCCAGCTACTTTAACTGCTTCCGCTACAACAGCCTTTGCAACAGCTTCCTTATCAGGGTTTACTGCGGAGGCGTCTTCGCCAACTTCACCGAGGAGCGGTTCTGCGATTTCAACGGATTCAAACTGATCTTTAACAGCATCAACGGCTTCGTTCAGTTCGTCATATTCTGCACCGTGCATCAGGTGTGTCGGCTGGATTACCAGGTTCTTAACTTCGTTTGCAATTGCTCTGTCCAGAGCCTGCTGCATGTTGTCGATCTTTTCGCCGTCACGAGCCTGTACGTGGTTGATGATGATCTGGGCAGTGAAAGCTCTGCGAACAGACCAGTCAGGATACGCTTCTGCCAGAGCCTTTTCAACGCCGCCGATGTCAGTTGCTCTGCTGTCGTTGAAGGATGTACCAAAGCTTACAACCAGCAGTTCGTTTTCGCCGATTTCATCCTGATTGAGTGGATCATCCTTGGATGCGTCGCCAGTGTCCAGTCCGAAGTAATCCGGATCTTCCAGCTGTTCTTTCTGCTCGTCAGTCAGAGCATCGTAAGCAGCTTTTGCAGCTTCACACTGTGCATCTGTGTCTTCTGTTCTTTCCTGAACCTGGATGGCTTCGATAGCCTCGTTACAAGCTGCTACCGGATCTGCAGCGGCAGCCTGTTCTTCGGTGCCTTCTTCACTGCTGGAGCCACCGCATCCTGTTGCCATCAGCATCATTCCCATAGCGAGAACAAATGCCATGGCTACGACAATGAATTTTCTAAGATTCTTCATAAAAAGTCCTCCTTCTTAGATTGAAAAATAACTAGTAGTGAAAATACAAAGGCCTTCGCTAAACGGAGCAAAGGCCTCATGAAGAATCGTTTATATTTCTATCAATCAGTATTTACACCCGCCAGTTACTCGTGGCCAACCATACACCGATTCTTCGGCGAAATAGTATGTGTCCCAAAAGGCAGGTCTCCTGACTTATGGATCTGACGCCTCGGCCGCCTTCCCGATTGCTCAGTGGCGAAATGGCTTTGGCTACCCACTTACAGTGACGAGTTCGCGCAGGATTTTCACCTGTTTCCCTATTATCTGCATAGGCACATTACGACTGTGCGTCATGCAGCACCTCTTGGTATTTGTATTCCTCGTGAATTATACCATGGGAAGCAGGGTACATCAACCTATTTCGAGCTTTTAGGCTGGTACTCTTTTAGGCTTTTTCAAGGGTTCCAAGTCCTTCCGCCAATTGGATGAGTTCAGCGACTTTGGCATTGGTCTGGCCGATTGGAAAATCCGTCAGAATCACGCGTTCACAGGATTCAATCCACTTCTTCGCTTTTGCAAAAGCTTCGTCATCGATGGCCTCGAAAGGCTCAGTGGTGACGACTTCAGCGGCGAGGAGTCTGGCAAGCTGATAGTCCAGATCATTGGTCGGCAGGATCCCGGTTACGAACGGTGTGTTTTCCTTTTGCAGCTTCCGGTAGATTGGAATGCCTTTGCCGCAGGAGGAGAGCACGAATACCTTCGGGTCGGGAGCATTTGTTTCCGAATCTGTGAGCACGCCGGTTGGTGCCGGGAGCTCGGTGCTCCCAAATAGTGGGTCGAAGTATCCGTTGTCGATGCCATAAAGCTCGCGGATCGTGTCTTCGTCAAAGATCTCTTCCGGCTTACCATAGCGGTAGATCCGGTCGCCTTTAACGCAAATGATCCGATCGGACACTTTCTGGGCCAGGTCGATCTCGTGCAGGGACATGATGACGGTGATGCCTTTTTTCTTGGCCATGTTGCGAAGGATCGACAACAGCTCCAGTTTGTAGCGAATGTCGAGGAAGGAGGTCGGTTCGTCAAGGATAATGACTTCCGGATCCTGACAGATGGCCCGGGCCAGCAAGATCCGCTGCCTTTGTCCATCACTGATCGCGTTAAAATCCCGCGGCCCCAGTTCTGAGGCGTGGACCGCTGCGATGGCTTCATCCACCTTTCTTTCATCTTCTTCGGAAAGGATTCCCAGTTTTCCGGTATATGGATAACGCCCGCTCGCAACGATGTCGTAGCAGGTGAGTAGATCCGTTTTCATGCGTTCTGTGAGAACGACCGCCATCTTTTTAGAAAGATCGCGAAACGGAATTTTGTGAAGGTCCTGTTCGTTAAAAATCACTTTTCCCTGGATGAGGGAGAGCTGCCGAGTAATGCTTTTGAGTATGGTGGACTTTCCCGCGCCGTTGGGACCGATCAGGGAAATGATGTCACCTTTTTCAATGTCCACGCAGATGTCGCGGATGATGGCTTTGCCGTTGTAGCCTACCGACAGATCGTCCAGGCGGATGTAGGAATTTGTATTGGTCATTTATCTCATCCTCCTTCGGTTGATCATCATGTAAATAACAACGGGAGCGCCAAAGACCGCGGTAACCGTGCTGATGTTCAGCTCAATCGGGGCGAAGGCCAGGCGGGCGATTAAATCGCATACCATACAGAACACGCCGCCGCCGAGCATGCAGCCGGGGATAATGACCAGCGGTTTGGAAGTGCCCATGATTCCCTTGACCAGGAACGGCACGGCGATTCCCACGAAGGAAATCGGTCCTGCAAAAGCCGTGACACAGGCGGACAGCAAACTGGACAGCAATATGAGAGCCGCCCGGAACAGCTTGATGTTGACACCCAGACTTTGGGCGTACACTTCACCCATCTGGTAAGCGCCGATCGGTTTGGAGAGGATCATGGTCAGGATGAATCCGACACCGACTACGACCAGACAGATCGCCACGTTGGTCCATGTCATTCCGGAGAAACTCCCCTGTGACCATCCATGAAGATTGGCGATGTCCGAATCCTCCGCAAAGGTAATCATAAATTCCGTAACCGCATTGCAAATGTATCCCACCATGATTCCGGCAACGAGCAGGGCAGCCATGTTGCGGATCCGCTGGGAAACTGCGAGTATGAACAGAGTTGCCAGAAGGGATCCCACAAAAGCAGCCGCGATGACCGTGAAGGACGATACGTGCTTGGCGTTTTGCAGGAAAAAGATCAATACAAAGGCAACGACCATTTTGGCGCCGGATGAAATACCGAGTACATAAGGACCGGCGATCGGGTTCTCAAAGAAGGTCTGCAGCAGGAACCCAGCCATAGCGAGGGCACCGCCCAGAATCAGGGAGACAATAATACGTGGCATACGGATGGTCCACACGATGTCCATGACGTTATCGGTCCCCTGACGCAGGAATATGGCCCGGGCGATTTCGCCCATGCCGATGTGTACGTTACCAGAGTTGATGTTGACGACAACCATAACGGCAAAGGCAGCGAGCATGCCGGCAAACACCAGCAGGACACGGGTGCGCCGCTTGGCATTCAAGGCATGATAATCTTCCAGAACCTGATCCCGTGCCTTTGCGTTGGCTTCTTTTGTTTGTGCGTTGTAATCAGTCATAATCGTTAGTTGAGTTTTGTGATGTATTTTAAGTCGGAAGGGTTATCTTCCGTAATCAGCTTGTGGAAATCGAGGATCATCTCAGCGACGATATCCGTTCGCTGGTACATGGAGCTGCCGGTGATCCAGCAGTTTCCTGTTTGGACCGCTTTCATTTTTTTCATGATCGGATCTTTGGCGATAAGGTCAGCCATGGACTTTACCGAACCGTCGATGCTGGAGTTGTAAACGATGATATCCGCATTTTTTGCCGTATCATAGAACGTCTCGACGGACATGTCAGCCGTTGATTTGTCGCTGTCACTGTCCAGATCCTTAAAGGCGTAAACGCCGCCGGCAATATCGATCATTTTCGGAACATAGTCGGTGCTGCTGCGCACAACGACTTTGCCCTCCGTATTGAAATAGAAGAAGGCAACCGTTGTTCCCGTATTTTCGAAATCGTCCAGTTTCTTGATGGAGTCAAGCTGCTTGTCAAAAAATTCAGTAGCCTCTTTTTCATGTCCGGTCAGAACGCCGTAAAGCTTGATCCATTCCGCCCGGCCCATAGGATCGGACTCGTAGCTGGAACGGTCGACCAAAACCGGAATGTCGATTTCTTCGATCATTTCCTGAACTTCAGGTGTGTGATCGATCATGGTAGATTCAATCGCCAGATCACAGGCTTCTTTTGGTTCGTCAAAGGTCCAGTCTTCTTCTTTGATGGAGGACATGCGGACGTTGTCCAAGGCTCCCATGGAACAAAACATCGCCATAGTCGCGGTTGCTGCCAAATAAATTCGCTTGGCCGGTTTGTGAAGGACGGTGATATCTTCCGGCAATGAGTCCGGAACTTCAGCGCCTTCCGGAACGAGCAGGAAACTCTGGTGATCCTTGATGATGATCAGGGAGTAACCGCCTTTGTATTGGTATACGCTGAACTGGTCCGCTCGCTTCAGCTCCATGGTGGATTCATAGGTCAATCCCTTCAGTTCCGGTGGTTCGGTTGCGCTGGCGGTAGAACTGGCCGATCCGCCGCCGCAGCCAGAAAGCAGCATGGTTGCCGCTACGATGATGGTGATCAGAATGGTTGTGATTCTCATGTTGCAATTCCCTCAGTTAAAATAAAAGCCCGTTTGATGCAAT
>CADBJW010000017.1 GCA_902795135.1 uncultured Eubacteriales bacterium
CTCCAATTTGTCCAACGAGTCGATTGTCCATATCGCTCCTTTCGATTTACATATTTTTACTATTTGGTATTATATGGTAATTTCCATATTTTGTCAATCGTGCCTAATAAAAAAACTGCCGGCCAAAAGGCTTAGCAGTTTTCATTATCGTTCATTTCGCCCTTACAGGACAAACTTATACACCGCGTCGGCGACTCCATCTTCGTGATTGGAAGGCGCTACGTATTTTGCAATCTGTTTGACTTCGGGTTTTGCATTCCCAACGGCTACCGGAATGCCGGCGACGCTCAGCATTGCCATGTCATTGGGACTGTCGCCCACTGCCATCATCTCGTCGGTTTTTATGTCAAGGAGTCTGCCCATCTGACGGAGCGCTTCCGCTTTACTGGTCGTCGCCCCTCCGATTTCCAGATTGTGATCAAAAGAACTCGTAATCGTTACATCCGGCAGAGTCTCCAGTTTGATCTTCATAGCGGGCTTTTCCGAAAGATCTGTGAAATTAACGTTGATGTTCTCCAGTTTATCTTTGTTTTCCAGCATAAAGCCGTAAAAATCATCCATGGGCTTTCTCGTTTTGAGAATGTACTCCACACCCCGGAAACTTTCTCTCGTTTCATCCACCTGTCGGTAATACCAACCTTCGATATAAGCGACGCCATCCACAAAGGTTTCCAAAATATAATCCAAAGGCTCCAGCATCTCTACGGCTGCCTCCACGGCATGGGGCGCAATGCAGTTTTCATAAAAGGCCTTCCCCTCATGAAGGTCTGTGATTCTGGCTCCGTTGGATGTCAGGACATATCGAACCGGCTCAAAGTCGAGGATTTCTTCCGGGAGTGCGCAAAAGGGCCGGCCTGTGGCGACCACAATATTCACACCCTGGTCTGCCGCCTTCTGAAGCGCTTTCCGGTTTCCCTCGCTTAGTTTTCCCTCATTATTTAAAGTTGTCCCGTCCAGATCGAGGGCGATGAGTTTGATTGACATATAGATCTCCTTGCTACTGCACAATATCTAAAAATTCACGGTTTATTTTTCGTACGGTCTTCATGGTCGCCGGATCACCGTGCCCCGGGTAAATGGTAATGTCATTTGGCCACTTGTTGATTACATTCATAACGCTGTCAACCATTTCCCCGTCCGAACCGTCTTCCAGGTCAGTTCGGCCAAGATCTACGTTAAAAATCGTATCTCCTGTAAAGCAGACTTTGCTGGCCTGCGACATAATACAGATTCCGCCTTTGGTATGTCCCGGCGTGTGGATCACCACCAGCTTTTCGCCGGTATGTTCCGGTCCCAGCCAAATCACATCCCCGTCTTCCAAATAGGTATCCACCGGGTCTCCGTATGGATCCACGTCACAGCGGTGCATCAGTACCGGACAGTCCAGTTCCTTGCGGATGCGCTCCACCCCTCCCACATGATCATAATGATGATGGGTCAGGATGATACCTCTCAAATCGAGTCCCTTTTCTTTGATGTATTTGATAAACCGTTTCGGGTTATATCCCGGGTCTATGATATAGCAATCATTGCTGCCTTCTGTAGAAATAATGTAGCCGTTGCTTTCCAGCAGACCACCAATGAACCTTTTAATTTTCACTATTTTGCTCCTTTGGTATAACTGCTTTATTGTAACACGCAGAAAACTCGTCTATCAACTTGAATTCCGCAAAATCAGGTGTATAATGTTTGGTGTTTACTAGGAGGATGAAAAGAACTCATGAAAGTAGCTATCGTAGGCGCGGGCAAACTTGGTACCAAGGTTGCCACAACACTGCTGGACGGTAATCACGCAGTAACATTGATCGATACGAATGCAGAGGTGCTTCAGAAAGTCGGCTCCCATGTTGACGTTATGACGGTAAACGCAAACGCCAAGGAGACGAAAGTTCTGAAAAACATTGGCATCTCGAATTTTGATTTTCTCATTACAACGACAGGCAATGACGAAACCAACATCGTTATCGCTGCCTTTGCGAAAAAACTCGGTTGCGAAAGAGTTCTTGCCAGAGTCACCGACCCGGAACACATGCAGCAGCTCCAGTTCATCAAGGACCTGATGAGCATCGACTACATTGTAAATCCGGATCTGGGCATTACGGTTGAAATCTACAAATATCTGGCAGAGAAATACACTCTTAGTAATGGCATTTTCTCCAGCGGTAAAATATCTCTGCTGGAGTTCCAGGTAGACAAATACAAACAGCTGATCGACCTGCCGATTCACCGTTTTTCGGAAGTTCTCCCACATATGCTCGTGGTTGGCATTTCCAGAAACGGCAAGGTTATCATTCCTCATGGAGATGATGTCATCAAGGCCAACGACTTCCTATATGTCGTCGGAGAAAAGGAACCGATCCAGGAACTGAACAAAAAAGTCCACGTCCGCGGCAAATACACCGATCTCCAAAAGGTTATGATCATGGGCGGCGGGAAAACCGGTTTCTATCTGGCGCAGATGCTTTCGGAGTTCGGCGCAGCTGTTAAAATCATCGAGAAGAAGAGAGAACGCTGTTACTATCTTTCCACACACCTTAACGATGTTATGGTGCTCCATGGAGACGCTACAGATCTGAATCTTCTCGAAGAAGAAAACATGGACGGCATGGACGCCGTTGTAACGACAACCGGTTTTGACGAAGACAACCTGCTTTTGGCACTGACGGCCAAAATGCACGGCGTCGAGGACGTTATCGCGAAGGTCAGCCGGACAAGCTATGCGGAAATCATCTCCCGCATGGGGATCGACATGGCCTTAAATCCACAGGACATTACGACAAGCACCATTTTGAGACTCGTTCAGGGCAAGAAAAAGGTATTGTCCTCCCAGTTGATTCAGGGACAAGCCGAAATCATGGAAATCATAGCCACACCGACTATGAAGTTCTTAGACATTCCATTAAAGAATCTGAACCTCCCTAGAGGTCTCATTATTGCTGCCATTCACCGCGGCCATGAAGTCATTATTCCAAACGGTGACACGGCAATCAAAACCGATGACCGTGTCATGATCCTCAGTTTGTTGAGCGATATTTCCAATACCGAGAAATTCCTCAACGATTCGGGGAAGTTAGGTTTTTTTAGATAACCGGGTTATTATATATGTACTTAACGTTCAGATATTTAGTGAGAACAACAGGTATAGCGCTGATTGTTGTCAGTCTCGCTATGCTGCTATCGATTGCTGTATCTGTGATCTATCGGGAATATTCCATCGCCGCAGATTTCTGTGTCACTGCGCTCATCGCTTTCATCATCGGTCTCGTGATGTACAAAAGCTTTAAGCACAGTTTTGACCGGCTGCGCATCAGCGATGGTCTTTTAATGGTTACCTGGGGTTGGCTCGTTGCAGCGCTGATCGGTGCCATTCCTTTCACCGTGAGCGGTATCATCCCATCCTTCATCGATGCATTCTTTGAATCGTGCTCCGGATTTACGACAACCGGTGCCACGGTTTTTTCGGATGTAGAAATCCTGCCCCATGGAATTCTGTTTTGGCGATCCACAACCAGCTGGCTTGGCGGAATATGCATCCTGATTGTCGCCATAGCGATTTTCCCGTCTCTGGGACTTTCCGGGCAAAGCATCATCAATACGGAAACAGAAGGACCTGTCCTCGAACAACCTACGCCACGTATGATCAACCTTTCCCGGGCGCTGATCGGACTTTACCTGTTCTTTACGGCATGTGAGGTTGCCCTCCTGCATGTTGGCGGCATGGGCCTTTTTGATTCCCTGATTCATTCCTTTGGAAGTGTCAGTACCGGAGGCTTTTCCAGTTTCAACGACAGTGCGGCCCATTTCAGCAATTACACAAAGGTAATCATGGCAATTTTCATGTTTCTTTGCGGCGTCAACTTCAATCTTTACTATCAAACGCTGCGTCATAGATCCGTGGCGTTTTTCGCCGATTCTGAATTGAGACTGTATCTCTTTTTCATATTGGCGCCTGGCCTTTTGCTCTTTGGAGAACTGTTCCTGGGCGACTATTATGATGATGTGGGTTCTGCTCTTGCGGACTCGTTTTTCCAGTCCATCTCCATGGTGACTACATCGGGTTATACCGCAGCCAATTACATGCTTTGGCCGAACCTCTGTCAGGTAGCGCTGCTGATTTTAATGTTTATCGGAGCCTGTGCTTCCTCAACCGGCGGCGGCCTCAAAGTCGTGCGCTTCGTTGTCATCGCAAAACTGCTGCGTCATGGTATTTCCATGCGCCTTCACACCAGACATTACGAAGCCATCAAAGTCAACAAACGACGAGTTCCTCCGGATATCGTCTCCGGTGTATCGAACTATATGTTCCTTTATATTATTATGGTATTTATCGGCACCTTGGCCGTGTCTTTTGAAACCTCCGATATGACGACTGCTTTTACATCCGTTATTTCGTGTATCGGTAATATTGGTCCTTGCTTCGGGGCCATTGGAGCATCCGCCTTTTATGGGGATTTTTCGGCATTTTCAAAGATCCTGCTTTCTCTGATGATGATCGCAGGCAGATTAGAATTATATACATTCTTTATACTTTTTTCGCCACATTATTGGACGCAAAAGTATTAGGAGAGATTTATAGATGTTATCAAAGGTATCGACAAACAGCGTTATCGCTAAAATAATGGGAACCATCGTGCTGATTGAAGGAATCTCCATGATTGCGCCTTGGATTTGGGCAGAAGCAGCCGGCGAATCAGCCCCTGCCTTTGCGTTCCGGATCTGCGTTCCGATCACCTTGGCCTTGGGTCTGATATTTTCTCTTTGTTTTCGTACGGGAAGAACGGACTTTGGTGTACGAGAAGGCTATATTGTCGTCGCTGCGGCATGGATCATTTCTTCTGTCATAGGCTCCTTCCCGTATCTCCTGTCTGGAATCGCGCCAGACTGGTACAGCGCGTTTTTTGAGTCTGCCGCCGGGTTTACAACGACTGGATGCACGTGCCTGTCCACACAAGAAATACCCCACAGTCTCATGCTCTGGAAAGCGCTCAGTAACTGGCTGGGCGGTATGGGAATCCTTGTATTTGTCATATCCATTCTTCCTGCGCTGGGAGTAAGCGGACAGTTTATCGTACGCGCTGAGACCCCTGGACCGGTCTATGAGAAAACGACCGTCCGTGTCAGCAACTCGGCACGTGCGCTTTATGTGACCTATTCCACGCTAACCGTCATGGAGTTCATACTTCTCATTACTTCGAAGAAAATGTGTCTCTTTGACTGTATTATCCTTACACTGGGCAGTGTGAGCACCGGCGGTGTAGCCATCCATGCGGAGGGAATCAGCTTTTACGACAGCGTTTATGTTGAACTGGTCATATCCTGTTTCTGCCTGCTGTCCTCCATCAACTACATTCTCTTTTATAATCTTGTACGTGGGAGACTCCTTCGAGTATTAAAAGACATTGAACTTCGTGCCTTCCTGATTATCATTGCCACAGGAACGGTATTGTGCGCGCTGAACTTGATTTTTATGAGCGGCCTCGGGATTGGAGAAGCATTGCGGGAATCCTTCTTCCAGGTTGCCAACATATGCACCACATCCGGATACACGAGAGGCGCGTCCTTCTATTGGCCAACAACCTGCCAGTTCGTCATCCTGGCCCTTATGATCATTGGCGGATGTTCTGCTTCTACGGCAGGTTCCCTGAAGGTGGTACGTTTTCTCGTCATGCTGAAGCTCATTGGACGTGGTTGCATCCGGAGAATCCACCCACGTTCCGTTGTTGCCGTGAAGCTGGGCGGGGAATCGGTTTCTGCACCTGTCGTTTCTGCCATCACCGTTTTCATTTTAGCCTACTTCGGACTTATGCTTTTGTCGGCGCTGGTGCTTGCCCCACAGGGAAATAATCTGGAAACCGATGTGACGACTGCCATTGCGTTAATGTCCAATACCGGAACGGCCTTCCCGGATCACATCGCAACCAGCAACTTCGGACTCTATGGTTCCGGAACCAAAATCTATCTTAGTCTGTTGATGATTACCGGCCGACTGGAGTTGTTTACGATCATCATACTCTTCACCCGAAACTTCTGGGGAAGGTCCCGTTAACGCAAGGCCGCTTCGAATCCAGCTAGGAGAGACAGAAATTGATTTCTCTCTTTCGTAAATCGACGCTTTCCACGATGACTACGACCCGGTCACCTAGCTGATAGCATTGACCGGTCCCCACTCCTCGCAGGAGGTACTGGTCCGGAATAAATTCGTAATAGTCATCAAATAATTCTTCGATAGGCACCAGCCCTTCAATGGTATTATCCAATTCCACGAAGAATCCAAAGCTGGTGATTCCACTAATAATCCCATCAAAAATCTGGCCGACCCGTGAAGACATGTACTCGGCCTTTTTTAATTTCTCCACTTCGCGTTCTGCCTCGATGGCTTTGCGTTCCGCTGTGGAGGAATGATCTGCTGCCGGCTGAACCAGTTGGGAATAGTGGCGGAAGCTTTTGCCTGTCGGTCCATCGTTTATTACCGATTTGATGATTCTGTGGATCATCAGATCCGGATACCGCCGGATGGGTGATGTAAAATGACAGTAATAATCGAGAGCCAGTCCAAAATGTCCATCGCAGGAGGTGCTGTAGTAAGCCTTTTGCATGGACCGAAGGGTTACGGTATTGATGACGTTTTCAAATGGAGAGCCTTTCACCCTTTCCAGAATGCTGCTCAACGTCTTCGGGTGCACTTTGTCACTGCTGCTTCGGAAAGGAAGGTCGAAGCTTTGGAGAAAGACTCTCAAACGTTCCATTTTTTCCGGTTCCGGTTTCTCGTGAACCCGGTAGATAAACGGGGCCTCCAACCATCGGAAATGCTCCGCAATCACTTCGTTTGCCAACAGCATGAATTCTTCAATGATGCGATTTGCGATCCGCCGCTCACTTATGCCGACGTTGACCGGAACTCCTGCCTCATTAAGCGTAATGGCCGTTTCTTCAATATCGAATTGGATGCTGCCCCGGGCCTCTCTCTTTTGGGCGAGCAGATCCGCCAGATCCTGCATCATAAAAAGGGCGGCTTCGATTTTATCGTAATCTCCTATCAGGATGCCTTTGCGGACCACATCTTCCGGCGCTGCATCTATCTCCCCTTCCAGCAAATCGGACACGTCATCGTAAACCAATCTTGCCTGGGAACAAATGACGCTCTCGTATATTTCATGGCTTACGACCGAACCGGTTTCATCCAGTTCCACATCCAGCGACAGGGTCAGCCGGTCCTCTCCCGGTTTTAGGCTGCATAGATCATTGGATAATTCTTTTGGCAGCATGGGAATCACCTGGTCCAATAAATAGACACTGGTGCCCCGATCAAAAGCCTCAGCGTCCATGGCGCCGGCTTCCGCAACGTAGTGAGATACATCTGCAATATGTACGCCTAGCAGGTAATGACCGTTTTCCAAAAGCCCGATGGATACTGCATCATCGAAATCCTTAGAGTCTTCTCCATCGATGGTGAAGATGATTTCATTTCTCAGGTCTCTCCGTCCCCTGATTTCGTTCTGGGTCAAACGGCGATGATGTTTGACGTACTCGGCCTTTAAGGCAATGGCTTCGCTTCTGGCATCATGGGGGAATTCCTCTCTCATGCCAAAGGAACGGGCAATGAGCTTAATGTCACCACCCGGTTCATTCCATCGGCTGATCACATCTATGATTTCGCCTTCCGCCCGTCTGTACCGATCCGGATACTGCGTGATTTTCACAAGCACCTTATCGCCGCTGTGGAGGCTGTCATGGTCTATCTTCTGAAAGGATGTGATGAAAAGGTCTTCCGGAAATGCTTTTCCCTCCGGGGTGACAACAAAGGTTTTTTGCTGGCCCTTAGACGTTCTTTGGTGACTGGTCAGTATGGCAAGGGTTCCCGGAATTTCCGTCAACTTGCGCTTTTTGACCGCCAGGATCCTGCCCTCCGGTCTTGCTGGACGGTAGTCCTCATCGATCCGGATGCCTGAAGTTCCCTTCCAGGTGTCCGCAGGAAACAGTTCCACTCTGACCTCGTCCCCATCCATGGCGCTTCCCATGTACTTCTGTCTGATGAAGATATCCTTTTCCTTCTCATCCCACGCAACAAAACCAAATCCCTTCCGGTACTTGGAAAGGATTCCGGTCACGCATCGATTTGCCTTTTTTCTGTTTGGTTTTTTGATCATTTTACCCTTTGATAAAAAAAGAGGCTGTTTCCTCGAATGCTTCAGCAGCATCGGACAAGCAGCCTCTTAAATTACACGAATATGTTTATAATTGACTTAGCCAATCAATCCGCCGATTGCTACGAACAGTGGTGCGAATACGACTGATACGATCGTCATCAGCTTGATCAGGATGTTGATGGAAGGACCGGATGTATCCTTGAACGGGTCACCAACGGTATCACCAACAACGGTTGCTTTGTGTGTGTCGGAACCCTTACCACCGTAAGCTCCACCTTCAACATACTTTTTAGCGTTGTCCCATGCACCACCGGCGTTTGCCATCATCAGTGCGAGGAGAACACCTGCTGCCAGAGCACCTGCCAGCATGCCGCCGAGAGCTTCTGGTCCAAGAATGATACCAACAGCCAGAGGAGCAATGATTGCCATCAGACCAGGAACGATCATTTCCTTCAGAGCAGCCTGCGTTGAAATGTCAACGCAGTGTGCATAGTCAGGCTTGGATGTTCCGGCCAGGATGCCTTCGTCGGATCTGAACTGTCTTCTAACTTCTTCGATCATCTGGTTTGCTGCTCTACCAACGGAATTCATTGTGAAAGCAGAGAACATGAACGGAAGCATTGCTCCGATGAACAGACCAATGATTACGATTGGGTTGAGCAATGAAATTGCGGACAGGCCAGTTACTGCTGAGTAAGAAGCGAACAGAGCCAGTGCTGTCAGTGCTGCGGATCCAATCGCAAATCCCTTACCGATTGCAGCGGTCGTGTTTCCAACAGCGTCCAGTTTGTCTGTAATATTACGAACGCCTTCAGGAAGCTCGGACATTTCTGCGATACCACCAGCGTTATCGGATACAGGGCCATAAGCGTCAACGGCTACGGTCATACCGGTTGTTGACAGCATACCTACTGCAGCCAGCGCGATTCCGTACATTCCCATGCCATCTCCAACAGTTTCTGTTGCAAAGTAAGCAGCGAAGATACCAACTGAAATGCAGATGATTGGCCATACGGTTGACATCATACCAACGCCCAGACCTGAAATGATTGTTGTTGCGGAACCAGTCTGTGACTGTTCAGCGATTTTCTTAACGGATTTGTAATCCTCTGAAGTGTAGATTTCTGTAATCTTACCAATCGCTACGCCAACGATAAGGCCTGCGATGATAGCAATTGCGAAGCTATAGCTTCCCAGCATTGCCTTGGAGAGAATGACGGATACGATTACAACGATTCCACTTGCGATATATGTTCCTGCATTCAAAGCGTTTGCAGGATTGGAACCTTCTTTACCTCTTACCAGCAGAATGCCGATAACAGAAGCGATGATTCCAACTGCCGCCATGATCAGCGGGAAGAGAGCTGCCGTTGCTTCATCGAAAAGTCCGCCGGATGCGGAAGAAGCTACAGCTGCCAGTGTAATAGCTGAAATAATTGATCCGCAGTATGATTCATAAAGGTCAGAACCCATACCAGCAACGTCACCTACGTTGTCACCTACGTTATCAGCAATAACGGCTGGGTTACGAGGGTCGTCTTCCGGAATGCCGGCTTCAACCTTACCTACCAGGTCAGCGCCAACGTCAGCAGCCTTTGTATAGATACCGCCGCCAACACGTCCGAAGAGTGCCATGGAAGAAGCTCCAAATCCGAATCCTGTTACACACTGTACTACGGTTGCCAGATCCAGGCATACTACAACCATGCCAAGACCGAACAGTCCAAGGCCAGCTACGGCAAGACCCATTACCGCTCCGGAACGGAACGCAACCTTGAGAGCCTTGTTCATGCCGCCTTCTTTTGCAGCATTTGCAGTTCTAACGTTACCCCATGTAGCAACATTCATTCCGAAGAATCCTGCAAGAACGGACAGAACCGCGCCACAAATGTACAAAATCGCAGTTGTAACACTCTGAAGTCCAATTCCGATAAGCAGAGCAAGTACTACGATTACGATTGCCATAATCTTATACTCTCTCTTCAGAAATGCAAAAGCACCTTCTCTGATAAAGCTTGAAATCTCTTTCATTCTGTCAGTGCCTTCGCTCTGCTTCTTGATCCATGTAGCAAGGACGACTGCTACGACCAATCCTACGATTGCTGCACATACAGCAATCACAGCTATTCCTTTCATTTCGATGTTACCTCCTTCTCGTACTTAACATTACAGGAGGCGCCGAACCGGCACCTCCCGAAGAATGCTCAATACGAAAACACTAAGTCAATAAAATATGAATTACAAAAAAACAGCTTTCGTTTATCCTTCTCCGGTGTGGTGAACTATTCAATTGCTACTAACACGAGTGAAATCACAATAAACAGAACAGCTGTTACGGTTGCGATCTTGCTCAGAAGAGCGTCATAACCTGAACTTCTCTTCTTACCGAACAATTGCTCTGCGCCTCCACCGATGGAGCCTGATAAACCAGCGCTGTTACTAGACTGTAATAAGATACTGATTATCAGAATAATACTAGCTATTAAAAGAATGATTTTAAGAGCTAAAGTCATCTATTCTACCTCCTTACACGTTTAACTCAAACAGTTTACCATAGTAAAAAGTACAAATCAACAACTATAGCCTCTTAAAATCCTCTATTTTTCAATATTTTTTGCTACTCGTTTGCCGAATTATTTTCTGATTTTTTTGACATTATAGAAAGCGTCCCATCCAGCATACTGTGCTGCATCCCCAAGAAGTTCTTCGATTCTGAGGAGCTGGTTGTACTTGGCGATTCTGTCTGTTCTGGATGCGGAACCCGTCTTGATGAATCCTGCATTTACACCAACAACCAGATCTGCGATGGTCGTGTCTTCGGTTTCTCCGGATCTGTGGGAAACGACTGCAGAGAAGCTTGCTTTCTTAGCCATTTCGATTGCGTCCAGTGTTTCGGTCAGCGTACCGATCTGGTTAACCTTGATCAGAATGGAGTTTGCCGCATCTTCGTCAATACCCTTCTTCAGTCTTTCCGTGTTCGTTACGAAAAGGTCGTCTCCAACCAGCTGAACTTTATCACCCAGCTTTTCATTCAGAAGTTTCCATCCATCCCAATCGTCTTCTGCCATACCATCTTCGATGGAAAGAACCGGATACTTGCTGCAGATATCTTCGTAGAATGCGCACAGTTCTTCTGCGTTCATCTGCTTGCCTTCTCCTGTCCAGTCATAAATCTTTTCGTCTTCTTTATAGAATTCACTTGCTGCACAGTCTAATGCGATGCCGATGTCTTCGCCCGGCTTGTAACCAGCTGCTTCGATGGCTTCGATGATGACTTTGATCGCGTCTTCATTGGTTTCCAGATTCGGAGCGTATCCACCTTCATCCCCAACGTTTGTGTTCAGGCCTCTGCCTTTGAGTATTTTCTTGAGATTGTGGAATGTTTCCGCACCCATTCTCAGGGCTTCTCTGAAGTTTTCTGCTCCGACCGGCATAACCATAAATTCCTGGATATCAACGGAATTGTCCGCATGGGATCCACCGTTGAGGATATTCATCATCGGAACCGGCAGAACTTTTCCGTTTACGCCGCCAAGATACTGGAACAGTGGCAGTCCTACGGATTCGGCCGCTGCTCTGGCGTTTGCCAGTGAAACGCCCAGAATCGCATTGGCGCCCAGCTTGCCTTTGTTTGGTGTTCCGTCCAGTTCGATCAGCATCTTATCAAGACCTGTCTGATCGAATGGATCCCATCCGATAATTTCGTCCGCAATAATGTCGTTCACATTGCTGACAGCAGTCAGTGTGCCTTTGCCCAGATATCTTTCTTTGTCTCCGTCTCTCAGTTCGACCGCTTCATGAACACCTGTTGACGCACCGGATGGTACGATGGCTCTTCCGACGGTGCCGTCATCTAAAGCGATTTCCACTTCTACGGTAGGATTTCCTCTGGAATCGAGTACTTCCCTTGCAATTACATCTTCAATAAATGCCATAGTTTCCTCCTATATTCAAATCAAAAATCAATTATATTCATGAAATCCGTTGCCTTGAGGCTTGCTCCGCCTACAAGTGCGCCGTCTATTTCATCCTGATTCATGATCTCAGTGGCGTTTGCAGGTTTTACACTTCCGCCGTACTGAATGATCACTTCATCCGCAACATCCTCTCCAAACATATCGATCAGTGTTTTCCGAATGAACGCACACATTTCCTCTGCCTGATCCGGAGTCGCAGTCCGTCCTGTGCCAATGGCCCAAATCGGTTCATAAGCGATGACGATTTTTTTCACATCCTCCGCCGGAATTCCCGCAAGGCCGCCTTCAAGCTGGCTCTTTACAAAGTCAAACAGGACGCCGGCATCTCTTTGCTCTAAACTTTCACCCACGCACATAATCGGTCTGATTGGTCCTTCGAGCAGTTTTTTGAGCTTCAGATTGACGGTTTCATCCGTCTCCGCGAAATACTGTCTCCGTTCGGAGTGACCGACGATGCAATAATCGACGCCGATTTCCTCCAGCATCTTCACCGAGATTTCCCCGGTATATGCGCCTTCCTCTGCGAAGTGAACGTTTTGTGCTCCAACACCGATGCCTGTGCCCTTAAAGGCTTCCACCAAAAGCTCCAGGTTTGTATATGGTGCGCAGATCGCTGTTTTTACGTCTGTGCCGGTATACAGTTTCGAGAATTCTTCCGCAAAAGCTTTCGCTTCCGCTTTCGTCTTAAACATTTTCCAGTTTCCGGCTATAAAAGGTATTCTCATTATGTCCTCCTTATTTCTCTTCGATGCATGCGATGCCCGGAAGCACTTTACCTTCCAAAAATTCCATGGAAGCACCGCCACCTGTTGAAACGTGAGTCATCTTATCTTTTAATCCAAACTGTTCTACGGCAGCTGCAGAATCTCCGCCGCCAATGACGGTGACTGCACTGCTGTCAGCCAGTGCCTGGGCAACTGCCTTTGTTCCGGCTGCAAAGTTCGGCATTTCAAATACGCCCATTGGTCCGTTCCATACGATGGTCTTGGCTTCGGCAATGGCTTTTGCATAGAGTTCGATGGTCTTAGGGCCGATGTCCATTCCCATCATGTCGGCTGGAATGCTGTCCGCATCGAACACGGCCTTTTCACTGTCGTTGTCAAATTCCTTCGCACATACTGTGTCCACCGGAAGAAGGATCTTTACGCCGGCAGCTTCTGCTTTTGCGAGCAATTCGTTTGCCAAATCGATGCTTTCTTCATCGAGGATGGATTTGCCGATTTCGTAGCCCTGCGCTTTGAAGAAGGTGTAGGTCATTCCGCCGCCGATAATGATGCTGTCAACTTTCTTCATGAGATTTTCGATGACCGGAATCTTGTCGCCAACCTTCGCTCCGCCCATGATCGCTACAAAAGGCCGCTCCGGAGATTCTACGGCATCGCCCAGGAACTTGACTTCCTTTTCGATGAGGAATCCGGAAACCGTAGGAAGATATCTGGCGATTCCGGCTGTGGAACTGTGATCTCTGTGAGCCGTTCCAAAAGCATCGTTGACGAAGAGTTCACCCAGAGAAGCAAGTTCGCCTGTAAATGGTTCTTCGCTCTTCGTTTCTTCTTTTCTGTATCTTGTGTTTTCAAGAAGCATCACTTCGCCAGGTTTCAGCTCGGAGACAACTTCTCTTATATGATCGCATATTACCGTTGGGCATGAACTGAATTTTACTTCCTGACCAAGAAGTTCTTCCAGCCGTTTCGCTACCGGTGCAAGACTGAGCTCCGGTTTCGGTTCGCCTTTTGGCTTGCCCATATGGGACATCAGAATCACACATGCGTTGTTTTCGATAAGATATTTGATTGTAGGTAATGCGGACACGATTCTGAAATCATCAGTTATTTCGCCGTCTTTCATCGGAACATTGAAATCACATCTTACCAGAACTTTTTTGCCGGCAACGTCTACATCTCTGACTGTTTTTTTCATTTTCGAATCCTTTCTGATTTAATCAGTGCCTCCTGCAGCACGCAGCCACAGGAGGCGTTAACACTCTGTTCGATTATTTTATTTATGATCTACACTGTACATGTGCTTGATCAGCTCGAGAACCTTTGTTGCATAACCGTATTCGTTGTCATAGTATGCAATCAGTTTGAAGAATTTATCATTCAGCGCAATGCCCATGGTAGAGTCAAAGATGGAAGTGTTCGTATCTCCAACAAAGTCGATGGTTACGCACTTATCTTCAACGTATTCTAGGATACCCTTTAATTCGCCTTCGGAAGCCTTCTTAACGGCAGCGTTGATTTCTTCCAGTGTGGTTGGTGTTTTGAGCATAACATTCAGGTCAACAACCGATACATCGTTGGTAGGGACTCTGTAAGCAAAACCTGTCATCTTGCCCTTCAGGGAAGGAATAACCTTGGCTACGGCTTTTGCAGCACCTGTCGTTGTCGGAATGATGCTATTGAATGCGGATCTTCCGATACGCCAGTCTTTCATGTTTCTCTTGTCTACGGTTACCTGCTTTGATGTAGCAGCGTGGATGGTTGCCATCAATCCCTGATCAATACCGAAGTTGTCTTCGAGTACTTTGCACAGAGGTGCCAGACAGTTTGTCGTACAGGATGCATTGGAAACAACGTTCATGTCCGGTGTGTAAGTATCCAGGTTTACGCCGCATACGAATGTCGGTGAATCGTCCTTTGCCGGGGCTGTGATGATAACTTTCTTTGCGCCGGCATCCAGATGAGCCTGGCATTTTTCTGCCGTGTTATATGCACCGGTACCTTCAACGATATATTCTGCGCCACATTCTCCCCAAGGGATGTCCTTTACGTCATTTTCGCTATAAACTGGAACCTTCTTTCCGTCGATGATCAGGCCACCTTCATAAGTTCCAAGTTCCTTTGGAAAACGACCGAATACTGAGTCATACTTCAGCATGTATACCAGATAGTCCAGATCTGCATTACGGTAGTTGATTCCTGCGATTTCGATTTCCGGCATATCCATTGCCGAACGAATCGCCAAACGTGAAATACGACCAAATCCGCTGATTCCGATTTTGATTGCCATTTTCAAATCCTCCCATAGCATAGTTCATTGATTTAAGTTAAATATATATCCACCTGTAAGGTTGATAACAATTGTCAGTATCTCTTGCGTTTTGATGAAGACAAAATGCCCATTTCATCACGGTATTTCGCAATGGTTCTTCTGGAGATCTCGATGCCTTTGTTCTCGAAAATCTCCACCATTTTCTGATCGCTGTACGGCTTTTTAGGATTTTCTTTTTCAACGATTTCTTTGATGAATTCCTTGATGCTGTTGGACGAGATTCCTCCGCCCTGATGGTCGGAAACCCCTGCCGAAAAGAAATGTTTGATTTCAAAAACGCCTCGCGGGCACTGCATATACTTGCCGTTGATCGATCTTGAAACCGTCGATTCGTGGATGCCCACTTCCTCGGCAATATCCTTTAATGTCAAGGTCTTCAGGTACTTGCCGCCGTAATCAAAGAAATCCTTCTGGTACTTCACAACGGCCGTTACAACGTTATAAATCGTTTGTTTTCTCTGTTCAATGCTTTTGATCAGCCAGTTGGCAGAATTGACCCGCTCCGCCAGATAGTCGGCGAGCTGTTTGTCCGTATCCGCCTGATGCAAAAGCGTTCTGTAATACGGGCTGACGGATAACCTTGGCACACTGTTGTCGTTGATCGTAACCACATAATCATCGTCGATCTGTTCCACAATAACATCAGGTACAATGTATTTTGTGGTCACTTCCGAGGCAAACTGCCTGCCCGGTTTCGGTTCCAGCGTCCGGATGATATCCGCCATGGACTGGACTTCCTGAACCGACAGTCCCATATCCTTGGCAACCGCGCCCAGTCGGTTGTTGGCCAGATCTTCCAAATGCTCCTCAATCAGCCGGCACATGTTGTCCGTTAAAGCATTCCTGTTTCGGAGCTGTATTTCCAGACATTCCTGGATATTGCTGGCGCCTACCCCTGCCGGATCCAGACTCTGAATGATTTCCAACGCCTCACGGACCTTTTTCTCAGGGACACTGGTCGCTTTGGAAATTTCCTCGATGGTAGACGTCATGTAGCCGTTTTCGTCCAGGGATTCTATAATGTATTTTCCTACATGCCTGCACCCTTTGTTTTTTGCAGCAAACTGAAACTGAAACATAAGATGCTCCGGCAAAGTAACGTCATTGGTTACATATTTTTCGTATTCGTTTGCCTTGTTTTCACCGTCTTTATTTGACCATCCATATCCTTCATCGCCGTAACTGCTGTTCCGAATGTATTCTTTCCAGTCCAGGATTTCATCCTGCCGACGCTCCTCTGCAGAGCTATTGCGGTCTTCTGCGACAGTCTCCGCGTGCTCGCGTTCGTTGTCCGACCCCGCCTGCTCCTGTTCCAGCACCGGGTTCACCAAAACCTGCTCCTGAACGTAGGCATCCAGTTCCTGTGTATTGAACTGCAAAATCTGGATCGCCTGAATCAATTCAGGTGTCATAACGAGCTTTTGAGCCTGTTCTATTGTCAAATCATATCCTAATCTGATACCGCTCACTCCGCACCTCAATCATGTCGCATAAAGACATTGGTTTCCGTTCTGATATTATACCACAGCACGCCTGTTTTGTTAATATCGCACATGGCATGAGACAAAAAATCCCAAACAAAAAACCGCATCCCCTTGCCGGTAAAATGCGGTCTTCTTTTTTTGTTATTTTAGTCCCGGAAAACCTTGCTGACGCAGCGCCTCAAACAGGATGATATTCACGGAATTGGACAGATTAAAGGACCTGAGCCGGGTCTCTGCACTCATGGGTATGCGCAACGAGCATCCCGGATGCTTTTGCTCCTGCTCCCGGATAAAATCCCGGGGAAGTCCTGCCGTTTCCCGGCCAAACAATATCATATCGCCGTCACGAAACTGCGCGTCCGTATAGAGCCTGTTTCCTTTTGTGGTCGCCAAAAACATACGATATGCCTCGCCGGTCTCAGGACAGATGGCTCCCTCAAAGGCATTCATAAAATCCGACAGACTATCGTGAACACGCACGTCAACGTAGGGCCAGTAATCCAGTCCCGCCCGCTTCAGGCTTTTGTCATCGATGGAAAAACCCAAAGGCTTTACGAGATGCAAAACGCTTCCGGTGGCGGCACAGCTTCTGGCTATGTTCCCGGTATTGGGCGGAATCTCAGGTTCCACCATCACTATATGCATTGCCATGGCTGTCTGCTATGCGTTTTTCCCGCAGCAGTGCTTGTATTTCTTACCGCTGCCGCATGGACACGGATCATTTCTGCCGATTTTTGGAGACTGACGGCGTACGGTTCTGGATTGCTTGTATTCTTTCGCAATCTGGACCATTTTTTCCTCTCCAAGGATTTCTTCCCACTGGGGAAGACCATAGAGATAATCCGCTTCTGCCTTCAGCATATTGAAGAAGAGTGTTTCCGGAATGATCTCGACTTCGACCTGCGAGTTTTCATCATAATTTTCAAAATCATTCGGTGTTTTGATGCTCTCATTGATTCCATCCAAAAATCCCATAAAGATAACCGGACGGACTTCGTATTTTGCCGCCAGTTCACCCAGCGTTCCAGTCATTTTTTCGCTTGGATGATCCAGAATATCGCTGTAGATTTTCGTTTCAGCACCACTGTACTCTTCCCAGAATTCCTTAAAGGTTGCTTCCGTCTGGTTTTCAATCAGATTTTTCCACTGTTTATAAAGTGTTGTCATATTCTTCTCCCATCGTTTCAGTTATCAGTGTATCGGTTCTATGCAAAGGCTTAAAGAATGGCCTTTGAAATTTCCATTACATCGCCCATTACGGCGCTGCCTGTCGGAAGCGGACCCGCTCCCGGACCATAAAACATCAGTTTTCCTACCAGATTGCCCTTTACATAGACGGCATTGAATTCCTTCAGGACGTTGGCCAGCGGATGGTAGGTCCGGATAAAGGTTGGACGGACTTCGTAAGTGATTTCCCCATCCTCTTGTACTGTTGCGTGGGCGATCAGCTTGATCACGCAATCGTTTTCTTTCGCTTCGGCGATTTTTTCCTTTGTGATGTGTGTGATTCCCGTCGTCGGAATGTCCTTCGGATGCACGTATTTATCAAACATCAGCGCCATCAGGATACTCAACTTGTTGGCCGCATCGATTCCCTCTACGTCCGCAGTCGGGTCTGCCTCTGCAAAGCCCTTTGCCTGTGCGTCCTTCAATGCAGTATCATAATCCATATCCTCTTCGCTCATCATGTGGAGAATATAGTTGGTCGTTCCGTTTACGATGCCCAGAACTTCTGTGTACCGGTTTGCACGTGCCGCCCCGTCAAGAGCCGTCAAAACCGGAATTCCGCCGCCGACACTGGCCTCGAATTTGAACTGCACATTATTACGTTTTGCTGCCTCCTGCAATCTCGGATAGTTTGCCGCAACAGCCGCTTTGTTGGCTGTAACCACATGCTTGCCACAGTCCATAGCCCGTTCCATGAACGTGGCCGCCGGTTCGACTCCACCCAGAAGTTCAATGACGATATCGATCTGAGGATCCTGGAAGATTTCCTCCGGATCGGATACGAATTGATCTCTGGAAACGGTAATGTCACGTTCCCGGTCGATGTCCTTTTCAAGGATCTTAACGATATCCACTTTCGTTCCTACACTTTTTTCGATGATGTCTTTGTTCATCTCCAGGGATTTATAGGTTCCCGTACCAATGTTGCCTAAACCAAGCAATCCGATTTTTATTTCTTTCATCTAACCAACGATCCTCCTTAAAATATTATTTCATATCATACTATGAGATACCCTATCATTGCAACGATAAACGCAACGATCCATGCGACTACACACTGCCCGATCACGATGAATGCCGCCCATTTGCTTCCAAGTTCTCTTCGCACAGATGCTATGGCCGCTACGCATGGCGTATACAGCAGGCAGAACACCAATAGTGAAATAACCGATACCGGTGTAATGGCCGCCTGAAAAGCTGCCACGGAACCGAACAAAACGGAAAGGGTCGATACTACACTTTCCTTTGCCATAAATCCCGTTACGAGTGCCGTTGAAATCCGCCAGTCCGCAAAGCCCATTGGCGCAAATACCGGAGCGATAAATCCTGCGATCACTGCCAATATGCTGTCCTGCGAATCTACGACCAGATTCATATGAAGGTCAAAGGTCTGCAAAAGCCAAATGACCAGTGTCGCAATGAAGATGACGCTGAAGGCCCGCTGCAGAAAATCCTTTGCTTTATCCCATAAAAGCCTGCCCACATTTCGCGCTCCCGGCATCCTATAATTCGGAAGCTCCATAACGAAAGGCACGGCCTCGCCCCGGAACAAGGTCTTCTTTAAGACCAGCGCCGAAAGGACGCCGACGAAGATTCCTGTAAAGTACAACCCGATCATAATCAAACCCCCGTAATCCGGGAAGAATGCCGCCGACAGGAAGGCATAAATCGGAACCTTCGCAGAGCAGCTCATGAACGGCGTCATAATAACGGTCAGCTTTCGGTCACGTTCGGAAGGCAGCGTTCTGCTGGCCATAATACTCGGAACCGAGCAGCCAAATCCGATGAGCATCGGTACGATGCTTCGACCGGACAATCCGATTTTACGAAGGATCTTATCCATTACAAAGGCTACTCTCGCCATGTATCCGCTGTCCTCTAGCAGGGATAGGAAGAAGAACAATGTAACGATGTATGGCAGGAAACTCACTACGGTTCCTACGCCTGTAAAAATACCATTTATAATCAGCGAGCAGATGACTTCATTGACTCCGCTCGACGTTAAGATCGATTCAACAATGTCCGACAGATGCCCGATTCCCATATCCAGCAGGTCTGCCAGTACTTTACCGATTACGTTAAAGGTGAGCAGAAAAACAACGGCCATGATCAGTACGAACATCGGGATGGCCGTCATTCGGCCCGTCACGATTTCGTCAATCTTCCTGCTTCTCAGGTGTTCTTTGCTCTCTTTTGGTTTTACCACCGTCGCCCGGCAAACTCTGTCAATAAAGCTGAAACGCATTTCCGCTATGGCAGCTGCACGGTCCAGCCCTCGTTCTTCCTCCATCTGGATGATGAGATGCTCGATGGCTTCCTTCTCATTTTGCGTAAGCTGAAGCTTTTGCATAATGCGTTCATCGCCTTCGACCAGTTTCGCCGCGGCAAACCGGATCGGTATGCCTGTGCTTTCCGCATGGTCTTCAATCAGATGCATGATTCCGTGAAGACACCGATGGACTGCGCCGCCGTGATCGTCGGCTCCGCAAAAGTCCTGTCTGCCAGGCCGCTCCTGATATTTGGCCACGTGGATCGCGTGGCTGATCAGTTCCGTAATGCCTTCGTTTTTGGAGGCGGAAATGGGAACCACCGGTATGCCCAGCATCTGTTCCATTTCATTGACCAGAATGGATCCACCATTGCTGTTGACCTCGTCCATCATATTCAGCGCCAGCACCATGGGTTTGTCCAGTTCCATCAGCTGCATGGTGAGATACAGATTTCGTTCGATGTTCGTTGCGTCTACGATATTGATGATGCCCTTTGGGTCACTTTCGAGAATAAACTGTCGCGAAACGATTTCTTCACTGGAGTAAGGGGACATGGAATAAATACCAGGAAGGTCCGTGACGAGGGTATTCTTGTCGCCGCGAATAATGCCGTCCTTTCGGTCAACGGTCACTCCCGGGAAATTGCCCACGTGCTGGTTGGCTCCGGTCAGCTGATTGAACAGAGTGGTTTTGCCGCAGTTCTGATTTCCGGCCAGGGCAAAGGTCAAAATCTCATTGTCCGGCAGGGGATGTTCGTCCGCCTTAACATGATACCGGCCTCCTTCGCCCAAACCCGGGTGCTCGATTTCTGCCGCTGTCTTCTTCCCATGATTCACAGGGCCAATCTCGTCGCGTATGTTGCAGATTTCGATTTTGCTGGCATCTTCCAGTCTCAGGGTCAGTTCGTATCCATGAATCTGAAGCTCCATTGGATCGCCCATGGGAGCATACTTTACGAGCGTCACATCGGCATCGGGAATGAGTCCCATATCCAGAAAGTGTTGTCTGAGAGCACCTTCGCCCCCTACAGACACCACGGTGGCAGTTTTTCCTATATCAAGTAAATTCAGCGTTGTCCTATCACTCATGTTCTTTCTCGTCGCTCTCCTCGTCAGCTTCTTTCTCTTCGGTCTCCTCGGTCTCTTCGGTCTCTTCGATTTTTGATTCCACGTCTGCACCCATGATGACGCCGACAATCGAGCTTACGTTTACATCATCCGGGTCAACGTCAAACTTGCTTCTTCTCCACTGACCTTTAGGCATATCCACCGGCGTTCTCTTACTAAATGGTACACTGGTGTCTTCAAACAGCTTGTTGCAGAGCACACCTAAAATCAAAACCCAGGACAAAAGCAGGAACCAGATCATGATCGCCACAACGGATGACAAGGCGCCATACATGATGTCGTACCGGGACAGTGTACTTGTATAGAAGGAATAGAACAAGCTGACCACAACCATCCCGAGGGCTGCAAACAATGTGCCCGGGAGTACGCGTTTTAAGCTCTTCTTTTTCGTTGGAAGTATATAGTAATTAAAGCCGATTACTAGGAAGTACAGAATAAAACCGAGCGGCCACCGAAGAAACAGCCAGGCGCTGTCTACATAACTGTCTGCTTCAATATGCAGCAAATGCAGTACACCGATCAGGATAACTTTGCCATAACACAGAATAATGATGGCAAAGACAAAGGCAATCAAGGTGAGCATCATGGTCAGAATCGCACGGACTCGTTCCAGGAAATAGTTCCTGCCGGTGTTGTCTCCTTCCGAAAAGGTGTAATTGGCAATTCTTGAAATCGCAAAAGAAGCACGGGAACCCGCCCACAAAGCGATGATCACGAAGACGATGTTACCAAGACCGATGTAATTATACTGGAACAGAGTGTTCGTCAGATTTGACATCCTGTTCCCCGTATATTCTTCGATAAGATTCAGGGCGGTTTGCGTACTGATATCAAAAAGACCTAAAACCTGCACGATCAACAGGATGATCGGTACGATGGACAGCATCAGATAAAACGAAATCTGCGCGGCAAACCCATGATAGTATGGATCCTGCAGCTGTCTCAGCCCCATTATGAACATTCTTTTAAAACGATCAAATATGCTACTCAAAGCACTCTCCTCTTGCCATGAGGCCTTTGCGCAATTCAATCAGCGCATTCGCCCTGTGACTGATGCTGTTTTTGATCTCAGAACTCAACTCACCGAAAGTCCTGTCGTAGCCCACGGGAACAAATAAAGGATCATATCCAAATCCGCAGTCGCCCTTTTCTTCGAGAACCAGATGACCTTCTACTTCTCCTCTGGCAACGATTTTCTCTCCGTTCGGATAAACCATAGTGATGACGGATACGAACCGCGCCGTTCTTTTTTCGTAGGGAACATCTGCGATCAGCCGGATCAATTTCTGATTGTTGCTGAGATCGGAGCTGTCCTGATTGTTGGTTTTTTCTTCCTTGGTAGGCCAAACACCCGGAAAACTGGCAAATCTGGCTGAATAAATGCCAGGAGCCCCTTCCAGGCAGTCCACTACAAGACCGGAATCATCGGCAATGGTAATCTCTCCGCACAGCTGCATGATTCCGTAAGCTTTTTTGAAAGAATTTTCTTCGAAACTATCCCCGTCTTCCGGAATTTCCACCTTCGGAATCCCCGCTTCATCACGGGAAATGATTTCCATTCCGAAATCTTTCGTGATCGCTTCGATTTCAATTATTTTATGTTTGTTTCTCGTAGCTGCGATTATCTTTTTCATAACGATTTATTGTACCATACCTTGGCTGGACTTTCCAACTTTTATCCTGTAGAATGGTTTCTACTGGAGGAATCAAATGAATATAGTAATACTAGATGGATATACGATTAACCCGGGGGACTTGAGCTGGGACATTCTGAAACAGTACTGTGACAGCCTTACGGTATATGACAAAACGGAACCCGAAGACATCCCGAAGCGAATCGCAGATTGTGAAATACTTATGACGAGCAAGTGCCGCATCACACGGGAAATTATGGCAGGAGCTCCCAAACTGAAATACATTGGCGAAACCGCCACGGGCTACAACAACATTGACATCGAAGCAGCCAGAGACCTTGGAATCGCAGTTGCCAACATCCCCGCCTATTCAACGGATGCCGTGGCACAGCATGCCATCGCTCTAATGCTGGAGATCGCCAATCACGTTGGTCTCAACAACGCATCCGTTCAGGCTGGTGAATGGGCGAACAGCGAATACTTCTGTTATTGGAAACAGCCGATTTGCCTGCTTGCCGGCAAATCCCTGGGCATCGTTGGATACGGTGCAATCGGAAAGCGCGTTGCGGAAATCGCGTCTGCCCTGGGGATGAAAATCAACGTATACAGTAAGGACCGTGAAGCTGCTGTCAAATCGGATTTCCTGACGCTGCACTGCCCGCTTACCGCGGAAAACGAGAAGTTTATCAATGAAGATTTCATCAATCAAATGAAGCCCGGTGCGGTCCTGATTAACACGGCCCGCGGCGGGTTAATCGACGAAGACGCTTTGGCAGAGGCCCTTAAAAACGGCCGGCTTTCCGCTGCCGGACTGGATGTTCTCACTACCGAACCACCTGCCGCAGACAATCCGCTCATCGGCCTTGAGAACTGCATTCTGACGCCTCACATGGCCTGGGCCCCTAAGGAAATGCGGATCACCGTCATTGATGTTCTTGCCAAGAATCTTGCCAGCTGGTTGAACCATGAAACACTTAACCGAGTCGACTTACCATAAAATCATTATCACGACCGACATGATCCTGACGAGGACCGTATATCTCATTTATCCGGTCCTCCTCGTTTATCTTGCCATCAAAAGAGAGCCTGCGATTCTACAGGCTCTTCTCGTTCCCGGCATTTCATTTATTCTTGTCAGCGTCTTTCGCTATTATCTCAACGCCCCACGCCCTTACGAAGTCCTCGGCAAAGACCCGATCATACCGCGCAAAGGCAAGGGCAAATCCTTTCCCAGCCGGCATACCTTCTCTACATTTGTCATTGCCGTAACCGTTTTTTACTTTTGGCCTGTTGCCGGCATCCTCACCGGAGTTGCCGGAGCACTGCTCGCCAGCGTCCGGGTACTTGGCGGCGTCCATTATGTACGTGACGTAATCGCCGGCGCCCTAATTGGCATCGGCTGCGGTCTAATCGGCTTCTATCTGATTTAGTCTTTCCCCTATCTCTTGATCTTTCCCCTATTTCTTAAACCGGAAGCACATCCCGCAAAGTCCAGGATCCGGGATCTTTGGGTTCTGGGACTCACAATAGGCAAGGCATGTTTCCCGGTTGATTCCATGGGATCCTATGGCACCTGCCGGACAAATGCCTTTCATCTCTTCACTGGCTTCTGCCTCTGACAAGCCTTCATATTGGAACATATCTTTGACTTTTTTGATTTCCGCTTCGATTTCTTCTCCATTCATCACCGGACAATCCTCTGCGTAAAACCCGTCGGTCATGGTTGATCCAATGCTGCCGATGTATCCGTCTTTCGTATGGAAGGAACCTGCCGGACCCAGTTCGCCGATTCCTGCCAGATATGCGGTGATCTTACTGGACCACATCGGCATATGCATTTTCCGGTTCCAATCTGTAGCAACACCGGAAATCGAAGAAATTCTACCCAGTTTGACCAGGGAATCCCGGATTGCCATATTGATAAACTGACTCAGCATGATCGAATCATAATGCGCCTTCTTCCACTGCTGGGAATCCCGGCCCTGCTCTTCCAGTTCCCGGATGGCATCTCCGGCAACCGGAACGTAATGGACGATGATCGTATGTCCCGGATTGTATATTTTCTTCGGATGTTCACATAATCCTTCCATGTACAGATGGTCGTACAACGGGTGAAACATGCTCACATATCCCACGATCGGTTCTCCGTATTTGGTCTTCACCCCCGGTCTGTTCTGGAAGTCTTCCACTGCTTTTCTGATGTTTTTTTCGATAAATTTTTTTGGATCTCTTGCCATAAGTGAATCTCCTCTTACTAATGATACTTTTGTTTCCAGTTGGATCACCAGGATCCACCGCCGCCTCCGCCGAAGCCGCCGCCGGAAAAGCTTCCGCCGCCGCCACCGCCACTTGCGATATCTCCCACCAGACCGGCACCGATTTCCTTGAAATGGGATTCTACCACAGAATTAATACCGTGACTGGAATAGGCAAACATGTGATGTGGGAAGAATGGATCATAGACCACTACACTTCCATCATACCACGAAGGCTGCGGGATTTTAAAGTTCGCAAACTTATCCGCCCATTTACTTGACATACCTAATACATAGGCATATGGCATAATGTTGAAATAGTATTCCGGATCTTGTTCGCTCAAGAGCTTCAGCCGGTCATATTCCGCTGTTTTTATAAACTCCTTAAAGCCCATGACTCTGCCATACAAATCGTTATTGGATCTTTGCCGCACGAACATGGTAGAAACCAAGGCGACCGCCATGGTAACGAGGAACGCCAGCGCAAGGGTCGGAACATACCGGAACAAAATGAAGGCCTGCAACAGGATCAACGCAATGGTAATGACCAGATTCAGTGTCAGTTTAACTGGCTTTCTCTTGCCGCCAAAAGAATCCGCCTGCCGTATGAGCCGGTAGGTACAATAGCCGATCAAAAGCCCGATCAGTGCCGTGATCGGCATCAAGAGACCTGCGAATCCGATGTACGAACCTATCAAACCCGCCATCATCGGAAGCGCCATACATACAAATATGCCTATTGCCCGTGCAACCTTTGAGGCCTTGGTAAAGGATTGGTTTTTCTTTCCCAGGGATGCTTTTACGTCCTTTTCGATGGATACAACAGCCTCTCCCATCCTGGACGGCAGCTTCTTTAGATTGACCGTTCGGCTTGATGAAAACAGCGCCCGGAAGATTACCCGCGCATGGGTTTTTTCATTTTTGCCGATGTCTTTGAGTTGCTCAAGTTTGAATTTTTTCTTATCCTCCTGAATTATTTTCAGATAGCCTTTGCTTGCAAAATACATAAACATGGCTGCCGTATCTTTATATTCCACTTTATCGTTGGCGATATAACTGACCTGCAGCGGATCCATATTATCCGGCGGATAGAATTCCACCGGTTTGATCACTGGCTTATCGCGCCCGACGGCCAGCCAAAGGCCCAGCATCAGTGCCGCCAGAACCGACAATATTCCATAGGCCATGGGAAGCAAGTCGGTCCGGTCCATTGGGTCCACCCAGTACCCCTGAGGCAGATCCGCCTTGATGGTGAGACCAACGCCCTCCGGCAGAGTTCCTTTAGAGACTGCCGTCAGGCTCTTTCCGTCATTGGACACGTCAAAATATCCCCCATCGCCTTCTTCCTTAAATTGACCGGAGTAGACTTTGATACCGTCAATCTTTTTCGGGAAGGTGATGGATAACTTCGATTTCTGGATGTCCGTATGCCATCCCGTTGGAAGCAAATCGACGGCCAATGTATCCTTACTCATGTCACCATCTTCGTAGCCCACGATATCGTAGGTGATGGTATACTTCTGCAACCCGCGAACGGTATAGTCCGGCGAACCGATTTTGATTACGTAACTGGAGTTCTCATAATAGGTCTCGTAATCATACCCTTTCACATCGACATTTCTGATTTCGTACAAGGACCCACCTTCCGGAATGTATCGGTAGATACCATGCCGATCCTCGTTGTAATACACGGTTATGTCTTCCTTGTAGTGAAAGACATAATTTTCGTCCGTCACAACATTTACATCATAGGACAGCGTATCGAAACCGCCGCTATTTGCAAAGACTGCGGCTGGCGCGGCCAGTGTCAGCAGGAACACCGCCAGAATGGCTGCCAGTCGTCTGATTTGTTTTTTTATCATCGATATTCTCCTCAAAAGCGATAAGAATACACTATATCACTTTCATGATATAGCAAAAAAGCAGGGCTTTCAACCCTGCTTTCATCCTGCTGTGAGTGATTTGTTCTGTCCAATTATTTTTCTGAGAACATGTCCTTTCCAACGCCACAAATTGGGCACTCAAATCCTGCCGGTACGTCTTCCCAAGCTGTTCCAGGTTCGATGCCTGCATCTGGCAGACCTGCTGCTTCGTCGTATTCCCAACCACATGCTTCACATACATAAATCTTAGTTTCCATGTTTTTCGTGTCCTCCTTTTTTGTTTGTCACATTTTAACATACATCCCTATGGATTCCAACCCTATCCGATATCCGTTCTGGACAATATTTCCGCAGGTGTTTTGCGGATGGTTTTCCAGACCGGCAAAAGGCCAAAGAGCAGATTCAATCCGTAAACCAGCACCAGACACACGAATACGACTGGCGCGTTCATGAGGAAAATATCTGAGAAATAGGTGACCTTCGATAGTTTCTCTAACGCAAAGGCCATCAGCAGGAAGCCCGGAAGCCCTGCCAGTGTGGTGATGGCTGCGATTTCCCCGGAAAACATTTTGTAGATATCGATTTTCCGCACGCCAATGGCCCGGTAAACGCCGACTTCCCGGATCCGAAGCAGGAAGGACGCCCGAATCATCAGATACATTTCAATAAAGGATATAGCCAGAATAACGCCAGCCATGACAAGCATGGATTTCATAGAAGACCACTTGTCTTTAATATACTTGTCCCGGCTGTCCTGGAAGGCATCTTTCACGTTGACCCCATCTGCGCGAAGCTGCTGGAGAGCGTTTTGCTTGTTGATCGGGCAAATGGTCAGGCTGGTGGCCTTATCGATCAGATCGTATTTTATCATCTTGTTGTTCACGAGCATAAAATCGCTGTCGTAAGGATCGGAATAATACCCGACCACTTTGAGCTTTTGCCCGTTGATCATGTTCGGAAGTTTCTTGCCGATCTTGTAAGTTTTATCCTGCCTGTTTTTGTCGTTGACCATGACTTCGTAGTCGTCCTTTGGCCAATGCCCTTTCATCAGCTGCAAGTCGTCCTTTTTCAGTACGTAGTCGATGTAATCGGAACGAGTCCCTTCGTTGGACTGGGTTTGCGTTTGATAGAAGGTCGCGCCCATGCCGGACTCTCCGGTATTGGCAATGATATTGATAAACTGGCTCTCCGGCACATAAATACACGGCGTTTGCTTATCGCTGATGCCGACCAGCTTCAGCCCGCTCATGTTCTGTACGGTCAGTTCCCGGTTCAGGAAATCCTTTACCTTGGACGCTCCGACTTCCGCCGTACGCTGATTGTCGATGACGGACTGCAACAGCATCTTGTCGATGACGACTTCGTGCTCATCCTTCGGGAGATTGCCGTAAATCAGGTCGCTTTCTTCCAGTCTACCGGAATCGGACAGAGACCCTTCGATGATGGCATCAAAGGACATAGTCTGAATGTAATCGTCAAAGGGCATTTTGAGCGAGACCAGAGAGTCTCCCGGCATAACGTAACTGTACTTGTTGCTTTCCTCGTAGGCCGTGTACGTGGCAACATCAATGTTTTTGCCGGATACCGTCAGGTAGGATTTATCGGTTCCCGCAAATTCATCGTCCGAAATGTTCAACACACCGAAGAACATGCTGACCGCATAGGTGATGAACATGGCGGCGATTGCAAATCCTACGAGCAGCACCTTTTTGAGGGTGCTGTAGTTTAATAGCGTCTCAAAGCCTTTGCGCAAAAGCTGCCGGGTGTCCAGGATGGACTTGTACCGTTTTTCTGTATTGGTCTTGAGCTTTTCCACATCAAAATCATAGTCGAGAGCTTCTTCTTTCGTCATTTCACGGTAATGTTCATCCACCAGTTCGATGCCCGAATGTTCATCGATGATTTCGATTCGGTCATCGGCGTTATTCGTTCGGATGTAAATGTTACCGTTCTTTAAGATAATATCGATATCCAGCCGGCTGTCCGTGTCGTTGTAGAAGTCTACATTGTACATCGGGTCCTGCAGACGCCGGTGGCTTTTGATGTCTTTTAAGTAAATCTTGTTCTCAACTTTATAGTCCAGACTGTCGGAATGTCTGTTTTCCTGGTCGGAAATGATTTTTCCGTCTTTGATGCGGAGAATTCTGGACGCATAAAACTGGGCCAGCTTTTCCTCATGGGTAACCAGCAGGACCAGTTTTTCCTCCGCGATGGCGCGAATGATGTTCATGACTTCCAGGGTATTCCGGCTGTCCAGATTTCCCGTCGGTTCATCGGCGATGATGATTGCAGGGTCCTTCACAATGGCTCTGGCAATACCCACACGCTGCCGCTCGCCTCCGGAAAGCATATCGGCATACCGATTCCGGTAGCGGTACATATCGACTTTCTCCAAAACGTACCGAACTTTCTCGTCGATTTCTTTCGGACTTGTTACCCCGATCATCTTAAGGGCGACGGCGACATTTTCAAAGACCGTCATGCTGTCGACCAGATTGTAGTCCTGGAAAATGTATCCGATGTTCAGCGTCCGGATCCGGTCTGTCTCCCAGGAAAATCTGCCGGTGATCTTTTCACCGTCGATGTAAATGTTTCCCGAATCCACCTTGTCCAGTCCACCGATGGCATTCAGCAAGGTTGTTTTACCGCTGCCGCTGGTCCCGAGCAGGGCCACCAGGCCTTTGCCCTTCATTTCAACAGAGGTGTCGTCGATTGCCCGTATTTCGTTCTTCTTTCTCCGGAAGAAGTATTTCTTTACATGCTCTAATTTAACCATGATCAGCCTTCCTCCTTATACGTAACGATCGCTGTCTTCCGGAACAGTCTGTGGGCAAAGATCCTGGAAATCAGCCAGGACATGACCCCAAGAATCACATATAAAATGACGTAATCGTAAACGTGCATGTAATGAATAAGGGTTGTAATATATTCGAAATCGATGACATGGCACTTCACCAGTATCACCACAATCAGGAATATGGCAAAAGCAATGTTCATGACCGTCAGCAGTTCGACCTGAAGGATCCGGACGATGCTTTTTCTGGCAAGTCCAAGCATTCTGAGAATGCTGAAATACCCTGCACGAGACCGCAGGATCAAACGGATCACAAAATAGGAAATAAAGAACAGTCCGATCATGATCAATATGATCAGAGGCATCTGTATGATGGATACCAGATCATTATCCTCTGTCACTTTCGCATCTTTTAGCGGCAGCGTAATATAACCCATGGTTTTGAGGGTCTCCAGTGTCGCGTCTAATTTCGTAAGATCGCTGACGTAGACACTGCACTGATAATTGCCCTTTGCAAACAATCGGTCATAGTCTTTTTCGCTGATGAACACCGCTCCGCCGTATTTGTCAAAGCTCCTGTAATTTGATTTGTACGAGAAACTCTTTTGAGAATACACATCGGAAACTTTCAGGGTCAGAGTTTCTGTGTAATACATGTTCTCCGCGGAAACGGTCACTTTCTGTCCCTTTGCTTTTTTCTTTTCGTAGAAATTGTTCGCCTCTTTTGGCAGCAGAATCCTGCCCTTCTTGACTTTACTGCTTGGCAGGACCTTATAGTATGGATTGCCCGTGATGTATTCCTGGGCCTTCCCATTGATGGTCGTTGTAATCGTGCTGTAGTAATAATAGGTTCCGGCCAGCATCTCCTGACAGAATTCATTGGTCACGTAAACGCTGCCCGCGGCCTGATAGTGTTCCGTATCTTTATCAAAAGCAATGCCCACGACTTTGATGGTAAGGGCAGAGGCTTCATCTTCCCCAACGTAAATCGTGAACTCTTTATCCAAAAGACGTTTGGTTTTTGCCTTTGAGAAATTGTAATCGTCTTCCGTCCCCATTAAAAGAACTTCGTTTCCTGCTTCCGGCAGTCTCCCGTAATAAGGTTTTCCCGTAAACTCATCGATGGAATGTGGGAAGGCTTCATAGGTGAAATTCCCGTCCTCGATGTAAAGACTGGTATCCAGCAAGATATCGTTCATGGCGATGCTTCGGATGTTATGGATCGTATTCAGCGCGAGTTTGTCATTATCGTTAAAAGACGATCCGTCCTTTTTCTTCAGTACGATCCGGTCTTCACTGTAATTGTTGAAGCTGTTGTTGTATCCCAGGCTGGAATTTTCGGCCCGCTGGTTCATAAAGGATGTGTACTGGGACGTCACCGCAAAAACGAGGAATAAAAAAACGATCAGAAGCAATACAAATTTGTAGCCAATGTTAAAGGTGTTTCGAAACCCCAGCCGAAATATGCTTTTGGCGGACATCTGATCCGATTGCTCCCGGGACAAATCTTCCGGTGCGATGGAAATCGGATTGGCTCCCTCTTCTGCCGGTTTGATTTCAAGATTTTCGACGACCTTCCCGTCGTGCATTCGAATGCACCGGGTCGCATACTTCTGGAACTGATCGAAGTTGTGTGTAACGACGATGACCAGTTTGTCTTTTGAAATCGCACTCAAAATCGACGCAATTTCATTGGCAGACTTGCTGTCCAGATTACCGGTCGGTTCATCGGCAACGATGATCTCCGTATCCTTTGCCAAAGCTCTGGCAATGGCGACCTTTTGCATCTGCCCGCCGGAGAGTTTGGATACCTTCGTTTTGGCATAGTCCGAAAGGCCTACTTTTTGGAGAATGTCTTTGACGCGGGTTTCCGCCTCTTCTTTCTCGCAGCCGTTGATCTGCAGGGCCAATTCCACATTCTGGCTGACCGTATAACTGTTTACGAGGCTGAAATCCTGAAAGATATTGCTGATATATTTTTTTCTGTAAACTTCGAAGTCGTCTGCCATGTAATGGCTCGTCTCATTGCCGTCGATCAGCATTTCCCCTTCTTCATACTGATCCAGACCCGAAATCACGTTAAGAAGGGTAGTCTTGCCGCTGCCAGACTCCCCTGTGACTACAACAAACTCACCCGGTTTTAATTCCAGATTGACTCTGGTGATTCCAGATGCGATGATGCCTTTATTATGATAAAATTTCGAAACGTTTCGTAATTCGATCATGCTTCTGTTTTTTTGATTTCCCCTGCTTTCTTAATTATTGACACCACTTGCTGTCTCTTTAAGAATTACGTCGTGGGCTCCGCCTTCGACAATACTTGTTGCCGAAACCAGCGTCATCTTCGCGGTTCTCTGAAGTTCCGGAATCGAAAGCGCACCGCAGTTGCACATGGTTGACTTGACCTTGAGCAGTGACTGGCGTACGTTATCGCTCAGACTTCCGGCGTACGGAACGTAGGA
Source organism: uncultured Eubacteriales bacterium (assembly GCA_902795135.1). Classification (GTDB taxonomy): domain Bacteria; phylum Bacillota; class Clostridia; order Peptostreptococcales; family Anaerovoracaceae; genus Lentihominibacter. The sequence goes on from CADBJW010000017.1 coordinate 32,315, forward strand.
ATCAACACCTTCTTCAAATTTCATCTTGGCGTCTCCTCCCAAATCGTATCTCTGCCAGTTTCTGGCTCTGGCGGAACCTTCGCCCCAATACTCTTTGAAGTAATTTCCGTTGATCTGTATCTTATTCGTTGGTGATTCGTCAAATCTGGAAAAATATCTGCCCAGCATGAGGAAGTCCGCACCCATGGCCAGTGCCAATGTCATGTGGTAGTCATAGACGATTCCGCCGTCGGAGCAGATCGGAACGTAGATGCCGGTTTCTTCATAATACTCGTTTCTGGCCTTTGCAACTTCAATGACAGCCGACGCCTGTCCTCGTCCGATGCCCTTTTGCTCCCGTGTGATGCAAATGCTTCCGCCGCCGATGCCGATCTTAATGAAATCCGCACCCGCTTCTGCCAGGAACCGGAAGCCGTCTCTGTCAACAACATTGCCGGCACCGATTTTCACTTTGTCGCCATACTTCTCACGAACATATGCCAGTGTTAAAGCCTGCCATTCTGAATAGCCTTCGCTGGAATCGATGCAAAGAACATCTGCCCCTGCTTCCACCAGGGCCGGGATGCGTTCTTCGTAATCACGGGTATTGACGCCAGCTCCGACTACGTATCTCTTATCTTTATCCAGCAATTCGTCCGGATACTCTTTGTGGGCGATGTAGTCCTTACGGAACACAAAATACGCAAGTCTCTGATTCTTATCTACGACCGGCAAAGCGTTCAGTTTGTTATCCCAAAGTATGTCATTGGCTTCGCTAAGGGTAATGCCTTCTTCTGCATAAATCAGTTTTTCAAATGGTGTCATGAACTCGCTGACCTTCGTGTCCATAGACATTCTGCTGACACGGTAGTCTCTGCTTGTCACCAAACCGATCATCTTACCTTCTGCCGTTCCATCTTCGGTAACGGCCGTCGTCGAATGGCCGGTACGTTCTTTTAGTTCCAGAAGGTCTGCCAGCGTCTGGTCCGGCCGGATATTGGTGTTGCTCGTTACAAACCCGGCTTTATGGTTCTTCACTTTTCGAACCATTTCCGCCTGTTTCTCAATGGGCTGGGATCCGAAAATAAATGAAATGCCACCCTCCCGGGCAAGTGCAATCGCAAGCTCATCCCCGGACACTGCCTGCATAATGGCAGACGTCATAGGAATATTCATTGTAATCTCAGGTTCTTCACCTTTTTTGAATTTTGTTACCGGTGTTTTTAGTGAAACATTTTCTACTCTGCATTCTGCCGATGAATAACCCGGAATCAACAGATATTCGCTAAATGTCCTTGAGGGTTCGTCAAAATACTTTGCCATAGCATTCTCCTTTTCTTCTCCTTGCCGCTCGTTAACTTATATAATTACTTTGTTACTATTTATTCTGCAATCGTTTCAGCGCAATTGGAAGCGCTGTAATAAACCACGGTGCGTATTTGCCAGGTGCATCCAGAACATCCTGACAGAGCCACTCGATATCCACAAACTGCATCTCTTCTGCTTCTTCAGGATTTCGCGCAAAGCAATGATCCCTTTCGGTGCTTTTGCCCGTGATCAAACCGGTAAATACGTGATCGTACTCGTATTCGGAAAGGCCATTGGCAAACTCCGCCCGGTATACGAAACTTCCCTCTTCCCGAAGGTCGCAGATGGCAGCATCTATGCCCGTTTCCTCCGGAAGCCTTCTGGACACCGCATCCTGGATGGTCTCCCCGTGCCGCGGATGGGAACAGCAGCTGTTTGCCCACTTTCCTCCGCTGTGGTATTTGCCTTTTGCCCGCTTTTGAATCAGCAGTTTGCAGCTTCCCGGGTTCTTTGAATCTTCTTCGGAATCCTGCCAGAAAACAAACACCGAAAAAGCCCTGTGCAGACGGCCTTCCTCATGGGTCTGCATCTTTCCGCAGGTTCCGATTTCTTCGTCATTAAGATTTACAAGTATCAACTTGTCTTCCATCTATTGCTCGTACCTCTCAAAGCCGCACGCTTACTATGTTAATTCGTTATTATAGCCCATAGCAAGGCTTTTTGCTATAGGCTATTTCATAAATTTATCAATGGCCGCATTCAGTTCTTCGATGGTCTCCATATCGCCTTCTTTGACTGCCTCTACGATGCAGGTCGACATGTGATCTTTTAGGATTACCCGGCTCACGCTGTTCACTGCAGATGAAATCGCCGAAAGCTGAATCAGTACTTCACTGCAGTCCCGGTCATTTTCAACCATGGTTTTCACCGACTGCATGTGCCCGATGATTCTGGCCATACGGTTCATCACCGCCTTTTTATTCTCGTGGCTATGGGTATGATTGTGACCATGACTATGGTCGTGGGTATGGGTATGTTCACTCATTCTGGTTTCTCCTGCTACATTTCACAATGTATCCGGGGGATATAATTCTTGTCGCTTATTTTATCACAGATTCCGGATTTGTAAACACAGGGGATACAGATTTATCACAGAAGTTTGGCCGCCTCTTCCAGCTGTTCTTCGGAGAACACCTTCACGCCCGCTTCACGCAAAAGCTTTACGGCCAGTCCCTGGCCGGCAATACGATTGCCACTGAATGTTCCGTCGTAAATTTCGTTGCTGCCGCAGGACGGGCTTTTTTCTTTCATCACCGCGAATGCAACCTGGTATTCCTTTGCCAGACGCACTGCTTCCTGCGCGCCTTTGCGGTACGCGTCCGTTACGTCCGTGCCCTCCCGGTTGATCACCCGCTCACCAACGATCTGCGCGTCAGGCCTTGGAACGGAAAGCCCGCCAAAGACTTCCGGGCACACGGGCACCAGCCGTCCTTCGGATTTCCACTTGAGAAACAGAGGGTCTTTCAGGGTTTTGCTCTGCCCGTCATAGCGGACAGGATCCCCGCCAAAGAGACACTGACTGACCAGGATCTTTGACCGGCTCGCGGTATCAGTTTCGATTTCGGTTTCGGTTTCGGCTTCCCCTTCGCCATCTTCCTCTTCTTCCTCTCCCGGCAAATCGATGTAGTCTGCCGTGCGGCCGCTTTCCCGCAGCACGCGTATCACATCCTCTGCCGGCAAAAACATGGTGGCTCCGTTGTCGTTTGGATGGGCATCCATAAGGTGCCCCTCAAAAAGCCGGTCAATATAAACTTTGACCTTCTGGCTCTCATCGTTGAGCGCCCCAAAGGGAGAAACTGCCCCCGACACCACGCCAAGCATGTTCCCCAGATCTTCATCCGAGGCAAAGGACAGGGCGCTGGTTCCCAGAATCTGGCGAATGGTCCGCAGATCCACGGATTTGTTTTCCTGCGTCGTAATGATGAAGTAATGTTTCTTCTTTTTATCTCGCAGGAAGAAGTTTTTCGTTGCCCACTCCTGGTGAGGGAGGCCCAGATCCTGGGACTCTGCAACGGTTTTGATCGGCTGATGTTCATACAGTTCATATTGGACCGCCATGCGATCCAGCAGATTTACAATTTCCTGCTTAAAAATCATTTCATTCTCCTGAATATAATTGTAGAATTCTGCCCTCCGAATCCAAAGGCATTGGACATGGCCACCTGGATTTGGACGCCTTCCATTGTCTCCGTCACAAAATTCAGTTCCTTGACGGGCTCTGTGAGATTTCGTGTCGGCGGCAAAACACCGGTTTCAATGGCTTTGATACACGCAATGGCTTCCGTCACGCCTCCGCCGCCCATCATATGTCCCGTTGCGGCCTTTGTCCCACTAATGTAGGGCCGATTCGCTCCGAATACCGACTCCATGGCCTCCGCTTCGGCTAAATCGCTCTTGACCGCTCCCGTTCCATGGGCATTCACGTATCCGATTTCCTCTGCGGTCAGACCGGCCCGCTTCATGGCGCTGTTCATACACGCCGCCGAGTGGACTCCGTCTTCGGGTGGTCTGGTCACATGCCAGGCATCATTGTTGTTGGCCCATCCGGCAAGTTCGGCATAAATACGAGCGCCTCGACGTTTGGCATGGGATTCTGTTTCCAAAACCAATGCGCCGCCGCCCTCTCCCATCACAAAGCCTTTGGCCGTTTTGTCAAAGGGTCTGCATGCGCTCTGGGGATCTTCATTTTCTCTGGACAATGCCTGGGCATTTGCCAGAGAATAAATGACCAATGGGCAAAGGGTACTGTCTGCGCCGACTGCCAGCGTCACGTCCGCTTCCCCGGAAAGCAAAAGCATGGCTCCCATTCCGATGGCATCGCCACCGGAAGCGCAGGCTGTTGAAATCGTATAGCTCGGTCCGGTAATCCCATATTCGATGGCAATTTGCGCTGCTGCAATATTCCCCAGAATGCGGGGCACAAATCTTGGTCCCACATTCTTATGAACCGCATTCGTCAGAATCTCCTGTGTCGCCGCAATGGTATCAATGCCTGACATGGCCGTTCCCATGACGATCCCGAAGCGGGAAGTATCAGTATCTTCTATGTTCACCAGTCCCGCATCCGTCAGGGCCTCTTTGGCCGCCACGAAAGCATATTGTGTAAAGGCGTCGGTTTCCCGGATCAGTTTCCCCGGCAAATAATCTTCCGGATGAAAGCCCTTTACTTCCGCGGCGATTTGTACCGCCAGATCGCTCGCATCAAAAGATGAAATGCGGCTGACGCCACAAGCGCCTGCAATCAGATTCTCCCAATAGGACTCCACACCGATGCCTACGGGGGTTACGGCCCCCATTCCCGTAACTACGATTTTCTCTTTCATATCATCACACTTTACTTTTCACTGTTTGTATAATATAATAGCAAAAACTGATTATTCATTGGATAAACCGCTATTTTTTGAATTAATCATTTCTGCCAATTTTATGGTATAACCCTTAAGGCAAGATGTCAATAACGAGGTAAATCATGCATCTCAATCAGATCGCGAGTTTTATCGCCGTAAGCAAAACCCTTAATTTCACCGGTGCTGCCAGACAGCTCGGTGTTCCTCAATCGACCATCAGCCGACAAATCGGTGATCTGGAAGCGCAGCTTGGCGTGCGTTTGTTTTACCGAACGAAACGTGACGTACAGCTCACCGACGAAGGCCGTATCTTCCTGCCTTATGCACAGGAAATCGCCGATGCCGCAAGCAAAGGCACCTATGCAGTCAAACAAATCCACGAGGGCAAAGCCGGCAGACTATCCATTGCCGTCGTTGGCGCATCCCAACAATACTTATCGGAAGTCTTATCCCGGTTCCATAGCAAGTACCCGGATATCGTGGTGGATATCACGCCTATTTCAAGCGGGGAAAGCCTTTTAGACGACACCAATGCGCCTTATGACTTCTGGTTCATTTACCGAGATATGCTTTTGGATCCGGAAAACTTTGACTCCATTCGCACCCACAGAGAACCTTTGTCGATTCTGCGCAGAAAATCGGATCGGGCGCTTTCCTCGGATTCCTTTATCCTGCTCTCGGAAGAAGCCGATCCCATTCTTTACATGCAAGCCATGAACTATTGCAGGACCCACCGGTTCACGCCGCAGATTTCCAATACCTTTGAAGACGTTTCTTCGGTGCTCCTTTCCGTAGCGGCCGGTCTGGGTGCCTCCATTCTTCCTGCCTCCCTGATCGATCATAGGGATACATCCGGTATGGAAATCCTGCCATTGGACAGGGAGAGCTATCTGATTGACTGTATTGCCGCGTGGAAGCCTTCTTTGCTCAACCCTGCAGCCGTCCTGTTTCTGGACATTATTAAAGAGACTGCCAGATAAGACAGTGATATGCTCCCTCTATGAGAGACAGTGAAAAGGAAAAACATTGTCAATCATGGAGGGAGCATTTTTATGCCAGTCAAAACTAAAACGACCGCAGAGGA
>CADBJW010000018.1 GCA_902795135.1 uncultured Eubacteriales bacterium
CAAACCTCACGGTTTGAACCTTGGGAGTCGCTATGGGGTTCGTCGTTGGCTACGCCCCGCGTGGACTTTCACCACAGATTGACGGCATGCCCGTCATACGCGTAAAGGGAGGTTGTTGACGCACAACAACCTCCCTTTCTATAATATTGATATGAAATTTATTTTTTTAGGGGATTCTCAGTGCAGCAGAATATCCGGCAAAGACAATGATTACTCAGGCTGGCAGAAGCTTTTGCGTGAATCTCTTAGCATGCTTGGTAAGGAGAATGAGCGACCGTTGGTGCTGATCAGTGGAGACTTGGTCAACAAGCCGGATAACGCGGACGAATGGCAGGCGTTTTTTGATGCCTGTGACAACGTGCGCAGGGAGTTCGATTTTACGCTCGTATCACCTACCGGCAATCATGGACGGGTCGGTGGCTACGAGCAAATCGACGGATACAGAGAACGATTCCTGCTGACCGGAAACGGTCCCTTTGGCCATGAGCACGGTTTCTTCTCCTTTGATTACGGCAACGCCCATTTTTTGGTGCTGGATTCCAACTATATGGACAACCCAGATGCGGAAGCACGAAACTACCTGGGTGCCTGGATCAAGCAGGATCTGGCAAAAAACAAGCAGTCGGTCGTATTTGCACTCCTGCATCATCCCATGTACAGTGCCAGCGACTCCTTCAATGATCAGGAACATGCAAAGGCCATGCGGGAGGGATACCTGAATTTACTAGCACGGTACGGTGTGGATTATATTCTCTGTGGCCATGAGCATATGTATTGCAGGACCGGAGCAGCGGCAAAGGTTCCTCAGATTATGGGAGTGTCCGGAGAAAAGCACTTTTATGCGAAAAAAAGAGACATGTTTGCTTTAATTCGTGAAAATGTTGTTGTAACAACTTTTTTTAAGGTCGATATCGATACAATAGAATTGGATACTTTCAGCTCGAAAGGAGAGAAGCTGGATCATCATGTCCAAAGCATTCGCCCGGCAAAGATTCGAAATTGCGAAAGCTGCAGTCGATTCAGCCGCTGCGGCGGAACAGGCGAGTTGGAATATGCGGAAACACAAGATCGGGCGAGGTCCGTAGGAAGAAGTCCTTTGATTCCTGCCTCACATGATGGCATAATTGTTGATGGAACAACAATTAATCCGGAAGAACTGGAACGACTCGGCGCACGGGAACGTACTTTTTCGGTCATGCAAAGAGGCAAATTGAAACAGGAAGGGCGATTTGGAATAGAGCTGGAGAAGCTTCTTCCTGACGGCGCACATCACCTGATCGTTACGGACCGCCGTGGCTTTCGGTTTCACTACGAGTACGCGTCCATCCTGCAGGCCAAACGGTTTGTCTCGGAGGAGGACGGGCAAAGACTCCGGGAAGAACCGGCTCCACCGATGCTTTCTATGGTGCAGCCCGATACTCCGTCCGATCGAGAAGAACGTCCAAAGACCGTTTACGGAATCGTCATTGGTCAGCAGCATCCCGATGAATACAACGGGAGACTGTGGATCGATGATATTGTTGAAATTGAGGTAGTACATGAAATATCTTGAGAGCGTGATCAACAGCGGGTTGTTCAGCAATCTTAAAAAATCGGAATACATTGATGCTTTTGAGCAGCTTGTTGTAACGAACAAGACGTACAAAAAAGGAGAAGCTGTTTTTTACGAGGGGGATCTGATCAGCAACATTTGCGTTGTAAATCGAGGCAGTGTCTGCGGTGAGAAAACCTATCGGGATGGGGAAGTCCATATCATCGAAGTTTTTGAAGAAGGGACCATTCTCGGTCTGGAAGTCACTCTGTCAAAGACGAGGAAGGCGGCGGTCGATTACATCTGTAACGAAGACACGGAAATCGTCTTTGTTTCCATGTCGTCCATTACCAAATCGAAATACGCCCCGAAGATCCAGGCGACTCTGACGTATATTCTGGCGGATAACAACATCCGTATGGCGAACAAAATCGAGATTTTGGCAAAACGCGGTCTCCGGGAACGCATTCTGATTTATCTGAACATCCTGAGCAAAAAGTCCGGAACCAACACCGTGACCGTGAGGATGAACCGGGAGCAGTTGGCCCAGTATTTATGCGTGAACCGAAGCGCCCTGTCCAATGAGTTGAATAAACTAAAAAAAGAAGGGGTTCTGGACTTCAAAAAAGATAAATTCACAATCTTGTAAAATCCTGAAACAATAACGTAAGAATATGTTATAATTACCACGTATATTTTTTGCACAAAAAGGTGGAGGGCTAACGAGTGGATAATAGATTATTAGTAATCAAAAACGAAGTTAACAAAGCAATCAAAGGTAAAGACGATGTAATCGATAAAGTGTTGACTGCAATCATGGCAGGCGGACACATTCTGATCGACGACATTCCGGGCGTTGGTAAAACGACTATGGCACTGGCATTCAGTAAGGCAATGGGCCTGAAATTCAAGCGTGTTCAGTTCACACCGGACGTTTTGCCTTCAGATATCACAGGCTTCTCGATGTACAACAAAGACACCGGGAAACTTTCCTATGTCCAGGGAGCTGCAGCCTGCAACTTCCTCTTGGCAGACGAAATCAACCGTACATCCAGTAAGACCCAGTCGGCGCTTTTGCAGATCATGCAGGAGGGCAGGGTGTCTGTAGACGGTCATACTTATAAGCTGCCGGAACCATTTATCGTAATGGCAACGCAGAACCCGATCGGCGCGGTCGGAACGCAGATGCTTCCGGAAGCACAGCTGGACCGTTTTATGATCCAGATTTCCATGGGATATCCGGATAGCGCAGCACAGGTCCAGATTCTGAAAGACAGAAGCACATCGGATCCGTTGGATCAGGTAAGAGCTGTCGTAAACGCGCAGGATATCGTACAGATGAAGCAGCAGGCAGGCATGATGTATGTGGATGATAAGATCTACACTTATATTACAGCTCTGGCAGAAGCCACGAGAAAACACCAGTACGTCAAGCTGGGACTGAGCCCGAGAGGAGCCATCGCTCTTACGGATATGGCAAAGGCCGATGCTTTTGTAAAGGGCATGAATTTCGTTGCACCGGAAAACGTACAGGCAGTCTTCCAGGATGTTTGCTGTCACAGACTCATCCTGCAGCCGAAGGCGCAGCTTGCGGAGACTAACGTAGAGAAGATCCTTTCAGAAATCGTGACACTCGTTAAGGCGCCTAAATAAGGGGTAAAGGGCAGAAGGGATATGAGACTGTTTAACATTCGAAGTATATTTATCATCATTTTATTGATTCTATCAACAGCACTGTATTTCTTTACGGAAGCGAAATATGCAGCATTGCTGATTGTTTTGCTGCTGTTGATCATCATTCTGTCATTTGTTACAGCATTTTTGACGGGAAGGGATCTTAAAGTGTCCATGGAAACTCCTGTGCAGGGCGTTCAGGGAGTTCCGGCACATGTTGCGATCAAGGTCGAAAACAAAGGATTCTTCCCCGTTTTTATGTGCAAAGTCAAGACGATCATGACCAATCTCCTCATGGATGAAACCGACGTTGCCACGGACCGTTTGTCCATTGGGCGGAAAAAGTCTTCGAACGTTGATTTTGCTGTTTCCGAAGACCGGTGCGGATGTATTGAGATCGGACTTGATGAGATACGGGTCACAGATCCTTTGGGGCTGATTAATGTGAAGCCAAAGAATCTGGACGTGGAAACATCCGGCAACCGGATCTACTACATGCCAAAAGCAGCCGACACACCGATCCCGAGTGAAGATCTGGCCAGCTATGACATGGAAAGTTACAAATACTCCCCGCACAAAAGCGGCGGAGATCCATCGGAGATCTTTGACATTCGCGAATACCAGATGAATGACAACATGAAAGCCATCCACTGGAAACTGACCAGCAAGATGGACACGCCAATGGTCAAGGAATTCGGTCTTCCAATCGAAAACAAACTGATGGTGATTGTGGATAAAGCAAAAGCAGAGCCAGACGCCGATGAAATCGAAAAGGACACGGACTTCGTTGCGTCTCTCAGCTTGACGCTTTTGAATCAGAGCATCAATCACACCATCGGATGGTACAACTACCTGGAAAACGAATTCGAGGCGTACGCCGTAGATGATGAAACGTCTCTATGGACGGCCATCAAAGCGCTGATCAGCTGTCCGTTCCGAGCGGATGAAACATCAGCGGCAGCGCATTTTATTGAATCGGACACACACAAAGATTTTTCTAGCTATATATACGTCACAAGTGACGGCACGGAAATGGAAAGGCTTATGAGTTATGGAGCGGTTAGCCTATACGACCCAAAAGACTTCAGATGACAATTTAAATAAAGGCAGATTCGCAGACAAGCTGGATGTGTACGCGATCATTGGATATGCGAAGGACGCAGCCATAGGCCTGATCATGGGCATCGGGTCTTTCCTTGTGTTGCTTTCAACCTTCGGTCTGAGCTGGTCCCACACAGACTGGCCTTATGGCGGGTTCATTGACGGCATGATCAATACCTGGAACATCGTCGCCAAACACCTGGCGGCCCAGGATGGGGTCTTTCTGCCGCAATTGGAAGTGTACGATGTAGAGAACGGGTTCTTCCTGGCCATGGTGCTTTTGTTCCTGATTGCTGTGGGCGTTGTGATCTCCTTCAGCCGGAACAAGGGCTTCATCATCTTTTATGCATTGCTGGTGGGACTGCCGTCGATCATATGGGGCATCCACCCGTCGGTACTGGCTGTAGCGGTGCTCGCTGCGGGGATTTTGCTGTTTATCGTGAATTCAGATATCCGGAACATTTTCCAGAATTACCGGGGACTGATCTACGCCGCGATCATCGCGGCCGCGGCTTTTGTATTACTGTGCGTACCTGCGGTCGGAAAACTGGCTGACCGGCCGACTGCCGTGGATAAGTTCCGGGAGAATACCCAGGAGAAGGCGGTGGATTCCTATTACGGAACCAATCCGCTGCACGATGGCGACTTGACCGTGAAGTCAAGAGGCTCCGAAAAGGGCACGGCTTTGGAAGTGACCATGAGCAATCCGGAATCCATGTATCTGCGTGGATTTGTTGGAGACGTACTGACCCACGATGGCTGGAAGCCGCTGTCCTCTGCGACCTACTATGAAGATAAGAATCTGTTCTACTGGCTCGGTGAAAACGGGTTCAACGGGCTGGGTCAGATTTCCCAGTCTGCGGCCTTGGCCGAACAGGGCGGCGAGAAGAGTTTGAACTCAAACTACCGTGAACAGAGCAATTACGTGGAAGTTGAAAACATCAACGCCAACAAAAAATACGCCTATGTTCCATACGAAATTTCTCAGGAAGGCGCCATGGTGGATGAGGAACATCCGGCTAAAAACTGGGGCGACAGTTTCCTGACTGGCGGCAAGCTGGGGAAAGTGAAATCCTATTCCTTCTCCGCGTCCCAGAACCGGGTAGCGACCTGGACGGATACAGCGTCTAAGTTCTACACGAACAAAGTGACGGTTCCGGAGCAAAAGGATTATCTCGAAAACGAAAGCTATTACAACGAATACATTTACAAGAAGTTCACCTATATTTCAGACGACGACCGGTACGTTCTGGAAACGGTACTGGGGGACAAGGGCGATCAAAAGCGTGGACACGTGGAATACAACACGGCGATCACCCATGTCAAGCAGCTGATCAGCACGAATTTCTTCTATACGGACGAACTGGATGGCTATGAAAAGGGGAACTCCTCACTGGAGAACATCTTCGTTGCGAGAACCGGGTATGACGCCCAGCTGGCAACGGCTGCCGTCATGATGTTCCGTTACTATGGAATCCCGGCAAGGTACGTAGAGGGTTATCTTGTGACAGAGGAGGACGTTGCAACCGGTTCACCAACCATTGACGTTTCCAGGGCAAACGCCCACGCCTGGGCAGAAATCTATGTGGACGGAATCGGATTTGTTCCGGTGGAAGTTTGCGATGAGTTTGCCGGCAAGATGCGTGAAGCGGATTACACCATTGGAATTTCCAGCAAGAATAAGAACGAACTGACGGATAAGTCCAAAGAAAACAACACCGACCCGAATGTCATTGAAGAAAAAACGAAGACCAATGCCGGCGGCAAGAAGATTCCGCACAAGGGTCTGATCGTTCTCGGTATTCTGGCAGGCTTGCTGCTTTTGGCGCTTTTGGTATTCCTGATCCGACTGCTGGTTCTTAAGATCCTCGAACTGATTCAGCGCCGGAAACTGTTTAAGAGCGGCGAACCGAGAGAAGCAGTCCGTGCAATCTACAGACATATGGATGATAAGAAGATTACGCCGGACGATGAGGCAAGGGATATCGGTAACCGGGCATCGTACAGTGTTCTGGCAGTCACCGAAGCAGACCGGCTCACCATGCTGAAGAAGCTGAAGGACCTTAAGGAACACAAGTCACTGGATGTATCAAAGATAAAGGATGTTAAAGGAAAGATTCCAAAGCCGGGCAAAAGCGATAAAGCAAAGGCCGGCGACGAAAAGGGAACGGGAGAAAAGAAAGAAAAGGTAATTGGAAAATGGGGAGCATTAAAGAAAAAATCCAAGGAAAAATTCCAGGAAAAATCAAAAGAAAAGAAGTAACAACGGACACGGCCGCAGGTGTAACATCAAACCTTGCGAAGGAAGAAAGCGGCAAAGCTGGTTTCTTTAGTGTGGCCACGGCCAAGCGCCTTGCGAAAAAGCACATTGCTGCGATCATTGCAGTCGCAGTCATCGGTGCCGGAGCAGGGACGGTTTATGGTGCCCTGCAGGCACAGGTCGAGGATTTAGGTGAAAATCCGGTATATGGTGAAAGCGAGGCCAAAACCCAGGTGCTTCTGGAGGGCAAGGGTTATTCTCTGGATAAGAATCAGAAGAAGGATTACGACCTGCCGCAGAAACTGGAAAAGAAAAAAGATAATAAGATCAACAAGTACAATCCATCTGTTCCGCGTATCAATCCGAACTATCCGCGCAGCAGCTACCGTTTTAGCGGAATCCGGAGCAGTTCCTATAACTCGAACAAATTTAAGCCGTCCGTCACTACGAATCTAAGGAAGTTGACCAAGGGCGAGACATTTGCAGCCGGTGAAAAAATCACTTTTTGGGTAGAAGGCAAGACCTATAGCAAAGCCAATATCAAGACCAAGTACTACACCGTAAAGTCCAATGGTAAGAAGGTCAAGATTAACGAAAGCGATAGTGACACCCACGCCGAATATACGATTACGGTACCGGATCCGACGGATGCAAAGAAAAGTAAAAAGACTGGAAAATACTACTTCGTAGTAAATGTTGCCGTACGCGATGAAGCAAGACGGAGAATAACAACAACAATAACAATAATAATAACAACAATAATAATAACAATAACAATCCTCCACCAACGCCAGAAACAGTAAAAGTAACTGCAAGCTTGACGATTACTGGACTCAAAGAAGCAATAAGTGGTGAAAAGATAGTATATGAAGGTGATGATTCAATTGTCTTAAAAACAGTTACCTTTGATGTTCCGAACGGAGCAGGAAAGGAAGTTGTCGATGATGAGATATGCAAGGCGTACAATATAGTAAACGGGAAAATATCATATAATGCTCCGTATGGTGAAATAAAGGAGAAAGAAGAAGAGGATACTTCAAATCAAGTTGGTGTAGATGATGAGGGAAATCCTATTTATGGTACAAAAACAGTAGAATATACCGAAGAAAAGGAAACAAACCATCTGATAGGTGATTTCATTGGCTCATCTATATCAAAAGTAACAGATGAAATGCCTACAGTTCAATGTACATTTAATGTGAAGAACTACGATTAGCTTGTTTTATTTGTTATAAAAGTTAGGAATGAATAGAGGTATGTCATGAAACTCAAACTCGGATTAATCGCGGCGTCGATCGTGCTTTGTATCGGCATGTTTACGGCCTGCGGAAGCGGGATTAATGATGCACAGTCTCTGAACGAAGCAAGTAAAACGGCGCAGGAAGCCGTAAAAAACTTCCATATGGATTCCACGGTTGAGATGAAAGTCGGCTATGATTTGAGTCGGCTATGATTTGGGCGACGGTTCAGCATCATCTTCAGGCGCTTTTGAAATGCCAATGAAGATGAAAACGACTTTGGATTCCAGCAAAGAGACGGCCCACGGCCGCACCGATGTGGAAATGACATTTATGGGGCAGGGTGCATCACAAGGCGCGGAAGTCTACTGCGATATGACAAACAACTGCGTCTATACCAAGGCTGACGGCACGACCCAATGGATCGCAAGCAATCAGGATGCGGACATGGCAAAGATCGCAACCAGCGCCTCTGAAATGTCCGACGCGGTTCTTAAAAAAGCCGAGTTCAAAGAAGAGGACGACGAATACGTTCTGACCGTTGCTGCAAAGGATATGGGCGATGTCATTAACGAAACAGGTCTTGCTGGCAGCATGGGATCCGGCGGAGTCAATTTCTCAGATCTCGCCATCGATGGAGGAACCATCACCTACAAATATTTTAAGGATTCCCAGCTTTTGAAATCCATGGAAATGGATGATGTATCCCTAAAGGCTACCGCAGCGGTGCAGGGGCAAAACGTCAAAATGAATGTTAAGATGGATGCGGATTATAAATTCAGCAAATACGATGAAGTGGACGCATCCGCCTATGAGATCCCGGACGAAGTAAAAGCCCAGAAGACAGGAACAGCAACCCAGCAGGCAACGACACAGGCGGCTACTACCCAGGAAGCTACGACGCAGGCAACGGGCGATCCTTTGCCAAAGGCAGAAACACAGATCATTCTCGACGGCGCGACCACGCCAGATGATCAGGGTTGGTATGTGGTCGGTCAGGATTCCATTCCGGCCGGAACCTATAAAGTGTTCCACGGCGAAGGGCAGGGCATTTTGACGATCCAAGGCACAATGGATACGACCTGGACCATCGGATACTCCCATAAAGACGAGCTGAAAGATGGAACAAAAGTCGTTTTGAACAACGGAGACAATGTGTTCATCACCAAGGAACTGGCTCTCGTATTCGACCCGGTCAACTAATAAATGAATAAACGTATGAATCACCTCTCGGGAACTACCGGGAGGTTTTTCTTATTATAACAATTGCATTCCGCCGTTTTGAAACATTCGATAATTATTGATGCCAAACTCTTAGCAAATATGAAAGACTTTCAGTGGGTACACGACTTTATGAGTGTGTGGACTGGTTTTGACAGGGGTAATCATATATGATAACATACCGGTATCACATAGAAAGAGGTAATTGGAGATGAAAGAAAGTAAGGGTAAACCGAATCAAAAGCCTTTGCGCTACCGTGTGGCGCGTGAGCTGGCAGTGACCAGAATGTTTGAGGAGATGAGCCAGGCGCAGCTGGCAGAGAAGACCGGGCTGCAGAAGGCGAATATTTCCAGACTCGAATCCGGCCGCCAGAATATGTCTGTCGATTATGTGGAACTGATTGCGGATGCCCTGGGCAAGGAAGTTGCCATCGAGCTCCGGGAGCCGGTGGTCGATTACGGGGATGAGACGGAGTACAGCTTGAAACTCTATGACGAAGAATTGATGCAATTCAAACTGGTACGTGGATTGGATTTGCATGCGGAGATTCAATGGGTGAATGAAGATCGCAGGCACCTTTTGCCTTTGGAACTGGAAATCACCGAGGAGGGACTGATCGATTGGCTCAGTAAGCGAAAGATACCACAAAACAGAGCGATGGTTGTTGAAATTTTAGAGTCTCTGGGCTTGACCGTGGACAGTATCAAGGGTCTGATTGATATTTCCTTTGGCTTGTCGCTCAATGACAGTTATTGGATCACGCAGAAAGGGTTTGAAGGCACATTTGCAGAGTACAATCTCTATAAAAATCCGTTCACAGAAGCACTATCGGTAATTGCGTATACGGGGCGGGAACGCGACACGAGCAAATTCCGAACCTCTCCGGAACTGACAACTGGAGGAATGCTACGAAAGGCATGGAGGTTCTCGAAGTATAAAGGTATTTGGCTTTATAAAGGCGGAACGGATGGATTTGCCAACACAGGCAACGAACCGTACTGTGAATTTTACGCTAGTCAGGTGGCTCAGCGCATGGGACTAAATGCGGTATCGTATGAGCTGGAAAACTGGAAGGGGATTTTGGCTTCAAAATGCAAACTGTTTACAGATATTGATACCTCATACATACCAATTGGCAGGCTTGTTAAAACAGGCGGAATTGAAGCTTGTCTTGAGTATCACAAAAGCCTCGGAGACGAGTTTTATCAGCAGTTGGCAAGCATGCTCGTGTTTGATGCTGTTATCATCAATGAGGATAGACACTTTGGGAATTTTGGCCTGCTGAGAGATAATAAAACGGGGAAAATAATTGCGCCAGCTCCGGTCTTTGATAACGGAATTTCGTTGCTCTGTTATGCAATGAAAAGTGATTTCGAAGAGAATTATTTAGATAAATATGTTAAGAGCCGCCGCAATCCATACGGCAAAGATAACGCATACTTCACCCTCGCCCGCAAGGTCATGGGACCGGTGCAAAAGCAGCAACTACGAAGATTGATCAATTTTCATTTTCAGGAAAGCGATTTGTCGAATCTGCCGACCTGGAGATTGCAGGCAATCGAAGAACTCCTGCAAAAACGGGTGGGGGAGCTCCTAAAAGAATAATGTGTGAGAACAGAAAACGTAAACCCATGATTTCATGATTTATCGTGCAAAAGTCATGGAAAATATGGTATAATAAATGCGTCTATTTTTCTATGGGCAAATACGTTAATGAAAGGAGACTCAGAATATGAACGAACAGAGAAAATTCAAGCGCGTGCTGGTAGCAAACCGCGGCGAAATAGCGATCAGAATATTCAGAGCCTGCAAAGAACTGGGGATCAGAAGTGTAGCGATCTACTCAGAAGAAGATAAAAACACACTGTTCAGAACGAAAGCTGATCAGTCGTATCGGATAGGACAAGGCAAAGCCCCTGTAGATGCGTATTTAGCAATCGATGAAATCATCGAGCTTGCAAAAACAAAGGGTATTGATGCCATACACCCAGGCTACGGATTTCTTGCAGAAAACACAGAGTTTGCGCGAGCATGTGAAGATTCGGGAATCGTATTTATCGGACCGGATCATGAAATGATGGACAATCTCGGTGATAAAGTTAAATCCAAAATCATTGCCAAATCCGTTGGCGTACCGACCATTCCGGGAATCGCAGAAACCATTCCGGATGTACAGACTGCATTGGATTTTGCAGAAGAATGCGGATATCCGGTTATGCTCAAAGCAGCGGCAGGCGGTGGCGGCCGCGGCATGCGAATCGTCCGAAGCAAAGAAGAGCTTCCGGGACAATTTGAAAGCGCCAAGAGCGAAGCGGCAAAAGCCTTTGGAATTGACGACATCTTTATCGAGAAATACATAGAACGGCCGAAGCACATTGAAGTGCAGGTGCTTGGTGACAATTACGGAAACGTGGTACATCTGGGAGAACGTGACTGTTCCATCCAGAGAAGACATCAGAAAGTCGTCGAATTTACACCGGCACTTTCCATCAGCCCGGAGCTGAGAGAGGCGCTTTGCACTGATGCAATCAAAATCGCAAAATCCGTAAACTACAAAAGCGCCGGAACGGTGGAATTCCTCATTGACAAAGACGGGAACCACTATTTCATCGAAATGAATCCGCGTATTCAGGTAGAACATACCGTTACCGAAATGACGACGGGAATCGACATCGTACAGTCCCAGATCCTCATTGCGGAAGGGTACCCACTTGATTCTGACGAGGTCAACATCAAGAGCCAGGATGAGATCCAGCCGAGAGGCTATTCGATCCAGTGCAGACTGACGACAGAAGACCCGATGAACGGATTCGCTCCGGATACAGGCGTCATCACAAGATACATCAGCCCGGGCGGATATGGCATCCGACTGGACGCAGGAAACGCACAGACTGGCGCGGACATTTCGCCGTATTATGACAGTTTGCTCGTAAAGGTAACGGCGTGGTCGAGAACCTGGGAAGATGCAGCAAATAAGGCGGCAAGAGCGCTCAAAGAACTGAAGATCCAGGGCGTCAAGTCCAACCGGACCTTCCTGCTTAATGTGCTCAATCACCCGACGTTCCGGGCAGGCACCTGCGATACCGGCTTTATTGCGGACAATCCGGAACTGCTCCACTCCAAGCCGAGAACAAACTCCGAATTCCAGGTACTGAACTACCTTGGAAACTTATATGTAAACGGCAACCGCGGTTTCAAGCCGCAGTTTGATAAACCGGTATTCCCGAAGATCAAGAGCGATCAGATCAAAGACCTCAGAGGAACCAAGCAGCTTTTGGATGAAACGGGACCGGAAGGAGTCGTAGACTGGATCCGGGGGCAGAAGAAGCTGCTCATTACGGACACATCCATGCGAGACGCACAGCAGTCCCTGATGGCGACCCGTGTCAGAACGGTAGATATGGAAAAGATCGCGCCGGCCGTTGCGCTCTACGGCAAAGATCTGTTCTCCCTGGAAATGTGGGGCGGAGCGACCTTTGATACCGCATACCGGTTCCTGGGCGAATCACCGTGGGAAAGACTGGAAACCCTGCGGGAACTCGTTCCAAACATTATGTTCCAGATGCTCATTCGAGGCGCCAATGCCGTAGGATATAAGAACTATCCGGACAATGTGATCCGGCGTTTTGTCAAGGAAAGTGCAAAATCCGGCATCGATGTATTCCGAATCTTTGACTCCCTCAACTGGGTACAGGGCATGGAAGTGGCTCTGGATGAGACCCTCAATCAGGGCAAGATCGCAGAAGCCTGCATCTGCTATACCGGTGATATCCTCGACGAGTCGAGAGAAAAATACAACCTGAAATATTACGTGAATATGGCCAAGGAACTGGAACGCAGAGGCACCCATATTCTCGGAATCAAGGACATGTCCGGTCTGATCAAGCCGGATGCAGCCAAGAAGCTGATCAGTGCACTGAAGGATGAAATCGGCATTCCGATCCATCTCCATACCCACGATACTTCCGGAAACGGCGTGGCAACTCTCATGATGGCCGCCAATGCAGGCGTTGACATCATCGACTCAGCCTTTAACAGCATGTCGGGACTGACCTCCCAGCCAGCGCTGAACTCCATTGCAGCCGCTTTGGATGGAACGGAGAGAGAAACGGGTCTGGATATCGACGGCATTCAGGAAATCTCCGATTACTGGGCAGCCGTAAGACCGGTATACAAAGGCTTTGAGTCCGATATGGTAACCGGTTCTGCAGAAATATACAAATACGAAATGCCGGGAGGACAGTATTCGAATCTGAAATCCCAGGTCGAATCCTTCGGACTGGGACATAAGTTCAAAGAAGTCAAGGAAATGTACAAGACGGTCAACGAGATGCTGGGTGACATCGTTAAGGTAACACCTTCCTCGAAGGCGGTTGGCGATATGGCGATTTTCATGGTGCAGAATGATCTGACACCGGAGAACATTTATGAAAAGGCAGCCAACATGGACTTCCCTGACTCCATCGTATCCTTCTTTGAAGGCATGATGGGACAGCCGGTAGGCGGATTCCCTGAGAAACTCCAGAAGTTGGTGCTCCACGGCAAAGAGCCGATCACCTGCAGACCTGGTGAGCTGTTGCCGGATGAAGACTTTGATGCAATCAAAGCAATGCTTAGAGAAAAACACGGACTCGAAGGAACGGAGCAGGAAGCACTTTCCTATGCGCTGTATCCGAAGGTCTACGAAGACTTCCTGGATTCGCAGAAGAAAAAGGGCAAGTTCCGATACATGGGTTCTGATATCTTCTTCCATGGACTTTCCGAAGGTGAGACCTGCGAAGTTAAGGTCAAAGAAGGTCGTGAACTGGTAATCCGGCTTTCCGATGTACGTGAGGCCGATGAAGAAGGCTTCCGTACCGTCATCTTTGAAGTCAACGGAAACAGAAGCGCTGTTAAAATCAAGGATGAAGCGGCGACGATCGCTTCCACGGCAACACAAATCGTTTACGCCGACGCAGATGATCCGACGGAAATCGGAGCGAACATTCCGGGTAACATCATCAAGGTTCTGATTCAGGAAGGTGACACGGTCGAAGAAAAACAGCCGATCGCAGTCATCGAGGCCATGAAGATGGAGACGAACATTCTGGCTACCCAGAAGGGCGTTGTGGATAAAATCTATATCAGCGAAGGCCAGCAAGTCAAAGCGGGCGAACTGATTGCCAAACTGAAATAGTGTGACGTACAAAGGCTTTTGCCGGAAGGGATTCAGGAATGGAAAATGGTGTCATAGGTAAATTCATATCGTTCTGGGCGTTCATGCTCGGCGTGGTCATCTTCGGAAGACTCTTTGGGTTCATGAATGAAACGAAGCAGTCCATCTTTATTCTGCTTGGGGCGGCGATCATATTTATTGTATGGACCGTCGGACGATCAAAGGCCAAGCAACGCCGCGAGGAACGGGAATACGAAGAACGAAAGAAAGTACCGCAAAAGGGAAAAGGCAAACGAAAATAAACCAAAAACGTATCAAAAGGAAATATTTTCTCTCCAGCTCCAATTGGGGCTGGAGTTTTTGATGGATTATTCGGGATTGAGGGACGAAGAGAACAGAAAAAAACCCCGTCGATAAACGGGGTTGATGGTTGATTTCTTTAACTGGGTTCCTTTCATAATGAACGATTAATAGTGAACAATGACCGGGGTTCCGATGGAAACCATGTTGTAGAGTTTCGGAATTTTTGACGGCGGCATATTGACGCAGCCGTGACTTCCGGCGTATTTGTAGATGTCTCCGCCGAAGCTGCTTCTCCAGGTGGCATCATGCAGTCCATAACCGGAGCCATAGAAAGCCATCCAGTAACTTACCGGGCTGGCATAGTAGGTCTTGTTCTTTTTGCTGCCGCCTTTCAGCACGATATTGCGCTGTTTATTCAAAACCTGGAACAGACCGGTAGGAGTCGAATGACCGGCAGCTACGCAGCCTGTAACAACATCCGTTTCAAACTTATTCTTTCCGTTTTCGAAATAGACAACGTGCTGTTTGGAAATATCAACATCGATGTAGGTATCACCGACCAGCTTGGAATACTCACCGTTTCCGGTAATCGCATAGATCGGTTCTCGGGTGACGTCCTTATGGGAGTTGATATCTTTGACCAGCTGTTTGGTTTCCGCTTCCTGATCGATCTGCCAGCCATAGTTACCGTTGTTGATGGTAAAGGTTTTGCCGGTAAAGGAAGTGAATTCAATTTCTTCGCCGATGGTATCGTACTTGGATGCCAGCTTCTTGACGTACTTGGCGGCCTTCTTCTTGCTGGCCTTGCCCGATTCCACGGATTTCAGGATTTCCAGAATATCATCGTTGGAAAGGGTTACCTTTTCGTCCCCGAATTCATAAGTGATTTTCTGATTCAGGTATTCCTGACAGCATTTCTGATAGGCCAAAAGCTCCGGATCGTTGCTCTTTACTTCCGGAACGTCTATGTAATCTTTTTCGTCGAAGTGGAATACGAGATTGCCGAGTTCGATGCCTTTGAGAATACCCTGATAGTAGGCTTCCTCATCCGGCTTGTTGCCGTAGACTTCCGGAACGATCGGATAGGTTGGATCCGTCATGTCAACGTAAGCGTCCTGCGTTTCTGTAGCATTGCCATGGGAAAGGAAGGCAGAATTGATGACGGTCTCTTTGAAATCCTCATCATCGTCCTTGATGTGCATAGCGATCTGGGCAGAAAACGGGATGTGCAGATAATGATTCAGGGCGGCTTTCAGCTTATGGGTTTCTTTTACCTTCGCGATGTCATCATCGATCGCATAGGTGCACCCGAAATCCGTATACTCAGCCAAAGGCTCGTCAAGATTGCCGACAACGACCATGGACTGGTGATTCCAGGCGTCGCTGACTCCTTTGACCGCCTCTTCGTACGTTAGTCCGGAACAATCAAACCCATTGACAGTCACACCTTCCGGGAAGGTGCTTGCGGTATAATCTTCAGAATGTGTATATGCAACTACAGCGGCAGCTGAACCTAAAACCAGCACAACAACAGCTGCAATGATAATCGTAATAATTCGCCTCATTAAAATACTCCTTTAGTCTGCAACCTATAGTATATTTCATTTGCGCCCGATTTTAAAGAGAGCTAAAAAATTTTTTATGCTATAATGAGAAATATAACGAGGAAAATAGGAATATGAGTTTTACCCATTTACACGTACATACAGAATACAGCCTCTTAGACGGGGCCTCCAGAATCGGAAATCTCGTTTCCAGAGCCAAAGAACTGGGCATGGACTCCCTGGCGATCACGGACCACGGAGTCATGTTTGGTGTGATCGATTTTTACCGGGAATGCCAAAAGCAGGGCATCAAGCCGATTATCGGCTGCGAGGTATATACGGCAGCCAGAACGAGATTTGATAAAGATGTCGAAAAAGATAAACACATGGGACATCTTATTTTGCTTGCAGAAAACAACGAAGGCTACAAAAACCTGATGAAAATCGTATCCGAAGGATTCCGAAACGGGTTTTACTACAAGCCGAGAATCGATAAAGACGTCCTGCGCCAGTACAGCAAAGGCATCATCGCCACATCTGCCTGTCTGGCCGGGGACGTGCAGCGGCATCTTTTGAACGGCGACTATGCCGGAGCCAAGAAAGAAGCTCTGGAAATGCTGGAAATCTTCGGGGAAGGGAATTACTTCCTGGAGCTGCAGGATCAGGGTCTGGAAGAAGAAGCCAGAATCCTTCCGGACATGAAGCGTCTCCACGAAGAAACGGGCATTCCATTTGTAGCGACCAACGATGTCCATTATGTTCTGCAGGAGGACGCGCAGGCACAGGACGTGCTCATGTGCATCCAGACGGCGACCACCATCGATGAAGACAACCGGATGCGTTTTGCCAACGACCAGTTCTATCTCAAATCCGAAGAGGAAATGCGCAAAATCTTCAGCAATACGCCGGAGGCTTGCGACAACACAGCGAAAATCGCGGAGCGGTGCGATGTGAGCTTTACCTTCGGGGAACTGCATCTGCCGGAATTTCATGCTCCCGATGGCATGAGCAACCGGGACTACCTGCGCAGCCTTTGCGAGATGGGCCTAAAGGACCGCTATGAAAGGGTGACGGAGGACTTGCAGCAGCGACTGGATTACGAGCTGTCGACCATCGAAAACATGGGCTATGTGGAATACTTCCTGATTGTTTGGGACTTTATCAATTTCGCCAAGAGTCAGGGAATCATGGTGGGACCGGGCAGAGGATCCGCGGCAGGGTCCATTGTCGCTTACGTGCTCAAAATCACCGACATCGACCCGATCAAACACGGTTTGATCTTTGAACGGTTCTTAAATCCGGAGCGTGTCAGCATGCCGGATATCGACATTGACTTTTGCTACGAGAGGCGCGGTGAAGTAATCGATTATGTCACCGAAAAATACGGCAAAGACAACGTATCCCAAATCATTACCTTCGGAACCATGAAAGCCAAGCAAGCCGTCCGGGATGTCGGACGGGTGCTCAACGTCAGCTATCAGGACACGGACGCCATCGCAAAGGCCATTCCGAACGCCCTGAAAATGACCATCGACAAAGCCCTGGAAATGAGTCCGGAACTCAAAGAAATGTACGATTCCAGCGAACAGACCAGGCAGGTCATCGATATGGCAAAGGCCATCGAGGGGATGCCGCGGCATGCATCGACCCACGCAGCCGGCGTTGTAATTTCCAGATTGCCACTGGATGAATACGTGCCTTTGTATTTGGCGGACAAAGGCCTTTCGACTCAGTTCAATATGACGACCATTGAGGAACTGGGACTTCTCAAGATGGACTTTCTCGGGCTTCGTAATCTGACGATCATCCGGGACGCACTGGAAATGATCGAGGCCAACTACGGGACCCATCTGGATCTGTCTAAAATCGAATACAATGACCCGGCAGTTTTTGAAACCATCTCAAGCGGCAACACCCAGGGAATCTTCCAGCTGGAAAGTGGCGGCATGACGTCCTTTATGAAAAACCTGAAGCCGGACTGTTTCGAAGATATCGTGGCGGGCATCGCTCTTTATCGGCCAGGCCCGATGGCATCGATTCCGACCTATATCGACAACAAGAAAAACCCGGAGCACGTCCGATACGTGCACGAAAGTCTGAAACCGATTCTGTCGGTCACCTATGGGTGCATGGTCTATCAGGAACAGGTCATGCAGATCGTCCGTGACCTTGGCGGATACTCTTACGGCAGATCCGATTTGGTCCGCCGTGCCATGAGTAAGAAAAAGATGGACGTCATGTTAGAAGAAAAAGTCCACTTCCTAAAGGGCTGCGCACAGAACGGCGTTCCGGAAGAAGCGGCGGAGGAAATCTTTAACCAGATGATCAGCTTTGCCGAATACGCATTCAACAAATCCCACGCGGCAGCGTATGCGGTATTGGCCTATGAGACGGCCTTCCTCAAGACCCACTATCCGGTGGAATTCATGGCTGCTCTCATGAGCAGCGTGATGGGTGATGCAAAAGCCATGGCCCATTACATTCGGAACTGCTCCGAAATGGGAATCGAAGTACTGCCGCCGGATGTGAACGAAAGCAGCAAGAAGTTTACCGTTGTATTTGACGAACAGGATACGGCGAAGAAACACGGGAAGATCCGGTTCGGTCTCCTTGGCATCAAGAACCTTGGAGAGGCGGCCATCGACGCCATCATTGATGCCAGAAACCAAAAGGGAGCACCTCAGGATATTTTCCGGTTTATCGATAACATCGATATTCACAAAGTAAACAAGAAAGCCGTTGAGAGTCTGATCAAATCCGGCGCTATGGATAGTCTCAACGAAAACCGGGCGGCCCATATGGGAATCTACGAGACCCTGATGGATTCGGCCCAATCCTCGGCGAAACGGTCTCTGGAGGGACAGATCTCTTTGTTCCAGACCAATGCGGAATCCATGGAAGCAAGTACTTCCAGAGAGCTGCCAAAGGTCCGGAATTTTGATTTGGATATTCTGACGGCTCAGGAAAAAGATATGCTGGGCGTATATTTGACCAATCACCCTCTTGACGAATATGCAGATATCATTCAAAATAATGTATCTGTGACCAGTCAGGATCTGGCACTGTCGGCTGACAGTGAAGAAGATGACATGGTCGAAAGCAATGTAACAGACGGCATGAGTGCTGTGATGGCCGGTATCATCACAGGCAAGAAAACTCTGATCACCAAGAATGGCAAGATGATGGCCTTTGTGGAGATGGAAGATATGTTCGGGCCGGTAGAAGTGGTCGTGTTCCCGAACGTCTACGAGCGGTGCAGTTCCATCATCGAAGAAGACTCCATCATATCCGTCAAGGGCAACATCAATTTCAAAGAAGGCGAAACGCCAAAGATCCTCGCCAACGAGATCGTGGATCTGAAGGAACTGAAAAACGCCCTCTCGCAAAAGCAGCCGGAACCGATCCAGGAACAACCGGACGGGATATTTAAAATCCGGCTTCCGGAAGGGGACGGTGTGCATAACATCGAAGAACAGAACAATGCCGTTCTGGCTGAGCTCTCAGAGGTCATGAAAAAGTATCCAGGGAATTGGCAGGCCATCATTTATTATCCACAGGGGGGATCCAGACGAACTGGCAAACAGCTTTGGGCGGATCCGTGCCAGGCCTTTGGAGAAGAAATCGAAAAAATAGTAGGAAAGGGAAATTATAAAGTATGAAACGAATCGGTGTACTGACAAGCGGCGGCGATGCGCCGGGAATGAACGCAGCCATTCGGGCTGTTGTCCGGCAGGGCATTGCGTTGAATATGGAAGTCTATGGAATCCAGCGGGGCTACGAAGGGCTTTTGGATGGAGACATAGAAAAGATGGAATCTTACTCCGTGGGAGACATCTTGCAAAGAGGCGGGACTATGCTTCGGACAGCACGGAGCAAGCGGTTTCTGGAAGATAAATGGATCGACCACGCTGCCAAGATGCTGGAAACATTTGGTATCGAAGGACTGGTGGTAATTGGCGGAGAAGGCTCCTTCAAAGGCGGAAACGAACTGTCCAAGCGGGGCGTCAAAGTCATGGGCGTTCCGGGAACCATTGATAACGATCTGGGTTATACGGACTATTCCATTGGATTTGATACGGCAGTCAATACGATTCTCGGACTGATTACAAACATTCGGGACACGTCCTCATCCCATGAGCGGTCAACGATCATCGAAGTCATGGGACGAAACTGCGGAGATCTGGCCCTTTACGCCGGACTGGCAGGCGGCGCGGATGTCATCATGATCCCGGAAGTAGACATGGATATTAAAGAAGTCTGCCGCAGAGTCCTGCGGGGACAGCGCTCCGGAAAGGCTCACAGCCTCATTCTGAAGGCGGAAGGCGTACAGATGGATGCAGCGGAACTGGCCAAAGTGCTGGAAGAAATGACATCCCGGGAAGCCAGGACCGTCGTTCCAGGATACATCCAAAGAGGCGGCAGCCCAACGGAAGCAGACCGCAGACTGGCTTCTCAGACAGCTGCAAAAGCCGTGCAACTGCTCTATGACGATACGCCAAGCAGAGCCATCGGCGTACAAGAAGGTCAGATCATTTCCGTGGAACTGGCAAAAGCCATCGAAATGAAACGGGAATTCAGACGGGACATCTATGAACTGGCGGAAATACTCGCATGATTAAAAATCTCGGTTCATGATGCCGGCGAATCCAATGGCATCGGAACCGAATTTTTTTCGGATATCATCCATGGTCCGTTCGACTTTTTCACCTTGCTGGGTGCGGAGATTTTCCGATGCAAAGAGGGAAAGCTGCTCCGCCTGATCCTCGTCACAGAGGTTGATGCCGGTCACCGAAAGCATCCGGATCGGTTCCTTTAGATTCCAGGAAGATCGGATGATTTCCATGGCATTTTCAGAAATGACGTCGGTCAGATTGGTCGGATTATCCAGTTGGGTCTGACGGGAGATCACCTTCAGGGATTTGTTTTTGATATCGACTTTCACACCAAAGGCTTTCATGTGGTTTTTACGAAGTCTTCGGGCGACTTCAGCGGAAATGCTCATGACAGCTTTTTTGATGTCTTCTTCGCCTTGCAGATCCCGGCTGAAGGTCACGTTGTGGCCCACGGACTTTGCCTTTGCGCGCTGGTCGAAGCGAAGGACCGGCGTGGTATCCAGGCCATTTGCGTAATCGTGGATATCACCGCCGTGACGACCCAAAAGCCCGGCAACCATGTTCCGGTCGGAACGAGCCAACTCTCCAATGGTCGAAATGCCGCATTTACGCAGCTTCCCGGCGGTTGCTTCGCCGACAAAAAACAGTTCCCCGATATCCAAAGGCCACAGCAGGTCTTTGAAATTGTCGCGGGAAATCACCGTCGTAGCATCCGGTTTTTTGTATTCACTACCCATCTTGGCAAAAATCTTATTAAAAGAGACACCCGCGGACAGGGTAAGTCCGTAGGTTTCACGGACGCGGGTGCGAATCTCATCGGCAATTTGCTTGCCGCTTCCAAAAAGCTTTTGGCTTGCGGTCACATCCAGCCAGCTTTCGTCGACGCTGAAGGGTTCCACCTGATCGGTGTAATCCAGATAGATTTCGTTGATCAGCTTGCTGTAGTGGCGGTATTTTTCGTGATGAGGCGGAACCGTAACAAGGTCCGGACACTTTTTTTTCGCCTGCCAGATCGTTTCCGCGGTGACGATGCCGAAAGATTTGGCAATCTCGTTTTTGGCAAGGATGATGCCGTGACGGTTGTCCGGGCTGCCACTGACCGCCATGGGTTTATCCCGGAGCTGCGGATAGTCGAGAAGTTCTACAGAAGCGAAGAACCCGTTCATGTCGCAGTGCAGTATGACCCGGTCTGTATGATTGGATTTTGCCTTCGTTTTGTTATCCATAACTGCATTATACCACAGGGACAAATATCACAAAATCTTCATTCAAATGGCAGGGGCTTTATGTTATAATACTTCAGTAATAAGGAAAGGGGAAAAATTGACTATGTTGAGCAAGATTATCGAAATGAATCGGAGCCTTCGCAAGTTGTTCCTGATTTTAGGGGGATTATTTGCATTAGCAAAATTAACCGAAAAGAAAAATACATTTACGGATGAAGATAAATACGGATACCAGACGAAAGAATTTGACGATATCTGGTAGTAAGGGAGTATAGAATATATGAAAGTACTGACTATAGCCGGTGGTATTTTAATGGTTGCGGGAGGCGCCTTTTGTTTTATCAACACAGGACAGACCTTCCTGAACATCGCTTTCGTCGTTGGTGCAATAATGGTTATCAACGGCGTTATTCATTCACTGGCATACTTTATTGGACGAGGCTTAAACAATCGAGGCGATAACAACGGATGGATCCTGATCGACGGGCTTTTGACCCTGCTGCTTGGAATCCTGATTCTGTGTAACCAGTTGGTGGTCGACATGGCCATTCCGATGATCTTCGGAATGTGGGTTCTGGTATCAGGGCTCCTCAGACTGGAGGCTGCTACGCGAATCAACCGCGAAAAGAAGAGCGGCAATTTCAAGGCAACCCTGGCAACCGGGATCATCACAACGCTCATCGGGATCTTTGGGTTCGTGGACCCGCTGATCACCTGGGTCAGCCTGGTCGCTCTTTTGGGAATCTTCCTCCTGATGCAGGGCATCAACGCCATCGAGCTGGGTATCAATATGCCGCATGAGAAGAAGTCTTACGTGAAAGTTTACCGACGTCCAAAAGAAGCGGTTAAAATCGATGACGAAGTAGACGAAAGTCCGGATGCAGTCGCCAGCAGATTTGAGAATATCAAAGAAAAGGCACAGCAGGCCGAAGAAATAGAAATCATTGAAACTCTTGTCACGAAACAGCAGAGGTGAAATGAGAAGATTTGACGTATGCATTATAGGGGGCGGAGCGGCCGGACTGGCGGTCGCCGCTCTCTTAGACGACAATCTCAAAGTATGCATTTTAGAAAAAAATGAAATCCCTGGACGCAAGCTCCTGGCCACAGGCGGAGGCAGATGCAATCTGACCAATGAAGCCTGTCAGGGCAAAGATGCGACCTTGGATTTTTTTGCGTCTATAGGTCTTGCGACTCACTGCGATGAAGAAGGACGCTACTACCCTTACACGAACCGGGCTGCGGATGTGCGGCAGGCACTGCTAAATGCCCAGGGAAGTCATGTCGAAACCCTGTATGGCTTTACAGTAGAACGTCTGGAACGCATCGAAAGCGGCTTTGTGATTGGATCCGCATCGGACGCAGATCCGGAGATTTGTGCGACCAGCGTCGTACTAGCCACTGGCGGCAAAGCAGCGCCCCAGTACGGGACGACCGGAGACGGGTACGCCCTCGCCAAGGCAGCCGGTCATAGGGTAAGCCGATTGTTCCCCATTTTGGCACCTGTGGAATGTGCCGACGAAGACGGGCTGAATCTTTCGTCCGTAAAAGGAATTCGCGCAAAGGCTTCGGCAAGACTTTGGAAAGACGGAAAACCCGTTGGTGAGCGGGCAGAGGCCGGAGAAGTGCAGTTTACTGCAGACGGCCTTTCGGGAATCTGTATTTTTAATCTGACCCCATACATCAAGGCAGAAGACGGAGAGGCACCGAAAGACGCCATGAAGCGGTTTTGCATTACCCTGGATCTGGCGCCGGACTTCTGCGAAGAGGATCTGAGAGAAAGGAAATCTTCCTTTGGAATATTGACCCGGGAACTGGCCGACCTTGCCGATCAAAAAATGCAGCTTCGAAACTGCGGACCGGAGTTGATCAAAAACTGGACCTTTCAGGTTACAAACGTAAAAGGATGGCGCCAGGCACAGTGCACATCAGGCGGTGTCCTTTTGGAAGAAATTCACGAAAATACGATGGAGTCAAAAATATGGCCCGGATTGTATTTCGCAGGGGAGATCCTGAATGTACAGGGCCCTTGCGGAGGATTCAATCTGCAGAATGCATGGGAAACCGCAGCCAAAACAGCCCATGCGATCAATCATAAGAATAACACAAACCCATGAGATATCGAGTTTCACAGATAAAAATAGCCCCGGAAGAAGGGATGGATCAGATCAAAGCGGCAGTCGAAAAAAAGGTCGCAAAGGCACTTCGGCGAAAAACCGGTCAAATGGAGATCCGCGATATAGAAATCATCCGGGAGTCCATCGATGCCAGAAAAAAGCCGGACGTGAAATTGGTCTACACCGTTGATTTTGAATTTGACGGGAGCCTGCCCTTTGAGAAGGCGGTAAAAAAACGCTACGAACCGGTCAAATGCACGGGCGTTCAGAGTGGCGGTGAACATGGAACATGCGTGGATGGCGGCCGGCCTGTGATTGCAGGGTTTGGCCCTTGCGGTATGTTCGCGGCACTGATTTTGGCGGAGGCAGGTCTGCGGCCCATCGTTTTGGAACGGGGCAAGGCCGTGGAGGAACGCATCCAGGATGTGCAGAAGTTTCAGAGCGGCCTATCTAGTCAGCCGGATCCTGAATCCAACATCCAGTTTGGGGAAGGCGGTGCAGGAACCTTTTCCGACGGGAAGCTGACCACCGGAATCAAAGACGTGCGCATACGAAAAGTGCTGGAAGAGTTCGTTCGTGCCGGCGCTGATCCGGAAATATTATATAAAAGCAAACCCCACATTGGAACCGACCGGCTGCAGACCATCGTCAGCAACCTGCGAAAGCGGATGGAAGCGCTAGGCGGAGAAATCCGGTTCGTCCAAAGGCTGGAACGCATCATCGTAGAAGAAGACGAAGAGAACGGCACGCACCTTACAGGAATGGTGGTCCATGACAACGGCAGCGGAGAAAGGACAGAGCTGCCGGTGAAGACGCTGGTACTGGCCACAGGCCACAGCGCTCGGGATACCTTCCGGATGCTACATGATATGGGCGTGAAAATGGAGAAAAAACCCTTTTCCATTGGCGTTCGGATCGAGCATCCACAGGAGATGATCAACCGGGTACAATACGGAGATCCGAAGCTGGCAGAGCTTCTGGGTGCTGCCGATTATAAATTAAATCACCGGTGCGAAAACGGGAGGGGCGTGTATACCTTTTGCATGTGCCCCGGCGGCACGGTGATCAACGCATCGACAGAACCTGCAACGCAGGTCACCAACGGCATGAGCAACAGTGCCCGGGACGGGGCGATGGCCAACAGCGGATTGCTGGTCGATGTACGGACCAGCGATCTGGGCGAGGGAGCCCTTGCCGGAATCGAGTTCCAGCGGACCTACGAGCGGCTGGCGTGGCAGAACCAGGCGGTCTCTACCTACGGAAATTTCAAACGGGAAAGCAGCGATCCGGTGCGGAACAGTCTACCGGCCTTTGCGGCAGAAGCGATTCTGGAGGCCATGCCCTATTTGGGACGAAAGCTCAAAGGCTTCGACCGGGAAGACGCGAAGCTGACGGCCGTTGAGTCCCGCAGTTCCTCCCCGGTGAGGATTCTCCGGGATCAGGACATGCAGTCCAGCATCAAAGGGCTCATACCGGCGGGAGAAGGACCGGGCTATGCAGGAGGAATCATGTCTGCAGCTGTGGACGGAATCAAAGCTGCAGAGAAAATCATCATGAAGATTAATGAAAAAGGAGTAGAATGAACAGGAATTCAGGAAGTTGTATGGATAGGATGAAAGTCGTTCCCATCGGAGATGACATCGATCGTGGTGAACTCTTTGGTGGTCTCGACAAGAATATAAAAAACATCGAAAGCGAATTTGGTGTGGATATCATTCAACGGGGAAATGATCTGGTATTAAAGGGAGCACGCGTGGATGAGGCAGAAGGGATCCTCCTCGAAATGGTGGATGTATTGAGTAAAGGAGAAACATTGGACGAACAGAAAATCGGGTATATTACCGACCTTAAAGAACACGGCATATCCTATAAAGCAGAACACGCAGGTGAGAAACTGTCACGGGACATTATTTGTTTCACCCACGATGGGAAACCATTGAAGTCAAAGACCGTCGGACAGAAGCAGTACGTGGAAGCGATCCGCGAAAAGGACATTGTCTTCGGAATCGGTCCGGCAGGAACCGGCAAGACGTACATCGCCGTTGCCATGGCAGTCAACGCCTTCAAAAACAAAGAAGTACAGAAAATCATACTGGCAAGACCAGCGGTAGAAGCGGGCGAGCGACTGGGATTTTTGCCCGGCGATCTGCAGGAAAAAGTTGATCCGTACCTGCGGCCTTTGTACGATGCCCTCTACGATGTGCTGGGCAGAGAAAGCGCTTTGCGCCTGAAGGAAAAGGAAGTGATCGAAGTTGTGCCGCTGGCGTATATGAGAGGCAGAACTCTGGACCAGTCCTTTATCATTCTGGATGAGGCGCAGAATACGACACCGGAGCAAATGAAAATGTTTCTGACCCGAATGGGCTTTGGATCCAAAGTCGTTGTAACCGGCGACATTACTCAAATCGACCTGCCACGGGGCAAAAAGTCCGGATTGGTGGAGGCCCGCAAGGTACTGAAAGGTGTTAAGGAAATCGGCTTTTGCTATTTGAAGGACGTGGATGTCGTGCGACATCAACTGGTCAAGAAAGTCATCAGTGCATACGACGAGTATTACCGGGCGCACCCGCGTGAGCAGGAAGACGAGTAGACAAGAACGAGAAGGAAGTAGACGATAAATGAGGATATTGATCGATAACGGAACCCCGCTGACGGAGTCGCTACGTAAAGATTTCGAACAGGCAGCAATACAATGCGTTGAACTGGAGCGGGAGGATACCGGATTGGAAATATATGATCCGGACCATATGGAAATCAGCCTGTCCTTTGTGGGAATGGATGAGATCCATCAGCTGAACCGGGATTACAGAGGCGTGGACCGTCCGACGGACGTGTTGTCTTTCCCGATGATCGAGGATTTTGAACAGGAAGCCGCCATGTTCGGCGGTGAAGAAGAGCTGTTGCTTGGGGATGTGGTCATTTGCCTCGAGAAGGCGCTGCAGCAGGCGGAGGAATACGGCCATTCCAAAGAACGGGAAATCGTGTATCTCTTTACCCACAGCGTGCTGCATTTGCTGGGGTACGATCACATGACAGAAGAAGATAAGAAAGAAATGCGCGCCCGCGAAGAGGCGGTCATGGCAGAAAGGTATCAAAGATGAAATCAGGATTCATAGGAATAGTTGGCAGACCAAACGTGGGCAAATCCACCTTGCTCAACGCCATTTTAGGAGAAAAAATCGCAATCACGACGGATAAGCCCCAGACCACTCGAAATGCCATCCGCGGGATTTATACGAAAGACGATTTACAGATGATTTTCATCGACACACCGGGGATTCACAAACCGAGAAACAAACTGGGCAAATTCATGACGGAGGCGGCGACCGGAACATTCAACGAAGTGGATGCGATTATTTTTATCGTGGACGATGCCTTAAGCAAAGGCCCCGGAGACAAGTACATCGTGGAGCTTTTGCGGGAGGCGGAAACGCCAAAGATCCTGGTGATCAATAAAATGGACCAGATGGATCCCGATGAGTTTGCGAAAATCTATCAGGAATATGAAGATCTCGGCATGTTTGATGAGATCTTAGGGACGGCAGCCATTGACGGAACCAATGTGCAGCAGGTCATTGACGCGGCAGCGCGGTTTATGGAAGAGGGGCCGATGTACTTCCCGGAAGACATGGTCACCGAAGATCCGGTGCGGTTTATCGTCAGCGAAATCATCCGGGAAAAGATTCTCATGTATCTGGAAGACGAGGTGCCTCATGGAGTCGCCGTGGAAATCGAGCAGTACATCGAGGAAGAGAATCTGACCCGCATCAGCGCCGTGATCTATTGCGAGCGTAAATCCCACAAAGGCATGATCATTGGCAAAAACGGCAGGAAGCTCAAAGGCATCGGCAAGAGTGCCCGCGAGGAAATCGAAGGCCTGCTTGGAACGAAGGTGTTCCTGCAGACCTGGGTCAAGGTAAAGGAAAACTGGAGAGACAGCGACATTGCACTGAGCAATTTCGGGTATAAGGAACAGTAAAGGAAATCGTAATCGTTAGGGAAAAGCAGTCATGCGGACAGATACCGAAGGGATCGTATTAAAACATATCAAAACTTCATACAACCGGAAGATGATCGTGCTTTTCTCGAGGAAATACGGAAAGATACGAGCCGGCACGAGCATCGGCGAAAAGGGGAAAACAAAAAGCTCCCTGGCCCTGCAGTCTTTTACCGTCGGTCGATATGAGCTTTTTGTGAGCCGGGACAATTACAACATTGACGCAGCAGAGGTGCTGAAAACCTACTACAAAATCAGCGATGATCTGGACAAGTTCATGTACGGTTCTTATGTCCTTGAGTTTACAGAAAAAGTTCTGGAAGAAAACGTGGCCCGGCCAAAGGTTTTTGACCTGTTGATTGAGTTTCTGAATCTCCTGGAAACGAGGGACAAAGGCATTGGAACGCTGGTGCTGGCATACCAGACGAAACTCCTGGGACATGCTGGCGTCATGCCTGAGCTGGACAAGTGTACGGTCTGCGGCAGAACCATGGAAAAAGGCGCCGGGGACCGGTTTCTGAGCATCGATTCCGGAGGGGTCGTGTGCAGCAAATGTGCCGCCGAACGGGGCACCGGCAGGCAGGAAAAAACAAAGACCGATGCGTTGATTTACAAAGATGACTTTGATATAATTGACGTGATTAAATACTTCGCGGCAGTACCGCTGAGGAAACTTGAAAACATTGCACTCACTGAGACTACAGGGAAGGAACTCCAGCAATGGATCAGGGAATATGCCTCCTATCATCTGGATGTCTCAAACATAAAAAGTGAAAAACTCATTTAAGGAGGAAAAGAAATGGAGATTACATTAGAAAAAATCGAACTTGTCAAGGACAGAACAGGTGTAACTTACGCAGAAGCGAAACAGGCACTGGAAGATGCAGACGGCAGTGTTGTAGATGCGATCATCTCAATCGAAGAAACCGTGAACTCCGGTGAAAAAGGCAGAGGCTTTGGAGAAAAGGGCGAAGCACTCTTTGCAAGACTGAA
Organism: uncultured Eubacteriales bacterium; assembly: GCA_902795135.1. GTDB lineage: Bacteria > Bacillota > Clostridia > Peptostreptococcales > Anaerovoracaceae > Lentihominibacter. The sequence continues at coordinate 28,975 of CADBJW010000018.1, forward strand.
GGGCCTGATCAAGAAGGGCAACGTTGCCAGAATCCAGGTCAAGAAAGATGTTGATACGATTGTCAACATTCCAGTGAACGCAGGAATCCTGGGAATCTGCATCGCGCCACTGGCTTCTGTAGTTGCTTTGGTAGCTGCCTTTGGTTTTAAGTGCACCATCGAAGTTGTTAAGACGGATGGAACGATCATCGACGTCAGCGATGCTGTGTCCGATACAGTTGCAAACGTTGCAGAAATGGGAAGCGATAAGGCAGATTTCCTGAGAGGAAAAGGCAAGGAATATTTTGATAAAGCTCAGGAAGTGGGCAAAGAATACTATGAAAAGGCTAAGGACAGCGACTTTGTAGAAAAAGCCAAGGAAAATGACTTCGTAGAAAAGGCAATGGATAAAGTCGACGGAGTAAAAGAAAAGGCAGAAGACCTGGCAGAAAAGGCAAAGAAAGCAGCCGAAGAAAAGGTGGAAGAATTCAAGGACAAAGTAGGGGACGCTGAAGAAGAAGCCGAAGACATCGTTGAAGAAGCTGCAGAAGAAGCAGAAGACGTTGTGGAAGAAGCTGCAGAAGAAGCCGAAGACGTTGTGGAAGAAGCTAAAGAAGAGGAATAAACAGCAAAGTATGACAGAAGTAACAATGGAAAAAATCACAGCTCTGGCCAAGAACCGCGGATTCATTTTCCCTGGTTCTGAGATTTACGGCGGGCTGGCAAATACGTGGGATTACGGTCCTTTGGGAGTAGAACTTAAGAACAATATCAAGGATGCGTGGAGACAAAAATTCGTCCGGGAATCCAAGTACAATGTAGGACTGGATGCCGCGATTCTGATGAATCCGGAAACCTGGGTCGCATCCGGTCACGTAGGAGGGTTTGCAGATCCGCTGATCGACTGCAAGTCGTGCAAGGCCAGATTCCGGGCAGATCATCTGATCGAAGAGTATCTGGAAAAGCAGGGAGAAAAAGACGTCCAGGTCGATGGCTGGTCCAATGAGAAACTGGAATCTTTCATCGCCGAGAAAGGCATCGTTTGTCCGGAATGCGGCAAATCAGATTTCACCGGAATCCGGCAGTTCAACCTGATGTTCAAAACCTTCCAGGGCGTTACCGAAGATTCAAAAGCAGAGATTTATCTCAGACCGGAAACGGCGCAGGGTATCTTCGTAAATTTCAAAAGCGTTCAGAGAACCGCCAGAAAAAAGATTCCGTTTGGAATCGCACAGGTCGGCAAATCCTTCCGAAATGAGATTACTCCAGGTAACTTTATTTTCAGAACCAGAGAATTCGAGCAGATGGAACTGGAATTTTTCTGCAAGCCTGGAACGGAACTGGAATGGTTTGACTACTGGCGTGGATATTGTGCAGACTTCCTGAAATCACTGGGAATCAAGGAAGAAAATATCCGGCTCAGAGATCATGACCCTGAAGAATTGTCCCACTACAGCAATGCGACGACGGATATCGAATACCTCTTCCCGTTTGGCTGGGGAGAACTTTGGGGCATTGCATCCAGAACGGATTTCGACCTGATGGCTCATCAGAACCACTCCGGTCAGGACATGAGTTATCTGGATCCGGAAACCAACGAGAAGTACGTTCCGTACTGCATCGAACCTTCCGTAGGTGTTGAGAGAATGCTGCTGGCCTTCCTGACCGATGCCTACGACGAGGAAGTTCTCACGGATGCAAAGGGCAAAGAAGATATTCGTAAAGTGCTCAGACTGCATCCTGCACTGGCTCCGTTTAAGGCCGCTGTATTGCCGCTGAGCAAGAAGCTTTCGGATGTGGCAGAGCCGATTTTTGAAGACCTGCAGAAGTATTTCAATGTGGATTACGATGCAGCAGGCTCCATTGGGAAACGGTACCGCAGAGAAGATGAAATCGGAACACCGTTCTGCATTTGCGTAGACTTTGATACGGCTGAAGACGGCTGTGTCACTATCAGAGATCGTGACACCATGGAACAGGTTCGAGTACCTGTCAGTGATGTTCGAAAATATATTGAAGAAAGATTAGTTTTTTAAGAGGAGATGGAAATGAAGAAATTTGTTTACTCATTCAACGAAGGATCAAAAGACATGAGAGACCTTCTCGGCGGTAAGGGAGCAAACCTCGCTGAAATGACAAAAATCGGCCTGCCAGTGCCTTTTGGTTTCACAGTAACAACAGAAGCTTGTACGAGATACTATGAAGAAGGACAGACAATTGGACAGGATATCGTTGATGATATCTATGTAAAGTTGGCGGATCTGGAAAATGTAGCCGGAAAGAAATTCGGAGATGCTTCAAATCCACTGCTGGTATCTGTAAGATCAGGGGCTAAAATATCAATGCCGGGAATGATGGACACAATTCTGAACCTAGGGCTGAACGATGAAACCGTAGAAGGTTTGTCAGCTCTGACAGAAAATCCTCGTTTCGCATATGACAGTTACAGAAGATTTATGCAGATGTTCGGCGATGTAGTTATGGGCATCAGCAAGGCAAAGTACGATGAAATCTTCGACGGCCAGAAGGCTAAGAAGGGCGTTGAATTCGACGTTGATCTGGATGTTGACGATCTGAAAGAAATCATCGTAGGATACAAGGCACTGTACAAGCAGGAAATCGGAACCGACTTCCCGCAGGATCCAAAAGAACAGCTGATGGAAGCTGTGAAGGCTGTATTCCGTTCATGGAACACAGAAAGAGCGATCCTCTACAGACAGCTCAATGAGATTCCAGACGATATCGGAACAGCAGTAAACGTACAGTCCATGGTATTCGGTAATATGGGTGACACTTCCGGAACAGGCGTTGCATTCACAAGATCACCGGTCAATGGCGAAAAAGCCATCTTCGGTGAATTCCTTGTAAACGCACAGGGCGAAGACGTTGTAGCTGGTATCAGAACACCGCAGCCGATCGCTGAAATGGCACAGGCTTTCCCTGCTGTATATGACGATTTCGTAAGAATCGCAAACGTTCTGGAAAACCACTACAAAGACATGCAGGATATGGAGTTTACAGTGGAAAGAGGTAAGCTCTACATGCTGCAGACAAGAAATGGTAAGAGAACAGCTCCATCAGCAGTTAAAATCGCTGTTGATATGGTAGAAGAAGAGCTGATTACGAAAGAAGATGCTGTAATGAGAATCGAGCCTGGTCAGATCGGTCAGCTGCTCCACCCAATGTTTGATGCAGACGAAATCGCTGCTGCAGAAAAACTGACAAAGGGACTTCCGGCATCACCTGGCGCTGCTTGCGGACAGATCTATTTCAACGCAGCAGATGCTGAAGCGGCAGTAGCAAACGGACAGAAGGCAATTCTGGTAAGACTGGAAACTTCACCGGAAGACCTGGCTGGAATGGTTGCTGCAGAAGGTATCCTGACAGCAAGAGGCGGAATGACTTCCCACGCTGCAGTAGTTGCAAGAGGCATGGGTAAGTGCTGCGTATCCGGCTGTTCAGAAATCAAAGTGAACGAAGAAGCAAAGACTCTGGGAATTGGCGAATACGTATTCAAGGAAGGCGACTTCATTTCACTGGATGGTTCTTCCGGCGAAGTCATCAAGGGCGAAGTTAAGACCGTACCGCCTGAACTTTCCGGAGACTTCGGAACGATTATGGAGTGGGCTGATGAAATCAGAACTCTGAAAGTAAGAACCAATGCGGACAACCCTAGAGATGCTCAGCAGGCAGTAGACTTCGGAGCACAGGGCATTGGCCTTTGCAGAACGGAGCACATGTTCTTCGAAGAAGAAAGAATTCCGGCAATCAGAAGAATGATCATGGCAGACACCGTTGAAGAAAGAAGAGAAGCACTCAGCTTCCTGCTCCCTTATCAGAAGGGTGACTTCAAGGGCATCTACGAAGCAATGGAAGAAAGACCTGTTACAATCAGACTGCTTGACCCACCTCTCCATGAGTTCATTCCTCACACAGACGAAGAACTGCACGAACTGGCTGAACAGATCGGCAAGCCATATGAAAAGCTGGCTAAGAAGGCAGAAGAACTCCACGAGTTCAACCCAATGCTTGGTCACAGAGGCTGCAGACTGGCTGTTACATATCCTGAAATTGCTGAGATGCAGGCAGAAGCAATCATCATGGCTGCGATCGAAGTAAGAAAAGAAAAGGGATATGACATCGTTCCAGAAATCATGATTCCACTGGTTGGAATGGTTACGGAACTGGCCGATGTTAAGAAGACCGTTGTTGAAACAATCAGCAAAGTCTTCGAACGGGAAGGCGTTGAATTCCCTTATCTGGTAGGAACTATGATCGAGATTCCAAGAGCTGCTCTGACAGCTGATGAAATCGCAGAAGAAGCTGAATTCTTCTCATTCGGTACAAACGACCTGACTCAGATGGGATTCGGATTCTCCAGAGACGACACCGGCAAAATCATCAAGGAATACAAAGACAAGGGAATCCTTGAAGATGACCCGTTCCAGAGTCTGGATCAGACGGGTATCGGCAAGCTGGTTAAGATGGCAGTGGAACTTGGTAAGAAGACAAGACCGAACATTCACCTCGGCATCTGCGGAGAACACGGCGGAGATCCTAAGTCCATCGATTTCTGTCACAGAGTCGGACTGCAGTATGTATCATGTTCACCATTCAGAGTGCCTATCGCAAGACTGGCAGCAGCTCAGGCAGCGATCAGAAATAAATAATCCTGATCATTTCGTGGACAGGAAATTTGTATGCTAGTAAGGAAGAGGCTCTCATGAGCCTCTTCTGTTTTGAAGGAGAAGAAAAATGACAAACTTTAATGTAGTGTATAAGATGGCAACCAAAGAGGACCGGGACGGATATTACAAAGAAGCGAAAGAACTTGGTGTTGCAGAGAAATCAAGAGCCGAGGCTGGCTGTCACAGATACGACTTTTCATTCCCGGCAGAATCGGATACAACCCTCTTTCTTTGGGAACAATGGGAAACCAGAGAACATCAGGCAGCCCACTGTAAGACAGAACACTTCGCAGCACTCGGTAAGCTAAAAGAAAAGTATGGCGTTGAAACAGAAATCAGTATTGCTGATGAGGCCTGATGAAAGAAACGATACGCAAGGCCTTTGTTGACAGCATCCCGATTATGGCCGGGTATATATTTATCGGCATTGGTTTCGGAATCATCATGGAAGAAAAGGACATGGGAATCTGGTGGGTCATTGCCATGTCCGTGCTCATCTATTCCGGAGCCATGCAGTTCGTAACGATCAACCTGATTACAGGGGGAGCGTCTTTTATCGCGTCCGCGGTAACGGCGTTGATGGTCAGCTGCCGGCACCTGTTCTATGCGATTTCCATGATTGACGGATACAAAGGCGCCGGGCTAAAGAAACCTTATCTGATCTATGCGCTGACCGACGAAACCTATTCCATCGTGTGCCGGGATCAGCTTCCGGAAGGAATGAACCGGCATACTTATTGTTTTTTGCTGTCCATGTTCAATCAATCCTATTGGATTGCGGGATGTATCATCGGATCTCTTGCCGGAACGGTCATTACCTTTAATACCGAGGGCATCGATTTTGCCATGACCGCTCTTTTTGTGAGCATCTTCACAGAGCAGTGGATGGAAACAAAAGACAAATCTTCTGCGTTGATTGGAGTCGGTGTGAGCTTGATCTGCCTGATCGTATTTGGAGCGCAGAGTTTCTTGATTCCGACGATGATTGGAATCACTTTGTGCCTGACGGTGCTGGATAAGATCCGCGGCCTGCGGAAGACGGCGAAGCCAGAACCTCCGGAAGGAGGTGAGGGCGATGCATGATACGGCAACCTTTGCTTTGCTAACGATTCTGATCTGTGGGGCCGTAACCCAAGGTCTGCGTTTTTTGCCTTTTGCAGTATTCGGCGGCGGCAGAAAGACGCCCGGGTATATCTCCTGGTTGGGAAGTGTATTGCCCTATGCCATTATGGGTATGCTGTGCGTATACTGTCTCAAAAGCATTTCCATTGAGACCGTATCTGGATGGGCACCTTCTGCAATCGCCGTTGCGCTGGTTATTGCGCTGCAGGCGTGGAAACACAATTCGCTTTTGAGTATTGGCGCCGGAACCATTTGTTACATGGTCATGATTCAATTGGTTTTTGCGTAATGGAGGAATTTGAGAATGGAAACCTTTGGACAGAAATTCATGAAAATCTACGACAGAAAAATATTGAGTGGAGAAACGACCTTTAGCCGATCGGGAATCGACAGAAACGATTTCACCCATCTGTGCATCGATGGCAGCTACGTGTTCTCCCTGGAAGCCTTAGACAAGATTCGCGACAAAATGCCTCTGACCGACGAAGAATACGAATCCCTGGTCGCGTACATCAAAGAATAATGTGTCCATAGGGACCGTTCTTTTTTGGCATATGCACTTTTTTCAAAAACATGTTTTGATTTTTGTACAAAACTCTGTTACAATATTAACAAGCATCGTTTGACTAGAAAGAAGGTATGCCAATGAATGAGATGCAGTTTAAGAAGGGTCAGATACTCTCATACGGGACCAATGGAATATGTATCGTCGATGATATCAAGACGCTGAAAATCACTCTGGACTCAAAGCCGGAGCCATATTATATTCTCAAATTAAAACGTGACGCACAATCAACGGTGTCCGTTCCCGTGGCGAACACAATGCTCACCTCCAAAATGAGAGAGCCCATGAGTAAGGACCAGATTAATACCATGCTCCACTCAGCGAAGGAAAGGAGAATGGTCTGGACTTCAGACCGACGATCCAGAAACGACCGGTTCCGCGAGATTATGGTGGACGGCGTCAGCACGGATCTGCTGAGAATGATCATGTGCATTTATGAACGAAAGAACAAGCTGTATAAAGAAGGTAAGAAACTTCCTGTTACCGATGCCAATACACTGAAGAATGCAGTCCGATTGTTTGAGGAGGAAGTCGCTTACGTCTTCGAGATGCCGGAAGAGGACGTGGCCCCTTACGTAAAGAAAACCATGGGCATAAGATATGACGGACATACAATATAATGTGCCGCTTTGAATGACACAACACCACAGCGAGTGGTGTTTTATTTTTGTTACGATGCTTATGGAACTGTCAGAAAACGGTTGACATACACTCATACTGCCTATATACTACCAATAGTTAGATTATCTAATTGTTTAGTTAATCTAACTGTTATCTATATCATTTAGATAATAAAGTTGGTTATTAATCATTTAGAAAAAGAGAGGTAAAAAACATGTTATTTGATCAGATTGCAGAAATCGTTGCTGAACACCTTGATTGCGACAAGGAAGAAATCAAGAGAGATTCTACATTTGAATCACTGGGAATCGATTCACTGGATGCAGTTGAACTGGTTATGAAGCTTGAAGAAAGTCTCGATGTACAGCTTGACCTTGACAGAGATCTGGCAACTATCGACGAACTGGTTAAGTTTGTAGAAGAGAAGATGAACTAATCCTTAAGAAGGGAATTGCTATGAAAAAAGGAAAAATAACTGAACTGTTGGGTATCAAGTATCCAATATTTCAGGGTGGAATGGCATGGATAGCCGATGCGGAACTGGCAGCGGCTGTTTCGAATGCAGGCGGTCTCGGAATCATCGCAGCTGGAAATGCAGATGGAGACTATGTGCGTTCTCAGCTCAGGAAAGCGAAGGAACTCACAGACAAGCCGTTTGGTCTGAACATTATGCTGCTGAGTCCTTTTGCAGATGATGTTGCGCAGGCAGCCGTTGACGAGGGCGTTCAGGTAATTACAACCGGTGCAGGCAACCCGGCAAAGTACATGAAGCTTTGGCTCGAAGCAGGCATCAAGGTAATTCCGGTAGTTCCATCGATTACTTTCGCGAAGCTGGCAGTAAGAAATGGAGCTGCAGCGGTCATCGCAGAAGGCGGTGAAAGCGGAGGACACATCGGAGAACTGACTACCATGGCACTCGTACCACAGGTATGTGATACAGTGGACATTCCAGTCATCGCAGCAGGCGGAATTGCAGATGGCAGAGGAATGGCCGCGGCTTTTGCATTGGGAGCAGACGCAGTACAAATCGGAACGAGATTTTTGTCGGCGAAGGAATGCAACATCCACGAAAACTATAAGAAAAAAGTCTTAAAGGCAGGCGATACTGCCACAATCGTAACAGGCAGGAGACTGGGACACCCTGTCAGAAGTATCCGGAATCAGTTTGCCAGAGAATACAGCAAGATTGAATATACGGACATTTCCGATCAGGAACTGGACGATTTCGCTGCAGGCAGACTGCGCCAGGCCGTCGTTGACGGAGATGAGAAGAACGGATGCTTCCTGGCCGGTCAGATTGCCGCATTAGTCAAAGAAGAACAAACTTGTAAAGAAATTATTGAAGACCTTATGAGTGATACAGAAAGAGTTCTCAAGCAGCTCGCTGAACTCAGCAAGTAGTCACAGTCTGCAGACATGTAGGCAAATAAGGCCTGGGAGGTAACATTTATGGGAAAGATCGCTTTTGTATTTGCAGGACAGGGTGCACAGTATCCTGGAATGGGTAAGGACGTCGCAGAATACAGCGCAGCTGCTGCGGAAATCTTTAAGATTGCCGACGAAGTTCGTCCTGAAACGAGCAGACAGTGCTTTGAAGGAACCAGCGAAGAATTGCAGGAAACGAGAAACACGCAGCCTTGCATTTTTACCGTTGACCTTGCTATGGCAGCAGCTTTAGGCGAAAAGGGCATCAAAGCTGACTATACAGCAGGATTCTCTTTGGGAGAACTCGCAGCACTGACTTATGCAAAGGCGTTCGGTTTCGGAGATGGCCTCAAAATCGTCAGCAAGCGTGGAGAACTGATGCAGATCGCTTCAGAGAAACACAACACTGGCATGGCAGCTGTACTGAAGCTGTCCGATGAAAAAATCGAGGAGCTGGCCGCAAAGTACGACAACGTTTACCCGGTAAACTACAACTGCAACGGGAACGTTACAGTAGCAGCAGATAAAGAGCAACTAGCTGCGTTCTCCGCAGATGTCAAGGAAGCACGCGGACTGGCAAGGCCTCTGAAAGTAAGCGGAGCTTTCCACTCACCGTACATGGCGGAAGCCGCCGAAGAATTTGGCGCGTTTCTAAAAGACGTCGAAGTCGGTGAAGTGGAAATCCCTGTTTATTCCAACAGAACAGCAAAGGCTTATGAAGGCGACTATAAGGAGCTTCTGGAAGAACAGATCATCAATCCGGTCAGATGGAAGACCCTCATAGAAAACCTGATTGCTGAAGGCGTTGATACATTTATTGAACTCGGACCTGGCAAGGCGCTGACTTCAATGATTACACGCATATCTAAAGAAGTGACAGCTCTCAACGTAAGTGATGTTGAAAGTCTGGAAAACACATTAGAAAGGATGTCAGAATGTTAAAAGGAAAAACAGCTGTAGTAACAGGCGGCAGCCAGGGAATTGGTAAAGTAACAGCGCTCAAACTTGCCGCAGAAGGCGCTGATATCGTAATCATCCACATGGGAACCGAAGAAGATGCTGCAGCAGCATGTTCTGAAATCGAGGCTTTTGGGGTAAAAGCAAAAGCACTCAGACTGGATGTTTCAGACTTCGGAGCTGTAAAAGAAGCAGTTGCGGACATCATCAAAGAATTCGGTACGATCGATGTTCTCGTAAACTGCGCAGGAATCACCAGAGACGGACTCATTGCAATGATGAAAGAAGAAAACTTCGATGCAGTCATCAATGTAAATCTCAAGGGAACATTCAACATGATCAGACACTGCACCCCTTACTTTATCAAACAAAAGGGCGGAGCAATCGTCAACGTTTCATCCGTTTCCGGGATCATGGGTAATGCCGGACAGGCGAACTACAGTACATCAAAGGCCGGCGTGATCGGACTTACCAAGTCAACGGCGAAAGAACTGGTTGGCAGAGGCGTAAGATGTAATGCGGTAGCTCCTGGATTCGTGGCAACTGCGATGACAGAGAACCTGAGCAAGAACAACAAGCTGGTGGACGCGATTCCGATGAAGAGAATGGCGACTGCAGAAGAAGTAGCTGATGTTATTGTATTCCTCGCATCGGATAAGGCTAGCTATATAACCGGCGAAGTCATTAAAGTCGATGGCGGAATCGCAATGTAGTGAGAGGTAATATTTATGGAAAGAAAAGTAGTAGTTACCGGGATGGGTGCCATCACTCCTCTCGGCAATGATGTAAATACATTATGGGACAACCTGATTGCCGGCAAGCTGGGAATCGGCCCAATCACAAGATTTGATACAACCGACTATGCCGTTAAGATCGGTGCAGAAGTCAAGGATTTTGATCCAAAGGACTACATGGAAAAGGCAGATGTCAGAAAAGCTGACCATAACGTTCATATGGCCGTTGCGGCAGCCGTACAGGCAGTGAACGACAGCGGCATCGAAGGCCATTTCGATCCGGAAAGAACCGGCGTATATTTCGGTTCTGGAATCGGCGGAATTGAAACCTTCGAAGATACTTATACGAAGCTTTTGAATAAGGGACCTCGTTTCGTATCTCCATACTTTATTCCGATGATGATTCCGAATATGGCAGCAGGAACCATCGCCATTCGCTATGGCATGAGAGGCCCGGCACTTCCTGCCGTTTCCGCTTGTGCATCCGGAACCAATGCCATTGGGGAAGCTCTTAGAGCGGTCAGACACGGATACACCGACGTTATGGTAACCGGCGGTACAGAAGCGGCGCTGACTAGATCCAGCGTAGCAGGCTTCATCAAGATGCAGGCCCTGAACATGACCGACGACGTGGAGCACGCCAGTCTGCCGTTCCATAAGGACAGAGGCGGATTCGTAATCGGTGAAGGTGCAGGCGCACTGGTTATCGAAAGTGAAGAGCATGCACTGGCAAGAGGCGCAAAGATCTATGCGGAACTGTGCGGATATGGTTCCACATGCGACGCCTACCACATGACAGCTCCGGATCCGGAAGCAAAAGCAGGTTCCGCAGCGATTCGTGACGCGTGGGTAGAAGGCGGATCTCCGGATGCTTCTACGATTTACGTAAATGCGCACGGAACGGGAACACCGCTCAATGACAAATCCGAAACGATTGCACTGAAGAAAGTCTTTGGTGAAGATGCATACAAACTGATCATCAGTTCAACCAAGTCCATGACAGGACACATGCTGGGCGGAACTGGCGCAGTAGAAGCCATCGCTTCCATTCTGGCCATCAAGGAAGGCATGATTCCTCCAACGATCGGTCTGGATACACCGGATCCGGAATGCGACCTGGACTACACGCCGCTTAAGGCGCGTAAGGCAGATGTGGATTTCGCACTTTCCACTTCACTGGGATTTGGCGGACACAACGCATGCATTTCATTCAAGAAGTACGAAAAGTAAGCGTACGAATAATAGGAGAAAACCCATGAACAAACAGGAAATAATGCAGATCCTTCCGCACAGAGACAATATGCTCCTCGTCGAAGAAGCAGAAGTCGAAGAAGTTGAAGGCAAGGATGGAGAAATCAAGAAGGTATCTCACGGGAAGTATCACGTTAGAGGAGATGAATTTTTCCTGCAGGGACATTTCCCGGGCAATCCCATCGTTCCGGGCGTGATTCTTTGTGAAATGATGGCACAGTCCACCTGTGTGCTTTTGCAGGACGCCATGGAAGAGGGAATGAGCTCCCTGTTTACAGGTCTCAAAGACGTTAAGTTCAAAAATCCTGTAAAACCGGGCGACACATTTGAATCAAAATGCGAAATCACGAGAAAAATGCCGCCATTCTATTTCGCCAAAGGCGAAGGCTATGTAGATGGCAAACTGGCTGTCAAAGCTGAATTCTCATTCGCGTTAGTCAAGGGCTGATCTACAGGTGGCAAGAGATGATTCTTTTGTCACCTTAATCATAGAGGAGACAAATCATATGAGCAAAAAACTTGTTATCACAGGCATGGGAATGATTACGCCAATCGGCATCGGAGTCGACGCTTATTGGGAAAATCTCATTGCCGGTAAAACAGGAATCGATTATATAACCAGAATAGATACAGAAGAACTGCCGGTCAAATTTGCCGGCGAATGTAAGGATTTCGTTGCGAAGGAATTCATGCCGCGCAAGTTATCCAGCGAAATGGACCGGTTCATGCAGATGGCCTTTGTCGCTGCAGGACAGGCCATCGAAGACTGCGGCGGAATCGCAGATCCATATAGAACCGGTATCACCATCGGCACTGCCCTGAATGGCATTATGACCATCACAGAAACGGAACGGTCTTACACCAAGTCCGCCTTCAAGAGAGTCGGTCCGAGATTTTTGCCGAAATCACTGGGCAATGTTTGCGCTTCACAGATTGCGATTGCAAACAACATTCACGGGCCAAGCATGACCCTTAATACGGCGTGCGCTTCCGGTGGAGATGCCATGACCCTGGCCGCTATGTTCATTCAGAGCGGGATGGCAGACGCCATGGTCGTTGCGGGAGCAGAATCCGCAACGGAACCGATCCTGATTCAGTCACTGGCAGGAGCCCAGGCTCTGTCCACCTTTAACGAGGATCCACAGAGAGCCTGCAGGCCTTTTGATAAGGACCGGGACGGCTTCGTGCTCGGCGAGGGTGCGGGTTCCGTTGTCATAGAAACCGAGGAACATGCAAAGGCAAGGGGCGCGAAGATTTACGCAGAACTTGCGGGCTACGGCAACAATACCGACGCGTATCACCCGGTTACTCCGAGACCGGATGGCGAAGGCGAGATTCTTTGCATGAAACAGGCCATGGAAGTGGCCGGCATTAAACCGTCAGACATTGGATACATCAATACCCACGGGACTGCTACCGTCAAGGGCGACATGGTGGAAGATGAATCCGTACGGGAAGTATTCGGTGAAGACGCAAAGGGATTGATACTGAATTCAACAAAGGCCGCAACAGGGCACATTATGGGTGCAGGCGGTATTACAGAGACGATTACGTGCATCAAGGCACTGGAAACAGGTCTGATTGCGCCGACGTTGAATCTGAAGGAGCAGGATCCTGATTGTAAACTCCACTACGCCAAGGAACTGACCAAGGTTGAGGGCTTGAAATATGCTATGTCCAATGCCTTTGGATTCGGAGGACAGAATTCCAGTATCATCGTAGGGAAGTATTGATGATGAAAGATTTTTCGAATCAGTTTAATAAAGTGATCGTTGAGGCATACCATAACCTGCTGTTGATGGAGGAAACGAAGCGCAAGTACAGCAGCGCCAGTTTTTCCTTTCGGGACAGGAATGCGGTGGCGTTTCTTCTCCGAAATCCGGAGGGAACCAGAATCAGTGATCTGGCTGATTATCTGAAAATCAGCCGGCCCTCCACGACGACACTGGTCAAGAAGCTGGAGAAAAACGGTCTTGTGCAGCGCGTACGCAAATCCAATGACAGCAAGGTGACTCTGTTAAAGTGCACGGGAAAAGGCAAACGCTACGCCTCATTTCAAAGACGTTACACAGACCGCCTTACGAAGCGGGTGAACGAAGAGTTCACGGAGGAAGAAAAGGAAATACTATACAAAGGCTTTTGCAAGCTGAACGAGTTTTTCATCGAAAGCATCAACGAGTCTGAAGAAAAACATAAATAGGAGATCGAAATGAGCAGAATAAGGTTTTATGCTGCATTATATATTTCTAAAATCATAGCTTTTGGAATCGGTCTGGTTGCGAAAGAGCGCGGAACAAATCTTCCGGGCTCTATTGCGCTTAAAATCGACCCTGGATTCATTAGCCACATCAAAGGCCTGGATCCGGAGAATACGATTTTTGTTACTGGGACGAACGGCAAAAGCACCACGACCAATCTCATGGCCCATGTCTTTGAAAAGGCAGGAATCCGGGCGGCGGTCAATCTGGCTGGAGCAAATCTGATCGGCGGAGCCGTCGTAACGCTTTTGCATAATTGCGGACTGGATGGCAAGCTGAAAGCGGACGTTGTACTGTTGGAAACGGACGAGCGTTTTATGCCGATCATCCGCAAGCAGCTGCCGGCGAAGCACATTTGCGTGACGAACATACAGAAGGATCAGGTGCAGAGAAACGGTGAACCGGACATTATCTGGCGTAAGATCGCATCGGCCATCGACGAAGATGTGACGTTGTATGTAAACGGGGATGAGCCAAATGCCCTGAGTCTGGGCCGCATTGCCGGGAAATGCGTCACCTATGGAGTCGATGAGAACACGTCGTCCTTTGACAAAAAAGATGACTTTTTCTCTGTGACAATGCCTTGCCCGGTCTGCCACGAGCCAATTGTCTTTGACAAGTACAATATCGATAACATTGGCCCGTTCCATTGCAGTGGATGTGGATTCGGAGTGATCAAGAACGATTATCAGGCTCACCATATCGACTTTGACAGGAAAACCTTCTCCGTAGATGGTGCAACCTATGATTTCAAGTACAGCACGCCATATTTCCTGTACTGTTATGTAGCGGCGCTAACGTTGGCCCGGGAGTTTGGGGTTTCGGAAGATAAAATCAGCGAGGCCTTTGAAGATTTCGTGAATATCGGCGGAAGAATGGAAACCATTCAGGCCGGCGGCAAATCCATCAAATACTTGCGTATGAAGCAGGAGAATCCGGAGACCGTACAGTCCGCGCTCAACGTCATTGCGGACGACCCAACGGAAAAGCTGTTTTTGCTGGGCCTGGATGAACTGGTGGATTTTGAACCGCATTACACAAACACCTTTTATACCTTTGACTGCGATTTCCGGAAGCTGGTCAACTCCAATGTGGGAAGGTGCATCTGCTTTTCGGGGACGGTTGCCTATGATGCGGCTCTCCGAATGCTATACGACGGGTTTGATCCGGAGAAGCTGACGGTACTGCCAACCAACGATGATAAGACCATCGTCGATGAAATGGCGAAATATGATATTGATAACGTATACTTGATCACATGGCTTCACAAATTTGAGTCTTTGGCCGAATATGCCAAGGCACATATGTGATTCAAATAGATCCATTTGGTGAGAAATATGAATAATTTTGATAAGTTCAACAGGATAAGAAACAATGCGGATCGCAATACCCTCAACATTACAAATGAGAGTGAAGTATCCGGAGATAATGGATTTAAGTTTTTTCATATACTGTGGCTGTATCCGGATGTGCTGAACATCCACGGCGGACGCGGGGATATCATGGGGCTTTTGCATATCTGCAATATGCTGGATATTCCGGTTGAAATCGAACGCTGGGATACCATGCGCAGCGACATTCCGTGGGAGTGGCCGGATCTGATCTACATGAATAGTGGGGAACTCAAGTGCGCGGAAGACGTGGTAAAGGCGCTCCAGCGGCAGAGAAACGGGCTGGATAAGTTCCTGGAAAGAGATAAGTACATTATTGCAGTTGCAAGCAGCGGCGCGATTTTAGCGGAGAGCACAAAGAAACTTGACGGGAGCACCGTCAAGGGGCTGGGGCTTTTGGGCATGCAGTGGAAAGAACGGGAATCCGTCTGGGGTGACGACATCTGGTTCAAGACGGAAGACGGACAGGAAGTCATCGGCAATCAGATTCAGGTTGCGGATGTGTTCCTCAATGAAGGCCAAAAGCCTTTGGGCGAAATCGTCTACGGCAGAGGGAATCACGGCGAAGGTGATGAAGGAGCCAGAACCGGCAACGTTATTTTCACCAATTGTCTGGGACCGCTTGTTACGAAAAACCCGGAATACATCGCGGGACTGCTCCGGGACGCAGCTGTGGATGCCGGAATCCAGGTAAACGGAGTGATTTCAGAGAGCGATGTAGAAATCGAAAGAAAGTCAGCAGAATATATTAAGAATTTCATGCTGGAGAAAATCAAAAAAGCAGAAAAGAAAGCCGAAAAGTAGACATTTTTCCTTGACATTAATAGTCTCAGATGGTAGTATATTTCTTGCGGCGGCGTTAAGATATGTCGCGAGTGTGGCGGTGTAGCTTAGTTGGCTAGAGCGTCCGGTTCATACCCGGAAGGTCGGTGGTTCGACTCCACTCGCCGCTACCATTGTGGGCGCTTAGCTCAGCTGGGAGAGCACCTGCCTTACAAGCAGGGGGTCACAGGTTCGAGCCCTGTAGCGCCCACCATAACAGATTTGATCTGTTGCTTAAAAATGCGGTCCGGTAGTTCAGTTGGTTAGAATGCCAGCCTGTCACGCTGGAGGTCGACGGTTCGAGCCCGTTCCGGATCGCCAATTTTTATGGCGACATAGCCAAGTGGTAAGGCAGAGGTCTGCAAAACCTTTATTCCCCGGTTCAAATCCGGGTGTCGCCTCCACTAATCTTTTCGGAGACCGCTCCGAGAGATTACAATGAAATGATGTGGTGGGTATAGTCAAGTGGTTAAGACAGCGGGTTGTGGCTCCGTTATGCGTGGGTTCGAATCCCACTATCCACCCCATTTTTTTCGGGAAAAATTAATACACGTTGGGGTATCGCCAAGCGGTAAGGCAACGGATTCTGATTCCGTCATGCGCAGGTTCGAATCCTGCTACCCTAGCCAAGATAAAGG
>CADBJW010000019.1 GCA_902795135.1 uncultured Eubacteriales bacterium
TGCGGCTTTCTTTGTCGCTTTGCTTTTGATGTAGTTCTTTTTCATTTTCGTTCTCCTCTCAACCTGTGTTCTTTGATCCCTGTGAATGTTCTTTGTTTTTCTTTGTGACCCTAGTATATTTCCTTGAGCGTCACTATAACCGTCATGTTTTATTGTTCTTTGTGTTTTGTGTTTCCTTGAAACCTTATGTTTAGCTGTTTTTCTGTTGACCCTATTATATGAGCGAAAACGTCATATATTTCGTCACAGAACTGAAAAAGAATGGGAAAAAAGATAGTATTTTAGGAGAATTTCTTCGGATGGGGCACCTTCCTGGTCAATAACCAATAGTTTCCAACACAAAAAACTTTACTTTTCGCCTTCAAATGTGTACTATTTATATGTAATTTACGAATGGATGTAATTTACACACAAGCAAATATCAAAACTAATATATATTCAGTATGATGGCCTGAAAGTTTCTACCACGCGCCGAAAAAAAGTGACTATTAGTAAGAGTAAAGCGTTATGAATCAATATTGTTTTAGTGTTTTTTGATTACCACGGCAGGAGAATTGATCATGGATCCCATGATTAGTTTTTCTGCCTTTAGTTATTTTAAAGGAGAAAGACATGAAAAAAGTAGGAATTGTAATGGGAAGCGACAGCGATATGCCAGTCGCAGAAAAAGCAATCGCAAGACTCGACAAGTACGGAATTCCTTATGAAGTGCACATCTATTCCGCTCACAGAACACCGGAAGCAGCAAGAGAGTTTAGTGCAAAGGCTGCAGAGAACGGATTCGGCGTGATTATCGCTCTGGCGGGAAAGGCTGCACATTTGGCCGGTAGTCTGGCAGCAAACACCGTCATTCCGGTTATCGGAGTGCCGGTAAAATCATCGACCCTCGACGGACTGGACGCGCTCCTTTCGACGGTACAGATGCCATCTGGAATACCGGTTGCGACCGTTGCGATCGACGGAGCGGCAAATGCAGCGATCCTGGCAGCACAGATGATTGCCCTCTCCGATGAGGAGCTGGCACAAAAGCTCAAGAAGGAACGCAAAGACGCGGAAGCGGAAGTCCTGGCAAAGGATGCCAAGTTAAACGGCTAAAAAGCCGCATCAAATTGTTAAAAATTGTAGTGTAAATATAGGAGGAAACACAATGGAAAAATTAGTTTACACAGGAAAAACAAAGAACGTTTATGCACTGGACAATGGCAACTATCTGCTGAAGTTCAAAGACGATGTGACCGGCAAAGACGGTGTTTTTGATCCGGGCATGAATGAAGTCGGCCTTTCCATCGAAGGCGTTGGCGATGTCAATCTGAGAATGTCCATCTACTACTTCGAGAAGATCAACGCAGCAGGCATCCGCACACACTATGTCAGCGCAGATCTGGAAAACACAACTATGGAAGTAAAGCCAGCTACCGTTTTCGGACACGGTCTGGAAGTCATCTGCAGACATAAGGCAGTAGGATCCTTCTACAGAAGATATGGTGAATACATTGAAGAAGGCGCAGATCTGCCTGCATACGTTGAAACAACCTTCAAGAATGACGAAAAGGAAGACCCGCTCGTAACAAAAGACGGACTCATCGTTCTGGGAATCATGACAGACAAGCAGTACGAAGATCTGAAGGAAATGACACAGAAAATCACACAGATCGTAGCAGACGACATGCTGGAAAAGGGTCTCGTATTATATGACATCAAGTTCGAATTCGGCTATGACGAAGACGGCAACGTAATGCTCATCGACGAAATCGCATCCGGCAACATGAGAGTTTATAAAGACGGCGAATACATCGAACCGCTGAAGCTGTCAGAACTGTTCTTCGCATAAGAAGAACCCCGCATAAGGAAAGCCCCCGGCGAAGGCCGCTGTCCACTGGCAAACGCCGCGGGAAGCAATGAATGAAAGAGTGAGGCGCACTGGCGCACTAGGAGGAACTATGGACTATACGGACAAATCATGTAAAGAATTCGTCGAATGCGTTGGAATGAAAACGCCGATTCCGGGTGGCGGGAGTGTTGCGGCCCTCGTTGGCGCACTTGGCGCATCACTCAGCACAATGGTAGCATCTCTGACCATCGGCAAGAAAAAATTCATCGCCGTGGAAATCGAAATGGAAAAAAACATCGAAGAGATCTATCAGATACAGAATGACCTTTTGGAATTGGTACAGAGAGACATCGATAATTTCGAACCCCTCTCCAAACTGTACAAGAGAAAAGGCAAGACACCGGAAGAAAGAAAAGAAATCAGCGCAGCCAAACAAAAGGCTTTATACGAAGCCTGTCTTGTCCCGATGGAAATCATCAAAAAATGCGGCAGGGCCATTGAACTGGCACAGGAATTCGCGACGAAGGGCAACAAAGTCGTCATCGCGGATTCCGGATCCAGCGCTGTACTCTGTAAAGCAGCAATGCAGGCAGCCAGCTTTAACATCTACATCAATACCAACATGTTGAAAGATAAAGAACTGGCCAAGAAAATCAATGGAGAGTGCACAGCGAGAATCGTTTATTACGGTGCTTTAGCAGATGCCGTATTTGGCTATACGACAAACACACTGATCAACACAGTCATCGAAACAGAAAATACGATTTAACAAAGGCAACAGAAAGGATATAGATAAATGGGTGGTTATTTCGGATCAGTTTCATCAAGAGATGTCGTAATGGACGTTTTTTATGGAACTGACTATCATTCACATCTCGGAACAAGGAGAGGCGGCATGGCTTTCTTTGATAACGAGACCGGATTCAAAAGAGAGATCCATAATATAGAGGGGTCCCCGTTCAGAACAAAATTCGAAAGTTCACTGGGACAGATGGCAGGAAATTCAGGAATCGGCTGCATCAGTGATACCGACCCGATGCCCCTTCTGATTCATTCGAACATAGGAACCTACGCTATCGTTTTCGTAGGCAGGATCAACAATCAGGACTCACTGATCCAGCAGTACCTGGCTTTTAGCGGCGGACACTTTGAAGCCCTCAGCGGCGGCCGGGTCAATTCGACAGAATTGATCGCATCGCTGATCGACCAGAAGAGTGACTTCGTAGATGGACTGAAGTTCATGCAGGACACCATCGAAGGTTCCGCATCCGTACTCATTCTCAAAGAGGACGGAAACATTATCGCAGCCAGAGACAAGCTTGGCAGAACGCCGATGTTGATCGGCAAAGACGAAGAAGGCTACAGCGTATCCTTTGAATCTTTCGCCTATGAAAAGCTTGGCTATGAGACCGTTTACGAACTGGGGCCGGGAGAGATCGTTGAGATAACGCCGAAGGATTATAAAACCCTGTCAAAGGCCAGAGATAAGAAGTGCATCTGTGCATTCCTGTGGACCTACTATGGTTATCCGAACTCCACCTACGAAGGCGTAAACGTGGAAGAAATGAGAAACCGCAATGGCAGACTCATGGCGCAGTGGGACAAAGAATGCGGCCGGAGTTTTGATTTGGATTACGTTTGCGGCGTGCCGGATTCCGGAATCGCACATGCCATTGGATATTCCAATGAGTGCGCGGTCGACTATGCTAGATCCTTCATTAAATACACACCGACCTGGCCGAGAAGCTTCATGCCGGTCAATCAGAAAGAGAGAAACCGGGTAGCGAAAATGAAGCTCGTACCGGTACACAATCTTATTGGCGGCAAGAAACTGCTCTTCGTGGACGACAGCATCGTTCGTGGAACGCAGCTGAGAGAAACCGTCGAATTCCTTTATGACAACGGAGCCGAAGAAGTGCATATGCGGTCCGCTTGTCCTCCAATCATGTACGGATGTAAATATCTGAACTTTTCCAGACAGACTTCTGATATGGACCTGATCGCCAGAAAAACGATCATTGAACTTGAAGGCGAAGAAGGCGAGAAGCACATTGACGAATACAGCGACTGCAGAACAGAAAGAGGTCAGAAACTCCGTCAGTGCATTTGTGAAAAACTGCATCTGGATTCTCTGGAATATCAGAACGTTGACAAAATCATAGAAGCTATCGGACTGGATGAATCCAGCATTTGCACGTACTGCTGGAACGGAAAGGAATAAGCCATGAACAATTCCAAATCGGATGCATACGCTGCATCAGGAGTAGATATTACTGCAGGGTACAAATCAGTACAGTTAATGAAAGAACACGTCAGCAGAACAATGACTGATGGCGTTATGTCGGATGTTGGGGGCTTTGGCGGACTGTTTGCACCGGATATGGCCGGCATCGAAGAGCCGGTTCTTGTCAGCGGAACAGACGGCGTCGGCACGAAGCTCAAGTTGGCCTTCCTGATGGATCAGCACGATACCATCGGCATCGACTGTGTCGCCATGTGCGTCAACGATATTATCTGTTGCGGAGCAAAGCCTTTGTTCTTTCTGGACTACATCGCATGCGGCAAGAACTATCCGGAGAAGATCGCGCAGATCGTAAAGGGTGTGGCGGAAGGCTGCGTGCAGTCCGGAGCAGCGCTGATTGGAGGCGAAACGGCCGAAATGCCGGGTTTCTACGCGGAAGACGAGTACGATCTGGCAGGCTTTGCGGTAGGCATGGTGGATAAGGCCAAAATACTGGATAAAGAAAGCGTCAAGGCAGGCGACGTAATTATTGCGCTGCCTTCCAGTGGCGTGCACTCCAACGGCTTTTCACTGGTGCGTAAGGTGTTCGATGTAGAGAACGCCGACCTGAAGGCGCCAATCGAACGTCTGGAGGGCAAAAGCCTCGGCGAGACGCTGCTGACGCCGACGAAAATCTACGTCAAGCCGGTGCTGGCACTGATGGATCAGGTACAGGTCAAATCCGTCGCCCACATTACAGGGGGCGGTTTCTACGAGAACATTCCAAGAAGTCTTCCGGCCGGATTGACGGCGAGAATCAAGCGGGATGACGTAGATGTGCTGCCGATTTTTGAGTACCTGGCAGAAGAAGGCAATATCTCGGAACGTGACATGTTCAATACGTTCAATATGGGCGTTGGAATGATTTGCATCATCGATGCAGAAGACGCTTACAAGGCGATCAGCTGCCTCAAGGAAGCCGGGGAAGACGCATACATTCTGGGCGAAATCGTGGAAGGTGATGAAGGAGTAGTATTATGGTAAAGACGAGGATCGCTGTTTTGATTTCAGGAAACGGCACCAATCTGCAGGCGCTCATCGATGCGCAAAAGGAGGGCGCGCTGAAACACGGCCGAATCGTTCTTGTTGTTTCATCAAACTCCATAGCTCACGGGCTGAAACGAGCCGAAGCGGCCGGCATCGAAACCGCTGTAGTAACAAAGAAACAATGCGGCAGCGAAGCCGCAGCAGAGGCCAGATTGATGGAAGTGCTCAAAGAACACAACATCGAGCTCATTGTGCTGGCCGGATACATGAAAATACTGAGCAAGGAATTTACGAGTACCTATAAAAACCGGATCATCAACGTGCACCCGTCGCTGATCCCGGCCTTTTGCGGCAAAGGCTATTACGGCCTGAAGGTCCACGAAAAGGCACTGGAGTACGGCGTCAAAGTGACCGGAGCCACGGTCCATTACGTCAACGAAATACCGGACGGCGGCAAGATCATTATGCAAAAGCCGGTGCGCGTGAAAAAAGGCGATACGCCTTCCGTTCTGCAAAAGCGTGTCATGGCGGAAGCGGAATGGCAGATCCTGCCGAAAGCAACGGAAAAAGTATCCTGGAAACTGATGAAAGAAAAGGCGGCAAAAATGGAACAGTACGAAATCAATGATATCGGAAAACTCATAGAAGACAATTCATACGTTGGCAGAGGGATCGTGATCGGCAGAACCAAAGGCGCCGGCAAAGCTGCGGTAGCCTACTTTATTATGGGCCGGAGCGAGAACAGCCGCAACAGAGTCTTCACACTGAAGGATGGAGAAGTATTCACCGAGCCTTTTGATGAAAGCAAAGTGGAAGACCCATCCCTCATTATCTACGCGGCCCTCAGACAATTTGAAAACAAGCTGATCGTCACCAATGGCGACCAGACAGACACGATTTACAAATATCTGGAGGCGGGCAAAAGCTTTGAAGACGGCCTGGCAACCAGAACTTTTGAACCGGACGAGCCGAACTACACACCGAGAATCAGCGGGCTCGTCGAACTTGGAAACGAAGAATTTACCTATAAGATGAGCATCTTAAAGAGCCAGAGCAAAGACGGCTCCAGAACGGGACGGTACTACTTCAACTACGAATCCGAGCCGGGTTTGGGACACTTCATTCATACGTACGAATGCGATGGAAATCCGCTTCCGACCTTCCACGGGGAACCGGAACGGGTGGAAATCCCAGAGGACATCGATGATTTCACAAATCATCTTTGGAAGTATCTGGACGACGACAACAAGATCTCATTGTATGTAAGATATATAGATGTAAAAACAGGCAAATACGAAGAACGGATCATCAACAAGAAAGAGGCGGAATGATGAAAGAATTCAAACTGAAATACGGATGCAATCCGAACCAGGCACAGGCTCGGATCTACATGGCAGACGGAAGCGAGCTGCCAATCAAAATACTTGGCGGCAGACCGGGATACATTAACTTCCTGGATGCGTTTAACTCATGGCAGCTTGTGAAAGAGCTGAAGGAAGCCACCGGTCTTCCGGCGGCCACATCCTTTAAGCACGTCAGCCCAACCTCGGCGGCCGTGGGCAAAGTGCTGTCGGAAACCCTGAAGAAGGCCTATTTTGTAGATGACATCAAAGGGCTGGATGACTCGCTGATCGCCTGCGCTTATGCCAGAGCCAGAGGCACCGACCGGCTTTGTTCCTTTGGTGATTTCATCGCTCTTTCGGATGTCTGTGATGAAACGACCGCCAGAATCATCAAGCGGGAAGTTTCCGACGGAGTTATCGCGCCGGGATATACGGACGAAGCTCTGGAAATCCTGAAGGCAAAGAAAAAGGGCAATTACAATGTCATTGAAATCGACCCGGATTACAGCCCAGCGGAAATCGAGACCCGTCAGGTGTTCGGTGTTTCCTTCGAGCAGAGTCACAACGAAATGAAAATCGATCAGTCCCTGACGGAAAACATCGTCACGGACAACAAGGACCTGCCGGAAGAGGCCAAGATGGACATGATCATAGCCATGATCGCATTAAAATACACCCAGTCCAATTCCGTTTGCTTCGCAGAAGGCGGACAGTGCATTGGAATTGGTGCCGGACAGCAGTCCAGAATCCACTGCACCAGATTGGCAGCCGGAAAGGCAGACACCTGGCATCTGCGGCAGCATGAAAAAGTTCTGAACCTGCCGTTCAAGAAGGGCATCGCCCGAGCCGTCAGAGACAATGCCATCGATGGATACATCAACGAGTATGAAGAGGACGTCTGTGCAGAAGGAAACTGGCAGAAGTACTTCAGCGAGCAGCCGCAGCCTCTGACCAAAGAAGAAAAACAGGAATATCTCAGCAGCCTCAAGGGCGGCGTTCTGGCATCCGACGCATTCTTCCCGTTTAGCGACAGCATCGAACGGGCCCGCATGAGCGGTGCAGACTATGTCGTTCAGCCGGGCGGTTCGGTTAGAGACGACGAAGTCATCAGCGGATGCAACAAATACAACATGGTAATGGTATTCAACGGCGTAAGGCTGTTCCACCACTAAGAGGGAGATCGAACAATGAACATTATGGTAATCGGCGGCGGCGGCCGCGAACATGCCATCATCAAGAAGCTGGCTGAAAACAAAGACGTTACGAAAATCTATGCCCTTCCCGGCAACGGGGGGATCGCTGCAGATGCAGAGTGCGTAGATATCAAGGCGACAGATATAGACGGGATCAAAGCCTTTGCACAGGAAAAGGGCAATATCGACTATGCGGTCGTGGCACCGGACGATCCGCTGGCCATGGGATGCGTCGACACGCTGGAAGGAATCGGGATCCCATGCTTCGGACCGAATGCAAAAGCCGCGATCATCGAAAGCAGCAAGGTCTTTGCGAAAGATCTGATGAAGAAATACGGAATTCCGACGGCGCAGTACGAGACCTTTGACGATATGGCAAAGGCCCTCGAATATCTGGAAACGGCACCGATTCCGACGGTCATCAAGGCGGACGGACTGGCTCTGGGTAAGGGCGTCATCATCGCTGAGACCCGTGACGATGCAAAGGCTGCAGTTCGCAGGATGATGGAAGAAAAGGCCTTTGGAGAAAGCGGCACGCGGATCGTCATCGAAGAGTTCCTGACTGGGCCGGAAGTTTCCGTGCTGTCCTTTACCGACGGGCAGACGATCGTTCCCATGATTTCCTCCCAGGACCACAAGCGGGCCCTGGACGGCGATCAGGGTCTCAACACAGGCGGTATGGGAACCGTCGCACCAAACCCGTATTATACAGAGGCCGTCGCAGCAGAATGCATGGAGAAGATTTTCCTGCCGACGGTCCGGGCTATGAACGAAGAAGGCAGGACTTTTAAAGGATGCCTGTATTTTGGCCTGATGATCACAGCAGATGGACCGAAGGTCATCGAATACAACTGCCGGTTTGGAGATCCGGAAACCCAGGTCGTGCTGCCGCTTTTGCAGAGCGACTTGCTCACGATCATGCAGGCGGTAACGGAACAGAGACTTGCAGAGGTGGACGTAACCTTCTCAGAAGAGAGTGCCTGCTGCGTGGTCGTTGCTTCCGGCGGCTATCCGGCATCCTATGAAAAGGGCAAAGTCATTACCATTGGAGAACCGGAAGGCAAGACCGACATCTTTATCGCCGGCGCAAAACTGGAAGACGGACAGCTCAAAACCAGCGGCGGCAGAGTCCTTGGCGTAACCTCAGTGGCGGATACCCTGGAGGAAGCGATCCAACTGTCCTACAGAAACGTAGAAAAGATTACTTTTGAAAAAGCATATTATAGAAAAGACATCGGCCGCAGAGCCCTGGAGGTTGAAAGGAGCTGACATGGTATACAGAATATTTGTCGAAAAGAAAGAGACCGTAGCAAGTGAAGCGAAAGCTCTGATGTCCGAAATCCGGACATTCCTGGGCATCGAAGCCCTGGAGGGCCTGAGAATCATCAACCGCTACGATGTGGAAGGCATCAGCGAAGAACTGTTTGAGCAGTGTGTGGATACCGTTTTTTCAGAGCCACAGGTTGACGTTGCGTTCCGGGAGCTGGACGCAAAGGCCGGAGAAAAAACCGTCGTATTCGCAGTGGAAGCATTGCCTGGTCAGTATGACCAGAGAGCAGACTCCGCAGCCCAGTGCATTCAGATCATCTCCCAGGAGGAACGCCCTCTCGTAAAGTGCGCCAAGGTGTACATTCTCTATGGCGATCTTACGGAAGAGGAAATAGAAGCGGTTAAGAAGCACGTCATCAACCCGGTGGAAATGAGACAGGCCAGCCTCGAACTTCCGCAGACATTGAAAATGGAATACGACAAACCGGAAACCGTGGCAACGATTGATGGATTCCGAACCTATGATGAAGGAACATTGAAAGACTTCATCGCAGAAAACGGGCTGGCAATGGATTACGACGACATTCTGGTTTGCCAGAATTACTTCCGGTCCGAGGACCGGGACCCGACGATCACCGAAATCAAGATGATCGATACGTACTGGTCGGATCACTGCAGACATACGACATTCAACACGGTCATCGACCATGTGGAATTCGCAGATGAAACGATTCAGAAGGCATACAACGACTATATCAAGACCCGGGAAGAACTGGGTAGAACCAAGCCGGTTACGTTGATGGACATCGGCACCATTGCTGCCAAAGCCCTCAAGGCGCAAGGCAAGATGGAAGGCCTCGACGAATCGGAGGAAATCAACGCATGCACGGTCAAGATCAAGGCAGAAGCCGGCGGCAAGCTGGAAGACTGGCTGCTGCTCTTTAAGAATGAAACCCATAACCATCCGACGGAAATCGAACCCTTTGGCGGCGCAGCTACCTGCATTGGCGGAGCCATCCGGGATCCGCTTTCGGGCAGAGCCTACGTTTATACGGCAATGCGTATCACCGGAGCCGCAGATCCGCTCAGATCGCTGGATCAGACCATTAAAGGCAAGCTGCCGCAGAGAAAACTGGTCACCTCTGCAGCGGATGGATATTCTTCATACGGAAACCAGATCGGCGTTTCCACCGGTTTGGTACAGGAAATCTATCACGACGGATACGCAGCCAAGAGGATGGAACTTGGCGCCGTTGTCGGTGCAGCACCGGCAGCAAACGTCGTCCGGGAAAGACCGGCGGCCGGGGATATTATCTTCCTCTTGGGCGGAAGGACCGGCAGAGACGGCATCGGTGGAGCGACTGGATCCTCCAAGTCTCACGATGTGAGCTCCCTGGAAACCTGCGGCGCCGAAGTACAAAAGGGCAATGCGCCGGAAGAAAGAAAACTCCAGAGACTGTTCCGAAACGGCGAAGCATCCAGAATGATCAAACGCTGCAATGACTTTGGTGCAGGCGGTGTTTCCGTTGCCATTGGAGAATTGGCAGACGGGCTGGACATCAATCTGGATGTGGTTCCGAAGAAATACGAAGGTCTGGACGGCACGGAGCTGGCAATCAGTGAATCCCAGGAGCGAATGGCAGTGGTTGTGGCGGCAAAAGACAGAGCGCGTTTTGAAGAACTGGCCGCGGCAGAAAATCTGGAATGTACGGTCGTCGCCGTTGTTACTGAGCAGCCGAGACTGGTTATGCACTGGCAGGGCAACACGATCGTGGACATCTCCAGAGAATTTCTGGATTCCAACGGCGCAGAGAAGCACATTAGCATCAGCGCCGGGGCTGCAGATTTTGATTACACGAAGGAAAGCCTGCTTTCTGGAGAGGGCGGCTTCGCAGAGCAGTACCGGGCGTTGGCCGGAGATCTGAACATCTGCTCCCAGAAGGGGCTGTCCGAGAAATTCGACTCCACCATTGGCGCAGGGACCGTGGTGATGCCGTTTGGCGGCAAGTACCAGATGACGCCTGCCCAGACCATGGTGCAGAAGATTTCCATGGAAAAAGAAAATTCCAGAACATGCTCCATCATGTCCTGGGGATACAATCCGTTTATTACCGAAAAGAGTCCATATCACGGCGCATATCTGGCCGTTGTGGATTCCATGTGCAAGCTGGCCGCGTCGGGCGGCGGCAAGGAAGCGTCCTACCTGAGTTTCCAGGAATTCTTTGAAAAACTGGGCAAAGACAGCAAGCGTTGGGGCAAACCGTTTGCAGCACTGTTGGGCGCCTATGAAGCGCAGATGGGACTGGAAGTTGCCGCAATCGGCGGCAAAGACTCCATGAGCGGTTCTTTCGAAGATATTGATGTTCCACCGACGCTGGTATCCTTTGCCATTACGACGGCAGACGTGGACGATGTCGTTACTGACGAGTTCAAAGGCGCAGGACACAAGGTTCTTCTGGTTGAACCGGAGCGCAACGAAGAAGGTCTTCCGGATGCAGAATCCCTGAAGAAGATCTTTGCAGCGATCCGCAAACTCAACGAAGAACGCAATCTCCTGGCCGCCTACACTCCTGGCATCGGCGGAATCGCAGAAGCGGTCATGAAGATGTGCTTCGGAAACATGATCGGATTCAAATACAACGAAGAACTGGCCGGGAAACTGTTCCGCTACGCCTACGGATCCTTCGTACTGGAAGTGACGGGTGATCTGGACGTGGATGGTTTCACATGTCATGTTTTAGGAGACACGACCGAAGCGCCGCAGATCCAGCTGGGTGAAGAGGTGCTCAGCCTTGCAGAGCTTTTGCAGATTTACGAAGACAAGCTGGAATCCGTATATCCGTGCAATATCGACGCGACGAAACAGCAGATTCCGGATCTCAGCTATAAGACCGAACGCCGCGTGAAGTTGGCCGATTTCAACGCAGGGGCCGGAGCTTTTGCAA
This sequence comes from uncultured Eubacteriales bacterium, assembly GCA_902795135.1. Classification (GTDB taxonomy): domain Bacteria; phylum Bacillota; class Clostridia; order Peptostreptococcales; family Anaerovoracaceae; genus Lentihominibacter. Next base: position 11,850 of record CADBJW010000019.1, read on the forward strand.
CGGCGAAACCAAAGGTATTGATTCCGGCATTCCCTGGAACGAACTGCGAATACGATTCTGCAAAAGCGTTTGAAGAAGCCGGTGCAGAAGCGGAAATCATCGTGATCAAGAACCTGACGGCAGAGGCCATTTCCTCATCCGTCAGCGAGTTTGCAGAGAAGCTGCAGGATTCCCAGATGATCTTTATTCCGGGCGGATTCTCCGGCGGAGATGAACCGGACGGCTCCGGAAAATTCATCACAGCATTCTTTAGAAATCCGGAAGTAAAGGACGCGGTCACGAGTTTGATCGATCAGCGTGGAGGGCTGATGGCAGGTATTTGCAACGGCTTCCAGGCACTGATCAAGCTGGGTCTGGTTCCATATGGCAAGATCATCGATACCGACGACACTTGTCCGACGCTGACCCTCAATGAGATCGGCAGACACCAGTCGAGACTGGTCAGAATCCGCGTCGCATCCAACAAATCACCGTGGCTGGCACAGACAGAAGTCGGCGACATTTATACCGTTCCGGTATCCCACGGAGAAGGCAGACTGCTGGCTTCCGAGGAGCTTTTGAAAGAACTTGGCGCCAGCGGACAGATTGCGACCCAGTACGTTGATTTCGACGGGACGCCATCGGATGATATCCGGTTCAACCCGAATGGCTCCATCTTTGCCGTGGAAGGCATGACGTCACTGGACGGACGTGTCTTTGGTAAAATGGGTCACGCAGAACGAATCGGCTATGGATTATACAAGAACGTGCCGGGCAAATACGATATGAAGATGTTTGCCTCCGCAGTAAAGTTCTTTAAGGGATAATCGTGGAAAAGGGGGCAAGAGCAATGAATATCAACACCAAAGTCAGAAAAGTACAGGTTTATTATCAGGGGGCGAATGTCTGCAGAGGCGGACAGGCGGAGCTTACGGCAGGGACCAATGTGATCACCATTGAAGGCATGCCGGAATCGGCGGTTACAGAGACCCTGCGGATTAAATTCCCGAACGCCGTCTTTGCGAAAAACATCCGGTTTCTGGATCCAATCACCGAAATGAAGTCGGAAAAAACGGAGGAAATCCAGGAAAAGATCACTCTCTTGAAGACCGGCATCGAGGCCATTGAGAAGCAGCAGGAGCTCTGGGAGAAGAATGGGGATTTCCTGCAGAGAGCATCCATGGAGATCGGTCAGATCGAAGACTATATTGACAAGCTTCCGGACCGGATCCTGACGCTGGAGAAGAAACTAAGCAAGCTGAGAAAAGAAGAAGAGAAGCTTTACGAGGAGCTCAACAAAGCAAACCATAAAGAAAGCGGTCCGATCCTGGAACTGCAGCTGACGGCCGATGCGGATGGCGTCTATCCCTTCGAGCTGGAGTATTATGACAGCGGCGCGTCCTGGACGCCGAGCTACGAGCTTCATGCAGAGGGAGACGGGACGCCACTGGAGATGAGCCTGAAGGCTCAGATCACGCAGAATACCCATGAGGATTGGGAGGGTGTCGAGCTGTCCCTTTGCTCAGGCAGGGCCTTTATGGGAAACCGGCTTCCGGAGCTGGTTCCGATGAATGTTTCTTTTGAACGGGTTATTTGGAGGCCAGCGGCTGCAGCGCCTAAGAGCAGGAATGCCATGCGGGAAGCGAGCCCGGCATCTTCCTATGCAATGAACTATGATGTTGAGGACGCATCTATGTCCAGCCCAACGGGACGGCTGGAACTGGATTCCATCCAGCAAGGTTCGGCAACCGTACAAAGCGGTGAAATCAGGACGGAATATGTCATAGATGGACCGAAGAGCATTTTGTCCGGGGAGACGGGCATTACCGAGCGGCTGGAGCAGAACTTCGTGGAAGCGGAGTACCAGACCATTGCGGTTCCGTCAAAGGACGAACACGCTTACATGACGGCCGTGGTGCAGCAGGAAACCATGCCGAATATGATCACAGGAAAAGCGATCGTATTTTACAAAGGCACGTTTATCGGGTCTTTCCACATTCGTCCGGAAGAAGAGGACGGCAGTTACAGGATCCCACTGGGACGTGCGGAAGGAATCCGTGTATGGCGCGAAGAAAAGAAGAATCTGAAATCCAAGAAAGGGGTGCTCAAAACCTCGAACATGCGGGAGCGCCAGTATGAAATCAACGTGTCTGCCAACAACAATCTGATTACGGAACTCTGCGTCATGGATCAGATCCCAGTGAGCGGGAACAAAGAAATCACCGTAGACTTCAGCAATCCGGATGAAGCGGTCAAGGCGGATGATACAGGAATCGTAAAGTGGAACATCCACATTGAGCCAAAAGAGCAAAAACAGCTGCACTTTGGATATACCATCAGCTGGCCAAAGGACAAGACGATCTTTGTAGACGCGGTCAAGCAGCACAGCAGTCAGTTCTGCGACTACTGCGGAGCCGAGCTGGAGCCGGGAGCGGTATTCTGCAGGGCTTGCGGGGCAAGCGTCAGATAGATTTCGAACCGCGGCGCTGTTCCAGCGCATCCATAATTTCTTTGAATTTTTTTCGTGTAATAGGGTAACGATACATCGTAAGGAAGGAAATCCCTAAGAAGACGGCACCAATCAGGATCATCGAGTTTTCGATCCACAGGAGCGCGGTCGGGGATTGTACGGCGAGATCTCCGTCAAATCCGGCAAAATCGAGAATGATGCCCAGAACCTGCATACTGACCGCAGTGGAAAGGGCTTCTACGATGGACTGCATCGACGAGATCACGCCTTCCCTGCGGGTATTGTTATAATACTCATCTACTTCACAAACGTCATAGACCATGGCAGGAACCAACTGCCAGTAAGCCGTATTGGAAATGGTATAGACCGCCAGAAATGCGATCATACCGAGTTTCGTTTCGATTGTAAGAAATTTCGCCGACACCATAAGAATGGTTCCTAAAAACGCCATCAGCAGATAGGCGGAACGTTTGTCCAGTTTGCTGCTGATTTTGTTGATAATTGGAACATAAATCACGCCGCAAACGATGATCGTAAGCAGCACGGCGGTAATTTCGGTACCCGTCATTCCCAGATTGTAGGTCATAAAATAGATCCGGTCTGACCCTACAATCGTATTCACGCAGAGATAGCAAAAGCCCGTGAGCAAAAGCCATACCAGAGGTTTCAGTTTCAGAACCTGTATGTAATCGGTCAGAATCGGCTTGATGCGGGCAAACAGAGACCCTCGGGATTCCTTTGGGGCTTCTGTTTCAGCGCTGTCAGGAACCGGACCGGGTTCTTCCCGATTATCCTCGTAAAAGCCGTGTTTGATCATATAGAATACGGTGAAGACAATGGAGGCAATGGACAGAATGCTTAGGCAGGCCGCCATGAAAAACCAGGCCAGTTTTGTGGAACAGCCGAATGTTTCTAATAAATCGACCACGGCCGGTGGGGCAATCATACCGAAGGTCATGCCGCAGATGTTAAATACGTAGGCGTAGGACCGGACAGACGTCCGCTCGTTATAATCATCGGTGATCTCCGCGCCGAGGGCAAAAAACGGATTGAAAAAGGTCGTATAAGAACTCCAGAATAGGATGATCATCAATATATAGAATACCGCCTTGAAGGCCTGACTTCCGGGAACGCAGGTAAAGAGCAGCAAGGTAAACACACCGGCAGGGATGCAGCCGATGAACATAAACGGAAGTCGGCGTCCGTATTTGGTTTTGGAGTGGTCTGAAATGTATCCGACCACCGGACTGAACACCGTACTCCAGATGGCTCCGATGGCGGTGATGGTTCCTGCGAGTGCAGGGTGTATCCCTGCTACCGTCGTAAGATAAAAGAGCAGAAAGGATCCAACCATCGTGTAGAAGGCAGCGTCACCAACCGCCGCCGAACTATACCCCACTTTGTTAAAAAAAGTCAGCTTAGAAGAATTGGTTTGTTTCATGAAAAATTCACGTGTGATTTAACTAATTAATACACTAAAATATTGACATAATATTACTATACTCCAACCCGTCAAATTTGTATACCCCAACCAACAATTTAGCACATTAAAACAGCATCTCAAAACCGCTCTAGAGAGGCAATCTGAAACACCGTAAAAATTGTATACAATAATACAATGCTCGATATTTAAACACAAAAAAGCTTGAAGTTTCAATATATTGCGGTTGCAGTACATCGTATACAATGATAATATGAAACAAGCAGTTAGCTAAAAATTAACCGAAAAATTAGCGAAAAAAATGAGGGAAAAATGGCAGCAAAACCAGGCAAATTAAACGAAGTTGTACTGCAGGGGAATGAGGCCTGCACGAAGGGCGCGCTATATGCCGGATGCAGATTTTTCGCTGGATATCCAATTACTCCATCCACGGAGATTATCGAGATGATGTCCGGTGAAATGCAGAAGGCGGGGGGCGCTTTTATTCAAATGGAAGACGAAATCGGTTCAGCATGTGCGATCATCGGAGCAAGATGGGGCGGCAACAAAGCCATGACAGCAACATCCGGTCCGGGATATACGCTGATGCAGGAAGCGATCGGTTTCGCAGCAGTAACAGAAACACCAATCGTTATCGTTAACGTTCAAAGAGGCGGTCCGTCCACAGGACAGCCGACACTTTCCTCTCAGCAGGATATTTATCAGGCAAGATACGGCAGCCACGGCGATTATGAAATTATCGTACTGGCACCGTCATCCGTTCAGGAAATGTATGATTTCACGATCAAAGCTTTTGAGCTGGCAGAACAGTTCCGTACTCCGGTCATTCTTCTGGCTGATGAAGTCGTGGGACACATGAGAGAGAAAATCACGATCCGGGACGGCGGCAAGGAAATCAAATCCGAGAAGCAGAAATACGTCGTTTCGCCGCAGGCAGACTTTTTCCAGGGCGAATTCACCACGGTTGAAGGACAGCTTCATGACGAGCAAGGAAGACGTATCGGACATATGGCCCAGAGGAGCGGGGAGTTTATCTACAACCTGAACAAGAAGATCACAGACAATGTGGATCTCATTTCAGACATTTCCACATACTGTATGGAAGATGCGGATGTTGCGATCGTTTCTTACGGATCCGTTGCGCGTCCTTCTCTGAATGCCGTTAAGCATGCCAGAGGCATCAAGGATGACCGTCTTGCACCGAAATTTAAGATCGTAAAGGATCTGGTCAAGAGAGGCGTTAAGAAAACCATCGAGACAGACTACAGCCACCTGAAGGTTGGTCTGGTTAAGATCAATACCGTTTGGCCGTTCCCTGAAAAGTTACTGAAGCAAGTAACGCAAAGAGTGGACACGGTCATCGTTCCGGAAATGAACGTTGGTAAATACAGCAGAGAAGTCGAACGTGTTCTCAAGGACAAACGAGTGATTTCCATGTCCAAGTGCGGCGGTGAAATCCATACGCCAATTGAGATTTTGGATAAGATTCTCGAAGTAACAGGCATTGATGAGGAGGTGAACCTCGATGAATAAACTCTACGAGAAATACATCAAAAAAGAATCACTTCCAACACTGTTCTGTCCGGGGTGCGGCAATGGGATCATCCAGATCGCAGCGATGGAAGCCATGGAAAAACTGAACTGCAAGGACGACGTTGCTTGCGTCAGCGGCATCGGCTGCTCTTCATGGATACCGTGTTATTATAAGCTGGACGTAATCCATACCATGCACGGCAGAGCCATTGCTTTTGCAGAAGGACTGAAGCTCTCCAGACCGGACAAGAAGATCATGGTGTTCACCGGTGACGGCGACTGCATGGCGATCGGCGGCAACCACCTGCTCCATGCGGCACAGAGAAATATCGATTTGACCGTTGTCATGGTCAACAACTATATCTACGGAATGACCGGCGGCCAGAAATCACCAACTACACCAGTTGGCGCTAAGACGAAGACCTCGCCATATGGTTGTATCGATGAGCCTATGAACGCATGCAAACTGGTTATGTCACTGGGCGCAAGTTATGTGGCTAGATGGACGACGGCACATCCGATACAGCTGGCAAAGGCCATTGCCGAGGGACTCGATCACAAAGGCTTTTCCTTTATCGAAGTGCTTTCCCAGTGTCCAGTCCAGGCAGGAAAGAATGTTTGGGGTGAAAAGGAACCGGCAAAGATTATGGAGAAGTACAAAGAAAGTACGTACCTCTACAAAATCGGATCCGATGACCCGACTGGTGCCGTAGCAGAGAAAAACGCAGAAGGGAAGATTCCAATCGGTTTGTTCAAACACGAACAGAACGCGAAGGAATACCTGGAACGAGTCGAAGAAAAACTGGCACAGAGCGGAATTGCAAGATAAAAGTCGAAAGGTAAAGAGATGGCAAACATAACAATAGATAAAGCATGCTGCAAAGGCTGTAATATCTGTCTGTCAGTATGTCCGAAAAACATATTCGTAAAATCCAGACAGAGAAACAACTACGGCACAGCAATGCCGGCAGTCGAAAATCCGGATCAATGCATCACGTGCAGAATGTGCGAACGTTTATGTCCGGATGGTGCAATAGACGTTGAAAAGTAGACGAAGGAAAAAAAGGGAAAGGAAGCAAAAATGAGAATCAACGTAAGATTCGCAGGCTCAGGCGGACAGGGCGTCATTTTGGCGTCAGTACTGCTTTCAAAGGCTTACGGACTTGGAGAAAATTACAACATCGCACAGACACAAAGCTACGGACCGGAGGCCAGAGGCGGAGCATGTAAAGCGGAAGTCGTCATATCGGACGACGAGATCGACTACATGAAAGTCAATAAAGCAGACGTGTTCGTTGCGCTGAATCAGGTTGGATACGATAAGTATATCGACACCGTAAAGGATGACGCAGTTGTGTTGATCAACAGCACACTGGTTGAGTCCGACCGGCCAAACGTCTACAAAATACAGGCAACGAAGCGTGCCGAAGACATGGGTAAACCATTCGTTGTAAACATCATCGCATTGGGAGCCCTTACACGGCTTATGCCGAAAGTTCATTATCCTGCTGTAGAAGAGGAGATCATCGAACAATTTCCTGCTAGTATCGCATCTGTTAATCTTGACGCATACAAGATGGGTTATGATATAATGGATGAGGACCTGAAGAATTTAGGTTACAAAACTGGATTTGGCGATGCCAGACAGTGGTAGTTTGAATCCCAGATTTGATACTAACAGGAGGAAGGTGCAATGAGAAAAATTGTATGTGTTTTAGTGGCGCTGAGCATGCTGGTGCTTGTGCCTTTGACCGGTTGCGGCAAGGACAACACAGCGGACATCAAGGCTGCAGTAGATGGCTTTATGGGCGCAATGCAAGCAGGTGATATTTCCGGAATGAAGGAATACTGCGACCCGGCACTCTTTGAAACAGGCGGAACGTTGGCAGATTTTAACACCCTGGAAAACATTGACGAGGAACTGGCAAACTCAGTGGGCATGGATCCTTCACAGCTTTCTGACAAAACAAAAGAAACCGTCAACAATTATGTGAATGAATTGCTGTCAAGTATGATCGCGTCTTATGAAATAGGGGAGATCACGGAACCAGAAGAAGGCAAAGCCGAAGCCAAGGTTGATGTTACATTCGGGTTTGACCCAGATAAAATGACGAACATCGACATCAACAGTGAAGCCGAGGCTTTAGCGCAGGATTACATGAATGAGAACATGGCAGAACTGCAGAAAATATACACGGAAGGCGGACAGGATGCACTGATGAATAAAGTTCTGGATGATCTGGTAGGAGAACTTCTGGACAAATATGTCGAAGAAGTTAAGAAGACCGGCCAGGTAGACAGAGCGTCCACTCTGACCCTTGAAAACAAGGACGGCAAATGGCTCATCACGGGCGAAACCTTCTAATAACGAACGGCGATTATCATCGTAATGAAATTCTTATGGCAGGCAGACTTTATCGAGGATGCCTGCCATTTTTGCGAGAAAAATCCCGTAATTGGTAATGGGCACCCCGGCAGCCTCGGCAGCGTCGATCCTGCTTAAAACGTGCTTGCGGTTAAACATGCATGCGCCGCAGTGAATGATCAAATCGTATTGTTTCAAATCATCACCCTGCGGGAAATCGTCACCCCGCACGGAGGTAATCTCAACCCGGTCACCATATTGTTTATGCAAAAGCATCGGAATCTTCACGGTTCCGATGTCTTCTTTTAGTGGAACATGAGCGCAGGCTTCCGCAATCAGAACCCGAAAACGCGGAGCTTCATCCATTCGCGCCGTAAACTGATCCATGGCCGAAACGCCCTCGACAAAGACACGGATATCTCCCTTCGCCGCAGCCATCAGAATGGAAAACGACGTGAGCCTACTGGTTTGTGGTTTCTGCTGACTTACCAGATCAAAGCACTGGGAGTCGGTGATGATCAGATCGGGTGCGCGGTTGAGCACGGAAAGAGACTGTGTGAATCGGTCCGCGGTTGTGGACAGGACCGTGCATTTGCGATCGAGGAGATCGCGGATCGTTTGGACCTGAGGTAGGATCAGTCGGCCTTTCGGGGCCTGAATATCCTGGGGCATGACAAGAAGAACCAGGCTGTCATCGGTAACGAGCCCTTTAAGGAGTCCTTCTTCCAGAAAATCTTCCGGGACGGCATGTATGATCGCCTGCCGTAAGCGGTCGATGCCGCTTCCCGTCTTTGCGCTGATCCAGAAAATCGGATCCAAAAGGTCACCCAGGCAGGCACGTGCAGCGTCATGAATCGCACGTTCCACCGCGGCCCGTTCTTCTGCCTTCCGAACATCGCACTTGTTCACGGCGACAATCGTAGGAATGTCTGCGGCCTGCAGTTTCTGCAGCCACTGCACATCGGACTGGCTGAACACATGGTCCGGGTCTTCGGTTCCATCGAGGAGCAGAATTGCCAGGTCGGTCCGGTCAATCATGGCAGTCGTCCGATCAACGCGAAGCTTGCCGAGTTCGCCGTCGTCATCAAAACCGGCGGTATCCATCAGAACGACAGGACCAATGGGATGAAGTTCCATGGACTTAAATACAGGATCCGCGGTGGTTCCAGGGGTATCCGAAACGATGGCCCGCGCCTGTCCGGCAAGGGCATTGATCAACGAGGACTTCCCCGCATTGCGGCGGCCAAAGATGCCAATGTGCAGACGGTTTCCCTTTGGTGTGTTGTTGAGTGACATGGTGAACCTCCTATCGCGATGTTGATGGTTCGGTGTTCGGCCGTGCCGGGTCTCCGATGTCCATAACGACCCGGTAGCCCGCATCGGCTACTTGCTGTTTTAAGTCTTTGATATTCTGGGCAGACTCTTCTCCGCTGTGCAGCTTATTATCGTAGATCGCGTAATCATCGCGCACGCTGACAGGGGACAGATTCGGCATAATGACATTGGCTCCGGCCTTCAGGCCCAGCATGCGGCCTTTGGGGTCAATGGTTCCCAGTGCTGTTGTAGATGGAATCAGTGCATAGGGAAACAGGATCCGTAAGATCGCCAGAAGCCGCAGGGTAAGGCGCAGCTTTTGCTCATTGGAGAGCATCGCAGTCTGCGCTGCGTCCGCCATGGACAGCCTGCCAAAAGGCGTATCTGCCTGTGGGATAAAGGGTCCGATCCCGATCATATGGGGCTGGAGCTTTTGCATGAAAGCGAGATCTTCCAGCAAATGGGCCGGCGTTTGACCGGGGGCTCCAACCATCAGGCCGGCACCGACTTGAAAGCCGATTTCCTTTAAATCATAGAGGCAGCGCTTGCGGTTTGCAAGCTGCATTTCCGTAGGGTGCAGCTGGCCGTACAATTCCGGAGAGGCTGCTTCGTGGCGCAGCAGGTATCTGCGGGCGCCTGCGTCAAAGAGCCTTTGGTAACTCTCCCGGGAGCGCTCGCCAACGGACAGGGTAATGGCGCAATCCGGGAACTCATCGTGTATTGCCGATACAAGATCACAGAGGGTCGGATCATAGTACGGGTCTTCGCCCCCTTGCAGGACAAAGGTCCGAAGGCCAAGCCCGTATCCTTCCCGGCAGCAGTCAAGGATCGTTTGTGGATCCAGACGGTAGCGATGAATCTTTTGATTGTCTCTGCGCAGTCCACAGTAATAGCAATTGTTCTTACAGTGGTTCGTGAACTCGATTAACCCGCGCAAATAAACCGCATCGCCGTAGTGTTTGCGGCGAATGCGGTCGGATTCTGTGAACAGCCCGTCATCCACGGCGCTGTCAGGGTCCAGTATTTGAAGTAACGAATTTCTATCTATCATGGTCTTATTCGTGCTGAAATTAAAAACGAAAATCCCTGTGGCCCTGCTCGATTTCTTCCAGGTGCTGCCGGCAGATTTCACGAACCTTATCGCTCGGAATCAGCGACAGTTTCTCGTTGATCAGCGCATCGCCCTTGGCCTTTGTTTCCTCACTGGCATAGTCCATGAGGAACTCTTTGAGCGTCAGCATGGCGTTTGGCTGACAGCAGTTCGCGATCTGACCGGATTTAAGCAAACTCATGAAGCGGTCGCCGGTTCGCCCTTCCCGGTAGCATGCCGTGCAAAAGCTCGGAACATAGCCGAGATCGATGAGCCAGTCAACGACTTCCCCGAGGGTGCGGCGGTCTTCCACATCAAACTGGGCGGTTTCCTCTGCATCGAAACGGCCTTCTTCATCCAGCTCTTCGACATAGCCGCCGACGCTGGTTCTGCTTCCGCCGCTGATTTGCGTAATGCCGATTTCCAGACATTCACGCCGGGTCTTGGCGCTTTCACGTGTGGACATGATCATGCCGGTATAAGGGACGGCAATCCGGAGAACGGCGACAATGCGCTTGAAGATGTCGTCAGGAACGCCATTGTCAAAGGTGTCCGGATCGATGTCATCCGCAGGACGGACCCGCGGAACACTGATGGTATGTGGCCCGCAGCCATAGGTTTTTTCTAAGTGATGGGCATGCATCAGCATGCCGACAAAGTCGTATTTATAATTGTTGAGTCCATAGAGAACGCCGCAGCCGACATCATCGATTCCGGCCTGCATGGCGCGGTCCATGGCCTCTGTATGGTATGCGTAATCGCTCTTTGGACCGGTCGGGTGCAGCTGTTCATAGGCCTCCTTGTTGTAGGTTTCCTGGAACAGGATGTAAGTCCCGATGCCGGCATCCTTCAGTTTCTTGTAATTTTCGACCGTTGTAGCAGCGATGTTTACATTGACTCTGCGGATCGCTCCGTTTTTATGCTTGATGCTGTAAATCGTCTGGATGCTTTCCAGAATGTATTCAATCGGATTTTCGGTTGGATGCTCACCGGCTTCGATGGCCAGCCGTTTGTGCCCCATATCCTGCAGAGCGATGACTTCCTCCCGAATCTCTTCCTGGGTCAGCTTCTTTCGCGGGATGTGCTTGTTCTGTCCATGATACGGACAGTAAACACAGCCGTTGACACAGTAGTTGGACAGGTAAAGAGGTGCAAACATTACGATGCGGTTGCCGTAAAAATGTTCTTTGATTTCTTTACCGAGGTCAAAAATCTGCTGGATGATATCCGGGTCCTCGCACTCTAGCAGAGTAGCGGCCTCAGCATAAGAGAGGCCGTTGTATTCTCTGCCTTTTTCGAGGATTGTATGCATTAGTTCCAGGTCGTCTTTATGAGCCTGCGCAAAAGCCAGTGTCTCTTTGATTTTCTTGTCGTTGATAAATTCCTCTGCAACGGTTGAAGTGCTGTTGTATTCAGCCATTCTTTTACCTCGTTATAGTCTCCACTGGGACACATCTGTGTGAAGCAGATGATGTGCTTTCTCTGAGTTCGGCCGTTTGAAGTATTCCTGATAACTCATGATAACGGTCGGGTTCTCGTGGGAGAATCTCAGATCCAGTGTATTGTCAATATTGTACAGTTCGCTTCCCCGGAGAGCAGCCATTTCGGTTCCGTCATGGATTGGCTGTCCGCCGCCGCCGGAACATCCGCCAGGACATGCCATGATCTCAACGAAGTCATACTGGACATCGCCACGCTGGATCGCTTCGATCAGCTTTCTCGTATTGCCAAGTCCATTGGCAACGGCAACGCGCAGCTTGATGCCTGCGACGGTGAAAGTAGCTTCCTTCCAGCCGTCCATACCGCGGACATTCTGGAATGCGTTGACCGGTGGGTTTTCTCCCGTGATCAGGAAGTATGCGGAACGAAGTGCTGCTTCCATAACCCCGCCGGTTGCGCCGAAGATGACGCCCGCGCCGGTTCCTTCTCCAAAGAAACTGTCAAACGGAACTTCCGGAAGCTGAGCGGCTTTGATTCCGTCCATGGAAATCAGGTTGTCCAGCTCACGGGTGGTAAGAACGACGTCAACATCTTTGAATCCGGAATCGCGGAGAGTATGTTCGTCGCACTCATATTTCTTCGCCGTGCAAGGCATAATGGAAACGGACACGATCTTAGCCGGGTCAACACCGAGCTTTTCGGCCATGTAAGTCTTACTGATGGCACCGAACATCTGCTGTGGTGATTTGGCTGTTGAAAGGTTCGGAATCAGTTCCGGATATTCCAGCTGTACAAATCGCAGCCAGCCTGGACAACATGACGTGAACATCGGCCAGCTGTGTTCTTCTTTATGACCTAAGCGTTCGATCAGTTCGCTGCCTTCTTCCATGATGGTCATGTCAGCGGTGTAGACTGTGTCGAAAACATAGTCGAAACCAATCTGTTTCAAAGCAGCAACCAGCTTGCCCGTTGTCTGTTCCACCCGGTTCATGCCGATCTTTTCGCCCCAGGCAACACGAACGGCTGGTGCGAACTGAACCATGGTAACAACGTCAGGGTCGGCCAGCGCGTCAAGCACCTGATCCGTATCGTTTCTCTCGCTGAGTGCGCCAACCGGGCAGTGGGTGATGCACTGTCCGCAAAGGCTGCAGTTGGAGTTGCGAATCTGTACGCCATCGGTGACGCCAACGGTCGTACGGAAGGATGAACCGAGCTTTTCCCAAACGTTCATGTTCTGGATCTTATCGCAAACCTGCACGCAACGCAGACAAGTGACGCACTTGGTGGCATTTCGGATCAGCGGGAAGGATTCATCCCAGCGATAATCATCCGCGTTGTTTACATAGGACGTTCCAACAACGCCCAGGTCTCTGGCAATGCTCTGCAGCGCGCAGTTGCCGCTTCTCGGACAGGTCGCACATTTGCAGTCGTGTTCTGCCAGAACGAGCTGGATGTTGATCTTTCTTGCCTGCCGAACTTTCGGGCTATTGGTATAGATGACCATACCTTCTTCGACTTCCGTGTTGCAGGAAGAAACCAGTTTGTCTTTGCCTTCCAACTCTACGACACAGACTCTGCAAGCACCGATGTCGTTCAGTCCTTCCCAATAACAGATGTGAGGGATCTCCACACCGACGGATTTGGCAGCATTCATAATGGTTGTTCCCTGCTGCACCGTTGTTTTTCTTCCATTGATTGTTACGTTTACCATGATGTGTGCCTCCCTCCTCTGAATGCGCCGAGATTGTTGCAATCACATCTCAGGCAGCGACCGGCTTCCTGAATGGCTTCTTCAAGTAACAGCCCGTTTTCAAAACCATCGAAGTCGCGGTTTCTCTCATCAGGATAACGGCTTGTAAGCTCGGATCGTCCGCATTGGATATAGTCCGAAAGATCTGGGTCCGGGATATCGAGCTCAACTTTGATTTCATGGTTGTAGCCCAGATAGTTGTCAATGTTTGCGGCAGCTACTCTGCCCTGTGCGATGGCGTTGATAACGGTTGATGGACCAGTAACGCTGTCGCCTCCGGCAAAGACGCCTTCCATGCCTTCTACAGCCATGGACTCGTCCGTATTCAGTTTCTTCCAGAGTACAGATACGCCGGCCTTTTCAAAGACTTCGGAATCGATCTCCTGTCCAATGGCACCGACTACGATGTCACATTCGAGAACCTGTTCTTCTTTCTGGACAGGGAAGGATTTCGGACGTCCGGAGGAGTCATATGGACCGACTTTTTGTGGTTTTACGATCAATGCTTTAACATTGCCCTCTTCGTCTGACTCGATGCGGACCGGAGTTCTCAGCTCCAAGAGACGGCAGCCTTCTGCGATAGCACCGTCGATTTCTTCCGGCAGAGCCGTCATATCGACTTTACGTCTACGATAAGCAATGTCAACGTGGGCTGCACCAAGACGCATGGCAGTACGCGCAACGTCCATAGCAACGTTACCGCCGCCGACAACAACGACGCGCTTGTCTTTGAAGTCAGGCATGTGGTCGTCACCAATGCCGCGCAGCATGTCTACGGCAGAAAGAACGCCTTTGCTCTCTTCGCCTTCGATGCCGATCATCTTATAGTTATGAGCGCCGATGGCAACGTATACGGCATCGTATTCATTCATCAGCTTGCTGATTGCTTCCTCCGTGTTGATATCTGCGTTCAGTTCTACGTCGATACCTGCTGAGAGGATGGACTCAATATCCCAATCCAGTCGATGTCTTGGCAGTCGGTAGCTAGGAATCCCGTATCGCAGCATTCCGCCAAGCTGGGCTCTGCGTTCGAATATTTTAGTTTTATGTCCCATGAGCGTAAGATAGTAAGCGGCAGTTAATCCGCTTGGGCCGCCGCCAATAATGGCGATTTTCTTACCGGTTTCTTCTCCGATTTCCGGAATTGGGACGACATCGGAACAGTTATCGACGGCAAACATCTTCAAGCCGCGGATATTGATGGAGGCGTCGAGGATGTTTCTTCTGCAGTGTCCTTCGCAAGGATGCTCGCAAATCAGCGCACATACAGTCGGGAACGGATTATCCTTTCGGATCAGTTTGACAGCATCGTCATATCTGCCTGCTTTGATCAGTGAAATATATCCAGGAATGTCGACTTCGGCCGGACACTTGGCAACGCAAGGAACGGTGTTTCTCAAATCTGTAACGCTGTCCGAGCAACGCTTTTTTTCGATGTGAGACATGTAGTCTTCGCTAAAACTCTGGAGACTCTTTAAAACGATTTCTGCAGTTTCCCATCCAATGGCACAGTCCGAAGAGTCGCGAACCGTTTCTGCAGTCTTCTGAAGTAATACCAAATCGTCGGTTGAGCTTGGTTCATCGATGTCAAGAATCTTCTCTATGATCTGGATCATCTGATAGACACCAACTCTGCAAGGAACACACTTGCCGCAGGATTGTGCCTGGCACAATTTCAAAAAGGAACAAGTCATGTCCACCTGGCACTGGCTCGGGGGGCTGGCGATGACTCTGCGCTGAATATCTCCGTACAGAGCTTCGACTTCCTTTTGAGCCTGGCTTTTCTGTTTGAATTCCAATCTGCTCATTCTTTAACTACCTCACTTCATAAACTTTGGTCCAATAATATGCCTACTTGAAAAGCGAAACAGTTCGATAAAAAATTAACTAACTGTTATAAAGTAAATATACATAATATGTAGTACTTTAATCAAGTGAAACTTCCGAAGAAACATGAATGTAACCGTTTACATCTGAAGATTCTATAAATTAATACACTGAATCGGGTAAATTGATGATAAAAGACATGCCGTCAGGACCGTTCCCGTGGTGGTTCTTTTCATGCTTTTGTGATAAAATTATTATGTATGCGTGCGCGCAAAAGTAAGTAGCGGCTGCGCATAAAAAAGCAAGGAACAAAGAAGAAATGAAACAGCGAATTTACGAAACCATAGAATCCATCAAACCGGCAGATCAGCAAGTTTTGGAGAAAGCCCGGAAACGGCAGGAAACCCTGGCGAAACCTCCGGGAAGCTTAGGTCTGCTGGAGGAACAGTCCATTCGAATCGCCGGCATGACCGGAAAGGTGACCAACTCCATCGACCGCGGCTGCGTGGCAGTCTTTTGCGCGGACAATGGCGTAGCAGAAGAAGGCGTGGCATCCGCACCCCAGAGCGTGACGATGGCACAAACGGTCAACTTTACAAGACGCGTGACCGGAGTAGGGGCTCTCGCCAAATGCTTTGACAGTGAGCTTTTGATTGTGGACATGGGAGTCAAGGATCCGATTCCGAAAGAGCTGTATGTCAGCAAACCGCTGGAAGACACCCATAAGATCCTGGACCGCCGAATCAGACCGCAGACGGGGCAGACCGGCAACATCGCAAAGGAAGATGCCATGTCCCGCGATGAAATGTTTCAGGCCATGACCGCAGGCATCGAGGCCGCAAACGCGATTTATGCAAAGGGCTTCAGCATTATGGGCGTTGGAGAGATGGGCATTGGCAATACGACGACCAGCGCGGCGTTGCTGTCGGCGATTACCGGAGAAAGTGCGGACGTAACCGTTGGGCGCGGAGGCGGTGTCAATGACGCGGGATTTCTCAGGAAAAAAGAAATCGTAAATCAGGTCAGCCGGGCTTATCGCCAGCAGGGCGGGATCCTCAATAGCAGCAGGAACCAAACAGCCAGGCAGCGGTGCGACAGCATGTTCCAGGCTCTGTCGGAAATGGGCGGATTCGATATCGCCGCCATGGCAGGGGCGTATCTCGGAGCAGCGTCAAAGAGGCTGCCTGTGGTCATCGACGGATACATTTCCGTCGTCGCAGCGCTGGTTGCCAGCGTGATCCAGCCTAAGGCGGCAGATTACATGATCGCATCCCACAAGTCCTTTGAACGGGGATATTCCCTGGCCGTTAAGGTTCTCGGGCTGCAGCCGTTTATGGCCCTTGAAATGCGATTGGGAGAAGGCAGTGGCTGTCCGATTGCTTTTGAAATAATACGCGGCGCCTGCGATGTAATGGCAAACATGGCAACCTTTGAAGAAGCGGCCATCAATGACGGGTATCTAGAAGAAATTCGCAGTCAGGAGAAATACCAGCGATGAATATATTTATCAGCGGAGGGTGTAAAAACGGCAAATCCTATTATGCACAGAAGCGGGCGAAAGAGATGGCTGAATCACTCCAAAAGCCTCTTTATTATATTGCGACCATGATTCCCAGAGACGAAGAAGACCGGGCGAGGATTCGGCGGCATCTGGCGGAGCGTGATGGATGGGGATTCGAGACCATTGAACAGCCAACGAACTTGACGGCGATTCTGGAGAATCCGTCCGTCGATAAAGAAGGCGTGTTCCTGCTGGACAGCGTGACGGCCATTATGGAAAACGAACTGTTCCGTCAGGAAGCGGGCGAGTTTGTTTACGATGAGACAGCACCCGGGCGCGTCCGAAGAGATATGGAAGCCTTTGCAAAAGCCACCGGCAATACGGTGTTTGTTTCAGACGGCATCTATGGGGATCTGGGCGAGTACAGTGACTCCACGGAAGAATACCGAAAGGCCTTGGCGGCGGCAGACCGCACCCTGGCCAGAACCTGCGACCAGGTGGTGGAGATAACTTACGGCATAGAAGAAAGATGGAAATAGGAGAGATGGAAATAGGAAAGATGGAAATAGGGACGATATGAAATACATGCGAGGATTTTTAATGGCATGGGGTATGTTTTGCTGGATTCCATGCCCGTACAAACAGTGGCGCGAAGAAGACCGGCTGGCGCAGATCGGCATGTTCCCGCTAGTGGGGACCATGATTGGACTGATTCTGTGCGCAGCATGGTTTTTGCTCAGCTTCGCCAATCTGGGGTTGGTACTGGGGGCTTTGCTGACCGGCGGGTATTTCCTGCTGACCGGATTCATTCATTTGGATGGATTTATGGACTGCAGCGACGCCATTATGCCCCGGCACCCGGATATGGAGACAAGACGACGGATCCTGAAGGATTCCCATTCCGGTGCCTTTGCGTTGATCTGCCTGGTGCTGATGACATTGGTATTCTGGACGTCGATGATGGATATCACGTCCGAATTCTCGATAAAAGTGTGCTGCACCCTGGTCGTGATCTTTACCACGTCACGGTTTACGAGCGCCATCATGGTCCTGACACAGGCGCCCATGTCAACCAGCCAGTATGCGGGGCAGGCGGGAATGCAAAGGCCGTCTGGCAAAAACACGATTCCGGCCTTTGTCATTATGCTTGTGGTTCTGGCAGCAGCGGAGCTCGTCATTAGCGGCGGCAATCTCCATGCCCTGATCTATGAACCATACAGCAATGTTGCCTTCATCGTCGTCGTGGTTACGGCATGGATTACAGCAAAGAGCGACATCAAAAAACTCGGCGGCATGAGCGGTGATATTTCCGGACACATGATCACTATGTCGGAGATGTTCGGACTGGTTGCGGCAGCGATACTGTTTTAGTCGATGATATAGAGGAGAGGATTTAGAGGAGAAGAAGAATGATTCTGATATTTGGAGGCGCCTACCAAGGGAAGCTGGAATATGCCAGAGAGAACCATCGGTTCGAAACCGTCTGTGACTGCAGTCAGGGAAAAGAACCCGATTTTCATGCGGACGTGATTTACGGCATCGAGGGGTTTGTAATGGAATGTGCAAAGGCAGGCGTCAGCGCGAAAGAATATTTTGAAAGTCGGGAAGGGCTTTGGAAAGATAAGATCCTGATTATCACAGACACGTCCCAGGGCGTCGTTCCCATCGACAAGACGGTGCGGGCCTTTCGGGAGATGAATGGCAGGACCATGATGTATCTGGCCGAAAAGGCGGATTGCGTCGTGCGGGTGTTCTGTGGAATCGGCAAAGTGATTAAAGGAGAGAAAGAGCAGTAGAAATGAAATCAAAAATCGTTTTGATCCGGCATGGAATAACGACGGGAAATGTGCAAAAGCTGTATTACGGCAAAACCGACGTCCCCCTTGCCGACAAAGGGATCGCGGAATTAAAGGAACTGGCGGCAAAGGACATTTATCCGAGAAGCGATACGGCGGAATATTATACGTCCGGAATGCTGCGGACGGAACAGACCCTGGAACTGGTTTATGGCAAACAGGAGCATGGGGTCATTGAGAAACTGCAGGAACTGAATTTCGGGATCTTTGAAATGAAATCCTATCAGGAGCTGGAGGGAAATCCGGAGTATGAGCGGTGGATTTACGCCGAAGATGAGTCAATTCCGCCTCCAGAAGGCGAAAGCATAATGAATTTTAAGAATCGGATTCGGGAGGGTTTTGAGGAGCTTTTAGTCCAGCACGAATTGCTCATGCTCAAGCTGCGAAATCGGGAAGAAGAGGCGATGAGTATCTGCATTTGTCATGGGGGAGTGATCTCCGGAATTTTGAATCAAATCTGGCCGGACCGGTACGATTATTTTTACAGTTGGATCCCAGATCCGGGACATGGTTATGTTCTGACCATGGAGGATGGGAAAATCGTGAAAGACGAGAGGTTTTAAAATGAAAATCAGTGAAAAAGTGACCGATTTGATCGGCAAAACTCCGCTGCTCAAACTGCAAAGTGACGGCGGAAATGTGGTTGCGAAACTGGAGTTTTTTAACCCGGCAGGAAGCATCAAAGACCGTGCCGCATTCAGCATGATTATCGATGCAGAAGAGCAGGGGCGACTCAAAAAAGGCGGTACGATCATCGAACCAACCAGCGGCAATACGGGTGTGGGAATTGCTATGACAGCGGCAGCCAGAGGCTATCGTTCCATCATGGTCATGCCCGAAAGCATGAGCCTGGAACGGCGTAAACTGCTGGCGGCTTATGGGGCGGAACTCGTTCTGACGCCTGCCTCTGAGGGAATGCAGGGCAGTGTGAAAAAAGCCGAAGAGCTGGCCGCGGAAATTCCGGGAAGCATCATCGCCGGACAGTTTGACAATCCGGCAAATCCAAAGGCACATATAGAGACGACCGGCCCGGAAATCTGGGACGATACCGATGGCAAAATCGATATTTTGGTCGCGACCTTCGGAACGGGCGGAACGGTTTCCGGCATCGGGAAATATCTCAAAGAAAAGAACCCGAAGGTGCAAATCATTGCCGTAGAACCAGCCTCTTCGCCGCTGGTCACAAAGGGCGAAGCAGGGCCTCATAAGATTCAGGGAATCGGTGCGAATTTCATCCCGAAAAACTATGACGAAACCGTCGTGGATGAGGTTGTTACCGTGACCGATGAAGCGGCGCTGGATACGATGAAAAAGTTGGCCAGAGAAGAAGGAATTCTCGTTGGAGTATCTTCCGGAGCAGCCGTCAGCGCTGCCAGAGAAGTCGCCGCCAGAGAAGAAAATAAAGAGAAGTTGATCGTCGCCGTTTTACCGGATACAGGCGAAAGATACCTCAGTATTTGGTAGGTTTGTTAAGCTTTGTTAAGCATTGCAAATAATTAGCTTTTACTATGTTATAATTTCACAAGGAGTGGCATATTATGGAGAATAAAGAGAAGAAAAAAATCATTACAATCAGTCGTGAATTCGGAAGTGGCGGTAGAATCATCGGGAAACGTCTCGCAGAAAAGCTGGATGTTCCTTACTACGACAGAGAACTGCTGGATCGGATTGCAGAAGAGTCCGGATTTTCCAAAGAGATGATCGAAACTGCCGAAAAGAAAGCCAAGAACGGATTTCTGTACAGTCTGGCGTCCGCCATGGGAACCGGGGAAGCAGGTCCGGAAAGCCTGAGCCTGAACGAACGGTTTTTCCTGGCACAGTTTGATACGATCCGCAAGATCGCAGAAGAAGGATCCTGCGTTATCGTAGGACGTTGTGCAGATTATATCCTGAGAGGCCTCCCTTATGCGACAAACGTATTCATTTACGCAGAAGAAGCGGACAAGATCAAGAGAGCCGTTGAAGAATACGGTGTACCGGAAGATCAGGTCAGAAAGGTCATGAAGGAGACGGACAAGGCGAGAGCGAACTATTATGCTTACCACACCGGCAGAAAGTGGGGAGAACATGTTAACTTTAACCTTTCCATCGACAGCGGATATCTGGAGATCGAAGATATCGTAGACCTGATTATTGAATACTCCGATAAGCAGATCTGGAGAGAGACGACATTAGATTAATCGGCAAAACCGAACAGGACAAGATGATTAGAATCAGAGGAATGTATTTCAGCGGAACCAAGACGACGGAAAAGGTCGTAGAGTGTATCGCTGATAGGCTATATAACGAACTGCACAGTATAGAGAGCGACCTGAAGCGGGCCTCCAGCATTGACTTCACGCCGCCGAAGGCGCGCGAGAGGACGTACCGCTTTGATGAGAACGATGTGATCGTCTTCGGTGTACCGGTCATCGCAGGCCGGGTCCCGAATGTGCTTTTGGGATTCCTGGATACGCTGGCAGGAGGCGGGGCATTGGCCATACCGATCGTTCTCTACGGAAATCGTAATTTTGACGACGCTCTGATCGAATTGAGAAATATTCTTTCGGACAAAGGCTTTCGGCCCTTTGCCGCAGGCGCTTTTATCGGGGAACATTCTTTCTCCAGAAAGCTGGCAGCGGGAAGACCGGATGAGAAGGATCTTGAAATTGCGGGAGCGTTTGCCGCGAAAGCGGGGCAAAAGCTTTTGCAGATCGTAAGAGGAGAAATCCCTTACGAAGGGCCGGTTCCAGTCGATGGGCAGGAACCGATCCGGCCTTACTACAAACCGAGAGACCGGCAGGGAAATCATATCAATATACTGAAAGTTAAGCCGAAACTAGACAAGTCAAAATGCGACGGATGCGGAATCTGCGTTCATGTATGTCCCATGGGTTCCATCAAGCCCGAAGAGCCGGGCGTGGTGAACGGGATCTGCATCAAATGCTGCGGGTGCGAAAAACTCTGCCCCCAGGGAGCTATGTATTTTGACGATCCGGGGTACCTCTATCATAAGGAAGAATTGGAACTGGGGTACGCGGACAGAAAAGAACCAAACATTTTCATATGAAAGGAAGTTTACTCATGACAGATAAAAAAGGAACATACTACATCACCACACCGATTTATTATCCAAGCTCGAACCTGCACATTGGTCACACTTACTGCACCGTTATGGCGGATGCAATGGCAAGATTCAAGAGACTGCAGGGTTACGATGTCA
Source organism: uncultured Eubacteriales bacterium (assembly GCA_902795135.1). Lineage (GTDB taxonomy): Bacteria > Bacillota > Clostridia > Peptostreptococcales > Anaerovoracaceae > Lentihominibacter. Next base: position 33,618 of record CADBJW010000019.1, read on the forward strand.
TGTTCCTGACCGGGACAGACGAACACGGACAGAAAATACAGACTCTGGCCAATGAAAAAGGCGTCACACCGCAGCAGTACGTGGACGAAGTCGTTGCCGGCATCAAAGATCTCTGGAAGACCATGGAGATTTCTTACGATGATTTCATCCGGACGACGGAAGAGAGACATGTGAAGAGAGTCCAGGATCTGTTCATGAAAATGTACAAGAAGGGCGATATTTACAAAGGTCAATATGAAGGATGGTATTGCACGCCTTGTGAGTCCTTCTGGACAGAAGCTCAGCTTGAGGACGGCAAATGCCCGGACTGCGGCAGACCGGTCACAAAAGCCAAAGAAGAAGCATATTTCTTTAAGATGAGCAGATATGCAGATGATCTGCTGAAGATTTTCCGGGAAAACCCAAGCTTCCTGGAACCGGAAACGAGAAGAAACGAAATGATCGCTTTCGTTGAGCAGGGACTGGAGGACCTTTGCATTTCCAGATCCACCTTTGACTGGGGAATTCCGGTACCAATCGACGAAAAGCATGTTATATATGTCTGGCTGGATGCGCTTTCCAACTACATCACTGCGCTGGGATGGCCGGACGATCCTGAAAAATACAATCGCTATTGGCCGGCGGACTGTCATCTGGTCGGAAAGGAAATCGTACGATTCCACTCACTGATCTGGCCTGCCATGCTCATGAGCGCGGATTTGCCGCTGCCGAAGCAGGTAAGAGGTCACGGATGGCTGCTCCTGGGCGGCGAGAAAGTGTCCAAGTCCAAGGCCGCAAAGGGCCAGGACGTCATCGATCCAGTCGTTCTCATTGAACGTTACGGCATCGATGCACTGAAGTACTTCCTGCTGAGAGAATATACCTTCGGGCAGGATGGAATGTTCACCAATGAAGTAATGCTGAAGCGGCTGAACTATGATCTGGCAAACGACCTGGGCAACCTGGTCTCCAGAACGGTCAGCATGATTGAGAAATACAACGGCGGATTCGTACCGGATCTGACCGAGGAAGGCAAGTGCGTGCCGGGCGAAGATGGCATCAATTATGATGAACAGCTTAAAGAAATCGCCATCGGAGCAGCTGCCAAAGTCGAGAAGCAGATGGATGAGTTCAAATTCAACATGGCTCTCGAAGAAATCTGGGTACTGGTACGACGCGCCAACAAATACATCGACGAAACGATGCCGTGGGCATTGGCCAAGGACGAAGCCCAGAAGCCAAGACTGGACAACGTGCTTCACAACCTGGCTGAGGCGATCCGGATCATTTCGATCCTGATTCACCCGTATATGCATACCACATCGGATGCCATCAGAAAACAGATGGGACTCTGGTATGCAGACGTAGCATGGGATGATGCCCTGGTATTTGAAATGATGAGCGGCGAACAGGTCAAGAAGGGCAAGGCGATCTTCCCTCGACTTGACATCGAGAAAGAGCTGGAAGAACTCTATGCTCTGGGTGCAAAAGCCGCGGCAGAAAAGGGCGATATCAATATTCCTCTCGAGTTGAAAGACGAGATCGAATACGATGATTTTGATAAGCTGGATCTGAGAGTTGGGACGATCCTCAAGGCAGAGAAGCACCCGAAAGCGGATAAGCTTCTCGTGTTCCAGGTAAAGATGGGAACCGAAAAGAGACAGATCATCTCCGGCGTTTCAGAGTTTTATAAACCAGAAGAATGTGTGGGTAAGAAAGTAGTGGTAGTGGCAAACCTTAAGCCGAGAAAGCTTCGTGGTCTGGAATCAAAAGGCATGATCCTTTATGCAGACAATGAAGTAGACGGCAAGACAAGGTACGAATTCGTTACAACTGTAGCAGCAGATGGCAATTCTGTTGAATAGCGAAAGCTATTACAAAGTAAGGGAAAGAGTGACTATGAAAAAGAAAATTGCAGGCATCGTAAAAAAGACTCTTTGTTATGCGATGATAGCGGCAATGGTAATTTCATTCATGCCATTGAGTACCACAGAGGTTTCTGCAGCATCCTTTAACAAAGACAAACGCGTAACAGGCGTAAAGGTAACCAAAGTTGGTTCCTCCTACGTTCAGTTGTCATGGTCGAAGTACCCGGGTGCAACAGGATACCAGGTGTACCGAGCCAAGAGCAAAGGCGGCAATTATAAGCTGCAGGGAACCACATCCAAACTGACTTATAAGAATACGGGAAAAATGAACAAGAAGTATTACTATAAAGTCAGGGCGTACTACAAAAAGTCAGATGGCAGCAAGAAAAAGAGCAAATACAGCAAGGCGGTTTCCGGCAAGCCAACACTTGCCAGAACCTACACCCAGTCGCTGACGCTCAAGGATTCTTCCATCAAAATCACCTGGTCAAAGGTTCCGGAAGCCGATGGATATCAGGTGCTCCGTTACAATGCCGAAAAAGGCGAGTACAAGAATCTGGCAAAAACGAAAAACCTTTCGTTTGAAAACACCGGGCTGACCAAGGGAAAGATTTATTACTACAAGGTTAGACCGTACAAAGTCATCAATGACAAACGTTACTATGGTCCGAAAACAGGCGTGATCCGTGCCAGAACCAAGCTGGCCGCTCCAGGAGGAGCATCGGTAGGTCAGGCAGCAGACGGTCTTGTTGTAAGCTGGAATGGCGTTGGCGCCGCCGGCTATGAAGTATACAGAGCCGAAAGCAAAGACGGAAGCTACAAGCGTCTGGCATCGATCAAGAGCGTTTCCTATAAGGATAAGACCGCAAAAAAAGGCAAGACCTATTACTACAAAGTACGCGGTTACCTGAAGATGAACAAGCGGCAGTACTTCGGAGGATACAGCGCGATTACCAGCGGTGTCATCAATGACGGCGTTCCAATCGTAAAGGTAACCCCGACGGATTATTCCGTAAAACTGTCCTGGCAGGCAGTCAAAGACATCTCCGGTTATGAAGTATACCGGGCAACCAGTCCAAACGGAAGCTATAAGAGACTGGGCATCAATACAAAGAGCCCTACATGGGAAAATGACGAATTGACATTAGGTACACTGTACTACTATAAGGTCAGAACCTATAAGAAGACCGGCGGCACGAAAAAGTATGGTCAGTATTCCCTGCCGGTAGCAGGCAAGACGTCCGTGCTGGCTCCAACCAACATCAAGGCCTCCGCACTGGTTATGAGATCACAAGATCCACTTCTGCAAACGGCACATATAAGAAAGTAGGAACGACAAAGACGGCTTCCTTCGTTGATTCCAACGGATTGTCAAAGGGAAGCACCTATTTCTACAAGATTCGCGGCTATTCCAATTACGCGGGCAAAGCACACTACGGCGCTTACAGCATGTCCTCCGCCAGCAGAGACAAGGTCGTTCAGACAGCAATCGGTTGGTTGGGATACAAGGAATCCAATGGATCACACAAGAAGATTATCGACGTATATAACTCGAACCGGGCGCCAGGATGCGGCAAGCTCAGCTACTATGTACCGTGGTGCGCAGCATTCGTTTCGGCCGTTGGCATCAAAGCCGGTGCGACTAGCATTATCGTACGGCACAGCTACTGTCCAACGATGCTCAATACCTATAGGAATAAGGGACAGTACTCTTCCAACAAGAAGTACAGTCCAAAACCTGGAGACATCATTTTCTACGACTGGAACAACAACAATACTCCTGACCACGTAGGCATGATCGTATCCTGCAGCGGCAATACAGTAAAGGCCATCGAAGGCAACAAGAACGACGCGGTTGGTTACAGAACCTTCACGAAGGGATATTCTCTCGTTCAAGGGTACGGACTTCCGGCATACAACGAAACATCCGGCATCAAGTACACGGGCTCCAGCACAAAGGCTTTGGCCGTAGCAGCGCTGGAAGAAGCCGGCATCGATGCAGATCAGCCAGATGGATATTCCGATATCGGTTCAGAATACGATACCGCGGAGACCGAGCTCAGCAAGGGCTGCGGAGAGGATTCCACAGAACTGCAGCAGATGGAAGTTATGCTCGAGACACTCAAGAAGAACGCTGACACATCCGATCTGGAGAATTCCACAGAGAGTGAATACAAAGCAGCATTCCTCTACAAGCTCTGTCAGGATGCGAACATCGAAGCAAGCATCGTAGCTGAAAATGACGAAAACGGAAAGCGGATCGCCTGGGTCGAAGCCGTTCTCGACGGACAGCTGTATAAAATCGATATGACTGCAGAAAAACCGGAACCTGTAAAGTATACTCCGGGAGTATCCGACTACAACGAAGATACACAGAATGCAGGCGCGCAGGAAGAAAAGACAGAAACCATTGAAACCCAGAGCACGACTTCCGAAACAAAGGCTACTGAAACAAAGGCTTCTGAAACGGAAACTACTGCGACTGAAACACAGTCTCAGGAAAGTCAGCCTTCCGAAACGCAGCCTCAGGAGACCGAATAAATGTTGTTTGATTCACACGCGCATTTGAATAATGAAGACAATACGCCGGAAATGCTGGCGGAACTCATAGAGACGATCGAAAGATCGTCTCTTGATTATGTCATGGATATTGGATTTGACCTGGATAGTTCAATCCGCGCCGCGCAGCATGCGGCGGACTTGCCATGGTGCTTTGCTGTCTGCGGATGTCATCCCCATGACACCAAAGGCATGGACGAAGAAAAGCTGGAGGCCATCCGAAGGCTTGCAGCAGAAGAAAAGGTCGTGGCCATCGGCGAGATCGGTCTGGACTTTCACTATGACCGAAGCGAACGGGACATCCAGAGGGAGTGGTTCCGAAGGCAAATCCGTTTGGCCAACGAACTGAAGATGCCCATCGTGATCCACGCCCGTGAAGCGGACCAGGAAGTCATGGACATTCTCAAAGAAGAGCAGGCTTTTTCCTCAGAACGAAAAAGCTGGTTCCCGAAGCGCCCGGACCCGGAAGGGTTTGCAGGCGGCAAAGACGGAGAAGCAGCTGATGCCAGAGTGCTTTTGCATTGCTTTTCCGGAAGCGCAGAACTGGGGAGGCAGTACGTCAGACTGGGCGCGACCTTGAGTGTTGCCGGTCCGGTGACCTATAAGAACAACCGCAAAACCGTTGAGATGGTTTCAGCGATTCCGCTGGACTTCCTTCTCGCGGAAACGGATTCCCCGTTTCTGACGCCGGTCCCATTTCGGGGCAAGCGGAACATTCCGCCTTATGTAGAACATACCGTTCGCAAAATTGCGGAGCTCAAAGGCGTGACCTTCGAAGAGGCCGCTGCTAAGACAAAAGAAAATGCCATAAGATTTTATGGCATTAAATAATCCAACCCGAAGGCGATAAACTGCTGCAGATCATCGATTGGCAGCAGTTTTAATTTGCAGTTTCCCGGACGAACCGGATAGACGATGGTGATCTGATCGCCGCGGCGTTTCTTGTCGCTGAGAGCGGCGTTTGCGAGGGCCGGCGCATCGAAGCCGGGATCCAGATCGTATCCATATTTCAAAAGCAGATCTCTGAGAAGGTCGGCATTTCCCGCGGAAGACCAGCCTAGGCGCTCCGCCCCGGCGGCTGCGAGGACCGAGCCGATGGCGACGGCATGTCCATGGGAAATGGCAAAGTTGCTGCACTCTTCGATGGCATGACCGATGGTATGCCCGAAGTTGAGCAGCTGCCGCTGCCCCGCTTCCCGCTCGTCGGCTTCTACGATCGCCGCCTTGACCTGCAAGGCTTTCACAATGAGACTGGTCAAATTGCGGATGGGGTCCAACGAATCGGCAAATGGTTCGGTCTGACCTGCAACCGTTTCGGTTTGAACTGCCAGATCCTGCAGGATCGATGCGTCCGCAATCATGCCGGCTTTGATCATTTCGGCCAGTCCGTCTCGCCAGAGATCCGGTGTCAGGGTAGCGAAAACGGCCGGATCGATCACAACCAGTTCCGGGTGCCAAAAGGCGCCGGCCAGGTTTTTGCCTGCCGGCAGATCGACTCCTGTTTTGCCGCCGATGGAAGAATCCACACAGGCAAGAAGGGTTGTAGGAATCTGTATGAACCGAATGCCGCGCATGTAGATCGCGGCCGCGAAGCCGGTCATATCGCCGGTTACTCCGCCGCCCAGCGCAATCAACACGTCGTTTCGATCGAAGTGATGTGCGGCGAGAAAGTCCAGAATACCTTCGATGGTCGTCATGGTTTTGCTCGCTTCTCCCGCAGGGAATACGTATTCAAAGACCTTATGTACTGCTTGCTTCAGGCTCCGATACAGGGGATTATTGTCCCCACCGTAAAGGTCTTTTACGTTGCTGTCGGTAATGACGCACATCTTGGAGTCAGGACACAGAGGGGAGATGATTTCCCCGGCCTGATCAAGCAAGCCTTGACCGATCAATATGTTATAGGATTTTGAGCAATGTATGGATAGTGTTTGCATAGGCATTCTATATAGTGATTCGTTTCGTTGACCAATTGTTTAGTTGTCCAAATCATCCGGTTTTTCCTGAAGTTCGATGGTCAGTTCCTTTTCCTGACCGTTTCGGAGAACCACAAAGTTCAATTTATCACCGACCTGATGAGACGTGATGACGGCTGTCAGATCGTCAATGGTGGAAATCTCTTTCCCGTCAATGGTTTTGACAATGTCGCCCTTTTGGAATCCGGCCTTCTGCGCCGTTTCCGTATTTACATCATAAATGTAAACGGAAGAGGAACTGCTTCCAAAGAAGGAGTCAAAACCGCTGCTTCCCTCTGAATAGGTCATGCCGGTCCATGGCTTACCTTTCACGTGTCCCGTAGACATGAGCTGCTGCGCAACGTCCGCGGCTTTGTTGATCGGAATCGCAAATCCCAATCCCTCGACATCGGATCCCGATGACTTGGCTACAACCAGTCCGATCAGCTGTCCGTCGCTGTTGAACAGTCCGCCGCCGGAATTGCCCGGATTGATGGAGCTGTCTGTCTGGAGCAGGGTCAGAGTTTTGCCGTCAATACTAAGCTGGCGGTCTTTGGCACTGATGATGCCGGCGGTAACGGTTCCGCCCAGTTCGCCAAGCGGATTTCCGATGGCAACGGCCAGATCGCCAACATTGAGTTCGTCACTGTTTCCATAGGTGGCTGGAGTCAGTCCAGTCGCGTCGATTTTAATGACTGCTACATCGTTATCGCTATCGGTTCCAACTAGTTTTGCTTCGTAAGACTGCTCATCGGAAGTGGTAACGGTGATTTTTCGCGCCCCGTTGATAACGTGGTTATTTGTCATAATATATCCATCGGTACTGATGATAACGCCGCTGCCGGCGCCCTCTGTAACATATTGCTGCATCCAGGAATCGGAGAGCACTGCTTCGGTTTGAATCTCAACGACGCTGGCGCCAGCCGTGCTAACGATTTCCTGTATGGTCATATTGCTTCCGGATGAGCTGCCCAGTGTGTATCCTTCTGTCTGGGTTGCGTCGCTGACGGTGGACTGTGTAGAGGCCGCCGTATTTCCCAGCAGCAGGTGATAAGCCATTGCTCCACCAAAACCAAACAAACTGGAAAGAATCAAACAGCAGACGATCAGCAGTGCGAGGGTTTTGCGCGTCAACGCCACCTTCGGAGACGACTTGCGTTTTTTTTCGTCGTAGTTGTTCCACGATGAATGGGTTGTGTTTTCTGCAATTGGTTCATCCACTGTAAAATATGGTTCGTAATCGGATGTATGATTGTCTCTGTTATACATTATGTCACCTCTTTATGAATACCCCTTCGAATATCCTCTCGAGTAAACTATACAAACTTAATGTGTATTTTTAGTGTTGAAAACATGTTTTTTATGGTACACTTGAAGAGTATTTTGTGTTAAAACGGGAGGGATCATGAGCAAAGCATTGATTGCTATCGATAAGAGCAAATCTTATCGCGTATATATTACCATTTCGACGGATCTGGTGCAGGAAGCGGTGACCATTCATAACACGACACCGGTTGCATCGGCAGGCCTTGGCCGGGTGCTGACCGCAGCCGGATTGATGGGCATTATGATGAAGAATTCCACGGACAAGTTAACCGTTAATTTCAAGGGTGACGGTCCGGCGGAGCAGATTCTGGCCACGTCTTACGCTGACGGCAGGGTCAAGGGCTACATTGCCAATCCATATGTGGATTTACCGCTGACGGAAGAGGGCAAGCTGGATGTAGGCGGATCCCTGGGAATTGGAGATCTGTCGGTCATCAAAGACATCGGTCTCAAAGAACCTTACATGGGAACCATTGCCTTTGTAACCGGCGAAATTGCCGATGATTTGACGGCTTATTTCTTTATTTCGGAGCAGCAGAATACGTCGGTTGCTCTGGGCGTTAAAGTTGAAACGGATTATAGCATCGGTGCTGCCGGCGGCATGATCATTCAAATGCTTCCGGACGCAGAAGAAGGCGCCATCGATGCACTGGAGGCCATGCTGGCGGATATGGAGCCGCTCACGACCATCATTAGCCGGATCAAGGATACGCATGCTGCGATGACCGAGGAAGGACTGGTGCGGGAGCTTTTGTATGAAATATTCAAAGGGCTGCCCGAAGAGTACACGCCGGAAGTTCTGGAAAGCCGGGAGATCCGGTGGGAGTGCGACTGCAGCCGTGAGAGAATCGAGCAGGCGCTTATGACGATCGGCCGCAAGGATCTGCAGGAAATCATAGAAGAAGACGGACAGGCGGAGCTGCAGTGTCATTTCTGCCTGAAGAAGTATCAGTTTAACAAAGAAGAACTACAGGAGATACTGGATAGAATATGAAGGAAGTATTGGTAAAAATCAAAAGCAAACAAATCAATAACGAAACTGGCGAAGACGAAATGGAATTCGTCACGGAGGCGAAACTCTATAAGAGAAAGGACGCCTATTATTTGCTTTATGAGGAGAGCGAATTCAGCGGGATGCCGGGCTGCAAAACCAGACTCAGGCTGCGTGACAAGGAACTCCAGATGAAGCGAATCGGCATGGACGCCGGCATCGGAACCGAAATCAAGTTCGTGAAAGGACAGAGATTTACGGGGCTTTATGATACGCCTTTTGGCCCGATCGAGCTTGAAGTGCTGACCAACGATCTCGCCAACGATATTACCGATGACGGCAAAGGCACCATCGATGTGGATTACGACATCAGTCTGAAGGGTCTTGCCGAAGGGCGGAACACGTTGAATATAACGCTCATGTAAGAGGATTGGATAGGAGGAACAGTTCTATGATGAACCCGAAGTTTGCTCGGTTTGTAGCCGTTTTTCTCGCGATTATCATGGTCGTTACAACGCTTACCATGGCCATCGTTTATCTGACTTAGTAAATAATGTTTGGTCCGAATGGATTCGTTTGAGAAACGTAGGCCATGAGGAGTTGTTTAAGGAGAATAGAAATGAAGAAGATAGGGTTCAGCGCTGAAAAGTATATTGAGGAGCAATCCAAGTATATTTTAGAACGTATTCAGCGCGGCGGTGGAGACCGGTTGTACCTGGAGTTCGGCGGCAAGCTGGTTCAGGACAAGCATGCCATGCGCGTGCTGCCGGGATTTGACGAAAATGCGAAGATCAAGCTTTTGCAGAAGATGAAGGAAAAGGCCGAAATCATTATTTGCGTCTATGCGGGAGACATCACCACAAACAAGACGCGTCAGGATTTCGGGATCACCTATGACCTGGAGGTGCTGCGGCTGATTGACGTGTTCCGGAAGTACGATCTGGAAATCAACAGCGTCGTGGTAACGAGGTATGAAGAACATTCACCAGCTGTGGATAAGTTCATCAACAAGCTCGAACGGAGAGGCATCAAGACCTACAGACACAGATTTACGAAGGGCTATCCGACGGATGTAGATACGATCGTAAGCGAAGAGGGTTATGGTGCCAATCCATACATTGAGGTCACGAAGCCTTTGATCGTCGTTACGGGTCCTGGCGGCGGCAGCGGGAAACTGGCGACCAGCCTGTCCCAGCTGTATCATGAGAACATTCGCGGCAGAAAGGCTCGTTACGCGAAGTTCGAGACGTTCCCGATTTGGAACATTCCGCTCAAGCATCCGGTCAATGTTGCCTATGAAGCGGCGACGGTCGATCTGAAAGATGTAAACATGATCGATTCCTTCCACCTGGAAGCCTATGGAGAACTGGCAGTCAACTACAACCGTGATTTGGAAGTGTTCCCGGTTGTGAAGAGAATCATCGAGAAGATTACTGGTGAGGAAGCGGAATACAAATCACCGACGGATATGGGGGTAAACCGTGCGGGATTTGGCATCATCGACGACGATGTCTGCAGAGAGGCAGCTTGTCAGGAAATTATCCGCAGATATCTGATTGCCGAGTGCGATTACAAGAAGGGCAAAATCAGCGGCGATATCCTGGAGCGTGCGAAACTTTTGATGGATGAAATGAATCTTCACGTGGAAGACCGTAAAGTCGTACTTCCGGCCAGAGAATATGCGGAGCAAAAGAAAGAAAGCAACGAGCGGTATACAAACGTCGTTGTTCTGGCCATGGAACTGTCGGACGGATCTTTCGTAACCGGCAGGAGTTCCAGGCGTATGGTTGCGGCCGCCGCAGCCATATTGAATGCAATCAAAAAGCTGAGCGGCATCTCCGATGAAATCCATCTGATTTCGCCGAACATTCTTTCAAGCATTCAGGATCTTAAGACGGATGTTCTGCACTCCGAAAAGTCCAGCTTGAACTGTGAAGAAGTCCTCACGGCACTGACCATTTCGGCAGCGACAAATCCGACGGCTGAGCTGGCGCTGACAAAGCTCAAGGAGCTGAGTGGCTGCAGGGCTCACTGCACGGCGATTCTTAGTGATAAGGACGAGGCCACACTCAAGGCATTGGGCATTGATGTAACCAGCGATCCTGAATACATTACGAACAACCTTTACTACAGCTAAAAAGGAACGGGCAGACAATATTACAGACAAATAAAACAGACGATAAGAAACCAAGTTGTGTTCTTATCGCCTGTTTTTTATAACGAATAATTATTGCGATTCGTGATGGCCTGGATTACCCCAGTTGTCCGGAAGACGTGGCTACTTGCCTAGTCCAGGTGGGAGGCCGGTTGGCTGCCGCATCATCGAAAGAATTTCCTGTGTAATGTTTTTGGTTATCATCGCATCGATTTGTACCTGATACACATCTGCCAGAATGCAGAGTGTGACGAGGCTGGGGATTGCAGTTCCGTTCTCGCAATCACCATAGTGCTGTCTCGATGTGTGCAGGATTTCGCTGACAGATTCCTGACTTAGTCTGCTCATCTTTCTTAAGGCCCTCAAATTTTCTGCCAAATTGCTGTAAATCCCGTTCAAATGATCATTGTTTGGATAGTTCATGATGGACTCCTTTCGTTTAAGATTTGAGCAATATCTAGTCAATACTATTATGAAACGAAACCCATATTATGGCGCAGGCAAAATCAAATTCACGCTCGAAAGCTCACCAAAAAGCGCCCGTAAGCTCATGGAATTAAGAATTATATCAATTAAAGTTACCTTGTATTGAAGATCAAAAGGGGATGAAACAAGGGGTATCCAATGTCAGGTAATAGATACGAGCTTGATAAAAATCAAATGGGGGAACGAATCAGAGTCTTGCGCGAAGGAAGACAATTTTCGCGTGAGGACCTTGCCGAGAATCTGGGGATTTCTTCCCGCCATCTCGCCGATATTGAGACCGGAAGCCGTGGCATGTCCATCGAGCTTCTATATCGTCTCACAAAAGCCCTGCAGACGAGTGCGGACTACATTCTCGACGGCCATCAGGACCTGGACGAAGACGCCCGGAGACTGCAGATCACGAACAGCATCAACCATTATCTTAGCTTCTGTTCGACCGATGCGCTGGAGCACATGGAGGACATTACCAAAAGCTATGTCATCTCCCACACCGACATAGAGAATAAGAAGAGATAGTGTGGGCGGCAAGCACAGTGCAAAGGCTTCGGTTACAGACTTGGGTGGAAACGGAGATGGAGACGCAGAGGTCGTTCTTCCATTCCCGCGTTTGACGTGGCACAGAAAATTTCTGTTTTATGAAAAAATGAGCCACCAGTCCCATAATGTCGTGTTTTAAAAAATTTCTGTGCCGTTCACATGGATAAAGAAGATCAGGAGACCCACATCAACAGGTTTCCTGTTTTAGTGTAGGGACCATTCAAGAGTGCGTTTTCTCCGAAGACTCAGAATTTACCGTCTCATCCCATTTTC
>CADBJW010000020.1:0-37238 GCA_902795135.1 uncultured Eubacteriales bacterium
ATGCTCCAGCATCTGTTTCAGATATTGTTCGTTACAGCCGAAAAGCCGCGGCTTGGATTTTGGATCACCGTCATGACAGGTGTGATCAATATCGTGCTGGATTTTATCATGATCGTTTTATTGCACTGGGGCGTTGCAGGCGCGGCCATTGCCACAAGTACCAGCGAGCTTGTCGGGGGATTGACAGCGCTGATCTATTTCCTGCGGCCCAACAGCAGCCTGCTTCATATTGGTAGACCGAGTGCGGAGTTCCGGGCTCTTGCAAAGGCTTGCACAAACGGCCTTTCGGAATTTGTCTCGACGCTCTCCGAGTCCGTCGTAACCATGCTGTATAATTTCCAGCTTTTGCGGATCGCTGGCTCAGACGGCGTTGCGGCTTTTGGAGTCATGGAGTACTGCACCTTTATTTTCTTCGCGATTTTCGCAGGATACAACATGGGCGTGCAGCCCTTGTTCAGCTACAATTTTGGAGCGGAGAACCGGTCGGAAATGAAGAACTTGTTCCGAAAGAGTATGCTTCTGGTGGAATGCGGCGGGCTTTTGATGCTGACGGTGCTGGTTGTTTTCGCTCGGCCGCTGGTCTCCCTATTCGTAGGATACGATCCGGATCTGGTGGATATGGCCGTTCACGGCATGCGGATCTACGCATTGATTTTCATCACCTGCGGAATCAATATCTTTGTAACAGGCATGTTTACCGCATTGAACAACGGGGCGGTTTCAGCCTTCATCGCGACGGTGCGCGTGGTGATCTGCGAGATCGGTGCGGTCATGATCCTGCCAATCTTCTTTGGCCTGAATGGCGTTTGGTTCGCGGCAGCCGTAGCGGAAGCCGGGTCCATTATTCCCGTCATTCTATTCACCGTAAAACTGAGAAAACGATACGGGTACGCATAAGAAAAGCAGCAAGGGTTTCGATTCGTTCAGGTCTATTCGTCCAGGAAATCCGTGCGGATTTTAGATGTGTATTTTGCAAAAGCCGACGGGATGGAATAGACATAGGATTTCCCATCCGGTCATGTGCCATTCTTTGTGTGAAAAAATGTGTTTCGCGGCAGGCAGAGAGCGGACGCGAACCGCAGAAAATCCCAAGGCATGCAAGTAATCAGGGAGTTCGGATTCCGTCAAATTCCCATCGGTATTTGGGTATTCATAAAGCCCTGCCAGAAGACCGCTGTCCGGACGTCTGCGCAGAGCGAGCTTCCCGTGGTAATAGATCAAAAACACCGTCTTGTGTTCGATGGTGCGCTTTGCTTTTGGAGCGGTAAAGGGAAGCTCCTGACAGGTTCCGTCTGCTTTTGCACGACAATGGTTTTGCCATGGGCAATCCGCACAGTGAGGCGCGCCGGCTGGCAGGCAGACACAGGCACCAAGGTCCATCAGGGCCTGATTGAAATCGCCGCAGCGGGTTTGCGGGAATATTTGGAGATAATAATCGCGGGCAGCGGATTTTGCAGCGTTTGATTTGATGTCCTGGTCGTAGCCGGTCATGCGGGAAAACACGCGCAGGAGATTGCCGTCAATGGCAGGAATGCGCTCATCAAAACAAATGGACGCGATGGCCGCCGCCGTATAAGGACCGACGCCCGAAAGATTCTGAAGTTCCCGGGAGGATTGAGGCATAACGCCGCCATGCTCCTCCATAATTTGCAGGGCAGCCCGGTGCAAATTGCGGACACGGCTGTAGTAGCCCAATCCCTGCCAGAGTTTGGTGCAGAGATCTTCGTCTGCTTTTGCGAGAGCTTCAATGGTAGGAAGGGCATCCAGGAACCGTTTGTAGTAGTCACGAACTGCTTCGACGCGGGTCTGTTGCAGCATGATTTCCGAAAGCCAGACATGATAAGGAGACGGATCCGTGCGCCAGGGCAGAACACGTCCGTTGTTGTCGTACCAGTCCAATAACATCGTTGATAAGCAATTCGTTTCCAATGGTTTCATGATTCTTCTAGTATAATATAATCGCAAAAAACAAACAATACCGCTGCACATTTCAGGCAGCGGTATCGCTTTATCATATCGATCGTTTTTATTTCATCTGTGCCAGAACTTCGGAAACCAGATTCCAGGTTCGCTGAACCGAACTGATGGACAGGGTTTCGTTTGGCGTGTGAACGTCTCTTACGTCCGGACCGATGGAAACGCAATCCAGTCCCGGCATTTTGCCTGCGAAGAATCCGCATTCCAAACCGGCGTGAATGGCTTCGATCACCATGTCTTTGCCAGTCTGTTCGTGATAGACCCGGCATACCAGATCGCGCAGCGGGGAATCCGCCGCATATTCCCAACCAGGGTACGGGCCTTCTCTTCGAACGGTTCCGCCAAGAGCTTTGGCTTGATTTTCCAGTCTGCGGGCGAGCATTTCGCATTCCGAATCCACAGCGCTGCGGATGCAGAATGTGTAATCGACCGTATTTTCTTCGGTTCTCAGAATGCCAAGACTCAGAGAGGTCTGTGGCAGTCCATCGATTCCGACGGTCATTTTCTCGATTCCGTTTGGTGTCCCACAAAGGTATGCGAGCACTTTCTGACTGGTTGCTGCGTCAAATGGCAATACATCTGTTTCTGTCTCGCAAAGGCTCATCTGGAAATCAGGATCCATTTTGAATTCGTGCTTAAAGATTGCACAGTATTCATCGCAGAGGGCTTTGACCTTTTCGCCTTCCGGTGAAACGATTAGCGCGCTTGCAGATACAGGAATGACATTGTCTGCTACGCCGCCGTTAATCGTAACGATTCTGGCCGCTGCCTGTTCCTGCAGTTCGTACAAAAGCCGTCCGATTACTTTGATGGCGTTTTCCTGTCCGCGAATGATTTCCGTACCAGAGTGTCCGCCGATAAATCCGGACAGTTCTAGCTGGAAGGCCTGTCCTTCGTAAGACTCTCTGTGAATTGGGAAAGACGCGATGGCCGTGACACCTCCCGCGCATCCTACGGTCAGGATGCCTTCGTCTTCGGAGTCCAGGTTGATGAAGCGCTTGCCCTTGAGCGGGGAAACATCGATGGCTTCCGCGCCATAAAGACCGGTTTCTTCATCGACCGTAAAAACGGTTTCCACTCTCGGATGATTCAGAGCATCATCGTCGAGAATTGCCAGCATGAAGGCGACGGCAACGCCGTCATCACCACCCAAAGTGGTTCCTTTTGCGGAAATGATGTCACCATCGATGACCAGATCCAGGCCTTCTTTGGTCATGTCTTTCGTACAGTCTGCAGTTTTGTCACAAACCATATCCATGTGACCCTGGATGATGACAGGTTCACTGTCTTCATATCCCGGAGAAGCCTCTTTGATGATGATGATGTTATTCAATTCATCCTGATAACATTCCAGATTTCGTTCTTTTGCAAAAGCAGCCAGCCAGTCACTGAGTTCTTTCGTGTTTCCGGAACCGTGAGGAATCTGGCAGATTTCTTCAAAGTAACGAAAGACTTTTTCCGGTTTTAATCCTTCTAAAACAGCCATGTTAAAAACTCCTTATTTATGAAAACATCAGCTGAGCGACAAGCATGATTGCGCCCCAAACCGTCAGGATACATACCAGCGGCATGGAGAGTTTCAGCCATCTGTCGTAAGTTGTTTCTACAACTTCCAGGGATGGCATTACGATACCTGTCGGAGTAATGAATGTGATGATTCCCAATCCATATACGTAAGCGGATACGATCAGTTCTCTTGGAATACCAACGATATCAGCCAGCGGCGCCATGATAGGAATGGACAGTACAGCCAGACCGGATGAAGAGTTGATGAAGAATCCGAGAACGACGTAAACCAGCATCAGCAGTACGAGGAATACAGCCGGCGGCATTCCGGATACAGCCGTTGACAGTCCTTCCAGGATAGTACCGGAAATGTTTCCGTTGTCCAGCAGGATCGTTACGGCTCTTGCAACACCGAGGATCAGTGCTACGCCAACCAGGTCTGCGGCACCGTTTACGAATTCACGAACGATGTTCTTTTCGCCGATGCCTCCGATGATACCGATGACAACGCCGGATACCATGAACAGTACGGACAGTTCTTCAAACCACCATCCAGGAACCATGATGCCCCAGATCATAATGGCAAAAGTCAGAACGAATGCCAGCAGAGCCAGCTTTCTTCTCGGTGTGAATTCCGGAATGTTCTCCATGTCAATGGCGGAGAACTTTTCGTGAACCAGATCTCTCTGGTCATATACCAGTGATTTTTCAGGGTTCTTCTTGATTTTCTGAGCATATCTCATCAGATAAAGAACTGTGATGACGAGACCAACCAGCAGACCAACAACTCTGAAACCAAGTCCGGCATTCATGGAAGTGCCGGCAGCATAGGATGCGATACCTACGGAGAATGGGTTGATCGTACTGAACATGCAGCCGATCGTGGATCCCATGTAAATCGCACCTACGGCAGTGATTGCATCATATCCGGCGGCCAGGAAGACTGGTACGAGTACAGGATATAAGGCAATGGTCTCTTCGCAGAAACCTTCAACGGTTCCGGCCAGAGCGATCAGAGCGGTAACAGCGATCAGAATGATCTGTTCGCGGCCTTTGCATGATTTGGCAAGAGCACCGATACCTGCATTGAAGGCTCCGATGTAGTTGATGATACCGATGGTACCACCGAGCATCAGGATGAAGAAGATGATATCAAAGCCATCTGCAGTACCCTGTACCGGAGATGCCAGGAATTCTTTCAGACCCTGATGATGTGCTTCTACATGCTGGTACGTCCCAGGAATGGACATTGGCTTGTAAATGTTGCCGTTTGTGAAGTTGTCCAGTCCGGCAGTGATGCCAAACTGATCCAGCGTTTCCTGTGTAGCCGGATAGGTTTTTTCCGTACCGGTACCAGCTTCTTCATCATAATCTGCGGAGTATACGATGAACTGGTCAGAGCCCTCATCATATACTAAAGTGTCGTAGTTTCCGGCAGGAATCAGCCATGACAGAATCGCAGCCAGAAGAACTACAAGAAAGCAGATTGAAAATGAAGACAAAAAGCTTCTCTTTTTCTTTTCTTTCTTTTTTAGTTTGTTTACCATTAATGTGTACCTCCTCTTGTGCATCTAACGCACAGAGTTCATCTTATCACTTTTTTGACAAAAAACAAACTGTTTTTTGTACTATGTAAGTTCTTAGCGGTCTATGGTAATATATATTAGGAATAAATTTAATAAAGTTCACTTGAGGAGGACATGATGAAAAAAGTATTTCAAATCGCAGGGTTGACCATGGTCTTTGCGTTGGCATTGTTTGCCGCGGGATGCGGCAGTGAGAGCGGAGAGGAATTGTCCGATGTACAGGATACCGTCGGACAGGCTTCAGAAGGACTCACTTCCAGTGGCCCTGCACTTAAGATACAGGTTTTGACGGATACAAATCTGGGAGAAGAGTGGGGAAACCAATTTGCCAAAGGCGTTCAGGATGAACTTGAGAGCTCCCAGTCAAGTAACGAGATGATCGATTTCACCAAGGCTTCCTCTTATGTAGATCAGGCGGTTACGGATGGTTGTGACGGAATCATTCTCGCGGCAGATGGAAGCATGGCAAGCGATTCCGTGAAACAGGCCAGAGAAAAGGGCGTTCCGGTCGTTGGACTGGATGATAATTTAAGCAACGGCTACAACACAGCCGCGCCGGACAGCATGGGCAAAAGCATGGCTCAGGCTTTGGTTGCACAGATTGCCGTCCAAAAGGGAGCGTCTGCATGGGGCAGCGAAGAGGATTTCAATAAGCAGCTTGCACGCGCGGCACAAGGTATGTGGAGCAACGCAAACAGCTCCGGTGATCAGAAGCAGTTTGCCGCACCGTATGTAATGGAATTTACTCCAAACAGCGCAGGAAACATCGAATTAACCAGAGTATCGATGATTACAGAGATTCGTCAGACACCGGACGAAAACGGATACAGCTATAACTTAAACACAGGAAACAATTACTATTTGCGTCCAGCTGACCCAACGACCCTTGAATGTCACTGGGAACCGGATGGATACAGCGCGACAGATAGCTTGGTCCGGACAAAAGACATCAGCTATGAAGATGGTGACGGAAACAGTACCTTTGTAGTCGATATGAATTCCTATAGCGATGGTGAGGAATACTTCACCGGAACGATCAGTTCCTTTGAAGGAAATAGTGCAGCAGGGGACACAGAAGAATGTATGGCCATCAATCTGAAGTCACCAGTCAGACTCATGACGGCAAACGGCGAAGATTTGATGATTTGGTCCATTCAGTTAAATGGAGACAATTTGTCATCCTACGCAAACAGCGGAACCACCGTCAAAGTGACGGGTACTCTGTTTGAAGCGCATACCGATCATCACTTCACACCGATGCTTATGAACGTAACGAAGGTCGAATAACTTCGGATAGGAGAAGACCATTTGAAAAAGAACATCGATATTAAAAATCGCATCATATGGATCCTGGGAGTAACGGTCCTCTGGTATCTGTTCATTTTTGAACTCATAGCAGAATTGATCTTTAACAGAACTGTATATGACGCGATTGGACTAGAGCTGTCAGATGGCGCCTATTTCGTGGTCAGTTTATACCTATCCACCATCGTGACACTCATTGGATTGATCGTATATACCGCAGTCACAAAACGAAATCGATTTGTCCTCAAATCCATCTTGCCAGGGTACAAAAACAATGGCATTCGAACGCTGATGGCAGGGCTTTTGGTCGGTTTTGTTATGAACTTTTTCTGTATCGCATGCGCTCTCGTACACGGGGATATCAAGCTGTATCTGGACTTTGCTTTGGATCAGATACCGCTCATACTGTTTGCTTTCGTATGTGTATTCATCCAGAGCACGTCCGAAGAAGTCTGGTGCAGAGGGTTCGTTTATGAACGAATCAATGTCCGCTATCCTCTCTGGGTGGCAATTCTCGTAAACGGATTGTTCTTTGCGGGACTGCATGTATTCAATCCGGGAGCATCGGTTTTGCCGATTGCAGACATTGCGTTATGCGGCCTGTCATTTTCTTTAGCGAAATGGTATACCGGGAGCATCTGGTTTCCTATGGGCGTGCATACCGCATGGAATTTCACCCAGAACTTCCTCTTTGGTTTGCCAAACAGCGGCTTGGTTTCCGAAGTTTCCGTATTCACTTTGGATGCGGCAACGGCGCGTACCAATCTGATTTATAACAGCGCCTTCGGCGTGGAAGGAGCACTTCCGGCAGTGTTTGCCGATGGGGCGTTGGGGATTATTTGTCTGGTTCTGGCAGCCAAGAAGGGCCGCCTCAAAGAACTGACGATGAAAAAGCAACAATTGGGTTAAAGAATGAAACGAATCGACTTACATATGCATACAACCATGTCCGATGGAACCGATACGCCGGAGGAACTCATTGCACAGGTGCGGGAGGCCGGAATCGATTTGTTCTCCGTGACCGACCACGATTCCATGAAGGGCGGGACCGTCATGCCGCGGCTTTTGGATAATCTTGACACGGAACAAAGGCCGTCTTTTATTCGCGGCGTCGAGTTTTCGTGCAAAGACAGTCTGGGAAAGTACCACATTCTGGGATACGGTTACGATCCGGAAATCCCGGGCATTGGAGAAGTCGTAAGCAAAGGCCATGCGCTGCGCATGAAAAAGACCCGTTCCCGGCTGGCCTTTCTAAAAGAGCGCTTCGGCTTCGAATTTCCGGAGGAGGAAATCCAGGAGCTTTTGGCTCAGGACAATCCGGGCAAACCCCATGTGGCCAAGCTCATGGTGAAATACGGGTATGCGGAAACGGTCCGAGACGCGATTACGAACTATATCAATAAAAAAGAATTTGAAAACGTTCACGTCAGCCCTCAGGATGCGATCGATGGAATCGTCAGAAGCGGAGGAATCCCGGTGCTGGCTCATCCTTCCTTTGGAGATGGGGATGACTTGATTACAGGGGACGAGCTGGAGGCCAGGGTGAAGCGGCTGATGGAGTTCGGTCTGGCCGGGGTAGAAGCTTTTTACTCGAGCTTCAAGCCCTTGCACCAAAATGAGAATCTGGCTCTGGCCGAAAAATACGATTTGTTTGTTACAGCCGGAAGTGATTACCATGGCAAAAACAAGAAGGTCCTGATCGGAACAACGAATCTGGAAGATCTGGCAGATGCTCCGGACGGCATGGAGCGTTTTCTTGAAACGGTGGAAATTCTATGAGTATTGAGACGGATTTTTTTAAGAGAAGCAGACCGGACTTCCCATCGCTGGAAGCCTATGGATTTAATAGAAAGAACAAGGTATATGAATACAGGGAGAATTTCCTGAAGGATCAGTTTTGTGCGGAGCTGCAGATTACCGAAGGCGGAACCATCCGCGGCAAGGTGATCGATCTGGAAACGGGCGAAGAGTATTTGCCCATCCGCGTACAGAACCAGGTAGGCGAGTTTGTCGGAACGGTTCGAGAAGCGTATCTGGAGCTTTTGGGAAAGCTGGAGGATGCGTGCTTTGTGCCGGTGCACTTTGTATACGATCAGGCGAACCGGATGGAAACCTGGATTTACGGGCAATACGGCGCACGGGTAGAATTCCCGTGGGAAAAGTATCCGGGAAACGGGACCTTCAAATGCAACAGCAACGACAAATGGTTTGCGGCTTTGCTGACCGTTGAGCGGGGAAAGCTTACGGGAACGGACGAGGATGAAATCGTCGAGGTGATGAATCTTAAGGCCGATCCCGATGAGATTCCGGAGCTGACGAAGAAGCCTGGCGTATTTCGCGCATGGCATATGAACAAGAAGCATTGGATTAGTGTGCTTTTGGATGATACTTTAGACGACGAGGCCGTAATGGCTTTGATTCGCAGCAGTTTCCAGCTGGTTGCCAAGGGAAAAGGAAAGAAAGTATCCGCAACGGGCGCATGGGTCATTCCGTCAAATCCCAAAATGTATAATGTGGATGCTGGTTTCCGAGCAGGCAAAGGTGTGATAGAATGGCATCAGCACAATGATATCAAAGCAGGCGACGAAGTGTACATTTACAGTTCGGCGCCCAACTCGGCGATCCTGTACCGGTGCGAGGCGGTGGAAACGGATTTGGTTTACAGAGGGATGTTTAAGGATAGCAAAGGATACAAACGGTCCATGCGAATCCGTTTGATTGAGAAGTATCCACCAGACAGATATCCGTTGACCTTTATCAAAGCCCATGGAGGGTCAGTGGTACGGAGCGCGCGGAGCATGCCGAAAGAGTTGCTTGAGGCAATAAAAAACAATTAGCATAGGAGAAGGGAATTATGTCAAAAAAGAGAAGGGTCATCGAAGAAGTTAAAATCCCATGGTACCGTAAAGTCAAGCGCGGAACCTGGATCATGACGGCGATCATTGCCGCCATCGTCATAGCCGGCGCGGGAATCATCATATACGACCATGTTGACACGTACAGCAAACTCAACTACGACAAGGTGGTAAAGGTTGGCAAGTACAAAGGCCTGGAAGGCGAGAAAATCAAAGTTTCTGTAAC
This sequence comes from uncultured Eubacteriales bacterium, assembly GCA_902795135.1. GTDB lineage: Bacteria > Bacillota > Clostridia > Peptostreptococcales > Anaerovoracaceae > Lentihominibacter. The sequence continues at coordinate 9,456 of CADBJW010000020.1, forward strand.
GGACAAAGACGTGAAGGCTGAAATCGACCAGAGAGTAAAGGATGCGGCCACGACGAAAACCGTTAAAAAGGGAACGGTCAAGAAGGGTGACACAATCGTCATCGACTACGTTGGCAAGATGGACGGCAAGAAATTTGACGGAGGATCAGCAAAGGATCAGGATCTGAAAATCGGTTCCGGAGCCATGATTCCGGGATTTGAAGAAGGGTTGATCGGTAAAAAGGTCGGCAAAAAATGCACGATCAACGTGACCTTCCCGAAGGATTATCAGGCCGCGAATCTGGCTGGCAAAGATGCGGAATTCGAAATCACCATCAAGGGCAAGAAGGAAAAAGTTGAATACAAGTACGATAAGAAATTTATCAAAGCCACTTCAAAATACAAGAACAAGAAAGACTACGAGGCAGCTGTAAAGAAGGAACTTACCAAGCAGGCGAAAGAAGATGCGGAGAGCCAACTGGAAGATACCCTTTGGGGAACGGTGCTTGAAAAATCAAAGGTCAAGAAGTATCCAAAGGGCCTGATCGCAGAGGAGACCGAAGTGCAAAAGGCACAGTACGAAGAGATGGCAGCCCAGTACGGCGCTTCTCCAGAGAGTCTCGGCATCACAGAGGATCAGTATAAAGAGTTTGCAAAAGAAGCAATCAAAGAAAAACTGGTGCTTCATGCCATTGCGAAGAAGGAGAATATAAAGGTCAAGAAAAAAGACATGAAGGACCTTTATAAAGAGATCCTGGAAAACAGTGACATGACAGAAAAAGAATTCGAAGAGGCGGCTGGCATGACCGTAGAAGATTACGTGAAAGCCAACGATCTGGAGACGTACAAACTTAGAGAAAAAGTTCTGGACTTCATCAGAGAAAACGCTAAATTGAAATAGCAAGTAGCACGGCGCCTATGTCAGGTTCGTAAAGAGGCTTTACATAGTGCATGCCGTGCTCTTTTATAATACGGTCAAATTCGTCCGTCAAAAGGGAACCGATATGGAAGACTCCGCCGGTGCCGCTGACAGGAACGTCGCCCTCAAAATGCAACTGTTTTTTGAGGGCAATGGCATAGTCAGCCAGTTCTGCCGCCGCAGCCCGTATGATGGCTTTTGCATAAGGGTCTCCCGCTGCTACAAGGGTCGCGGCAATCGGAGACAGTTTCGCGATGCGGGTCCGGTCAAGACCCCATTCCTGTACAACCCGTGTCGTGAGCGCATCGTCCGATGGGAGCTGCAAGGTATCGGTTAGGGTTTTGTGGAGAAGTGTCTTTTCGTCCCGACCATCGCTTTGCCGCTGGAATTCGTGGAGCAGGTTTCGAGCGATCCAAAAGGCACTGCCCTCATCCCCACCAAGGGCGTAATTCCATCCCCCGCAACGGGCATGGTTGCCCTGATGGTCGCGGCCACAGCCTACGGAGCCGGTCCCCGCAATGATATTGATGCCGGGCTTTCCGCCTAGTGCGCCGGCGAGGGCATTCTCACCATCGTTGCCAATCCCAAAGGGGATGGCTTTTGAGGACTCATAAGTGAGGCTGCCTAGAGCCCTTTGAATGGCATTCTTGATTTTGGGATCGTCCGAGGCGATATCGCCGTATCCGGCAAGACCAAAAAAAGCACAGGAAATATCTGCCGGCTGAAAATCAGACGCGCCGGCATTCGGATTTGATCGGGCCTGTTCGCAGGTCTTTTGAATTCCATCGGTCATGAGGCGCTCAAGTCCGTCAAAGCCGATCTGCAAATAGTGGCAACAGGTCGATATATATTCTCCGACAATTTCGCCGTAAGGCGTGGCGGAGTGTTTGTCACAGCGGCAAAGAGTAAATTTGGTTTTGGTGCCGCCGCCATCTACACCGAGATAATATTTCATACTACTCATTATATAAGGAGGATCTGACAAGGTCAACGAGGAGCGGAGCGTGAAACATAGACTACCTTTATTGCTAGTAACAGGATTGCTGATTGTATGTTCCATGGGTTTCATATTAACGGGATGTGAAACTTTTTCGGGAGAAGACGCCCTTACGGGAGGTGACGCCGAAGAAGCAAAGGCTTTGCACGTATCGCCAAATGGCGATGATCAAAAGGGCGATGGGACAGAGGCAAAGCCCTTTGCGACAGTGGAAGGTGCCATTAAAGAGGGCATCAAAGATGGCATCAGCCCCGGAAGTAGTATCATCCTGCACGAAGGTGTGTATGACCCGATGGAAATCACGGCAGAGGCGTCAGGCACCCGGGACAATCCGGTGACGATCACCGCCGCCGAAGGAGAGAGTGGCTACGAAACGGTTATCGTGAAAGGCACAGGAAAGTCCATCGGAATCCATTTGATCAACGTATCCCACGTGCGACTGCAGGGGTTTGAAGTGTCCGGCGGTGACCACGGAATTCTCTATGAAAGTACAAAAGAGCAGGGAGAAAAACCGCTGGAGGACGTTTCCATCAAAGACTGTAAGGTTCATGATGTTGCCGGCACCCATGGGATTGCGGCCTACGGAGCCAACGATTTGGCGCCGGTAAAGGATTTTAAGATTCTTGACTGTCAGGTGTACGACTGTTCCTGTGGGGATAGCGAGTCCGTGGTGCTAAATGGGAATCTGGACGGGTTTGAAATAGCCGGCAATGAAATCCACGACAACAATAATATCGGCATCGATATGATCGGGTTTGAAGGAACCGCAAGGCATGAAGAACATGGGGGATTTGACAATCTCTATGACGTGGATTTTGTCCGTAACGGAATCTGTCATGACAATGTTATCTACAACATCAGTGCGGAGGGAAATCCTGCCTATCGTACGGCCGACGGTTACGATCTCTGCGCGGACGGCATCTACGTAGACGGCGGGCAGAACATCGAAATCTATCGCAACTATGTCCATCACTGCGATATAGGGATCGAAGTTGCGACGGAACACAGCCCCGAGGACAACGAGTTGTTTAAGGTCAGCGGCGTTAGGGTCCATGACAATGTGATTGCAGAATGCCATGGCTGGTGCGGCCTTTGCTTTGGGGGATATGACAGGGAGCTCGGGTTTACGGAGAACTGCGAGTTCCGTAACAACACCATGGTTGACAATAGGGTGCAAATGGCGGTACAGAGGAGCAAAGGCAATAAAGTCCACAACAATCTGTTTGTCGGTGAAGCAGGATCTGCCGTGGAATTCAGCGATGCCTGCAGCCCAGAGGACATGGTCAACGAAATCGGTGAAAATGTCTGGTGTATGAGTGGAGACATTTCCGACGACTCCCTCGCAGAAGCATTGTCAGAGGACGTCATGAAGCAGCAGGATTTAAGAGATGACAGAAGTCAGGTTTTAGATGGATACCGGTCTTTGATACCGGAAATGGGGTCCGAATTTGTTCCATAGTAGATGGGTGTAGTACCGTTCGTTACATTTGGACTCTTTCTGTTTGACAGCGTGAGATGCGGGGCTATAATGATAGTAAACCGTTAATGAAATATTAAAAAAAGGGGAAAAGAGAATATGTTAGATCAGAATGATAAGAAATGGGTCCTAGAGACCATAGACGCAAAAATTGCCGAGCAGGACGCCCGGTTTGACGAGAAACTGGAGGCCATGGAAGCCCGGTTTGACGAGAAACTGGAGGACATGGAAGCTCGGTTTGACAAGAAACTGGAGGCCATGGAAGCTCGGTTTGATGAGAAACTGGAGGCCATGGAAGCTCGGTTTGATGAGAAACTGGAGGCCATGGAAGCTCGGTTTGACAAGAAACTGGAGGACCTGGAAGCCCGGTTTGACAAGAAACTGGAGGATCTGGAAGCCCGGTTTGATGAGAAACTGGAGGCTGGTCTTGAGCGAATCCAAATGCACTTTGATGCTATTGTCGAAAACAGGATCATGCCGATGCTGCAGCTGCATTTGGAGGTTTTGCCCGGAGCATATAAATCCTATGATAATCTGGAAAACCGGGTGCAGCGTCTGGAAGAAAACTACGAAATCATGAATGACAAATTGAACGCAAGTAAGGTTGGCTAAATAGGACCAGGAGACCAAGATAAGAATGAGAATTATAAAAAAAGCAAAAGAACGTACCGCAGAAGACAATCGACAGTTGAGAAACACAGTCTCGGACATTATTGATAATGTCTGTCAAAACGGAGATCAGGCGCTCCGTGATTACAGTAAAAAATTCGACGGATTCCTTCGGGATTCCTTCCGGGTGAGTCGTGAAGAAATCGATGCGGCCTACGGGCAGATGACACCAGAAGAAATTGCGGACTTAAAAGAAGCAAAAGGGAATATTGAAGCCTTTGCAAAAGCCCAGCTGGCGTCCATGTCAGAAGTGAAGGATTATAGTCCGAAACCGGGTATCTTTTTAGGACATAAAATCATACCGGTCAGTTCCGCGTGCTGCTATGTTCCGGGCGGCAGATATCCGTTGTTTTCAACCGCGCTTATGCTGATCACTCCAGCAAAAGTTGCGGGTGTGAAGCGTGTTGTTGCTACAGCGCCGGTCGTTCACGGAACCGGGAGCATCAATTACAAAACGCTGGTCGCAATGGATCTGGCTGGAGCAGATGAGATTTATGCGGTTGGTGGAGCACAGGCCATTGCAGCCTTTTCTTACGGAACGGAGCAAATCGCACCGGTTGATGTGATTGTCGGCCCGGGGAATCAATTCGTTGCAGAGGCAAAGCGGCAGTGTTATGGGCAGGTCGGCATTGATTTTATCGCCGGCCCAAGTGAAGTGCTTGCCATTGCCGATGAAGCGGCAGATCCGGACGTTCTGGCGGCAGACCTTCTGGCCCAGTGCGAGCATGATCCAAATGCAAAGGCTTTCTTGCTGGCAACGGATGAGGCACTGGCAAAGGCCACGATCGAGGCCGTAGAGAAAGAATTGGAAACTTTAGAAACCGCGGATGTGGCGCGCCAGTCCTGGGACGACTACGGCGAAGTTGTCGTCTTGGAGAGTTTGGCAGAAGCCGTATCCGTTTGTAACGAATATGCTCCGGAGCATCTGGAAGTCAACATCAAAGAACCGGAGCAGATCATAGATCAGTTGACGAATTACGGGTCTCTATTTATTGGAGGAAACACGGCGGAAGCCTTTGGCGATTATGCCTCCGGAACCAATCACACGCTGCCGACCATTCGAGCGGCTCGCTATACAGGCGGGGTTTGGGTCGGAACCTTCCTGAAGGTCTGCACAAATCAGCGTATGACGGCAGATGCATCATCGGCCATTGCACCGCTTGTTAGCCGGATGGCCAAGGGTGAGGGGCTGATTGCTCACTCCATCGCAGCAGAAAAACGATTTTGATCAACGTGCGGTCATTGCTGAAGAATAGGCAAACTGCAGGTTGTAGCCACCCGTATCTCCGTTGATGTCGAGGGCTTCTCCAATGATATGAATGTTTGCATGGTCCTTAAGGGACATGGTCTTCAGGTCGATTTGTTCCAAGGCAACACCACCGGCTGTGACCATGGCTGCTTTGAAGCCGCCGGTTCCACTGACGGAATAAGCGTGCTCCGAAAGATGCTCCGCAATAAGATCGCGGTCAACACTGCGCAGCGTACGAAAGGCTTCCTGTGATGTGGGGATCACTTTTTCAACGAAGGCCTTAGGCAGTCCGAATTCTGCGGAGAGATAATTGGCAACCGACAGTTTGTTCCCTGATTGATCTTCCTTTAGCTTTTGCCGAAGCTGATCCTTGCTGAAAGACGGCAGGTAGTTGATGACCATTGGATCCCCTGCCTTGACGTATTGAGAAATGTGGAGGATCGCTGGACCGCTGAAGCACTTGTGCGTCAGCAGCAGAGCACCTCGGCACGTGTGACCACCGCATGTAATGGTCACATCGGGAAAGGAAATCCCAGATAGATCCTGATAATGATAATCTTGTACGTAGACCGGCGTTAATGCCGGTCTTATTGTATTGATAGCAAGACCCAGATCGCGGCGCAGGATCTCATAGAACGTTCCATCGGATCCGGTAGCCGGATAAGAAGCGCCGCCTGTGGCAAGGACGAGTTTTCTTGTTTGGAGTCTGGCTCCGGTTGCCAGCACCACTTCGATAGGAGCATTTGAGTCTGCAGGAGCATTGGAGTTCGCAGGAGCATGGATGGCGGTTACTTCTGCGTTGCAACGCAGATCCCACCCTCCGGATTTGGCGGTTGCAAGAAGCGCATCGAGAACCTCCCGGGCCTTCATGGAGGCAGGAAAAATCTTGCCGTCTTCCCGTTCTGTCAGGGGGACTCCCATAGACTCCATCATGGACATCAATTCCAAATTGTTATGGCGATACAAACAGCTGCGGATCCGCTTCCCCTGATCACCATATTTCCATAGGAAATCCTTGATGGATCCGCCATGGGTCAGATTGCACTGTCCATTGCCGCTCATCAAAAGCTTTTGCCCGGGACGGGCGGTTTTTTCGAGAAGCAGTTTCGGCTGGCAGGAAGCCGTCTCTGTCGCATCTCCTGCCGCATAAAACAGCCCCGCTGCACCGCCGCCAACAACGATGCAATCATAAATGACGGGCCTTTGAGACTCCTTTTCTGGAACCGGATGATTCTTGCCGCTGCCGTGCATGAGGCATCTCCTTTCTGACAGATCTTATTCGCTTCATTTTACCAATATGGTATAATCAAAGGCAATAGGTGATGGGAAAGAATATAAGGAGATACTATGCCACTCAATATCATACGAAACGATATCACAAGAGTAGCAGCCGACGCGATCGTAAACACGGCGAATCCTTATGTGGCAGTGGGCAGAGGTGTGGACAGCGCGATCTACGGAGCTGCCGGCTGGGAGGAATTGCTGAAGGAACGTGGGAAAATCGGGCGGATGAGACCGGGACACGCGGCAGCGACACCGGCTTTTGCGCTGGACGCGCGATACATCATCCATACAGTAGGACCTGCCTGGCGGGATGGCAGTCACGGAGAACTGGAGACGTTGGCAAACTGTTACCGGGAGTCCCTGCGAATTGCCGGGGAGCTGCACTGTGAATCGGTGGCATTTCCATTGATTTCAACGGGGACCTACGGGTTCCCAAAAGATAAAGCGTTGCAGATTGCGGTCAGTGAGATTAGCGCGTTTCTATTCAGCCACGAGATGACCGTTTATTTGGTTGTCTATGACAAAGAAGCCTTTGTGATTTCCGGGAAGGCGTTTTCCGACATTCAATCTTTCATCGATGAGGCGGACATCGTACCGCCACCAGTGCGCGACCAAAAGGGTTCCTATAAACCTGAGAGACGGCGGGAAGAACGGCGGTCTTACGACATGGACCTGTGTGCAGCAAATTATGCCAGCGAACCGGTCTATGAATCCCTCGACGAATTTGACATCATAGAGGAAAGCGCTTTTCTGGCGGAAAACGATCTGAAGGAGATTTTGAATCAGCCCGGAGAGTCCTTTCAGGAAATGCTGTTTCGAATCATAGACCGAAAGGGAATGACAGATCCGGAAGTCTATCATAAGGCAAACATCGACCGGAAGCTGTTCTCAAAAATCCGAAGCTTCAAGAAATACACACCATCAAAAAAGACGGTGCTGGCCCTTGCGGTTGCGCTGGAACTGAATCTGGACGAAACGGTCGATCTGCTGCAGCATGCCGGACTGGCGCTGAATCCAAGTAACCGGTTCGATTTAATTGTCGGCTACTGCATCGCCCATAAAATCTACAATGTCCATGTCATCAACACATATCTTTTTGACTACGATGAGCCGCTGCTTGTCGGTTGAGAAAGGTAGTAGCATCATATGAACAACTATCACTATGAGGCGTTTATATCCTACAACCACAACCCTGAAGATATCAGGATTGCCAATATGCTTCAGCAAAAGCTGGAACATTTTCGCATACCTAAAAATATAAAATCCAAAACATCCAAGGGAGAGATCCATCGCATTTTTCTGGATCGGGGTGAGCTTGAAGTGGCCGGCGATCTCAACGAAAAGATTATGCGCGCCATCGAAAACTCCGAATACCTGATCGTCATCTGTTCCGAAAAAGCGAAGACCTCCCCATGGATCAAGAAGGAAATCGACTATTTTCTTAAGTTTCACGACAAAGATCAGATTCTGACCGTTGTGACCGATGGGGAACCAGCGGATGTGGTACCGGAGATTTTGCGTTATCGGGAACGGACCGATGAGAACGGAACCCTGATCCGGGAGGAAGTGGAACCCTTATCCTGCGACTACCGGGGAGATCTCAAGAAGGCAAACCGCAGCGAATTGCCGCGTCTCGTTTCAGCCATCATCGGCTGCCGGTATGACGACCTCGTACAACGGCAGCGGCACTACCGTATGCAAAGGCTTATGATACTGCTAGCGGTCATCGCAGCGGTGCTGATTTCGGCGCTGGGATACTTTATCTGGAGCAATCACCAGATACGGGCAAGTCTCGAAAAATCACAAATCGAAGAGTCAAAGACGCTGGCCCTTCAGTCCGAAATGGCGCTGAACGATGGAGATCGGATCGGAGCCATTGAAGACGCACTGAAAGCGCTCCCATCTCCGAAAGAGGAACGGCCGATTACTTCAGAAGCCGTGCTCGCTCTTTCCAAGGCCCTGGATATTTACAAACCGCCATCGGCAGAACGGGTCACAGCAGTCAGAGAATACAAAGGCTCCGAGGAATTGGGTTCCGCAACCCTCGGACAGGTTTGGCAGATCGATGCTTTTGATAATAAAGACAAAGGCAAACGATATTTCATGACCATATACACAAAGGGAAGTGTTTGGATCTGGGATGCGGATACGGGGAAACCGCTGATGCATGACACGCTCCAGAAGATGTATAAAAATGGGGTGTCCTTTACCAATGGGCAGTTCAGTCGTGATGGGCACGCAGTTCTGATGACCGCGGACACGATTTACTATCTGGATGTTGCACAAGGCAAATGTTTATGGAAACAAAAGAACGGTGGGACCTATAATTCGGGTATTCCAATCAATGAGTTCAATTTGATTCCTGACAACGTACTGACAACAAAGGACAATCTGTTTGTCCCGGTTCAAATCGGTGAAGGAGACGGATCCCATTGGGAAATCCAGAAGAGAGACCTGAAAACCGGCAAGGTTGAAGAAACCATCACGGTCCCTGACCAGGCCTATTATCTGTGCGCGTCGGCAGATGGCCGGCAGATTGCTTACGGCTGCTCGTCCGGCAGTGGGGATGAGGATATCGTCTACTGCATGACCGAAGACATGAAAGACCCACGGGAACTGCAGCACATCGGATATCTCACGGGACTCCACTTCAAGGGCAAGAGAAATCTGGCCATATGCGGGTTAGATCAAAGACCTGATCTGAATGACAATTCCCAGTTTTCGTTTGTGGATATGAATACGGAGGTGGGACGGTACATTCATACAGAAGCCAGTGAAAAAACCGTGGCTCTTTCTTATTGGGACGCACAGAACGCGAAGGCTCTTTGGGAACAGAAATTTACGGACGTCTTTAGCGGCACGCCAAGTGTTTATTGGGATAGCGATGACGGGTTGTTGGAAGATGGGATTCCGTGCACGGCAGGCGATAAATTGAAGCTGTTCTCTCAGGAGGGAAAACAGGAATTTGACGTTGCTTTTGGATCTCCTGTTGTAACCTATCTGAATTATAACCCCGATGCGAAACGGGTCAGTGCAGTGCTGTACGACGGTGGATACGGTCTGTACAGTATCGACACAAATCGGGTTCAAAATGTAAGCGGGCAGTTCCACGGACCGGTGGAAGCTGCCGTTCGGGAGGGTTCGTCAGTCTTCACGATCAGTATGGATACCAGCGGCAAAGGCCTCTCACAAAGGCTTTTGGAGTATCAATACGCAGGTTCCGATAGCAGGTGGAAGGATTACGAAACGCCGATTTACGACCGTACTGCAAAGGGCGCAGTAGAGAGTCAAACAGAGGAAGTGGAACGGCTGATCATTCCATACAAAGGTTCGTTTATAGAAATCAGCAAACGGTCAAATCCGGAAAAAGATCTTGGAGATCAGTATGGCGGTAGGCACATACTGAGAAGGGGAAGCGAAAGCGGCAGGATTCTGTGGCAAAACACCTATTTTGAAGATATGGACAGTTACGGGCTTACCTATGCGGGCATCGATGAAGAAAAAGAATTGATGTATTTCCAGTGTCTGGACGTAACATATTTGAATATAGCAGCGATCGATCTCAAAGATGGTTCTGTGAAAACCATGCAGATTGAGGACAAGGATCTGCCGGGAATATCCACAGAAGTGGAGGGATTGAACGGGTTCCGTGATGGCAAATTGTACAAGGTGGTCAAGCGGAGCGAGAACGGAGATGATTACCAGATGATTTCCTACTTGTCCCTTCTGACGATTGACCCGCAAGAACAGAAAATCCTAGACATGGCAGATATCCTGAAACTGCCGGAAGGAGAATATGGGAATGATTTTGCCACGGTCAGACCGATTATGGATATAGAAAAGGAACGGCTCCTATTCTATGGAGACGGCAGCATTCATCTCTATGGATTGGATGGGAAGGAAGTCACGGTCATCAAAGACCTTGCCTATGAGCCTGCAGGTCTTGGCTTTGTAAATCCAGAGGACAAAAGCGAAGAAATTGTGGCTTTGGAGCCGCTGAGCGACAAGGTGATTCTGCACCGGTACGATGTCAGCAGCGGAGAAGAAGCCGCGCAGGTTACCATCAATGAAGCGGCCAATTCTTATGGGGAACCAATCTCGGTGACGCAAATGAGCGATGGGGACCTTCTTGCCGTGATCGGCAGCAAAGCTTTTGTGCTTGATGGATCGACCTGGGAACACAAGGCAGACGTCATGGGATATAAAGGATACAATCCAAAAACCCAGCAGTTTTACCTGGGAACGGAGGAATCCGAAAACGGACACGTTCCTTACTGCTCGCTGGATGAAATGATCCGCATGGGACGCGAAGCGACGGGGCAGAAGGATTGATTTATTCGCACAAATATTGTAACGTTATAAACCGGCCTTAAGAAGCTCGATGAACTGGCGTGCAGTTCGCGGGCTTCTTCCGTTTCTGCGGATTGCATGGGCTTCTGCTCTGCGAAGCAGTTCGTCTTCGGCCATGTCGATGTTGTATTCCTTTGCCAAAGAGCGAACGATGGACAGATATTCTTCCTTGTCCGGTTTCTGGAAGGTGATCGTGAGGCCAAAGCGTGCAGCCAGGCTCATGGTTTCCTGCAGCGTATCATTGAGATGCAGATCGTCGTCGAAACCGGATCCAGCCATACGGTCGCTGGCTCTTTCCCGGACCAGATGACGGCGGTTGCTGGTAGCATAAATGACCGTATTTCCGGCACAACCGGAAATGCTTCCCTGCAGCGTCGCCTTAAGGGCGGAAAAGTTGTCATCGTTATCGGCAAAACTTAAATCGTCAATAAACAATATGAACTTCAGTGGGTTGGAAGCCAGCTCTTCCATGATTTCAGGAATCTGGAACAACTGATTTTTCTTGACTTCGATGATTCGTAAGCCTTTGTCCGCATAGGCTGCGGCAACGGCTTTGATGGTGGAGCTTTTGCCGGTTCCCATGTCTCCATAGAGAAGCATATTGCTGGCGCCGGTTCCGTCAATGAGGGCCTCCGTATTGCGAATGATCAGATTCCGCTCCCGCTCATAGCCAAAGAGCTCGTCCAGTGTCTGATAATCCGGATGGGCAACGGGGGTGATCACGCCGTCTACGACACGGAAAAAAACGTACCGGGCGAACATGCCGTATCCGAGATGGTGAATATTGCCCAGCTTGTGGGTGAATTCCATGGACAGGGAAACAGGGCTGTTTTGCCAAACCGGCAGATGAATCTCGGAAATACTTTTGGCATTGCGCTCGTGAATGATTGCTATAATATCATCGGGAGAAATGGCTGCGATCTCTTCTAAAATCTGCAATTCGTTTTTAACTGCATCGGCGATCAAAGGACTTTGTTCCTTACCGGATGCAACGCCTTTGACATAAAAATTGTCGTCGCGCAGCACAATTTCTTTCATATATTCGGACAAGTTGTCGGTTGTCTTGTAGAGGCTCGATACGAATGCGCTGTAATCGGACACCGAAAAACTGTCGAGGAGCGTTCGAAATGAACTGAGAACAGGGTCAGCTTTTAAGTCGCTGAAGACGGTCAGAGAATCGATTTTTGTCTTTAATTCCGTACTATTGATCATTTGATTGTATCCTTTGTTTACTTGAAATAAGCAATGATGTGGCGTTTCACGATGGCCATGGCATCTTCATAACCGGATACACATTCCCAGTCTCCCGAAATGTAATATTTGACAAGACTGTAAATTCGATCGTGATAGTACTGAAGTGTTCCATCGAGATCCTTTCCTTCTGAAATAAGCTGACGTACGTCCGACGGAGCATAATCGATGGTTATGATGCCGCGTTTTTTACCGGATGCAGAAGCATCCTGCAGGTTGCTTTCTGTTACATCGATGATGGCAAAGTCACATCTGCTGCCGAATTCCAAGACTGGTTCTAGTTTGATTTTACGCATTTCCGCCTCCTGTTATTTGCTGGTTATTATTATACAATCGCACTTTTTACCCGTCAACGAGCATGCCTTCTAAAGTTATAACTTTACCATTTCTTGACATCGACGTTTTAGCGATGTATCATGATAGTGCAATACTAATTTAATGTAATAAAGCAATCGAAGGAAAGGAGGGCTTGTAATGACCATTATTATTAAAGATGACAAAGGAAATGTAGTAGTTGAAAAGGAACTGGACGGTTCAGAATACAAGGTAGAATTGACTCAAAACACACGCGGCCAGGTTCAGTGCTCCATTCAGCAGATGATTGCTTCCATCCACTAAAATGAGCCAAACTTTTGACACGTTATGATTAAGGTTGCCTGAACGGGACTTTCGCGTTACAATGTGAACCATGAATATGATGAATTTTGAAGGCATTTTCAAAGCCATGCAGGCCAAGGACAAGTTTATGCGAAATCATCCCAAAGTGGAGACGTTCCTGAACAATGTCCAGACCAAAGGCTTTTGCGAAAATCAGGAAATAGCGATAGCGGTACGCTATCCGGACGGAACGGAATACAAGACAGGCATCAGAGTCACACAGTCAGATCTGGAACTCCTTAATGCCCTGAAGAATCTTAAGGGGTAGGACCATGAGACTGAATAAGTACATTGCTTCCGCCGGAATATGCAGCAGGAGGAAGGCAGACGATCTCATTGCAAACGGCAACGTCAAAGTCAACGGCGCCGTGATGCGTGAGATGGGGTTTGACGTGTCCGAAAACGACAGGGTCCAGGTGAACGGCAAGCTCATACAAGGAGAGAAAGAAAAAGTCTATGTCGTGGTGAACAAGCCTTTGGGGTATATTACGTCCATGGACGATGATAAGAATCGCGCGACGGTTGCAGAGCTGGTCGCCGACATCCCGGAGCGGCTTTTCCCTGTGGGGAGACTGGATTATAACACGACGGGGCTGTTGATCATGACCAATGACGGGCAGATGACCTATTCCCTGACCCACCCGAAACATGAAGTTGACAAAACCTATGTGGCAACGGTTGCCGGCATCCTTTCGGACAAGCGGCTGGCACAGCTGAGAAAGGGCGTGGATATTGGCGGATTCGTCACGTCTCCGGCCAAAGTGAAAGTGTTAAAGCAAAACCCCCGCTCCACGGTGGTGGAGATTTCCATTCATGAGGGGAAGAACCGGCAGGTTCGAAAGATGTTCGCCGCAGTCGGAAACAAAGTCCAGACGCTGGAACGTGTCGCCATCGGCAACATAAGACTGGGAAGATTAAAACAGGGCCACTATAGAAAGTTGACCCGTGAAGAAATTCAATATTTAAGAAGCTTATGATCCAAAATGCCTGTGATGTATGAACTTACGTCGAGGCATTTTTACTTTGCTCAGACCCCGGTTATAGATCTTGTAGCCGAGGATGCCGACCCAATGGTCTTTGGCTTTGCTTTTTTTGGTGTCTTCGCGTTCGATTCCGCCAGCGGTTATGGAAACGCCGTTTTTTACAGCGGCAATCAAATCGTTGTTGCAGTGAATCGTAGCGTCGATGTCGGTCCATGCCATGCCAATGTATTTGGCGTTGTGGGCATCGGTTCCGGCAAAACCAGGCAAATCAAACTTAGCGGCAAGTTCACTGGCCAGATAATTGGAGTCCGCTTTTTCACATGTGTTAAAGACTTCGACAAAATCCATATCTTCCAGCCACTTGATGTCCATGAGCTTGAACCCCATAGCAGAAGACGATGGTACGCCAAAAGGATGAGCCAAACCCAGGATGCCGCCCAATTCGTGTACGACACGGATCAGTTTGCGGCAGCGCATACCGCGGATTCTGAGAAGGGTAGGAAACACGCCATCAGGAAGTATTACCAGAACGTGCCCTGCGTCTTTCGTGTCGTATTCGATTCCACAAATTACCGTCATGCCGGAATACTCCGGTAGATCCCGTTCATAAGCCCATTTCTTACAAGCCTTGTAACTATTATGATCGGCGATCATAAAACCGTCGTATCCGAGAGCGCGGTATTTGCGAACGTATTCGGAGAGGGGCACCTTTGAATCAAAGGACCCCTCTTTTGTGTGACAATGTAAATCGAATCTCAATTATTTTCTCTTCATTTCCTTAGGTGTTACACAAGTTCCGGAAGCTCTGGCAACAACGATTGGCTCTTCCAGGAAGTCAGCAGCGGAATCGTTGATGTCTTTTCTTGATACGATGACTTTTCTTGCTTCGAAGGTCATGTGTCTTGAAGTGTTTCCGATTTTATCTATTTCGCCATAAGCTTCGATGTAGTCGCCGGCATAAGTCGGTGCCAGGAATTCTACGTTGTCATATGCGCAGAAAAGGCCTTCGTCTCCGTCGAGCTTAATGAGAAGTTCTGTAGCAACGTCTCCAAAAAGATGTACCATGTGAGCTCCGTCTACCAGTTCACCACCATAGTGTGCATCTTTTGCTGACATTCTCAATCTTAAAGTTGAAGTAATTTTTTCCATTTGATATCTCCTTTTCATTTTAACCGTTCCGCCGAAGCGGATTACTAACTAACACTATTTTAATATATTGCAAAAGCAATGCCAATAGTTTATTATTGGAATTAAGCAGAACTGAACCGAAAACGGTTCGCGAAAGGAAACGCAGATGAACAGTTATGGACTCGAGCGGGTCATCGCTCCAAAACAGGTTTTCCCGGCTTCCGCCTGGGAATTGGATAACAGCAGCGCACTCAAATCCGGAGAAATTCGGGTCGGCTTGAGGAAGGTACACGTGGAAGGCACCAGCTTCAAACAGATCTGTCAGGAAGCTGCAAACGACGAGGATCTGATCAGGGAAAAGATCAAAGACATCGTCATACGAAGGGGGAAACTCCACAATCCGGTGACGGATACAGGCGGGCTGTTTTACGGTGTCATTGAGGAGATTGCAAGAGATTACGATAATTCAAAAGGCCTGAAAGTAGGGGATGAGGTCATTTGTAACTCATCGCTGGCCGGGGTGCCTTTGTACATCAACAGTATCACGTCCATTGACGAGAATTACCCGCAGTTCGATGCCGAGGGCTATGCCATCTGTTTGCCGAGGGTTCCGGTGATTAAAAAACCGGACAACATGCCCATCGACCTGCTCATGTTTGTCCTGAACGAATCCGGGACCATATACAAGGTTGGAAAAGAGGCGGCCGGCAAGAAGCGGTTTGCGGTCATTGGCAACAATATGCTCATGAATCTGATCTATGGATATGCGATTCGAAACGCGGCAGGGCCGGATGCGGAAATCTACTGCGTATTCGACAGAAATACAGAAGTTATGCTCAAAGGAGCGGCCTACGAAGAAATATTCCGACAGGTGTTCACACAGGTTTCCTATCACAATCTGATGAAACCCGTTGCGTGTCTCAGGAGTTTCAGCGGATACGAAAGTATGGATATGGTCGTCAACTGTTCCGACATTCCGGGATCGGAGACGGTGAGTGTCACGGCAACCAGGTCCGGCGGAACCGTTGTATTCGCAAACTTTATCAGCAACTACAATATGGCTCTGTATGTCACCGAAAGCATCTCAAGAGACATACGCATCACCGCCGCGGAGGGTTATCTCGAAAAGTATGATGAGTACGACTTTGATATCGTGAAAGGCGTCGCTCCTTATGTGGAAGCATCTCTCGTAAGCCGGAATCGGCGCAAAGGCTCCAGCTCAGCAACGGAGAAAGCGGCCTTTGATCAGTACAATCATTACGACATATCCATTGCAGAAGACCTGGTTGCCGTAAGCGGAAAGATGCTGTCGGTTCTTGATGAAATCATGAGCGTTTCCCGGTACGATTGCAACGTACTCATTACGGGAGAGACCGGTGTCGGTAAGGAAAAGGTGGCGAATATCATTCAGAAAAACAGCGCGAGAAAGATGCAACCATTTGTTAAGATCAACTGTGCTTCGATACCGCCAAACCTGATGGAATCCGAGTTCTTCGGCTACGAACGGGGAGCTTTTACCGGAGCCGATGCCAAAGGCAAGCGCGGATATTTTGAGGTTGCCGAAGGGGGCATCATTTTTCTGGATGAAGTGGGCGAATTGCCACTGGACATTCAGGCAAAATTGTTGCGGGTCATCCAGGATGGAGAGTTCATGCGCGTTGGCGGGACCAGTACGGTCAAAACGAATGTCCGGATTATCTCAGCCACCAATCGCAATCTGGAAGAACAGGTACAGGAAAAGACTTTTCGGCGGGATCTGTACTACAGACTCAACGTGTTTCCGATCAACGTTCCGCCGCTGGATGAGCGAAAAGAGGACATTCCGCCGCTCATTGATAACTTTATCCGCAAATACAATGACAAGTTTGGCGTGACCAAATACATTGACGAAGATGCGAAAGAGTACATGATGGGAATCAGCTGGCCGGGGAATATCCGAGAGCTGGAGAACGTGATCCAGCGCCTGATGATCGCCAGCGCAGGGGATACGATCACGTTGCTGGATGTTATGAAAGAACTTGGCGGCGAGTTTATGGACTCGGCAGAGGTCAGCAAGCAGATTCAGCGCGCCGATGAAGTAGACAATCTGGACCTTACCAGAATGGTTGAATCCTTTGAAAAAAGGATCATTCAAAAGGCTTGTGAAAAGTACGGATCCACGCGGAAAACAGCAAAAGCCATAGGGATTTCCCAGACCCAGCTCGTTCGAAAAAAGAGCAAGTATGGAATCAAATGAGGAACAGGATTTACAGGACAATGGAGTGCGAACCGAAATCGGTTCGCATTTTTCATGTCACAGAACCGATTTCGATTCAAAACTAGTTACGTTGGCTCAAAACACAGCATGAAAGTCGATGATTCAGGTCAAACTTGTAAGGGGGCTATAAGAGCTTTGAGAAATGAAAAGTTGGCGTTACTGTGTTTCAGCCCATTCTGCCCGCGACGGTACGTCATTGTTAATGTTTTGGCACAGTAATTGCTAATTTATGTAGGTACGTTAAAGCAGCCTTTGTGACAAAGGCATAGGCCTTTGCACGAGGCTATTAGATAACATTTTAGGAGGAAAAGCATAATGAAAAAAGGAAATCCATACGGAACACACAGAGTTATTTCACCGAAGGGCGTACTGCCACAGCCAGCAGACGTTGTTGATAACACAATGGAAATCTATGACAACGAGATCCTGATCGACGTTAAGACACTGAACATCGACTCCGCTTCATTCACAGAAATCTGCAAGCAGGTTCTGAACAAGAAGCCGGCTGAAATCGAAACCCAGGAAGAAAAAGACAAGGTTGCACAGTGCATGAAGGACATCGTTGCAAAAGCTGGAAAGCACAAAAACCCTTGGACTGGTTCCGGCGGAATGCTGATTGGTACAGTTAAGGAAATCGGACCTGAATGGAAGGGCGACCTGAAGGTTGGCGATAAGATCGCTACTCTGGTTTCACTGTCACTGACTCCACTGGTAATCGAAGAGATCCACGAAATGAGACCTGCAATCGACCAGGTTGACATTACAGGACAGGCTATCCTGTTCCAGAGCGGTATCTATGCAAAGCTTCCTGATGACATGCCAGAAGGTCTTGCACTTTCAGCACTGGACGTTGCCGGAGCTCCTGCACAGACAGGCAAACTGGTTCAGCAGGGACAGAAAGTTCTCGTAATCGGCGGCGGCGGCAAATCCGGTCTTCTCTGCCTCTACGAAGCAAAGAAGAGAGCTGGCGTAACAGGTCTGGTTGTATGCGCAGCAGGTTCACAGAAATCAGAAGACAGAGCAAGAGCGCTGGATCTGGCAGACGAATACTTCCACATGGATGCATCTGATGCAGTTGGAATGTATGAAAAAGCTATGGAACTGACAAACGGCGAACTGTATGACGTAGTAATCAACTGCGTATCCATCGAAAACACTGAAATGGGTTCCATCCTCAGCTGTAAGGACGATGGTACAGTTTACTTCTTCTCAATGGCTACAAGCTTCACAAAGGCAGCTCTGGGTGCAGAAGGCGTTGGCAAGGACGTAAACATGATCGTTGGAAACGGCTACACTAAGGGTCACGCTGAAATTACTCTTCAGGAGCTGAGAGAACACGAAGGTCTCAGAAAGCTCTTCGAAGAAATGTATGCATAATCAACCCTCTGATCAGGTATTGAGCAATATTACACCAAATCGAAAAAAAGGAGATTAACATGGCTATTAGAAATTGGAAAGACATTCCTCTTTTCAAGGATGTCACAGAAGAACAGTGGAACGACTGGCATTGGCAGGTAGCAAATAGACTAGACAGCGTTGAAAAAATCAAGCAGGTCGTTAATCTGACACCAGAAGAAGAAGCGGATATCGCCAAGGTAATGGACGGATTCAGAGTAGGAATCACTCCTTACTACGCTTCATTGATGGATCCGGATGATCCGCACTGCCCAGTAAGAATGCAGGCCGTTCCTACGCTTGCCGAAACACACAGAGGCGAAGCAGACATGTTAGACCCACTTCACGAAGATGAGGATTCACCGGCTCCTGGACTGACTCACAGATATCCAGACAGAGTTCTGTTCCTGATTACGGACCAGTGCTCCATGTACTGCAGACACTGCACAAGAAGAAGACTGGCAGGGGAAACTGACGGAGCAAGATCCAGAGAAGATATCGACGCTTGCATCGATTACATTAAGAGAACTCCAGTTGTTAGAGACGTACTGCTTTCAGGCGGAGACGCACTCTGCGTTGAGACGGACGTTCTCGAGTACATCATCAGCGAACTGAGAAAGATCGATCACGTTGAAATCGTAAGAATCGGATCCAGAACACCAGTTGTTATGCCTCAGAGAATCACCGATGAACTCTGCGACATGCTGAAGAAGTATCACCCAATCTGGCTGAATACACACTTCAACCATCCAAAAGAATGGACACCGGAATCAGCAGAAGCTTGCAGAAAGCTTGCTGACGCTGGTATTCCTCTCGGAAACCAGTCCGTACTGCTCAGAGGCATCAACGATGACGTACATGTTATGAGAAATCTGGTTCAGCTTTGCTGCAAGAACAGAGTTCGTCCGTACTACATTTACCAGTGCGACCTCTCACTTGGCATCGAACACTTCAGAACACCTGTATCCAAGGGTATCGAACTGATCGAAGGTCTGAGAGGACACACTTCAGGATATGCAGTTCCTACATTTGTAATTGACGCTCCTGGTGGTGGTGGAAAGACTCCGGTAATGCCGCAGTACGTGATCTCACAGACACCTGACAAGGTTATCCTCAGAAACTACGAAGGCGTTATCACAACTTACACAGAACCAACCATGCTTCCGAAACTGCAGTGCAGCTACGAAAACTGCAAGAACGTTGAAGATTACCACTATGAAGGTGTTGCAGGTCTGGCACAGGGCGAAAGAATGTCCATGGAACCAGCTCACCTGCTGAGACACGAAAGAAACAAGAAATAATTAAATGTACCTATTAGACGAATTATCAGAGAAATACAAGAGAATATCCATTGTAGGCATGGCAAAGAACGCCGGCAAAACTACAGCCCTGAACTATCTCATCGAAGAAGCCATGGATGAGGGAATCACCTTGGGAATTACATCCACGGGCAGAGATGGCGAAGGAACCGATGTTGTCACAGGTACAGACAAACCTCGTGTATTTCTTGATACGGACACTATCGTATCGGTGCCCAAACAGCTCTATGAGATGGCAGATGCCGGACTCGAGATCGTCAAGATGACGGACTACGGTTCATCCCTGGGACAGATTATGCTCTGCAGAGTCGTCGACAGCGGATATGTTCAGGTAGCCGGGCCGGTAATCAATGCCCAGCACGTAGAGATGTGTGAAGAAATGCTTCGGTTAGGCGCAGATCTGGTGCTTATAGATGGTGCGATAGACCGGAAATCTATCGCAGCGCCGGGAACGTCTGATGCGATCATCCTGTCCACAGGAGCGGTTTTATCGAGAAAAATGAGTAAGGTGGTAGAGGAAACGGCGCATACCGTGAACCTCTATCGCCTGCCAAATCTCGAAGATGGACGGGAAAGAGATTTATTGACCGAAGAGAATATCGAACAAATCTCCCTCATCAGAGATGGGCAGCTTGTGACATTGGATAGAAGTACCGGTCTTGGTGCAGGCAAGTTCCTGGATTCCAAGATCGATGACAAAGTCACACACGTATTTGTTCCGGGGGCTTTCACCCACAGCATTGTAGCGGACATCAATCCGAAGAAACTGAGAAACATCACATTCGTGCTGAAAGATCCGACGAAAATCTTTATTGGCACCATGATGTGGAATCAGTTCCGGAAAAGAGGGCTTAACATCAAAGTGCTGGAGAACATTAACGTAGCGGCGATCACGGTCAATCCAACATCGCCGGGAGGATACGCGTTCGATCATGAAGAACTTGTAAAAGCCATGCAGGAAGCGATTCCTGACATCCCTGTTATTGATGTGCGAATGTAGGAGAACACAATGTCGACAGCAGTAAAACGACTGGCAAATGTTAAGACAAGAAGAGAAACAGGGTTGGACTATGTGATTTCTGCCATGAATCTGCTTACGCCTTTTGGAGCGAAGCAGATCAAAGAGCAAAAGCCGTTTTTCCCGGGCCAGGAGGGGGCCCTGGAAGCAGAGCTTGACAGAGTTGGGCAGATGGTTGAAACGGCAGAACAGAATCACAAAGAAATCGGCATTCTGCAAGAAACCTTCATGATGACGAAGGATAATACATTCTCCATCGAGAGAAGCGGAAGTTCCGTATTATCCGTCGTCGAGATTTTTGAACTGAAAAACCTGCTTTTGCTGATGGATAAAATCAGAAGCCTAAGCACCCGAATCAGTCTGCCGGAAGAATTCGTTCCGGAAGACATCACGGAGCTTTTGGACGTTCTTGATCCAGGCGGCGACAGGTTGAACACATTTTACATCTATGATTCTTTCTCGGAAAAACTCGCACAGCTGCGAAGAGAAAAGAAGAACATGGAACGTGAAATACGAAAAGGCCAAAAGGCTTTACGTTCAGAAATCAGAGAAAAACACGGTCTGTCGCTGACACCGAAATTCGATATCACCATATCGAAGAGCGACAGCGCCACCATAAAAATGATTGAAGAGATTTCCGAACTGGCAAAATCGGATGAGGATTATATGTCGGTCACCTTCACACTCGTACCCGATGCGGAAGTTCAGGCGCACATGAAAGAGCTGGACGAAATCACCGCAGACATCGAAGAGGAAGAGCTGAATGTGAGGGGTAGACTATCAAAAGAAATCCACAAACATTCCAAAAGGCTTCTCGACAACTGCGAGAAGATCGGCAGACTTGATATCATTCTCGCAAAGGCTTTGTATGCGAAAGCACATAACTGTACGAAGCCTGAAATCGTGAAAGAACATGTCTTGGAATTCGAGGACGGAAGACACCTGCAGGTCGAAGAAATCATTAAGAAAAAGGGCGGAGAATATTGCCCGGTCAGCATATCGCTCAAGGATGGTGTCACATGCATCACCGGAGCGAATATGGGAGGCAAGACCATTTCCCTCAAACTGACGGGAATGGTTGCGATCTTAGCCCAGTATGGATACTTCGTACCATGCAAAAGCGCTCGCGTAGGGCTTTCCAATTTCATGCAGATCCTGATTGGTGACAGTCAGTCAATCGAACGAGGGCTGTCCAGTTTCGGCAGTGAAATGGAAGAACTCAAAGAGATCATCGACAACAGCAAGGATCGATCGCTCTTATTGATCGATGAAATCGCCAGCGGGACGAACCCGGTAGAGGGACTGGCGTTGACAAAGAGCATCGTTGACTATCTGAAAGGCAAAACCTACATCTCGCTGATCACGACCCATTTTGAAACGGTTACAGCAGACAAAGATGTGGTAAATATGCAAGTCACCGGCCTCGCCAATGTGGATTTCGAGAAACTGAACAGGGAAATCAGATACGCAAATCGGCGCGAACGAATCAACATCATACAGAAGTATATGGATTACCGGTTGACCCGCGTAGATGATGCGGCTGAGATCCCTAAAGATGCCTTAAACATTGCAAAAATGCTGGGCATCAGTAGCAGCATTATAGATAAGGCAAAAGAATATATTGTATAAATAAAAGGAGAAAAAGGATGAAAAGCAAACTGAACCTGGACCCTAAAAAGGTTGATCATGCTCGGCAAAGCGCAAGAAAAATTGCTGAGAGCATGCAGGAATTCATCGACAGACATACGACCGTAAGTACTGAGAGAACCGTTCTCAGGCTTTTGGGCGTAGACGGCGTCGATGAGGTCGATACACCACTACCTAACGTAGTAATTGACCAGATTCTTGATGCGGGTGGACTGCCAAGAGGCGTTGCTTACTGGATTGGTAATGCGATGATTCAAACTGGCAAGGAGCCTCAGGAAATCGCCGAAGAAATGGCTGCAGGAAATCTGGATGTTACGAAGCTGCCGCTGGCTTCCAAGGAAGAAGCAGAAGCTAAGATCATGCCGAAAGTACACGAAGCCTTAAAGACGATCCGGGCACAGACCGAAAAGAGAAATGAATATCTGGCTACGATAGGCGAAGGAAGAAGACCGTATCTGTATGTCATCGTTGCAACAGGAAACATCTATGAAGACGTTGTGCAGGCACAGGCGGCGGCAAGACAGGGTGCTGATATCATTGCAGTTATCAGAACGACAGCCCAGTCACTGCTGGACTATGTACCTTACGGACCTACCACAGAAGGTTTTGGTGGAACATACGCCACCCAGGAAAACTTCAGGATCATGAGAAAAGCATTGGACGAAGTAGGAGAAGAAGTCGGCAGATACATTCGGCTTTGTAACTACTCATCCGGAATGTGCATGCCTGAGATCGCGGCGATGGGTGCCATCGAAAGACTGGACGTTATGCTGAACGACGCTCTGTACGGTATTCTGTTCAGAGACATCAATATGCAGAGAACACTGGTTGACCAGTTCTTCTCAAGAGTTATCATCGGTTACTGCGATATCATCTTTAACTCAGGTGAAGACAACTATCTGACAACAGATGATGCTTATGAAAATGCCCACACTGTTCTGGCTTCCCAGCTGATCAACGAACAGTTCGCAGTACTGGCAAACGTAAAAGAAGAGCAGATGGGTCTCGGTCACGCATTCGAAATGGATCCGGATATTGAGAACGGATTCCTTTATGAGTTGGCACAGGCAATTATGGCAAGAGAAATCTTCCCGAACGCACCTCTGAAGTACATGCCTCCAACAAAGTACATGACAGGCAACATCTTCAAAGGCAATGTTCAGGATGCACTGTTCAACATGATCGCAATCTGGTCAGGACAGTCCCTGCAGCTCTTAGGTATGCTGACAGAAGCGATTCACACACCGCACATGCATGACAGATATCTCTCAATCGAAAATGCGCAGTACATTTTCAACAATATGAGAGACATCGGAAGTGAAGTATATTACAAGGAAGGCGGAATCATTCAGTCAAGAGCACAGCTCGTTCTCGACAAAGCGGACAAGCTGCTTGAAGAAATCGTTGAAGAAGGTCTGTTCTCCACCATTGAACAGGGTAAGTTCGGTGGCGTTAAGAGACCGAGAGACGGGGGCAAAGGCCTTGCAGGTGTTTGCGTCAAGGATGATGAATACTTCAATCCGTTCATTCCACTCATGTTAGGAGGTGCAGAATAATGGCAGAATGCAATACAGCAGTAGCTCAGATTGACCTGACGAAAGTAAAGCCATATGGCGACACGCTTAACGATGGTATGACAGAAGTTGCCTTCACGCTTCCGGTTCCTTATGGGGACGAAGCCAATGAAGCAGCAAAGATCCTGGCAAAAAAGATGGGGCTGGATGAGCCAAACGTCGTATATTCAAAGGCAATGACCAAGGAATATACATTCTTCGTTGTCTATGGTAAGTGCCAGCACACCGTTGACTACACGACGATCAAAGTTGCAAAGGTTGACGTTGATGTAATGGACAGACTGGAATGTGCTGAATACATCAAGGAAAACATTAAGAGACCGGTTGTCATCGTAGGCGCATCAACAGGTACAGACGCTCATACAGTAGGTATCGATGCGATTATGAACATGAAGGGATTCCATGGACACTTCGGACTGGAGAGATACGAAGGGATCGAAGCCTATAACTATGGTTCCCAGGTTCCAAACGAAGAGCTGATCGCGCATGCGAAGGAACTTCATGCAGATGCGATTCTGGTTTCACAGACAGTAACGCAAAAGGATATCCATATCCAGAACCTGACAAACATGGTCGAACTTCTGGAAGCAGAAGGAATGCGTGATAAGGTGATTCTGGTTTGCGGCGGTCCTCGTATTTCCCACGAACTGGCACAGGAACTGGGATACGATGCAGGTTTCGGACAGCACAAATATGCAGAAGACGTCGCATCATTTGTTTTGACTGAAATTGTTAAAAGAAAGATGGTATAACGATAAATCAGTAGCTATAGCACAGACGATAAGAAAGGTAGAAAAATGTTCAATAAAATCTTAACCGCTGATGAAGCAGTTGCAGGAGTAGAAGACGGCATGACCATAATGGTTGGAGGATTTCTGGGAACAGGTTCACCTGAAGTTCTTATGGATGCGCTCGTAAGAAAAGGCGTTAAGCACCTTACGGTAATCGGCAACGACGGCGGACTGGCAGAAGGCCAGCCTGCAGGAGAATTTGGCGGCAAGACACCTAGAGGCATCGGAAAACTCTTGGAGCACCACATGGTCGACCACGTTATCATGTCACACGTAGGTGTAAACCCTCGCCTGAACGAGCAGTTCGCTGATGGCAGCCTGAAATATACGCTGGTACCACAGGGTACTCTGGCAGAAAAAATCAGAGCAGCAGCATATGGACTCGGTGGAGTTCTTACACCGGTAGGTTTGGGAACACCAATGGAAACAGATCTTGATGAACTCGGCAGAAAGAAAGAAGTCGTAGAAATCGATGGCAAAAAGTGGCTCTTTGAAAGACCTTTGCACGCTGACTATTCATTCATCAGAGCAAGCATGGCTGATAAGTTTGGCAACTATATGTGCTCAAAGGCAACAAGAAACTTTAACATCGTAATGGCCGGAGCATCCGATCATACCGTTATTGCAGCAGAAAAACTGGTCGAAGTAGGTTCAGTAGATCCTGATATCTGGCAGGTAGCTGGCGTACTGGTTGAGTCAATCGTGGAAGGAGAACCAAAATGGCAGATTTAAAAGCAAGAATCGCAAAGAGATGTGCGAAACACTTCGAAGCTGGAGATTTCATCAATCTCGGCATCGGCTTACCAACCATGGTAGCTGACTATCTTCCTGAAGATGTTATCATTACTTGCCACTCCGAAAACGGATTCGCAGGAATCGACGTTCTGGCAGATCAGGACACACTGGATGTAAACATCATCAACTCAGGCGGACAGTATGTAACAGCTCTTCCGAGAGCAAAGTTCTTTGACACAGCCGAAAGCTTTGGCCTGGTCAGAGGCGGACACGTTAAGGCTACCGTACTGGGCGCTATGGAAGTTGCAGAAAACGGAGACCTGGCGAACTGGATCGTTCCTGGCAAGAAGGTTGCCGGAATGGGCGGCGCTATGGATCTTTGCGTAGGATGTCCGGAAGTAATCATCACCATGCTGCACACCCAGAAGGGCAATCACAAGATCAAGAAGGAATGTACCCTTCCGCTGACAGCAGAAAAGTGCGTAACAAACATCATTACGGAAATGGCTGTTATGAAAGTTACCGACGAAGGCATCGTTGTTACAGAACTGCATCCGGATTACACGAAGGAAGAAGTTCAGGCAGCAACAGGCGTTGACCTTATTTGGGCTGACGACCTGAAGCCTTACGATGAAGACTAATTCGAAACATTAAAATCTGATTCGAAACACCCAAAAACCTCATAATAGATCAAGACGAGATCAAAAAAGGCTGCTCCATTGCGAGTAGCCTTTTGCGTTCGATAGCAAATTAGTACTATTTTTCGTCCGTGGGACGTATCGCTTATCGCCCGTACTTCTCGTCCGTGGGACGCACTTTCCATCCGTGGGACGCACGTTCCGTCCGTAGGACGGCAGGATCCCTATAACAATCCGGTGCTGAAGTACCGTTCCATACGGTCTGGCAGTACGGTTGCGATGACCTTGTCTTCGCCGAACTTGCGGGCAGCTTTCATGGCAGCCCAGATATTCGCTCCAGATGAAGTCCCGCACATCAGTCCCTGCTCTTTGGCCAGTTTTCTGGTGGTTCTCATAGCATCGTCATCGGTAACCGTAATGACTTTATCCACAATGTTCACATCCAGGACGGACGGAATAAATCCATCACCGATGCCCTGAATCTGATGCAGTCCCGGCTCATCACCAAGAAGGGCAGAAACATTTCTTGGTTCTACAGCGACACAAATCAGATCCGGATTTTTTTCTTTGAGATACTGCGCTGTGCCCTGCAGCGTGCCGCCGCTGCCAAGTCCGGAAACAAAGATATCCACTTTACCGTTCAACTGTTCCCAGATTTCCGGACCGGTTGTCAGGTAATGAATCTCCGGATTGTGCGGATTCTCAAACTGCTGTGGTACGAAGTAGTCACTGGATTTAGAAGCGATGCGGTTTGCTTCCTCAACAGCACCCTCCAGGCTATGTCTTGCAGATGTCAGAACAAGTTTTGCACCCAGCGCCTTGATCACGGCCCTTCGTTCAGAACTCATATTCTCCGGCATGACGATCGTAACATCGTATCCCATCTGCACGCCGCAGAGTGCGAGACCGATACCGGTATTTCCCGAGGTTGGTTCTACAATGTGCATTCCTTTTTTGAGCTTGCCTTCTTTTTCCGCGCATTCCAGCATGTGCTTCGCCACACGGTCTTTGATGCTGCCGCCAGGGTTCAGGAACTCGGCTTTTGCAAAAATCTTCAGACCGGTAGAAGGTTCCATATTGATAATCGGCGTGTTACCGATCAAATCGAGTACATGATTCGTTACAGTTGCTGCTGCCATAGGATTCTCCTTTGCGTTTACATTCTTTGTTGGTGAAGTCCTCGTCTTGGTTCGAGCATCACCGTTTCTACTTTACTATTTTAGTCAAGTAGTGTCAAGGAAGAAAAGACCGCACACCGGTTGAGGAAATAAGAATGGGCATCGGCCGGCGAAGAATCCATATGGCCGCTGGAGCAGCGAAGAATCCATATGGCTTCCGCGCCGGCGAAGACTCCATATGGCTTCCGCGCCGGCGAAGACTCGCGAAGCAGTGCAGACTCATGTTTTCCTATCTTTCTTGTGAATCTGAGTCTGATGACTCAGCTTTCAGGCAACTTGGTCTTTTCC
>CADBJW010000020.1:37355-59792 GCA_902795135.1 uncultured Eubacteriales bacterium
CCGAGCATTTTGAAGACTCATTTTTAGACGACGTTGAGCAAAATCTGAGTCTAGAGACTCAGATTATTAATTGAATGGCCAAAACCTGAGTCTATGAATTTGGAAAGGAACTAAGACAGAAAAGGTTCATGGAACCACGACAGCGTTTTGCTGGGATGCAACACAGTGTTTTTATTTGACACAATTAAATATAGGTTGACTAATCTTGACTAAAATAGTATACTATATTCAGAGTTTGTAATTAATAGGTAGATGGTAAAACCTATCAAGTAATCAAGGAGGACAGAAATATGAAATGGACATGTTCAGTATGCGGATATACGCATGAAGGCGATACGCCACCGGCAAAGTGCCCTCAGTGTGGAGTTCCGGCAGAAAAGTTTAACAAAGTAGAAGAAGGCGAAAGAGAATGGGCTGCAGAACACGTTGTTGGCGTAGCACAGGGCGTTGACGAAGAAATCATTCAGGGCCTGAGAGACAACTTCAACGGCGAATGCTCAGAAGTAGGTATGTACCTGGCAATGTCAAGAGTAGCTCACAGAGAAGGATATCCGGAAATCGGTCTGTATTGGGAAAAGGCTGCTTTCGAAGAAGCAGAACACGCTGCTAAGTTCGCAGAACTGCTGGGCGAAGTAGTAACCGATTCCACAAAGAAGAACCTCGAAATGAGAGTTGACGCAGAATGCGGCGCAACAGCCGGCAAGACTGCTCTGGCTAAGAAAGCTAAGGAACTGGGCCTGGATGCAATCCACGACACAGTACACGAAATGGCTAGAGACGAAGCAAGACACGGCAAGGCATTCGAAGGCCTGCTGAAGAGATACTTCGGCTAAACTGCTGAGCTTTTTATATCGAGACTTTTGAGAGATGTAAGCAATTGCATCTCTCTTTTACTGCGCCTTCTCCGGGTTTATATGCATGCAGCGCACTTGAGTGTCGAACTATTTTCACATTGCATAAAAAGAGCAAACTAGTTACAAAAAATTTTTAAAATACAACTGCAAAGTTGTATTTTATATTATATAATCAAGTCAGTGAGCAAAAGCGCTAAAGCAAATAATACGAGCATAAAATCACGACAATAAACCACGACAATAGAGAATTAGGAAAGAGTTCGAAAAAATGGAACAGCATTATATCATCGACGACAGCAATTTTGATATGGCGGGAGAGGCCTCCAGCAGCACGAAGCGGACCCTCACAAAGCTAGGCGTTTCGCCAGCAATCGTGAAGCGGGTCGCCATCGCCATGTACGAAGCGGAGATCAACGCCTTTATTCATGGCGGCGGGGGAGAGGCTTTTGTAGATATCGATCAGGATCGGGTCTACATCGTGATCAAGGACCAGGGAAAGGGAATCCCCGATTTGGATCTGGCCATGCAGGAAGGCTGGTCGACGGCTGACGAGGAAGTCCGGAAAATGGGCTTTGGCGCCGGAATGGGCCTGCCGAATATCCGCAAAAACACCGACGAACTGAACATCATCACAGCACCCGGAGAGGGAACCGAAGTGCAGATGACAGTCAGAATCGAATAGGTCGCAAACCCCATCCCATGAGAGAGTGAGGAACAATATGTTAAAAAATAAAGTAGTACTGATCGGAGTCAGTGGCGGGATCGCTGCATACAAAACCGCGTACCTTGTCAGCAGGCTCCGCAAGGAAGGCGCGGAAGTCCATGTCATCATGACAGAAAACGCTTGCCGTTTTATTGCTCCACTGACCATGGAAACGCTATCCGGTAACGAATGCGTCACGAGTACCTTTGAGCGCAAAGGCCGATTTGATGTGGAGCATGTGGAACTTGCCAAAAAGGCAGATGTCATTATGGTCGCGCCGGCCACCGCAAATATCATTGCGAAGTTTGCCCACGGTCTGGCGGATGATATGCTGACGACGACCTTTCTCGCCGCCAACTGCCCGAAACTGATCGTACCGGCCATGAACACGCGGATGTATGAGAATCCGATCACGCAGCAAAACCTGCAGATTCTGCGGAACTTCGGCATGACCGTTGTGGAACCGGCCGTTGGATACTTAGCCTGCGGGGATACCGGAGCCGGCAAGATGCCGGAACCGGAGGAACTGTACGAATGGATCGTGCACGAAATCGCACGGCCAAAGGATATGACCGGTCTGAAAGTGTTGGTTTCTGCCGGCGCGACACGGGAATCCATGGACCCTGTCCGGTTTCTTACCAACCATTCAAGCGGCAAGATGGGATTCGCCGTTGCGCGGGAATGTGCCATGCGGGGCGCGGATGTTACGCTGGTCAAAGCCTCCGTTACCGTCGACCCGCCGAGATTTTGCAAAATCGTAGACGCGATCAACGCCGCAGATATGTTTGAAGCCGTGAAGGAGCACGCCAAAAGCGCGGATATCGTTGTCATGGCGGCAGCTATATCGGATTATACACCGGTGGAATACCACGATCAGAAGATCAAAAAGAAAGACGGTGATCTGAGCATTCCGCTCAAGCGCACAACGGACATTTTGGCGTATCTGGGCGCGAACAAAAAGGAGGGGCAGTTCCTCTGCGGATTCTCCATGGAAACAGAGAATATGATCGAAAACTCGCGCGCGAAACTGGCTCGCAAGAACGTTGACATGATCGTCGCCAATAATCTTAAAAACGAAGGCGCCGGATTTGGTACGGATACCAATCTGGTTACGTTTATAACAAAAGATCAAATCAAAGAGCAAGAGCTAATGGGAAAGCAGGATGTTGCCAGAGTGATCATGGACACCATCCTCGAAAGGAGAACAAAACATGAATGTTGAAAAGTATGCAAAAGCAATGGGCCTGACGGCTTTGACAAATTGCAGACAGGACAAGACGATTACAGATGCCTACATTGGGGACCTGCTCAGTGTCGTTATGGGAAACTGTGACGAAGGCAACGTATGGATCACGGTGCAGACACATCCGAACATCCTGACCGTTGCTGACTTGAACGACGTTGCTTGCGTTGTTATCGCAGGAGACACTGTCGTCGAACAGAGTCTGATTGACAAGGCCGAAGATCTGGACGTTTGTCTCTTCAAGAGCGAAAAGGAAGCTTATGAACTGGCATGGAGAACGCATGAGGTGCTCAAATGATAGCATATGATTTACACATTCACTCCTGTCTTTCGCCAGCTGCCAGCGACGACATGACACCAAAAAACATCATTGATAAGGCAGTCGAAAACGGATTGGACATTATCGCTGTAGCAGACAGCAATTCCATGAAAAATCTTGCCACTACAGCTCAGCTCGCAGAAGGTCGCATTGCCTTTGTGCCGGCTATTGAGGTCGAGTCTTCGGAAGAAGTCCATGTGGTTTGCCTGTTCCCGGATATGATTGCGGCAACCAGAATGCAGCGCATTGTTGCCATGAATCTGCATAACAAAAAGAACAAACCAAAGAAATTCGGAAACCAGTTTATCGTAGATGAAGACGGGGATATCGAAGTCGAAGAGCAGCTCCTGCGGTTTCCGACGAAAATGACCATCGAGGAGATTTTTTACGCGGCAAAGCAAATGGGAGGGGCAGCCTTTTACGCGCACCTCGAGCAAAAGGCATACAGCGTGCTTTCCGTTTTGGGAACCATACCGGCAAGACCGGAACCAAAAGCCGTGGAATACACCAACAACGAAGCAGGCAGGAAATTTCTTGAGAAAAAAGGACCGGCAACGGATAAACTGATATTCTTTAACTCAGATGCCAACACCTTGTCCGAAATCAATACGCGGGATACTTCCGCAGATCTGGAAGAACTGGGCGCAGATATTCGCGATGAGGACGGGAAGGTTACAGCAAAAGCTTTTATCAAGTGGCTGAGACAGCAGCCGGGCGTATAAGGAAGACCGATGAAATTCAAAGAAATACTCAGATTAATAGATGGAAATCTTCTCTATGAAAATAAGGAAGCGTTAGAAAAAGAGTATTCCTATGCCTTTGCGACGGATCTGATGAGCAACGTAATGCTCGGCAATGTGGATGACAGCATTCTGATTACGAGCCTTGTGAACCCACAAGTCATTCGTGCTTCGGAAATGATGAACATGTCTGCCATCATTATTACGAGCGACAAGCCGGTGACGGATACCATGATTGAACTTGCGGCCAACCGGAACATTGCGTTGGCGATCACGGGGATGCCGACCTTCACCGTATGCGGCAAACTGCACAGCGTGGGGATCACCGAAGGACCGCTGACGACGGAGAATGACAATATCACGTCCATTCAGCTGGATCCGGCACGGTGCATCGGATGCATACATTGCGTCCGGGAATGTCCGACGGAAGCCATTCGCATCCGGGGCTGGAAGGCGGTCGTGGATCCGGAACGCTGCATCGAGTGCGGGATGTGCATCAAAGTCTGTCCGAGACACGCCATGCGGCCAATCGTCGATCCACTGGAAACGATGAAGGAATACGATTACCGAATTGTCATCCCTTCCAGTGCATTTCTTGGACAGTTTGCAGATGTTCCTTCCCGGAATCACCTGTTGACCGCCATCAAGATGATTGGATTCGATGAGGTTTATGAAGAGGCCATCGGAGCCGAAATCGTCAGCGATGCAACGAGAAGAAAATATCTGTCAGGGAAGGCAAAGCTTCCGATCATATCGTCGGGATGCCCGTCCATTCTGAAATTGATCCAGCTCAAATTCCCGAATCTGATCGACTATGTGTCGGACTACCGGCCACCGGTGGAAATCGTTGCCGAAATGGCCAGAAAGAGTGCAGAAGAAGAGCATCCGGGTCTGAAGATCGGAATCTTTTACATTGCCCCATGTACGTCTAAGATTTCTTTTATCAAAGAAAGTGACGAGATTATAGAGACAGAAATCGACAAGATGCTCGCCATATCCGACGTGTACCGACAGGTCCTCGCAAATCTGAAGGCCTTAAAGGATTCTGAGGTCGAGGATCTGGAACAGACTGGTATGACGGGTCTAAGATGGACCAGCCCTGGCGGCGAAAGCCTGGCGGTTGGAACGGACAAATTCATTGCCATCGACGGAATCTATGAAGTCATGGAAATCTTCGAGCAGATTGAAAACGACAAACTGGGCGACGTAGATTTTATCGAGGCGGATGCCTGCGTCGGCGGATGCCTTGGTGGATCCCTTACCGTCGAAAACTGTTATTCCGCAAGGGCCAACATGAAGCGGCTTGTCGATGAGGCGAAACAGAGGTATGGAAATAGGTATTTGAACTTTGCAGATGATATCGATTCGCTCAAGCGAAATCAGGAAATGAAATACCGGCCTGTCCTTCAGCTGGATGAGGATCTGAACGTCGCCATTAAGAAAATGGAAGAATTGGGGAACATTCTCAGAGAACTTCCGGGAATCGACTGCGGGGTATGCGGCGCACCGACCTGCAGAGCTTTTGCAGAAGACGTCGTGCGTGGGACGATTACGGAACGGGCCTGTGTCATCAGCAAAGGCTGAAAAAGTCATCCGCAAAGGCTGAAAAAAGTCCTTGCAATGGATGCAGAGGTATGATAGATTATGTAAGGTAGAAAGCAGAAGTTATCCGCTTCTCACCTTGGGAGCATGGGCGCCCGGGTAAATGATCGAAAACAGACTCGTGAGAGTTTTGTGATTTGCTGCGGATGCTTTTGCGTCCGCAGTTTTTATTTTGCGAAGTCATATGGAGGTGCAGAACAATCGCTAAGGAAGCATTAATCAACGAAGAAATTCGTGCAAAAGAACTGAGGGTTATCGATGCAGATGGTAACCAGCTTGGAATTATGAGCAGACAGGAAGCTCTTGATCTTTCCGAAGAAAAGAAGCTCGATCTTGTTTGTATCGCGCCAAAAGCGCAGCCGCCAGTTTGCAAAATCCTTGACTATGGCAAGTATAAGTATGATCAGCAGAAGAGAGAAAAGG
Source organism: uncultured Eubacteriales bacterium (assembly GCA_902795135.1). Lineage (GTDB taxonomy): Bacteria > Bacillota > Clostridia > Peptostreptococcales > Anaerovoracaceae > Lentihominibacter. The sequence goes on from CADBJW010000020.1 coordinate 43,240, forward strand.
AAGCAAAGAAAAAGCAGCACACAACACAAGTAAAGGAAATCAGACTTTCAACATTCATCGAAGACCACGACATCATGGTCAAAGCGAAGACAGGAGCGAAGTTCCTGAAAGACGGAAACAAACTGAAAGTCAGCCTTAGGTTCCGAGGCAGAGAACGTGACTATGTCGCCAGAGGCCATGAGGTCATGGAGAAGTTCGCAGAAGCAGTATCAGACGTAGGCGAAATGGACAGAAAACCAAAGTTTGAGGGCAGAAGCCTTACCATGATATTGTCCCCGAAAGGCGATAAAAAATAAAAGCAGTTAGATAATTGATTAACATAGGAGGAAGAAATGGCAAAAAACAAAATGAAGTCGCATAGAGGTGCGTGCAAAAGATTCAAAGTGACAGGTTCAGGAAAAGTAAAGAGAAACAAAGCATACAAGAGCCACATCCTTACTAAGAAGAGCCAGAAGAGAAAGAGAGGCCTGAGAAAGGCAACCACATTAACAAGCGCCGATCTGAAGAGAATCAAGGCAGTATTGAGCAAGTAAGGAGGTATTGAAATGGCAAGAGTAAAAAAAGGATTAAACGCACATAAAAGACATAAGAAAGTACTGAAGATGGCGAAGGGCTTTTATGGCTCCAAGCACAGCACATACAGAGCAGCAAAGCCTGCAACAATGAGAGCTCTCCGCTCCGCATATGTTGGACGTAAGAACAAGAAGAGAGATTTCAGAAAGCTTTGGATCGCAAGAATCAACGCTGCAGCAAGAATGAACGACATGAGCTACAGCAAGCTGATCGGCGGACTGAAGAAGGCAAACATCGACATCAACAGAAAGATGCTGTCAGAAATGGCAATCAGCGATCCTGCAGCATTCACAGCTCTTTGCGAAACGGCAAAGAAAGCACTGTAAAGCGACCATAAGAATCACAAAGGCGTACCATGATTGGTGCGCTTTTTTGATGTGCATTGTGCTATAATCAGAACATGAATGATCAACGAAAAGTGACAATTGGAATATTGGCCCACGTAGATGCGGGCAAAACGACCCTCTCCGAAGGGGTGCTCTTTCAGACCGGAGCCATCCGCAAAATGGGCCGTGTAGATAACGGAAACGCCTTTCTGGACACGGATGAGCAGGAAAAGCAGCGCGGCATCACGATCTTTAGCAAGCAAGCCCAGTTTTCATTGCCGTCTCTGGACGTGACCCTGCTTGATACACCGGGGCACGTGGATTTTAGTGCGGAAATGGAACGGACACTGCAGGTGCTCGATTACGCGATTTTAGTGATCAACGGCCGTGAAGGAATCCAGGCCCACGCCCTGACACTTTGGAAGCTGATCCGGAAGTACCACATCCCGGCCTTTGCTTTTATCAACAAAATGGATCTGGTTGCAAGGGACGGGGACGTTGCAAATGCTAAAGCATCGTTAATCAGCGATATGCAAAAGGCCTTTGAGGGGGCCTGTGTTGATTTTACCGATGGCCCCGATGAGGAGGAAATCGCTACCCGCGATGAGGACGCCTTAGAAGAATTTCTGGACCAGGGGATTTCCCTTTCGACAACCGCAAAAGCCATCGCCGCGGGGCACGTTGTGCCGTGCTATTTCGGTGCGGCGCTAAAGATGGAAGGCATCGACGAACTGCTTGCAGGACTGGATCGATACTGCATTGCCTATGGAGCGGAATATGGAGAAGAATATGGAAAGGAAGCAGAGGGCCATTCCTTCCGCGCCAGAGTCTATAAAATCACGCGGGACGGTCAGGGCGAGAGGCTGACCCACATGAAGGTTTTGTCCGGAACTCTGAAGGCGAAGATGAGCATCCAGACATCTTCCGGGGAGAAAGCCGGCAGTGAAAAAGTCAACCAGATCCGAATCTATTCCGGAGACAAATACGAACCACTGGAAGAGGCCGGAGCCGGAACGGTTTGTGCCGTAACCGGATTCAAGGATACCTTTGCAGGACAACTGCTGCCGGAGGACAAAGATGAAACAACCATCCGACCGGAACTGGAAGCGGCTCTGTCCTATGGGGTGATTTTGCCGGCGGGCGTCAATGCCCATGATGCATACCAGAAGTTCAAAGACCTTGAGGAAGAAGATCCGCAGCTCAAAATCGAATGGAACGAACACGCACAGGAAATACAGATCCGGCTGATGGGACAGGTTCAGCTGGAGATTTTGCATGAAATCATCGACCAGAGATTTGGCATGGACGTCACCTTTGGGGAGGGACAAATCTCATACAAAGAAACCATTGCTAAGCCGGTGGAAGGCGCCGGGCACTTCGAGCCTTTGCGCCACTATGCGGAGGTGCATCTCTTGCTGGAGCCTTTGCCGAGAGGCGAGGGGATCGTAATCGATTCTACCTGCAGCGAAGACGAGCTGGACAAGAACTGGCAGCGGCTGATCTTCACCCATTTAACGGAGCGCAATCATCCGGGAACGCTGACGGGCTCCCCGATTACGGACATGCGCATCACACTGCTTGCCGGCCGGGCCCATTTAAAACACACCGAGGGCGGCGATTTTAGGCAGGCAACCTACCGGGCCATCCGGCAGGGTCTTCGCAAAAGCCTTGCTGCCGGGAATATGGTTTTGCTGGAGCCGTGGTATGAATTCGAACTGCAACTTCCCCAGGAAAACGTTGGCAGAGCCATGTCGGACATACAGAAAATGGGCGGCAGATTTTATGATACAGAAGGAGAAACGCTCAAAGGCAGAGCCCCTGTTTCCGAACTGCAAAGCTACAGCGCGGAAGTGGCTTCCTACACACACGGCTTCGGGCAGCTTGCCTGCCGGTTTGGCGGCTATGAGGAATGCCACAATGAAGACGTTGTGATCGATGCTTTTGCCTATGATGCGGACCGGGATACAGAGAATCCGGCGGATTCCGTATTCTGTTCTCATGGGGCGGGACACAATGTACCGTGGGATGAAGCGGACGACAGAATGCACATAAAAGTCCTGCGTGATGGTCAAAGGGATTCGGCAGATGCAAAAGCCGCGGATCCGGGACGCCCGGTGGGGAGCCGGGGCAGCGACGCAGAAGAGAAAGAACTGGAAGCAATCTTTGCCCAGACCTATGGAAGCAACAAACGGGAAACCAAAAAACGGCCGAACATTGAGGCCAAAGTCATTGAGCCGGAAAAAAGGAAAACCAGGTCTTATGAAAAATTGCCGCAATACCTGTTGGTGGATGGATACAATATCATTTTTGCCTGGGAGGAGCTCAAAGAACTGGCCAAAATCAATATCGATAGTGCCAGGGAAGCGCTGATCGAGATACTTGCCAATTATCAGGGTTACAACGACTGCAATCTGATCGTTGTTTTTGATGCATACAAAGTCAAAGGCGGAGAACGTCATATAGAAAAGAGCGGGAATGTAACCATTGTATATACGAAGGAGGCGGAAACGGCCGATACGTATATCGAGCGGACCACCTATGAACTTGCGGATAAACGCTACGATGTCAGAGTCGCTACTTCGGACCGGCTGGAACAGATGATCATCATGGGGAACAATGCCAGAAAGGTATCGGCTACTGATTTTAAGAAAGAAGTAGAGCAGGTCAACGAGGCAATCAGCCAGTGGATCGCGAAGAACAACTGGAAAAACAAGATCCAAAACCCAAATAAAATCGAAATCAAGGGGATTTAACGCGTTAACGTGATTAAGCGAATATTCTGAAAAAATTTCCGCAACAAAGTACCGTAGTGTATACAATATAATACGTGTGGAGATGTTGAAAGATACTATATGGTGTGCTATGATGGCATTGTAAGTTTATAGGTTTTTTTACCTAAACTATGATTCTCTGGAGAGTCTCAGGATTCCACCCTGAGCGCCGAAGGTGTACGCGTCAGACTGCAGCCGAGAAAGGTAGCCGGCGTAATCTCTCAGGCAAAAGGACAGAGCAGATAGTTTAACCACAATTATTTGTATTTGTACCTCTCCGGGAAGTCGTTAATAGCAGTATTATCGGCTTTTTTAATTATTGGAATTATATCTACTTATTGGAGAAGGAGAAAAACAAAATGATCACACAATTTTTAGACTCGGTCGACTCGTTTGTATGGGGTGTGCCTCTATTAGTACTCATTATGGGTACCGGCATCCTGCTGACAGTCAGACTAAAGGGAATGCAGTTCATCAAACTGGGAAGAGCACTGAAGTACATGATTCGAAATGAAGATGGAGCTTCCGGTGAAGTATCCTCCTTCGGCGCACTTTGTACAGCCCTCTCAGCAACCATCGGTACAGGAAACATCGTTGGTGTTGCAACCGCTGTAATCGTTGGAGGTCCGGGAGCATTGTTCTGGATGTTCATCGCAGCGTGTGTTGGACTGGCAACCAAGTTCTCTGAAGGCTGTCTGGCCGTAATCTACAGACAAAAGAATCCTGATGGCGGATATCTCGGCGGTCCGTTCTACTACATTGAACGCGGGATCAAGGAAAGATACGGTTGGAATGCCAAATGGCTTGGTAAGTTGTTCGCACTGTTTGGATGTATTGCTGGTGCGTTTGGTATTGGTACGATCACACAGATCAATGGTATCGCATCCGCAGCAGAAACATTCTTTGAATCACCAACAATCTTCACAATCGGTGCTGACAAGAACATCACTGTAGTAACGATTATTGTAGCAATCGTTGTTACCGTATGTGCAGCACTGGTTATCATCGGCGGCATCAAGAGAATTGCTACCGTAACATCCATTATCGTTCCGTTCATGGCAATCGCTTACGTTGTCATTGCTCTGATCATTATCTTTAAGAACATTGCTGAAGTTCCACAGGCAATCGCAGACATCGTAACTATGGCATTCGGTGCAAAGGCCGCAGCCGGCGGTGCGTTCGGAGCCTTCTATCTGGCGATTACAAAGGGCGTAGCAAGAGGCGTCTTCTCAAACGAAGCTGGTCTTGGTTCCGCTCCTATCGCAGCAGCTGCTGCTCAGACAAATGAGCCGGTTAGACAGGGTCTGGTATCCATGACAGGTACATTCACAGATACGATTTGCGTATGTATGATGACTGGTCTGGTAATCATGACTTCCGGTGCTTATGACTATGCTCTGGAAATGGGACACGAAGGTGCTCAGGTTACCATCGATGCATTCTCAATGGGTCTGCTTGGACCTTCCGGAGGTGCATTCGTAGTAATGTGCGCATTGGCATTCTTCGCATTCACAACCATCCTTGGTTGGGACTACTATGCAGAAAGATGCTGTGAATATCTCTTCAACGGAAGCAAGGGCGCTGTACAGGTTTACAGATGGCTGTATGTATTCGCAGTATTCATTGGACCGTTCCTGACTCTGAGCCAGGTATGGACCGTAGCCGACATCTTCAACGCTTTGATGGCAGCACCAAATCTTGTTGGTCTGGTTCTCCTCAATGGTGTTGTAGCGAGAGCGGTTAAGGATTACTTCGATCGACTGGAAACAGGCGCTTACAAAGACGGATATGAAAAACTGCCGTTAGGCTGCCACAAGAGATAGAACTTGTATTATGACGAAATAATAAAACGCTGCCGCGTCAATTCGATGGGGCAGCGTTTTTGTGTTGGCTCTTGTCAGAAAACACAATATGTAGTAAAATTTTGGTAGAAAAGAGAAAACCTTGTGTAGATACGAGGATGTGTAGTAGGAGGAAGTTGAAACATGAGATGCCCTTATTGTGAGAATGAAGACAGCAAGGTAATTGACTCCAGACATACAGAAGACGGTAGAGCTATAAGAAGAAGACGGGAATGCGAATCCTGCGGCAGACGATTTACGACCTATGAAAAAATCGAAGAGATGATTCTTATGGTCATTAAAAAAGATGGAAGCCGTCAGGCCTTTGATAGAAACAAGCTTCTGAACGGTATTATCAGAGCCTGCGAAAAACGTCCGGTCGCGCTGGCAGATATGGAGCGTATCGTAGACGATATAGAACGGGGCCTCAACAACATGATGGAAAAAGAAGTCGACAGCACATTCATCGGCGAACTGGTTATGGAACGATTGAAGGACCTGGACGAGGTTGCCTACGTAAGGTTTGCTTCAGTATATAGACAGTTTACAGACATCAACACATTTGTTCAGGAAGTAGAAAAGCTTCTGACAAGCAAGAAAGAAGGGACCAATGTCTAAGATTATAAGAATTGCAATCGATGGACCGAGCGGTGCCGGCAAGAGCACTATTGCGAAGGCCGTCGCCAAACAGTTAGGAATTGACTACATCGACACCGGGGCAATGTACAGAGCCGTTGGATACAAGATGGATCGGGAAGGCGTTCCCTTTGAACAGGGGGAAAAGCTGGACAAAATGCTGGCAGAAACGGACATCGATTTTGTGAATGGGGACATCGTCCTGGACGGAGAAATCGTGAATACCTTGATTCGGACGCCGGAAGTATCCATGCTTGCCTCCCAGTGTTCTTCCATCCCGGAAGTAAGGCAGAAACTGGTGGACATCCAGAGAGAAATGGGAATGCGCAAAAGCATGATCATGGACGGACGGGATATCGGAACCAATGTCCTGAAGGATGCGGAGTGCAAGATTTTTCTTACGGCTTCCGCAGAAGAACGGGCAGAACGAAGATTCAAGGAATTGCAGGAAAAAGGTGAAACCCAGAGTTACGAAGAGGTTCTGGCAGACATTAAGGCCCGTGACCACAGCGATATGACCAGAGCGCTGAACCCGTTACGAAAGGCGGATGACGCAATCGAACTGGATACGACGGGTCTTGGCATTGAGGAAGTGGTCGATCGCGTTATAAAAATCGTGGACCAGATAAATTGGAAATAATTTACATTTCAATAGTGTTTCGTGTTAAAATATCCCAAACGGGATATTTTTTTAACACGAAAAACCATAGTAAGGGGGATTGGGGAAATGAAATTACGAGAAATGCCGGATTGGGAAATGCCGAGGGAAAAGCTTTTGCATTATGGGAGCAGCAGTCTGTCAACGGCGGAACTGCTTGCCATCATCATTCGGACCGGGGCTTCGGACAAATCCGCACTGGAACTTGCCAATGAGCTTATGGCTATGGATCGGGACGGATTAAGGCATATGGTTGATTGCGCGCCGGAAGAGCTGATGACGGTCAAAGGCATGGGGCGGGCAAAAGCCTGTCAGGTCATTGCTGCAGTGGAATTAGGGCGACGCATTGCAGCAACGCCGCATACAAAAGGGGACGCGATTACAAATTCCGGGGATATTGCGGATTTGTTCATGGAACGGCTTCGATACGAAAAGAAAGAACATTTCTTCTGTCTGATGTTGAATTCCAAAGGAGAAATCCTGGAAGAGACGGAAATATCCGTGGGCGATCTGAACTCCTCCGTGACCCATCCGAGGGAAGTTTTTACCAGAGCAATCAAACGCAGTGCCGGGTCAGTTGCCTTCATACACAATCACCCGTCGGGAACGGCGGAGGCCAGCAAGGCGGATATCGATACGACGAAACGGCTGGTGGAAGTGGGAAATCTGGTGGGCATACCGGTGATCGATCACATTATTATCGGCGATGGGGAATTTGTAAGCATGAAGGCCAGCGGCATCATCTGATTCCAGGAAGAGGGGACGATTGATTCCAGGAAGAGGTGGTACGATGCTCCCGTTTTAAGGTTTGAAGTATAAAACGGGATAGTGTATAATAATTGCGTATGCACTATAACGAGGTAAGGGATTTGAATATCAAAAAAGTCATTACAATTTTATCGATTGCGATTCTCGCGCTGCTCAGTTTATCAGGGTGCACCACCTTTGATAATTTCAAGCAGGCGTTTATTGATAAGCCGCAGGAAAAAGACGGAGTGATACAGATCGGTGTTTTTGAACCGATGTCCGGAGCGGATAAGGAAGGGGCAACCCTCGAGATTGAAGGCATCGAAATCGCCCATGAAATCTATCCAACGCTGAACGATAAGAAGGTAGAGCTTGTTTACGCGGATAATAACTCGGATATCGATGCGGCGGAAACGGCCATAGAGACACTGATTTCAAAAAAGCCGGCCTTCATTTTAGGAAGCTACGGCAATGTGTATTCACTGGCAGCCAGTCACTATATTAACGCTGCGAAGATTCCGTCCATTGCGATTACCAATACGAATCCGCTCATTACGAAGAACTATAAATACTACTGCAGATTGTGTTATGTGGATTCAAACCAGGGAAGTTTGCTCGCCCGGTATGTTCTGGAAGACCGTAAAGAAAAGCAGGCCGGCGTTTTGGTTCCTCAGGGAAACGATGCGGCAACGGCAACGGCTTCATCCTTTGTGGATTTGATTCGTGGAGAAACCAAGGATGACGACGCCATCACCCTGTACGAAGACTTCGAACCGGGTGCTACGGATTACTCGAAGGTACTGAACAAAGTCAAGAAATCCGGCGTGAAACAGGTGTTGCTCGTTGGAGATTTGCAGGATGCGTCAAATATTATCAATCAGGCGGCAAAAATGAAGCTTGATGTGCAGTTCTTAGGAAATGCCGAATGGGGATCTCAGGAATTCCGGGATTCGCTGAACAAGTCGGTTCAGTCCAGCAATCTGGCGTTCATTCAGTTCTTTGCGTCGGACGGGGAAGATCCGACCAAGGCAGTGAGCAAAGAAAAAGAGATGTTCCTGTCGGCATATAAGCAAAAGCATGGGCAGGACGCAGAACCGGATGATGCAGTTGCCTTGGGCTATGATGCGTACTGTCTGGCTCTGGATGCCCTCAGCAAAGCTCCGGAAAACGCTACTTCAGAAGACATCATGAATATGCTCACGGGACCGGATTATCAGTTTGAAGGGGTTTCAGGCGTGTTCAACTTCAACAGCATCGGAGACCCGATTGAAACGGCATATGTCAGCACATGGGTACAAGGTCAGGTAAGCACACTCTATACCATAGAGTCTGTAGAATAGATAGAACTTAATTTACAAAAGATAAAGGAGAAACGTAATGGAACAGAAAATCAAAGATGCATTGGATCAGATCAGGCCTTTCCTTCAGAGAGATGGCGGAGACATCGAATTTGTTGAGTATACTGAAGACAACATCGTTAAGGTAAGACTTCAGGGTCACTGTGCAGGATGTCCTGGCGCGCAGATGACAATCAAAGGCGTTGTAGAGAGAATCCTTAAGGAAAGCTATCCGGAAGTCGCTGGCGTTGAAGCAGTAATGTAACAATGACTTTTTTGGATCAGATTAACAACAAGATCGAAGAAAACAAGACAGAGATGCTTTCATCTCTGTCTAAACTTATATCCATAAGAAGCGTGGCGACCGACGAACTGGGAATGAAGCCTTTTGGAGAAGGTGTTCAGAAGGCATACAAGGAGATGCTGGATATGGCGACCGCGGACGGGTTTGAGGTGTTTAACGCAGACAATTATGGCGGGCACATCGATTTTCCCGGTAAAGGCAATGGAGTCGTTGGGATCGTTGGACATCTGGATGTAGTTCCCGAGGGAGACAACTGGGAGTTTGAACCTTACGGCGGCGAAATCGCAGACGGTTTTGTGTGCGGCCGCGGCACCGTTGACGACAAGGGACCGGTCATCGCTTCTTACTACGCAATGAAAGCACTGAAAGATTGCGGCTATGAGCCGGACAAAACGATTCGGCTGATTTTGGGATTGGATGAAGAAACAGACTGGAAGGGTATGGATTATTATCTGTCACGGGTTGAAACCCTTCCGGACTGCGGGTTTACGCCGGATGGGGACTTCCCTGTGATCCATGCGGAAATGGGGATTCTGGTTTTTGACATTGTCAAGAAGCTGCCGCCTTCAGCAGGCAAAGGCCTCGAGCTCAGCTCCATTCGAGGAGGCACGGCAGCCAATTCCGTGCCGGATTATGCCCGTGCAGTCGTGATGGACCCGAGCGGTTCCGGCTACGCCTTCATCAAAGAGATGGTTGCCAATGCCCGCAAGAACAAAGACTGGCAAATCAATTGCAAAGGGATTGGGAAAAGTTTTGAAATCTCAGTGACTGGCGTTTCAGCTCATGGAGCCCACCCGGAACGAGGCGTCAATGCCATCAGCATCCTGATGGACTTTCTCGGCGGACTTGATTTTATCAATGACGGGGTTACGGATTTCATTCACTTTTACAACGAGTGCATCGGATACGACCTAAAAGGTGAGAACATCGGATGTTTTATGACGGATGAGATTTCAGGAGATCTGGTGTTCAATGCAGGAATGGTCGAGGTTGATAAAAACACGGCAAAGCTTACGGTCAACATTCGATATCCGGTAACCTGTGAGGGCGAAGACGTCTATGAACGGTTGCTGCCTGTTATGACGCAATATGATATGGGCATCATCAAGGGCAAACACAAATGGCCTTTGCACATCAATAAAGACAGCCGTCTGGTCACGTCTTTGATGGATATTTACAGAAAGCATACCGGCGATCAGGACAGCGAGCCCCTCGTAATTGGAGGCGGCACCTATGCCAGGGCGATGGACAACATTGTTGCCTTTGGCGCGAGATTTCCCGGACAAAAGGAATTGGGCCATCAGAAAAATGAGCAGATTGCCGTGGATGATATGATGAAGTTAACGCGTATATACGCCGATGCAGCTTATGAGTTATCAAGAGACGAAAACAAGTAGCAAGAAGACATTTATAAAAGTGCTGGCAGGAGCGATTGCAGTCAATCTGGTTTTGATTGGCTGTCTTGTTGCGGTTGAAATCATCATCAAAGACATTACCGTTACTGTTAACGGCAAGACGGCAGTCTACAAAACAGCAAAGGCTTCCGTCGATGATCTGCTGGATAGCTGGAATGTGGAACTGGATCAGAAGGATGTGGTTGCTCCGGGGAAAGAGGCCGAGCTTGAAGACGGAATGGATGTCAACATTAAGCTCTTTGAGGTAAGAGAAGAGACCGTTGAGGAAGAAACGCCGTTTAAGAAGACCGAATACTACACCTCAGATCTGTTGGAAGACGAGAAAAAAATCACCCAGGAAGGGGTGAAGGGTCTGGACAGTGTAACGTACAAAGTTACCTATCTGGGCGGCGAAGAGCAGAGCCGAAAGGAAATCGACCGCAAGACCGTTCGCAAACCGGTCACCCAGAAAACAGCGCTGGGTACAGCGGTAGCCATTAACGGGGAACGTTACAGCAGGAAACTGGTCGTTCAGGCAACCGCCTACACAGGCGGCGGAAGAACGGCGAGTGGAACGCGTGCTAGAGTCGGTGAAATCGCCGTCGATCCCCGTGTGATCCCTCTGGGATCCGAATGCTATATCGAAGGCTTCGGCAAAGTACGCGCAGAAGACACGGGTGGTGCTGTCAAAGGAAACATCATTGACATTTATATGAGTTCCTACGGTCAGTGCCGAAGCTGGGGCAGACGATATGTAACGATTTACGTGAAGTAGAAATCGTAGTTTAATTTGCGGTTACCCTTGCAAGTGCTTTGCAAGGAGATCTGCGAAGAGACGCGCATCTTCATCCGATGGGAAAATGGCTCTGGCGCTGACATCGTTGCCGCCGCCTTTGCCCTGATAGAAGTTCGCGTACTCGCGGACCAGCTGGCCGCATTTGATATTGCCGTCCGAAACCAGAACGTAGGACGTTGCCGGCACAGAATAAAGGAGCAAAAGCTTCCCGCCGGTTCGATCATTGCCCATGTAAGGCTTCGCCATATTAAAGGCATCGTCGATGGTGAAGTTTTCGAGAGGCAGTACGACGACGGCCCCCGGTTCCGATGAAATGGCATCATCAAGCCTTTTGGATTCTATATCCATAAAGGCTTTTTTTAATTGATAAAGATCATTTTTGACGGCAGCCAGATGCTCTTCCTGAGAATGGATCTTTTTCGGGAAATCCTCAATGGAAGAGGAATAGCGATTGGATAGATCCGTCAACATATCGTGCTTGAAATCGTAATCCAGCAGGGCGCGCTGACCGGCTTCGAAATAGATCCGGAACATATCTTTGTATTTTTCCACCTTGAAGATTTTGATCAGCCCTACCTGTCCGGCTGTGTTTGGGTGGGTGCCGCAGCAGGCAACGCAGTCTGCCGCATTTTCGATGGAACCTACGCAGACGATGGAAATGTCTTCGTCAAAAGCGAGTTTCTTTCGCAGAGGCATCTTCTCTGCTTCTTCCCGGGTGTCGAACCGCAATACGGTAACGGGCGCGTTGGACCAGACCACCTGATTCGCCAGCAGTTCGCAGTGTTTGGCAAGATCCATGTTAAGCTCAGACGGCCTGACAGCCTCCGGATTGGTCGGCTCGTCTTCCAGACTGATGTCGATGGTCATGTAGTCTTCGCCCATGTGGAAGCCGCGATTGACGCCGCCGCATTCCTGATAAAAAATACCGGAAAGGATGTGTTCGCCGCAGTGCCGCTGCATATTATCGAACCGGCGGTCCCAGTCGAGGACGCAGCTGACAGCATCGCCGGCATGCAGCCCGTCTGCGGATGACACCGTGTGGGCCACATCGTCCCCATCTTCCTGCACGTCGATGACAGCGAAAGTCTTGGAAGGGTCACTACACAGCGTGATCGTGCCGATGTCACAGCTTTGACCGCCGCCTTCCGGGAAAAAAGCGCTTTCCTGAAGGTAGACCCGGTTCTCATCGATACGTTCTATAGTGGTTTGCCATTCCTTGATGTAGACATCCTTTTGGTATAATTTTGTTGTTTTCATTGATTTGGTTCCTCTCTATTTACAGCAAGTCTATGTACAAAAGTTTACGTCTTATGAGCAAAAAAGTCAATTTTTTCATTGTTAAATAGTGTAATTTGGGAGTATAATAATGAAGCAGGTATTAGTTTGCGGTAAAGAAGGGAACAAAGCACTGCTTTTGACCAATTCAAAGAGGAAAAACCGTAAAAACAGCCTCAAAGTACAGAAATCAATGGGTTTGGGGAGTTTTGTGAAGAAATAAAAAATATGTTCGCAAAACCTGTGGATAAAATCGTATCGAAAATAATACTTGACAGGGTTAAGCATTGAAATTTCAACAATAGTAAAAAAATGGTTATCCACAGCATCCTTTGGATAAAATTGTATACAATTTCAAAAATCCTGTGGATAAACCCTCAAAAGCCCTAAAAATTAGGAATCTTGGTTTGTTGAACCAAATATTTACAAAAAAGAACATCGGTTGACATAAAATCTAAAAGCAAGGAGTGCAAGAGATGTTAAAAGAAAAAATTGTTTATAAAGACGAACTGCCGATCAATGTGATTACGGCTAATATAGAAGAGTACCCGATCCATTTTCATGATGACATGGAAGTGGTGTATGTTTTGGATGGCAATATCAAACTACGAAATGGATATTACACCTACAATCTGAAGCAGGGCGATATCTTTATTCTGAATGACAGAGAAATGCATAGCTTTGAGAGCATGGGTGAGGACAATATGGTCATGATGCTTCAAATGGATCTGTCCTATTTCTCAAGGTATTACGACAATCTCAGGAACAATTTCTTTGTCACAGACATGGAGGACGACAGCGATGAAAGTCTTGACATTCTGAAGAATATCTTGGCAAGGATCATGATGGAAGTACTCCAAAAGGGGTACGGCTATGAACACAAAGTCATCGAAAGCACCCACAATCTGATTTCGTGTCTGATGTCCGACTTCCAGTATTTCGTCATGGAAGACGGGAAGTTCAAGAACGAATCCAAAAACAAAGGCAACAAGATTCTGGCCGGGAGACTGAACCGCATATCGGACTATATGTACGATAACTACAACCGGAAGCTAACATTAAGCGAGATCGCTGAACGGGAGCACCTCAGTATCTACTATCTCTCTCATATCATCAAAGAAGCTACCGGTCTCAGCTTCCAGGATCTGCTGAGCTACATCCGGGTCGAAGAGTCCGAAAAGCTTTTGCTTGGAACCAATAAAAAAATCGGTGCCATTGCGGACGAAACGGGGTTCTCTGCTGTACGGTATTACATCAAGCATTTTGAGCAATGGTTCGGCATGCATCCTCTGGAGTATCGAAAAAAGTACATCGGCAAAATCATCAGCCGTGAAATCGAAGCAAAATACACCCTTTGCAGTCCGGCGAAAATTGAAGAGGCGATCCGCCATCAGGTCAAGGGCGTGTATGCGGATTATGCGGACAAGTTTAAGACCAAGCCGGTCATCGTGGACGTGGACGTGTACGACGACTATGCAGAAATCAAGAAGGGCGAACCGGAGCTGGCGGAAATCATGAACCGGGAAGTGAACAGCGTTCTGGCCAAGCCATATAAAACCCTCATGGGACTAGGTGAAAATCTTATCGCTTCCGGCAGCAAATATGTAGTTACAACAAAGTGCCAGTACCCGGGAGCGCTGGATAGCCTGAGCATTTTGGTGTATAACTTCGACGAAAATACGATCAAAGCGCTGAAGCGAATCGGCACGGACAGCGATCTTCTCAGGCTGGCAAAAAACTATAGCGGCGAAGCGGAATTTCTCATTCGGTGCAATGGTATGGCAGGGGAGTTCCGAGTGCTCAGATACAGGATTGACAGCGATATCATCATCCGGCAGATCGAGGGCAAAGGCCAGGAAAAAGAGCATGAATCTTTACGTGATAAGATCATAAACAATATCCTCACAGAGCCGATCGTAAGCACGACAGACCAGACCTGTTCGGACACCATGAGCATCCGAAGCATCTTCAAAGGAATGGGTGCGGAGCTCATTCTCATAGACAGCAAATAAATACAATAATAGAGCAAACGGCTCATTGCAAAGGCTATGCAAAAGGCATAGAATGAATTTACAGATAATTAAAAAAATATTTGATGAATATATTTTTTAATGGAGGTAAAGTTATGAAATTACTTATCATCGGAGCTGGCGGAGTAGGAACTTCAGCTGCTAAAATCATCGAAAGAGCTGGTGCAGAAGCCGACTGGGCTGAAAAGGTTGTAGTATCAGACTATGACTTAACCAGAGCAGAGAAGGTTGCCAACGAAATTTGCGGCGGAGGCAAATTCGTTCCGGCACAGATCAACGCGATGGATGCAGACAGCATTAAGGCAGTTGTAGAAGAACATGGATGCGATTTCGCCATGAACGCATGTGATCCTAGAATGAATGAAACTATTTTTGACACGTGCCTTGCACTGGGAATCGGATATCTTGACTGCGCTATGACACTTGGTACAGAACACCCTGAAAAGCCTTATGAACTGGCTAACATTAAACTGGGTGATTATCAGTTTGCTAAGCAGAAGGAATGGGAAGCTTCCGGCAAGATCGCTATCTGCGGTTCAGGTGTTGAACCTGGTATGGCAGACGTATTTGCGAAATATGCTGACAAGCACCTGTTCGATAAGATTGACAGAGTTGATGTTCGTGATGGTGACAACTATGGAAATACTGATTCAGACTTTGGCTTCTCAGTATGGACAACCATCGAAGAATGCTTACAGCCACCTGTAATCTGGGAAAAGAACGAAGAGTTCCCTGAAGGTCACTGGTTCTGTACAGAAAACTTCTCCGAACCTGAAATCTTTAACTTCCCTGGTGGAATCGGCGATGTAGAAGTTATCAACGTTGAACACGAAGAAGTACTCCTTGTACCTAGAGAAATCGATTGTAACAGAGTTACATTCAAGTATGGTGTTCCTGCAGACTTCAGAAAGAAACTGCTGGTTCTGAAAGAATACGGCCTCGCTGACAAGAGAACGAAGATCAAGGTTGGCGACAGCGAAATCACTCCAAGAGACTTCGTATGTAAGGTTATCCCTTCACCAGTTGACGCTACAATGACGATGACTGGTAAAGGCTGCGCAGGAACTTGGGTAACTGGATGGAAAGACGGCAAGTACAGATCCGTATATCTGTATCAGATCGCTGACAACCAGGAATGTATCGCGAAGTACACTACAAACTCAGTCGTTGCTCAGACTGCAGTAAGTCCTGTCATCATGATGGAACTGATCGCAAAGGGCATTTGGAACGAAGCTGGCGCATGGGGTCCAGAACACTTCGATCCAGATCCATTCGTAGAAAGACTTGCTAAGTATGAATTCCCAGCTGGAATCAAGGAAATGGATTCCGAATATGCTGACGAACTCAACGAAAAGGCTTTCTTGGATGCAGTAAGCAAATAAGCATATTGCAAAGGCATTAAAAGATAGAATTGTAAAAGGAGCTGTCGTAAAGATGGCTCCTTATTCTATTACTTTAATCTTCAACGCGAGTGATTTTTAACGCAGATTCCAAAAGTATATTAATTAATTCGTTACGCGACCGATTTGATTTTGTTGATAATAAATCCAGTTGCCGCAAAAGCTCTTCTCGCATTCTAACAGAGACAATTTTGTACCCATCATCCCCTTTTTTGGGGTTTTTCTTTTGTATTTTTATTTCTTGAACCATTTTTACTACCTTCTTTTCTTTCACTGTTATTTTATGGCAACAAGAATGTGTTTGATATACTATAAAATTATAGTTATAATATAACTATAATTTTATAGTCATAATAATATTGCAAGAAAGAGGTGACTAGCTATTAAAAGTCAAGGTATTTTTGAAAGAATGAAAATGTAAAAAAGAGTATAGCAAATAAGCCCTTCAAGGCTGCTGCTTTGAAA
>CADBJW010000021.1 GCA_902795135.1 uncultured Eubacteriales bacterium
AGAGTCATCTACGATAGTATGTTCAATGGTGTATACGCCCGGTTCGGTCCGCGGAAATGTGATTTCCGCCAATACCTTCCCATTCTCATCCGTTCCGTAAATACGATTCATTTCATGTATAAATTTCATTTTAGTTCACCAATTTCCTTCCGTTACTTCCGCGCCTGCAGCGTCAGATGTCACAACCGCATCTGCAGCGTCTACGATTACTCTAACACAAAAAGCCTCAAAAGCATATTGCTCTCAAGGCTTTTTTGATAAGTTGATTTTCTCAGCCGTAACGCTACTTCCACCCGTGGAGCATGGCAAGTGTCGTTTCGTAATCCGCTTTGGTCTGATATGCTTCCATGATCTTAGCACTGATCGAAGTATCTCCAATTACAACCGCACCTGCAAATACGTCATGCAGGAAGTACAGTTTGATGTAGGTCAGTGCCCGCGGATCGTCCACTTCGAGAGACTTGTAGATTTCGCCTTCTTTCTTGCCCGTGTCTCCCATGGCGAAGAGATCGATTCCAAATCCTGTGAAGCTAACCGCAGGTGTGATGCCTTCATACACCAGGTCGTCACCGACTGCATTGGCCCCTGCGACACGTCCCATTTCGACGGCCTGATTCCAAATGCCGATGGATACGCCGTTGCAGGCTGCCACATCTCCCGCTGCGTAGATGCCCGGCAAGGTGGTCTCCATCTTGTCGTTAACATCTATGAAACGCTCTGCCGATGCGCCTGCATTCTGCAGCACCTGCACGTTTGCCTTTGTACCTGTGGACAGAATGACCAGCTGTGCCGGCAGCTTCTCCGTTTCCAGCTGCACGCCATCGGCTTCGATGCCGTTGATCTTCGCACCGGTAAGAACCCGTACGCCTTTGGCTTCCGCAGCCGCTTTCAGAACCTGTGAACCGGTCGGATCCAGCTGCCGCCCCATGAGAGACGGTGCCATTTCGACAACCGTAACATTGCGTCCTGTCTTGATGAGCTCCGAGGCTGCTTCCAGTCCCAGCACGCCGCCGCCAATCATGACGACATCTTTGACCTGCGGCAGCAGATTCTGGATGTCAATGATATCGGTTACCTTACGGATGACCTTCACAAACGGCTGATCCGCACCAGGAATTGGCGGAACAAAGCTCTCTGCACCCGTTGCATAAATCAGTCTGTCATAGGTTCTGCCGCTGCCATCGGACAGTACCAACGTCTTCGTGGCAGAATCGATTGCCGTTACCGCAGTTCCTAACGTGACGGTAATATTATTGTTCACATACCAATCCGGTGCTTTTGTGATAAATCCCAAAACGTCCGGTTTGGCTAAAATGTTCTTCGTCAGCATCGGCCGGTTGTAGCACGGCAGATCTTCATTTGTAATGATTTCGATGGAAGCTGCCCGGTTTCTCTCACGTGCTGCTTCTGCTGCCGTAAGAGCCGCGACGCCGCCGCCTACGATAATCACATTCAAAGGCTCCGTACTAGTAAATCCGGTGCTAGCAACGCTGACCGGTACGAACTGTTCCGGTCCGACGCCGCAGATTGGGCAAGCCGATGGCGGTACATCGCCGTAAACGACTTCTCCGCAGACCAGACATTTCCAAGCCTGCGTTCCGCCTGCAGCCGGAGCTGCAGATTTGCCGGATTTCTGTGCATCCCAGTGTGCCTTTGCTTTTAAGCCAAATCCATAACCGAAATCAAAAGCCTTTTGCATCTCCACCGGAGACGGCTTGAACTGAACGCGGAATCCTTCCTTATATACGTCCATATTCAGCTGATGCAGACGTTCGATCAGGTGCGGGACACCTTCCCCAGACCATCCGTAAGCGCCAAAGGCTGATGCCGGTTTGCCGCCATGTGTGCCGGCAAAGATCGATGTGGTCAGATCCCAGATCGGTTTCAGCGCTTCTCCGAGAACCGTCGGCGTACCGAAGAGCAGTCCATCTGCCCAGTACATTTCACCAACGACTTCCGCTGGATCTGCGTAGACCATATCATAGGATTTGATCTCGATGTCCGGACACGCTTTGCGGATACCGTCTGCAATCACGTCTGCCAGCGTCTTCGTATAGCCGTATGCGGCCACGTATGGCATGACAACGACCGGATTCTGGTTTGGATTGACTTCTGTGGACCAGTCTCTGTAAACCTCGATCCAGTGCGGGATATCCTGATCCAGCACCGGTCCGTGTCCCGGACAGATCATGGTGATGTTTTTATCCTTGATTTTCTCCAGAGCTTCCAGAACATACGGTTTGAATGGTCCGATAATATTGTCGTAATAGTATTTCATCATCCGCATGGAGCTGTCCAGGTCCCTTACGGTTGACTGGAGAATTCCCGGATGACTGTAGTGATTTCCGAAGGAATCGCATGGTACCAGAACGCCGTCCTCCCGGATATAGGTCCACATGGTATCCGGCCAGTGCAGGTTCGGTACGATCATGAACTCCAGCGTCTTATCGCCCAAAGGCAGAACATCGCCATCGCTGATCGGAATCGAGCTGAACTCACGGTTGCTGACTGCCTTCATGAAGCTTAGCGCCGTCGGTGTTCCCACCAGCTTGATTCCCGGATTCAGATCAATGATCCGTTCCGCCGTACCGGCGTGGTCCGGCTCGGTGTGGTTCACGATCAGATAGTCGATATCCTCGATATTAATCAGTGTTTTTAGCTGGGCGATATATTCATCTGCCCACTTTTCTTTGGCTGTTTCAAAAAGGGCAGTTTTTTCGCTGCCCTTCAAAAGATACGAATTATAGGTCGTACCAAAGTCAGTGTGCATAATGATATCAAAAACTTCCAGCTCTGGATCCAGGATTCCTGTCCAGTAGAAGTTCTTTTTTAATTCCATTGTGCTCATTGCAACTCTCCTAAAAGTACCGGCCGATTTTTTCCATGCCCGGAACGGCAGGTGTGTTCTGTACTGCACCCGCTTCAAAGACGCTCGGTACGACTATGTGGCCTTTGTTTTCCCAGTGCATCAATTCCGCAGTCTTCTCGTAGGTCTTCACCAGTGGATCGAACACATCCATTTCGTTGGCTTCCCCACAGACGACCAGAATGCTCTCTTTCACGCGCGTCTGCTTGCCGGAACAATAAAATGAGAAACATTTGTCGATAGCGGCTTTCAGTCCAGCCGGCCAGTTGAACCAGTACAGCGGCGTAAAGATCGCGATTGCGTCTGCCTGCATCAGATATCCTGCAAATTCTGCAAAATCATCGGCCGCAGCACAAACACCTGTCTGCGCGCACGCCTGACATCCGATACAAGGGCCAATCTGCTTTCTGCCGGCATCAAAACGCAGGACCTGATTGCCTGCGCCAGCGACACCACGAATAAAGGCATCTGCCAGCTGATCGGAATTTCCTCCGACTCTCGGGCTGCCGGTCAATACTAATATAGTTTTACCCATTATTCTATGATCCTTTCAGACTATAACAAAATAGCGCAGGCAGGTTTTCTGCCTGCGCCATAAAACCTTATTCTATCTGAATATCCGAAAGTGCTGTTTTTAGCCCTGGTCCGGCTGCTGCGGATTGTTTGGATCCGGCAGGATTTCTTCAACCTCGATATGAGGTCTTGGAATTACGTGAGCGTGGAGCAGTTCGCCAACTCTCTGTGCTGCAGCTGCGCCAGCGTCTACGGAAGCCTTGCAAGCGCCTACGTCGCCTCTTACCATAACGGTAACGAGTCCGCCGCCTACAAAGTTCTTACCGATCAGGTATACGTTAGCAGCCTTTACCATAGCATCTGCTGCTTCGATGGATCCGATCAGACCTTTTGTTTCGATCATTCCTAATGCATCATATTTTGCCATTTTAAGTTTCCTCCTGTTTCTGAAAACTGTTTTTGTTTTTACGTTTTTATCTGTTATCTAAGCGTTTGATTTACTTAATAAGCTTGAAAGTTGTGTCGGATGTGATTGCCAATGCATTTGCTTCTTCTGTATCCACATGGCATTCCAGTGCGTGACCTTCGCCGGCTCTGATTGCAACGTTACCCAGAATTCCGCATCTTGGTCCATCAAATTCGATGGATACGGTCTGGCCGTTGGTTACGCCGTAGGCTTCTGCTTCTGCAGCTGTCATGTGAATATGTCTCTGGGCGACGATAACGCCCTCTGACAAGACAACGGTTCCCTTTGGACCTACAATGGTCGCTCCAGGAGTGCCTGCCAGATCTCCCGACATTCTTGTCGGCGGCTTGATTCCCAGCTTGAAGGAGTCACCGAGAAGCAATTCAACTTGTGTTGCTTTTCGAATCGGTCCTAATACGCGAACCTTTTCCAGCGATCCTTTTGGTCCGACGATCGTAACCGTCTCTTTGCTGGCAAACTGGCCAGGCTGCTTCAGATCTTTGATCTTGGTCAGTTCATATCCCGGCCCGAACAGAACGTCCATATCTGCCTGTGACAGATGTAAATGTCTGTTGGAGATTCCCACCGGAATCGGCTCCAGACCACTTGGTGCTGGTGCTGGCGCCTGAGCGCCTGCTCCCGGTGCAGCGCCGTTGCTGTAAGTCGACGCCATCTCTAAGATCTGTTTCAATAAAGCTTCATAATCCTGTGCCATATTATTCTCCTCTCAAAGCCTTTGTCATTGACTCGATCATTGCATTGAGCTGCTGTGTATCGATTGGCTTTGTCAGATCTGGGCCAACCGGCGGCACATTCACTGGTGCTGCCTGCATTGTCGCGCCCTGATTCTGAATGGCCTGCGGTGATGGAGCACTCAGTACATCATTTACTGTAAACGGTGTACCGCATGCGCCGCAGCTTGGGCTGTAGGAAACGAATCCAGAATTGTTTGCTACAGGAGCTGGTGCAGGAGCTACAGGAGCCGGTGCAGGAGTTACCGGAGTCATCACTGGAGCTGCAGCTGGAGCCGGTGCTGCTGGTGCGCACGCGCCGATTCTTTCCAGTTCAGCGGTGTGAGTCCATGTAGGATCCTGCTGAATCAATGTCGTAACATCCTTGATACCGTAAGCGACTCTCTTAATGTTTACCAGGTGCATCGGAGTAACGTTCTCTGATACAGAGCTGCCGCCCCAAGTACCGCATCCGAGTGTGAATGACGGAGCGAGACCGGTGCTGGCACCAACGCCACCCATGGTGCTTCCTGTGTTAACAACGATTCTGGAAGCAGGTTTTGCTGAGAACTCCAGTACCATGTTTCTGTCCTCTGTGTGGATGCTCATGGTGTGTCCGATACCATTCTGCAGCAGATCCTTTGAAAGGTCACAGGCTTCTCTCCAGTCTTTTACAACGTAGAATGCCAGAACACTTGTCAGCTTTTCATAGGAAAGTGGGTATCCATCACCAACACCGCCCTGAGGTCCGAGAAGTACTTTCGTTCCTTCCGGAATGCTGATACCTGCTGCGTTTGCAATGACCTGTGGGCTGCGGCCTACGAATTTGGCGTTCATTGCATGACCACCGTTCTTGAACAGAAGCTTGCAGACTTTGTCTGTTTCTTCTTCTGACATGAAATAGCCACCCTGACGCTTGAATTCTGCGATAACCGCATCCTTATTGCACTCTTCACATACGACGGACTGTTCTGATGCACAGATCGTGCCGTAGTCGAAGCTTTTGCTTGTGATAATGTTTGTAACAGCTTTCTGAACATTTGCTGTTCTTTCGATGTATGCTGGTGAGTTTCCTGCACCAACACCCAGTGCCGGCTTACCGGCGCTGTATGCTGCCTTAACCATTCCCGGACCACCTGTTGCGATGATGACTTTTACATTCTTGTGATGCATCAGTTCATCGGTCGCCTGCATGGAAGGCATGCTACTGCATGCGATCGTGTTTGCCGGTGCTCCTGCCTGTACGGCAGCGTCTGCCATCAGCTGCGCAGCTCTCAGTGTGCACTTTTTCGCTGATGGATGTGGTGAGAAGATGATCGCGTTTCTTGCTTTTACTGCAATCATCGCCTTAAAGATAGCTGTGGATGTCGGGTTGGTGGATGGTACGATACCCATAACCAAACCAACCGGCTCAGCGATCTTAATAATTCCGGTTGCTGGATCCTCTTCGAGGATTCCAGAGGTCTTCATGTTCCGAATCGACTGATAGAGAATGGTTGATGCCAAATGGTTCTTGTATGTCTTGTCGGCAACTTTACCGAAGCCAGTTTCTTCTACTGCCATCTGTGCCAGTTCTACGGCATGTTCTTCAGCGACGCGGACCATATTGACCAGAATCTTATCAATCTGTTCCTCAGAATATGTGGCGATCTGTTCTGTTGCAATCTGTCCCAGACGCGCCATGTCTCTGACTTCCTGTACGGAACGAAGATCATAATCCATATTGTCCATAAGCTAATCTCCTTTGGAAAGTCTTATTTCTGTAATAATTATCTCTGTTCTTACTTTGTTAAGAACGCTCTGAACTCATCGATGAGTACCTTTTTGTTGGCATTCCTGATTTCTCTGCCGGCAATTCCGAATTCACCATTGTATTCTCTGGCTAATGCTCTCAGGTCAACGACTCTGACCTTCTGGAGGGCTTTGAGTGCCGCTTCAACGCCGTATTTTTTGACGGCTGCTTCCAGAGCTTTACGATCCGTTGGTGGTTCAGGCAATTCCTCGACTGCTTCCTGTTTCGGTTTTTCAGGTGCCTTCACTGGCGCCTTTTCAGGGGCCTTTTCGGGTTCCTTCTCAGGTGCCTTTTCCGGTTTCTTCACCTCTGGTTCAGGTGGTGTAGGTTCCGGATCAGGCGTGTCGCCTAATCGTCCTCCTCTTCGTCGTCATCTTTGATGTGCTTAACAATAAGACCATCCAGAGTTTCGTGTGGACGAGGGATTACGTGTGTGGAAATGATTTCTCCGCCCATTCTCATAACGGCTGCTGCTGCTGCATCTACGGATGCCTTGCAAGCTGCAACGTCACCTGCGATGGTGATCGTTACCAGACCGCCCTTAACGAATGTTCTCTCTACGAGAGTAACCTCTGCTGCCTTCAGCATAGCATCGGCGCTTTCGATTGCAGGTACGAGACCTTTAGTTTCAATAAATCCAAGTGCTTTCATTTTAAATTCTCCTTTTCCATAGAATTATGTTTGTTTAGTAGGTTAGTAACGATCAATAGGTGCAGTAGAATACTTTAGCTTTTGTATTTCCGCTGCTGAATATAACCTTGGAGCCCTTCTGGATGAACAGACAGTCTCCAGGATATGCTGTGTGTGGTACGCCGTCTACTGTGACGGTCATATTGCCTTCTACGACATAGTAGATTTCCTGTGGCTCTACATCCCAGTTGAATGTGCACTGATCTACTGTCATAAATCCGGCATTCATCGCGCTGTCAACATCAGCGCCAATCAGTTCCTGATACTGTACCTTGCCGTTGTCAGCAGGGTTTTCCAGTTCCAGAACTTCCATCTTGATCCCGCCGCCGCGAACCAGCTTGAAACCATTTGCGTGTTCAGCTGAATACGGAGCTGCAGGAGCTGCGGCTGCCGGGGCTTCGAAGCATCCGCCTAAAAGTCCCTGTTCCGTCATTTTCTTGAGGGCATTGTAAATCATCTCAGTGCTCAGCGCTTCGCCTCCTGCCGGTGCTGCCGGTGCAGCTTCAGGAGCTGGTGCTGGTGCCGGTACGGAAGCCGAATATGTGGCAACCGGAGCAGGCGCTGCTGCACAGTCTGTTACTTCCAGACCATTGTACTTGATTGCGTCGCGCGCCGCCGGTGTAACGATAGTGTTCTCATCGATACATACCGATCTTCCACCCTGTGCGATGATTTCCTTTATGCTCTTCTCAGTGAGTAAGGTTTTCATCGGTTTTTCACATCCTTTCATAAACCAAACTTTGATTTTTCAGTCTACAGTAATGACTCAATCAATCTATCTGAAGGTGATGGAATCACCTCAACATTGACAAGCAGTCCCTTTTCTTTTGCAATCGCCACGCCGGCGTCTGCACCTGACTGCACTGCAGCAACTTCACCGGTAAATGTGAAGTATGCCTTGCCGCCGATTCCGTTACCCAGACGAAGTTCGATTGCTTCGACTTCACCTGCCTTCAGGCATTCATCGGCAGCGATGATCATGGATGCCAGTGAGAATGATTCCATGATTCCTACTGCTTCCATGTGGTCCGGCATAGTCGCACATGTGATTGCAGGGAATACA
Organism: uncultured Eubacteriales bacterium; assembly: GCA_902795135.1. Taxonomy (GTDB): domain Bacteria; phylum Bacillota; class Clostridia; order Peptostreptococcales; family Anaerovoracaceae; genus Lentihominibacter. The sequence continues at coordinate 8,122 of CADBJW010000021.1, forward strand.
GAATCGCTGACATTCGGAATCACTATAGAATCGACATAGTATTCCCCGGCAAGTTCCTCACCAAGGGTTATCGATGTCTGGACCGCGGCAACATCTCCTGTCACGATCGTAATGTATTTGCCTGGGCAGGAAGTGGTAGAGGATACGATTTCAACTTCGGAAACCTTAACCATCTGGTCCGCTACATAGATGCCCCGGGCAATACTGGTAAATTCAACCATTCCTATCGCTCTTTGCATTTTATACCCTCCTTATGGCAATATACTTATCTGTAACTTCCGTAACCTGTCCCGGAATGCTGGCATGGATCGGTGCGCCCAGTGCCTTTTCCGGAATCTGTCCTATCATCTGACCGACACTGACGTTATCTCCAACACGGACGATCGGAGTGCACGGTGCGCCTACATGCTGGCTCAGAGGGATTTTTACCTCTGCCGGTGCAACGGTCTGTGTCGTGACAGGTGCAGGTTTATCAAATGCCTTCAGTCCAAGTCTTGCAATCAGACGCTTGCTTGGAACCAGTCTGAAGGATCTGGAACTACGTGCCTTATACTGCTTTTCTTTATCCGGCTGATATTTGATTTTCTCTGCCATCATCTCATTACGCAGTCTCAAATTGTTCAGACGCGGATGCAGATTGGCCGGACAGGAGAAATATTCGCAAAGGTTACACTGACAGCACAGCTGCGCCATCGTTTTGCCCTGTACATCATCCAGTCCGTAATTCGTAATACGCATCGTCTTATGGGGCTCCATATCGTGTCCAATCAGGAACCTCGGACAGAGATCCGTACACATCCGGCACTGTTCACAAGTCGCACGATTGACTTTACGGGCCTGATCCAGTGTGCATGATTTTTTACGGATCAAAGGATGATGTTTCTTCAGGATGATATATCCCTTATTCTTCTTGACAACGGAACCGTTCCTGTCTGCCAGCAGCGGGCCCATCATCGGGCCGCCATCGATGATTTCATAATCTGAGAAATCCTCAATGCCTGACTGCTTCAGAACATCCATGACCGGTGTTCCAACCGGCACCTTAAAGGTTTTGCGCTGCGGAATGTCTCCTGCCAGAGTCACCCAGGTTTCCGTTACCGGCTGTCCCTGAGAAGCGAGATATACGTTCATGGCTGTTTCTGCATTCATGACGACGCATCCACACATGATCGGAATCCCTGTCTCCGGAACGGTCCTTCCCGTCAGTTCATAGACAAGAACCTGTTCGTCTCCTGCTGGATAGATGTCCGGCAGAATACCTACCGACACATAGTCCTCCAGCCCAAGTCTTTTGATGGTATCTTCCAAAATCTGAATGACATCTCCGTGTTTGCCTTTAATGCCTATGATTGCCTTTTTCGCATTGACCTGACGGCCTGACATTTCGAAGCCACGGATGATTTCCTCAGGGTACATGGCCATGATTTGCTGGTCGACCCTGAGCAGCGGTTCACACTCTGCTCCATTGAGAAGAATGTATTCCGCCTCTGCATTCAGTTTGACGTGGGTCGGGAATCCGGCACCGCCGGCTCCGATGATCCCTGCGTCCCTTACCTGATCAAGCAAACTCATCTTTTCCTCTCCTACTTGTTAAAACTCGCAATCTTCATCAATGATGCCCACGACCGCGGCGTCTGTCGGGATCGCGTCATCACCTGCCATTCTTCTTGCTGACGAACCGAGAGCGACAAGAACACGCTCACCAACACCAGCGCCAACTGTATCGACTGCCACTACACGCTGTCCATCGTCTCTGCCGCCGATCACCTCGACCAGCATCAACTTGTATCCGTTCAGTAGTTCAGTCTTTCTTGTTGACCAAATGTTGTCTACTACTTTTGCTGTAAGCATTTCCTTTACTCACCCTTCTTTCGTCTTTCTTCCGCATCCTCCTTGATTGCCCTTATGGCAGCTTCCACAGATGCGGTATCTCCAAATATTGCTAACATAATCATATTCTGCGGACAGCTGCCGCGAATATCTTCTACCGTAACGCCAACTGTTTTTTCGGCGATATCGGATGCTACGACCATCTCGATCAGTTTCCCCTGAACGAGTCCTACTGCATCGATATTTTCAGGTCTTTGATCCTTCGGGGATCCCTTCCGCTGCATCAGGATATCTATCGTTCCCTTTGATGGCGTTTTTATGATCCTGAAATCCATGGTCTTCCTTTCCTTCTAACTATATCTTTGCTAATTAATACATTTCTTCTTGTTTACAGCTGAGCGCAATTCCCAGCGGTGTTACAAACATCGGGTTGGCCGGTTTGTATACCGGTATGCCCAGTCTCTTTTCGAGAGCCTTTTCGATACCGGTCAGGCAGGAGGTTCCTCCTACCAGACAAATCGACTGTACATTGTAGCCTTCGATCTCCTTGCGGATGATCGTCGCACACTTGTCGATGACCGGACCCATGACCGGGAAGATTTCTCTGTGGTTCTTTTTGTCCCGCTTATACAGTTCCGCATCTTCAAACGGCATTTTATAAGCTCCAGCCAGAACCAGTGAAAAATGTGTACCGCCTGTCGGCTGATCGCCAATGTATACGACTTCTCCATTTTCAAAAATCGAGATGCCCGTCGTACCGCCGCCGATATCCACAACTGCTCCATCCTTGATTTTCAAGACCTGGTTTGCCGCTGTCGGTTCATCGAGCACATTGCTGACTTCGAATCCGGCTCCCCGGACAACGTTTGCAACGGCGCCGCCATCTACGTTTTCCGTTCCCGGCGGAATCGCTGCTGCCGCATAGATCAGTTCATCTACGCCCAACGCTTCTTCCAGTTTTTCCTTCATCTCTCTGACAATATGAATCGCTCCGACGTAGTCAACAACCATTCCATCCCGTACCACGCTGGCGTATTTATACGCTCCCGCCACCGGTTCAAAGTTCTCATCGAGCACTACTACGACAACGCATGCAGTTCCCAAATCGACGCCGGTATAGTAGATGGGGTCTTTTTTCTTTGAAGGAGTTGGATGTTCCACCGCTCTTTCAAATTTCTCGACCAGCTGATCACAATAATCGAAATTCACTTTTATCTCTGACATTCTGGTCCTCCGAACGCTATGCTTACCATCTGATGCAGTCGGTTAATAATCTGATTTACACGTTCAGGAATCTCCTTGTTCGTGCAGTGTACCTCTAAGAGGACCACACGGAACTCGTAGAGTGCACACCTGAGTCTGTGCAAAAGCAGAATTTCCTTTCCCTTCGCCAATTGGATATGGAATCCGGTCAGTTCAAAACTTTCTTCCACTTCGCTGGAAAAGTTTTCTTCGGTGATTCCGCATCCCGGCGTAAATGCAATGGCAGGAAAGCTTCTCCCTTCTTCATGCATCTGCTTGATATCATTAAAGTTAGCGCCTAACTCCAGCACCTTCTCTGCCAGCACAGGATCTTTATCCAAAAGCTCACTGGCTGTCTGAAGGAACATAGCATACGTTGATTTTAATGATGCCTCGAGACGTTTCTTGTTGAGAAGATCCGGCGTACCGTTTCCATTTGAACGACCGTTTCTATACTGTCCTACCACAATACCATCTCCTTCGTGCATTGCTGTTCCATCTTCCGAATAAACGGCAATGTGTCGATCCTGGAGGAACTGTCTGGCTCCCGGTGTTAACCGCGTCCCGGTCTCGATTTCATAGCTGGTAAACGGTGTACCCTTATAAATCGTTCTCAAATCTTCTTCAGTAATATACTTCATTGATCTTTGTCCCTTTCAATCATGAACTCACGTAAATGATTTTTTAGTTCTTCGATCCCCGTATTCTCGGTCAGGCTGACCGGGAAATACGGTGGTTCCACTCCAATCATTTTTAACTGCTTTTCGCAGATCGCCCTGTTTTCCGGCTTTAGATCGGCCTTCATAATGACGCCGGTCACCGGGCACCGGAAAACTCTGGCAAATCCTGGAGAATATATTTCGGTAACATTGCTCTGATCCACCAGAATCAGAATGTGTCCCGCATTGTTTTGTGCCGCGGATATGAGGTGCTTGTACATCCATGGGTTCTCAAGGTATGACCCAGGGACATCAATGGTGTACTTTCCAAAAATCATATCCTGCGTTTTCCTAAGCGGACCGTGATAGTCGTTGATGGCGTTGACCAAAGAGGTTTTGCCTGATTTGCCCGCGCCAATGACCATAATCTTTCGCCTCATGTCTTTGTCACCGCCACAGTCGTAAAGTCCATCAGATCATGCAATGTCTGCGTGACCGCAGTCAATGCTGTTTCCACACTGTCTACATCTCCTGCGATAACGACCGATCCGGTGAAACGGTCCAGAAAACCGATTTCCACCTGCGCGGCCTTTGTCGCAATATCCGCAGCGATGATCGCTGTTTCATAAGGCGACAGTGTCAGGATTCCGATGGCACCCAGATTGTCGATGCCAAGACGTTCGTAAATATCCTCAACGGGCGCAGCGATAACATGCGCGATCGTCACCTGTTTACCAGGTACCGATTCTTCAATGACACGATTCAGTTGTGCTCCTTCTTCGAGAAATCCCATGCTGTGTCCTCTGTCTTATCGCTAATGCCTGATTACGGATACCGGCAGATCATACTTCTTGATCCACCCCTCGATACGGTCCAGATCTTCTTGTTCCAGCTTCACCTCATCGGTGATCGCATATTCCATATCCAGCTGGCCGTATTTGTTTACGCCCATCTTGTGATATGGCAACAAGTCGATGCCCTTGAAATTTTTGAGATCCTTAAATGGAAGCAAAAATTCCATCGTATTTTCGATTTCTTCCTGACTGTCGTTGACGCCTTTTAACATCGGCATCCGCACCTGGACGTTGTATCTGTTTTTGAGCAGTGTTTCCAGGTTGTCAAGAATAATCTCGTTTCGCACTCCAGTCAGCTCGCTGTGACGATCTGAATCAAAGTGCTTAATGTCAAACAGGAACAGATCCACAAACTCAGCCAGTTTCAGCATGGTTTCCTTCTTACAATATCCGCAGGTTTCAATGGCGGTATTGATTCCTTCCTGTTTGGCTGCCTGCAGCAGTGAAAGTGCCGCTTCCGGCTGCGCGGTGCATTCACCGCCGCCCAGCGTCATTCCGCCTCCCGAAACATCGTAGAATCCGCGGTCTTCCTTTACCACATCCAAAAGCTCGGAAATGGTTTTAGTCTCGCCGCAAATTTCCAATGCGTTGTAGAGGCAGGCTTCTTCACAGGCTCTGCATCCTACGCAATCGATGCTGCGGTCCACGAAGTGTCCATCGGGACCCATCTGATGGATTCCGACCGGACAAACCGGAACGCATGCTCCGCAGGAAACACAAACGTCATGTTTGAACATTACCTGTGTCTTACGCTGCAAGCCTTCAGGATTGGCGCACCATTTGCATCTCAACGGACAGCCCTTGAAGAATACCAGTGTCCTGACACCCGGGCCATCATGCATATTATATTTTTGAATATTGAATATGACCGCTTTTCGTTCGATCAAATCTCCATTCCTGTTGCTCATGTTACGCCTTTCCCTGAAACGTTAGTTTGCTCTTAATTACAGTTTCCTCGCCGTCCGCGGTACCCAAATCACTTCGTGATTTGACCGCTCTGGCGGCTGACCTGCCACCGCTCTGCCTTCGTCAGTCGCGGGGCTAGGTCAAGCTAAAACTTCGTCAGCATTGTACGGCTGATGATTTCATCCTGTACATCCTTACACAATTCTGTAAAGAATGCGGAGTATCCAGCAACACGTACAACCAGATCTCTGTAGCTATCCGGATCTTTCTGTGCAGCCAGCATGTCTTCATTGTTAACATAGTTGAACTGCATTTCTCCGTTACCAAACATACTAGCTGTTCTCAGCAGTGTAATGATACCCTGCTCGCCTTCCGGAGTATCCAGAATACCAGGCATCAGCTTGAAGTTGTGTACCAGACCGATGTTCATGTCATCGTTTGCCATCTTAGATACGGACTTGATGATCGCTGTAGGGCCCTTGTAGTCTGCGCCCTGTGTCGGTGAAATACCGTCGGACAGCGGTGTCCAAGCCTTACGTCCATTTGCGGATGCGCCGGTCAACTGACCAAACGGCGTGTTGTTTGAAATGGACAGTGTACCATGTGACAGTCTGGAGTACAGAGTCTTGTACTTCTTGTGTTCGTGTTCTGTGAAGTCGATAATGTCGTTGCAGAAGAAGTCTGCATAGTCATCATCATTACCATACTTCGGAGCAGCCAGGCAGTCTTTCTGAACCTGTTCGTATCCTACGAAGTCAGCCTTCAGTGCTTCATTGAGCTGATCCAGAGTGTACTTCTTGTCGTCGAATACCAGCTTCTTGATCGCTGCCATGGAGTCTGCGTAAGTAGCCAGACCGGACCATACAACGCCAGGTCCGAAGTTGTACATTGCGCCGCCTGCTTCTACGCCGCGACCCTTTTCCATACACCCTTCGAACATGATGGACATCAGTGGCTTCGGTGCCAGCTCTTTGTGGACTCTCTGTGAAATAACCGTCATAACGGAAGTCCACTTTGTCATATAGGAAATGGTAGCTTTAACAGCTGCGTCAAATTCCTCAAATGTCTTGTAGTTGCAAAGGTCACCCAGATCCGGTGTTACCTGCTTGCCGTACCAGAGTGGAACACCGTGGTTCAGTGTCAGCTCGATGGCGATCGGCCACTGGGTGTAGGATGTGGAAGTCCACTGATACAGTCTACCAGCCTTCTGCGGTTCAACGCATCCCATCAGGCAGTAGTCTCTGGCGTCTTCTACATCGATGCCCTTTGCGAGCATCATCTTGATATGTGTATCGTCGAAGTGGCAAGCCGGGAATCCCATTCCTGCTCTTACTACGTCAACGATCTTTTCCATGTACTTCTGCGGTGACTTGTTGTGGATACGACATGCCAGGGATGGCTGATAGATCTTCGTGAATCTTACAGCATCCATGAGCAAATATGTCAGGTCATTCGTAGCATCTTCGCCCTTACGTGTAACGCCGCCGACGCACATGTTAACGAATGGCTGATATCCTGCGAAGAACTTGGAAGCGCCTTCGCTGGTGATCCACATCATTTCGGACATCTTGATCAGCATGCAGCTTGCCAGTTCAAACGCCTGATACTGGGTCATTCTGCCGGATTCGATGTCTGCTTTATAGAATGGATACATGTACTGGTCAACACGACCGATGGACATACCTGTCTGGTTTTCTTCAACCGGAAGCAGGGATTCGATCGTCCATACGGACTGGATTGCTTCCCAGAAGTTTTCTGGCTTTCTTGCCGGAACCTTCAGGTTAACTTCTGAAATTCTCATCAGTTCCTGCTTACGTACTGGGTCGTTGCACTGTGCTGCCAGCTGTGCTGCATATTCTGACATTCTTCTGGCATAGATCATAACGCCTTCTGTCGTATCGATTACGCCTTTGTAGAAGTAAATCTTGTCAATGTCTTCAGGGTTTGCATAATCCAGTTCAGCCAGATGTGCTTTTGCTTCATTCTGGATGTCCTGCATACCCTTCTTCATGAGGATAACGTCGTATCCAGGGTTGGAGTCGCCGCCGCCGTTTTCTGCATGGTAGGAGCAGTCTGATACATAGGATTCGCCGGACAGTTCCCAGCCGCCGCATTCTCTGTACTGGTCATAGCAATGCTCCGCAACGGACTTGCCTCTCCAGAACGGAATCAGTTCGTCCCTGATATATCTCTTGTCCTCTTCGGAAATATAGAACGGATCCTGTGGTCTTGTTCCGATTGTTTCGAGTTCGTCTTCCATCCACTCCCAGGCGATGTCTGGTGCAAATGCTCCCACACGCGGACCACCTGTCGGGTTACCTACGATCAGTTCATTATCCTGAATGATCAGCGGTGCTGTTTCACAACAACGTCTGAATGCCTTTGCTCTCAGGATGATCTTAGGCATACCTGGATGTTCTTTCGTAACTTCCGTTACCGCTCTCGCACGATAGGTGGAGATGGACGGAACCTGCTTACGATAGTTCTCCTTCAGTGCCAGAATACGAGGTGTAGGCCCGTCTGGCTGCCAACCTGGATCTGTCGGAGCAACGCTTGCTGCCGGAGCAGCGGTCTGTGCTGGTGCTGCTGGCGCAGGAGCTGCAGGAGCAGCTGCTTCACGCTCAGCAATGTTACTTGTCACGCCTTCGAACATTCTCTTGAGAGCATCTCTCTCTTCAGGAGACATGTCTTTCGTGGCGGCTGCCAGCTTTTCTGAAAATTCACGAATATCCAATGTTCTACCTCCTTCTTCAGGTTTATTATTCTCATTTATCATTCAATCCATCGATTTTATTGATGATATCTCTCAATACCTGCTGCACGCTTTTGACTTCGTCTGCGTAATGCAGCTGATCAATATTTTTCGACGGGCTGTCTGTCAATTCAGTCCTTCCGAACATCTGAGCGTCTACAGTTTGCATATCTCGGATGCCGAATCCGACTTTTCTAATATAGATCAGATTTTCCGGTGATACGTTATCGGATGTAATCCCGTACCCTGCGGTGCCGCTTCCAAGCGTCATGGCCGGTGTCAGGTTTGTTGTCGCGCCCATGCTGCCAAAGGTAGCAGGTGTATTGACCAGAACCCGTCCAACCGGTTTCTTCAGTGCAAAATCACGCACCACGTTCTCCGCTCTGGAGTGGATCACCAATGTGTGCCCCTGCTTTAAGGTCAGGAGCAGTTCGATGCATTTCTCGCAGGCATTCATCCAGTTTTCTTCCACGAAGAATGCCATGACCGGGCCAAGCTTCACCTGTGTATACGGATTTCTTGTGGATGCATACTTCTCTTCGGAAATCAAAAGCACGGTTCCTTCCGGCACGCTGAATCCGGCCTTCTGAGCCAGCTTCTCTGCCGGGATTCCGATCAGTTCCTCATTGGCGCTGCCATCCGAATGGAATATGATCGACGCCAACTTCTTTGATTCCTCACTGCTCATGAACCAAGTATGATTGCGGCGAAACTCCGCCTTGACTTCATCCGCAATGGGAGCATCCACTACAACCGTCTGCTCGGCTGCAGGAAGCACTCCATTATCAAAGGTCTTGCTCGCGATAATATCCCGAACTGCCTGCTGGATGTCCGCTGTCCGTTCGATAAAAACGGGACCGTTTCCTGCTCCGCCGTAAATCAGCGGTTTGTTTGAGTCCTGCGCCGCCTTGAGCATCCCCGGAACGCCGGTGTTCAGAATCATGGCTGTATGCTCATGATTCATGAGTTCGATCGTACCGCTGGCCGTTACAGTGTGCATGTAGCACACGGCTCCTTCCGGCATGCCTGCCGCTTCACCGGCTTCGATCATAATGTCCAGTGCTCTGCCAATGGTCTCCTTAGCCCTCGGATGAGGGGAGAACACAATGGCGTTGCCCGACTTGATCGCAATCAGTGTTTTGTAAATCGTTGTCGATACGGGACTTGTTGCCGGACAGAGTGCTGCAATCACACCCATTGGAACGCCGATATCGACGATCCCCTTTTGTGGATCATCACTGATCACGCCGACGTAGCGCTTGCCTCGCAGCTGATTCCTAAGATACGTGCAGACAAAATGATTCTTGGCGTATTTATCCTTCCAGTTGCCAAAGTCCGTTTCATCAGCAGACAGGACAGCTAATTCCTCAATATGAGGTTGCACGGCATCTGCCATCGCTTCGACAAATGTGTCCAACTTTTCCTGAGGCAAAAGCGCCAGCCACTGCTGGGCATGGTATGCGTTTTCTGCCAGAATACGCGCTTCCTGGATGGAGAGAAGATCGTTATCTATGATATTCATTTGTAATCACTCCCTCCGTCTGCATCTATCTTAATATGGTAATAACTTGTCTAATGTATAACGCTCGATGATCTTTTCAATGTCTGGGTGTGGCGTAGCAATAACAACAGAACTGTACACTTCTGTTCCCATTTCTTCGACTGCCTTTACGCCTGCATCAACGGCGGACTTGCATGCACCTACGTCACCTCTTACCAGTACTGAAATGTATCCGGATGCTGTATTTTCATATCCAATCAGCTCAACTTCCGCTGCCTTTACCATTGCGTCCGCTGCCTGACAGATGAAGACCAATCCGAATGTTTCAATCATTCCTAACGCTCTTCCGCTTCTTGCGCTTGCCATCTTCAATCTTTCCTTTCTTAATAGATATCCACGTCGTGACAGGATACAATATCGCCAACTTCCGGTATTGGCCTAGGGATAACGTTCTGTGCTGTCAGTGTTCCAATTGCTGCTGCAGCCTTTGCACCTGCTTCAACAGAAGCCTTGCAGGCAGCAACATCACCGCTTACGATGATCGTGACAAGTGTGGACCCGATGTTCTCATAGGATATGAGCTCAACTTCTGCCGCCTTGAGCATTTTGTCGCATGCTTCTATTGCTGGAACCATACCGATGGTTTCGATGAATCCAACAGCCTCTCTACCATAAAATCTCGGCATTTGACATAACTCCTTTCTATGTGTTGATTCGTTTGGATTTGATAAACTCTTTTGCTTAATACTCTTTTGCTTAATAAATGTAAATATAGTTATTGTAATTTTACAAGTTACTCTTAGAGTAATGTCAAGACTTCAATTCATGCTCCCGATTACTACAACTGTCTCTGACTTCGCTTGTTTCTCCCAATCCGTCTTATTTTAAGGGTTGTGCTCCCTTCTTGTCCGAAAAGAGGATGCTCGAATTTATAAAAATACATCTTTGTAGGTTTCCCATTCTTTGCAGAAACATTCCCCTAAGGGGAATTCTTGTGGAGCCTTCTTTGGCGAAACTGTTTGACGGATGCACCAATTTGAGGTATTGTGATGTAAGTATCATTTTGGTTGAGACTGACCTAACAGTTTGTTAAATAGATATCAATCTCGGAAAGGAGGCGCAACTGTATGGACAACAATCAGGGAAACAGGCCAGGATCCGGACAGATGAGAATCGTTCAGGAACTTGTTGCCGGCAAAGAAATCACGTTGGCGCACATCATTGGCGGTCCCCTTCCTATCGTTTACCAGAAGTTGGGCCTGAATCCGGATATCGACTACCGGACTTCCGCGATTGGCATCATGAATTTGACGCCACCGGAATCGGCGGTCATCGCATCGGATATCGCAGTCAAAAGTGGTAATGTGTATCTGGGTTTTGCAGACCGGTTCAGCGGCACGCTGATCATCACCGGTGAAATCGCAGAAGTTACGACCGCAATCGAAGAAATCGTAAACTATTTCCAGAATACGTTGGGCTATGTTGTCTGCCCGATTACGAAACGATAACGACCCACTCATTTATATTTTGATCAACCCGGCAATTTCATAGGAAATTGCCTTTCCTATAAATACAGGCGTTTTACAGACATTTCAGGAGGGATCTTCCGTGAGCTACAAAGCCGATCCTAAAATGACAACTGAAAACCAAGCCGCACTTGAGGCGCTCATCAATGAGGCCATGCAGTACGCACAGGGCGGACAGGTGAGAATCATCTCCCCTTTGGTCTCCGGTAAGGAGATCACGTTGGCTCATGTCATCGGGACCTCCGACTACAGTGTCTACAAAAACCTGGGACTGGACATCGGCTTTCATGCCGGCGAAAACCCGACGGGCAAATCCATCGGGATCCTGCACATGCATCCGGCAGAATCCGTCGTGATCGCTGCAGACATCGCCGTTAAATGGGGCGATGTGGACATTGGATTTATGGATCGCTTCAGCGGGTCCATGATCATCACAGGTTCGCGGGCGGAAGTCGACAGCGCCATTGAAGAAAACTGCAGATACTTCGGGGAAACGCTGGGATATACGGTTTGCCCGATTTCTCACGAATAAGGAGTCTGTTTCCATGCGAAAACTGTTTCTCTGCGGCCGTTCCGAGGCCGGAAAGACATCTCTGACGCAAGCGCTGAAAGGTGAGCGCGTCCACTACGTCAAAACCCAATACGTCAAAACATGGGATATTACCATTGATACTCCGGGAGAATATGCCGAGACAAAATCACTCGCCATGGCTCTTGGTATTTTTTCATTTGACTCGGACGTGGTCGGATTGCTGTGCGGAGCCGATGAACCATATAACCTCTTTGACCCGGCCATCGTCGGCGTCGTCAATCGTCCGCTCATTGGCATCATCACGAAAATCGATGAGCCGAACGCCAATGTTCCTATGGTCTGGCAATGGCTGGCGGAAGCCGGTTGTGAACGGATTTTCCCTGTGGACAGCGTCACCGGACGCGGTATTGACGAATTAAGAGACTACCTTCTTGAAGAAAAACAGCCTTTGGATCTGGACCGTGTCATGGAAAACCAGCGCAAAGGCTTAAAGGATTGGGCTTGATACTATGAAACCAACATTGTTTTCGATTGGAAAAGCAGCCGATATATGCAGCGTTTCGACGAGAACGCTTCGTTATTATGAGCAGAACGGTCTCGTGATCCCAGATCACGTGGACGAAGAAAACCGATATCGCTATTACAGCTATGAGACTTTACTTCGTGTACAAACCATCCGCTATCTTCTTGACGAGGGCTTCCCTCTTGAAGAAATCAAAGAAATGCTCCAAAAGTATGATCTTGAAACGATGAAGTCCCATTTTGATGCGCGGATACAGCAGACGGAACTGGAACTGCGCTACTTAAAACAAAGGCTGGCCAGTCTCAATGCATGGCAGTCATTACTCACAGAAGGCGATTACGTTCTCAAGCATAACGAGCAGACGGTTCACACCAAATATCTTCCTGAACACAACTGCTTTTTCTTCCAGCATCAGCCAAAAAACGAAGAGGAACAAACAACGGCCTTTATCGAAACGACGTACTATTCCGAATGCAAGCGTCACGGCAACGATATGGTGGACATTGGCGGCTCCATCAACATCCATTACGAGTCCTTTGAAGATCGGATCCATTCCACCGTCCGTCAGATGACGTTGCTGCAGACCATGTACCCTGATTCTGACAGTTACGAAAACGCGCTGAATTTCGGTGGATTTCTTACGGCAGCCTGCTACCATATTGGAAAAAGAGACAACATTTCATCTACCTATCAAAAAATCATCGACTGGTGCGACAGTCATCATTTTGAACTGCGCGGAGATCCTTTTGAACGCCATGTACTGGATGGCTATTCGGTCAGTGACGAAAACCAGTTCGTCACTGAGATTCTCCTTCCGTTCGCCAACGAAGAAACGGTCATCGAAGCACAAAACTGGTAATATTCTTTCCTGACTTTTTTCTTGACTTTGTCGCAGTGTCAGCGATTATCCTATGGCTGAAAGGAGAACTACTATGTTGATTGCATACCTTCTTCTAGCCGCGTGCATCGCCGCAAATCTATTATCCTGCTCACTGCTGACCGCATCCGATGGCTTCACCAAGCCTGTGCAGTCCGCGGGCGGAATATTTTTGGCGCTTTTGAATTACTTCCTTCTGTCAAAAGCCATCCTGACCATTGATATCAGCATTGCCTATGCGATTTGGGTCGCCGTTGGGATCATTGTTTCTTCATTGATCTCCGTTTTCTATTTCAAGCAGCACCTAACAAAGACCGGCGTGGTCTGTATCGGCCTGATCACCTTTGGGCTGGTGTTCATCCACTTGTTTGGAACCATGTGATGGGAGGGATCAAAATGACTAAGAAACAGGCTTATTTCTACTTCGTATTGTGTATTATCTTCGAACAGCTTGGGAATTTGACGATCAGTTCTTCCGATGGGTTCACAAAGCTTGGTCCAAGCCTTTTGTGCATACTCTTCTATGGAATCTGCTACTTCTTCTTTGCCAAGAGTTTGAAGGTCATCAATCTGGCGATCGGGTTCGCCGTTTGGTCCGGCGTTTCCATTATTGTCGTCGCATGCATTTCCGTTTTCATGCTGCATTCCAACCTGAACTGGGCGGACTTTGTCGGTATGGGAATCATCCTGATTGGCATTGTCGGGATGAATGTGAAGGGCGAAGCATAATTTTTTTCGATAAACCTTTCTGTCTACGGCAAGGAATTTTGAGGTGAATTTCCATAATTCACCTTTTTTTATTTTTTGCTTGCTTGTTAAATAGTTAGCAATGTCAACGTTTTGTGAACATTTTGGTATTAATTTGCGGTATGCAAATTACTATTATCCATCGCAAACATTCACGTAGCGGCACTATTTGAGTGCTTACAGGCGAAAAAACGCATTGACCTTGACCTAGCGTCAAGGTTATAATCATACAAAGTCATTATCTATATCAACATTGTGAAATACGAGGTGAATCTATGGAAAATGTTACAAAGGCTCCTGCAAGCGCAGTAGCTGCAAAAACTGCCAGAGATAAAGCCTTCTGGAAAAAAGGTCTTCTGATCGCGATTTTCTCAGGCTTCCTCTATGGTGGTTACACATCCTTCATGACAGAAGGTATGATGCACGGCGTGTGGAACGACATTTACGCCGATGTTCCAACCGGCGTAGCCGCTGGCGTATCCGCTTTCTTCATCGTGTATACAGTCAGTGCGATCGGCGCTGCCTGCGTTGACATCGGGTCCGCGATCTGGTCCCTGTTCTACGGCGGATGCATTGGTCAGCTGGGCGACTTCAAGAGAACGCTCGCAACCAAACCAGGCAAGATTCTGATCATCGCTGCAATCATCGGTGGTCCGCTTGCATCCACTGCTTATGTAATTGGTCTGCAGATGGCCGGTTCTATCATCGTACCGATCGCTGCCCTGAATGCTGCTATCGGTGCTATCATCGGTAAGTTCGCATTCAAACAAAAGCTGACTCCTGGTATGATCGTTGGTATCGTTATCTGCTTCATCGCCGCAGTACTGATCGGATCTTCCTCTATGACAGATCTGAACTTCTCCGGCGGCGCTGCTCTGGGATGTCTGGCCGCCTTCTGCGCAGCTGTTGGCTGGGGTATTGAAGGTGCTGTTGGCGGATATGCCTGCTGCATGGTCGATACTGAAATCGCTATCATCATTCGTCAGTGCACGTCCGGTCTTGTAAACGCTGTGATTCTGGTTTCCATCCTTTCTATCATGGGTGGCGATGGAATTGCTTCCGGATGGCGTGTTCTCGGCGCTTGCCTGACAGATATGCCGTCCATGTGGATGCTGTTTGTCGCTGGCGTATTCTCATCCTGGTCCTTCAAGTTCTGGTACAAGGGCGCATCTATGTGCGGAGCTGCACTTGGTATGGGTTGTAACGGCGCCTATGCATTCTGGGGTCCGTTCTGGTGTATGATTATCTGCGGATTCATCTTCGGACATGACGGATTCGTTCTGCCGGCAATTGGCTGGATCGGCGCTCTCGTTATGGTTGCTGGTATCTTGATTCTGGCTATTTCCCAGAACAAGGCTACAATGCAGCAAGAGTAGGAGGTGTAGAGATGAGACCATTATTCCAGGAAGTATTATACTTATATACTGACGGTAAAGAAAGAAGCCGTCAGATGGTTCAGGATGAACTGAGAGATACTTATGGCAACTTCAGATTTTTCAAAGATAAGAAAATGGACGAAGCTCTCCATACAGCTATGTCAAACGGCCTGATCGGTGAAAGCAGATATGAGCTCGACGAAAACGGCGAACTGGTTATGTACTATCAGTCCGATCAGGATATGATCGATTTGATCAAAAACTACATCAAATAAAGTGATGTAATCCAACAGATTCAAAAATGGCTACCACTAAGGTGATAGCCATTTTTTCATTTTCCTATTACCGGCGCAACTACCGGGTTACGCCAATGCGTACTTCCGTAACATACATATCGGAATTGTTGGTCGTCCAGCAGTCGGTAACATATCGTTCCCAACTGTCCTCGGCCAATTTATAGTTGTGCTCAGCCGCATAGTTTTCAATTTTTTTATAGGTGTCACAAAGTGTATCATGAGAGCCGATGTGATAACAGGAGAGCATCATTTCCCCTCCCATCTGAATCTGATGCTCCGGCTTGCTTGGGAAGAAAAACTTTTGCATGATTCTCATTTTTTTACAAGTTCCATCGAGCCGATCTCTCCAGGACGGGTAGGATATATTCACCGCTCCAATAATCTGATTGCGGATGGATACCAAATAATCTGTCCACTCCAGATTGATGATCGCTTCTCGATCATCCGCAATGAATTCCTGCTCCATAAAACCGTATTCCTGTGGTTCAACGAACTTCACCGATACTTCCCGAACATCGTTCTCGATGACGGTCTGCGCTTCCACCAAAAGCTCATACCAATCTCTGACCGACGACAATTTCACATTCACGGCCATCTGTTCGTCCTCGAGCTCGTTGATTTTCACCAAAAAACCCCGTTCCATCTCCCGGTATTCTTCACTGTTCAGCAGACCTCTCATCTCTTCCAGCTTGAATCCCATCTGCTTGTAATACTTTACAATGGTCAGATCCAACAAACTGTTCCGCGTATAATACCGATAGTGATTGGTCGGTGATACTTTATCCGGGCTGATGATTCCGATTTCATCGTAGAACCGCAGCGCCTTCTTTGACACATTGCAAAGTTTGCTGACTTCTCCAATGGAATAGAATTCTTTGCTCTCTGATTCAGTCTTTGCCATAATCGCCTTGCCTCTGCCTTTCCTTATTGCCTTTGTGCCTCTTCTGCTGTCTTCAAATTCTCGAATCCGTAAAAACTAACAAGCGTCTTCTGGATGTCCATGACCGGATTGTCCCTGCGCTTAACATCCCGCAAAACCAGCGCCAACGTCCCTTCTGAATAGGTCTTGTATTCGCCGATACTGTAGTCCCGAATGGATGTGTCAAGGCTGCTCTCTTCTGCTGGCCTTCCGGCTCTTGCCAGGGCCGGATACTCCGCCGCGTACTTTCGGTAGGCTTCCAGCTGCAGGCTCACGATCTGCGCGATCAGCTGTGCTTTTGCTTCGGTGAGCACCGGCAGCCGGTCTCTAAGGTTCGCATTATAATATTCCGGATCGGTGACTTCCATCATGTATCCGTATTTTTCTGTAATGAGATTGCGGCCGGCCATTCCGGCAGCAATCAGATCGTTTCGATAACTCTCCAGCGTATCCGGCTCCAGAATGCTGTGCTGACTGTACCGGTTCGCGTAGAATGTATCGTATTGATCCTGACAGGCCGCCCTGCCGCCTACATTCTGCGTCTGTTGAAACATTTCCCATTCCCGGTTGACAATGTCGTTGACCACCGCGTCTTTGGGTGTATTGGATCGGATAATACTCATGCTCGTCTCCTTACTAGTCCGCGTCTGCCATTACGTGGAGGCCGCTGATCTGTGGGTCGCTGATACCTGCCATGATCGACGGCAGATGATTTTGCAGGAACGGATCCCGCGTGTTGCTAAGCCCCTGCCGATTCAGCTCGTCCGCCACGAAGCTGCAGATTGATTCGATCAGTGCCTGTCTCTGGGCAGCCGTCTCCGCGCCATTTCCCAATGCAATCATCTGTGACAATTCTGCCGCCGGTTTCGTGCAAAGGCTGAAGTCCTGCATTCCTCGAAATGCCCATTTGTAGAACGGCATGTACTTTCGTTCCAGCAAATAGAGCATGCTCACGGCCGCCTTTACAAACTCCGCCGCAGCCAGATAAGCCGCGTTCAAATCGCCCCGGTTAACACACCGCGGTACATTGTACTGTCCGCTCTGGGCCATGACTGCCGCTCGGGCGGCGATTTTCTTTCGCAGAACATCCTGCGGATAATACCCCTGGAGCACGCCTCGGATGCGCGTAAACTCCCCTTCCGGGTCAGCGAAAACTTCCCCGTTGGTCGCAATCGAAAGAAACCGTTCCGGAATTCTGAGCCACTCCAAATTGGTGTGCGGAATATCGGTACAATTGGTAAACCGGGCGTAAAACCGGTCGATCGGAATCACGCCAACCCGGCCTGCTCCCTCCGCCGTGTTCTGACGGGTATAGCCCATGTAGTCCTTTGGCAGGGACTCATAGGCTGCCTGCAATTCGTTTCCAATGGCTCTCGCCGTGTCTCTGGTGATCCACACGCAAAAGCCCGGCCCGAAATCGTGATCCTGAGAAATCTGATCGTCATAGCCGTAGCATTCCGATCCTTCTCCCACCAGACCAAAAGCCATCCGATTGGCATACTGGGGGAATTGGCCGCGGAGCGCGTCCCCATATTCGCCGTAATAGGCTTTTGCTAATTCCATTCCTTTCATTGCATATCCTCAACTGTTTTCAGGTTACGTTCCATCATCTCATAAAAAGCATTCCTGCCGTAATCCCGTTCGATCAGTTCCATTGCCTTTTTAAAATACGGCGCCGCCTGATCGGGTTTCTGCCAGTAATAATACAGGTTCCCCATGGCTGCCGTTGCCGCGGCGTAATGCGGGTCCCTGCCACCGGTCTCCAACTCATAGATGCTCATGGCAGCTTCCAGGGTGCCTTTTGCTTCTTCGTATTTGTGAAGACGTGTCTGCACCTCGCCGAGGTTCACCAGACTCGTCGCCATTTCCAGTTTGTACTGCGGCATGCTCACGATGATTTCCAAAGACCGGAGCGCCGCCTTCTCCGCTTCTTCGTAGTTGTCCATTTCCCGATACAGGGCACTGATGTTATTGCAAAGGGCCGCCATCCGGTAATCGGAACCGAATCCGCGATAGGCCAGGATTGCTTCTGCTGTACGGAACATCTGCAATGCAGTCTCGTGCTCCCCTGCTACCATGACGATGTTTGCTCCGTTCTGCAGTGCCACCGCAAAATTCTCGGAGGTTTCCTCGCCCATGTTCTTAAGCAGCTGCAGCACTTTCTGAGAAAGTTTGATCGCTTCGTCGATGTTCCCTGCCGCTCTGTAAAACCCGGCCAGTTCATTGCTGACTGCTACGATTGCCGCTGTATCGTTCTCTGTGCGCGCCGCGGTCAGGCTATCGATCATAAACTTTTCGATGGCGCCTGTATCGTGCTGCGCAAAGTATCCATCTAATTTCTGATAAAAATCATTGATATTCATTAACCAATCCCTCCCCGGCATGGCTTCATCTGCTGGGATGCGGCCAGTACTTCTGCCTTTTGCAGGGAATCCTGACCGAAAAAGCTGACGAAGACTTCAAAAATATCACGAATGTAATCTGGATTCAGTCGTACATCGCGCAGAATCATCTGCAGCGTCGTATCGGACCGAAATACCAGTTCGCTTGTAATATACACTTCAATTGGCACGACGTTTTCCATGGGATCAAAGGCGCGTCCCAGACTTGCCAGAGCCGGAAATTCTGCGGCGAACTTGTTCTGGGAGTCCAACATCATCGGAAGGATCTGCTGGATCAGAGACTTCACCATAGGATCTGCCGGGAGACTTTCCGGATCTTTCATATAGGCGTATTTCTCCGCCATAAAGTTCCTGCCCGTGTGGGTCGCTACAGTAAGATCGCCCCGGTAAAGACCAAGTGTATCGGAATTCATGGCGCTGTGCTGGCTGTAGCGGACCTGATAGAAGGATTCAAATTCCCCTTCATCCAGACGGTTTCCCTGGGCCTCGCGCATTTCCTGCATCATGTTCCATTCCAGTTCCACGATTTCGTAGATGATCCCGTCCCGCAGAGAATCCTCTCTAATAAATTCCCGCTGATGTTCCAATGATATATCTGTTCTCCTCGCCATGGTAAACCTCCCGTGCTTTCTGTAAGTATACTTGTTTACCTCTTTTGATTCAAGATGCAATCTTACTTATTTATCTGTCAACTACAATTTCAAGTTATCGAAAGTACCTCGAGTGTATTCTACCATAAAAAAGCCTCGGAATACATCTTCTAGCTTTCCTCCTCCGCCCAGGAAGCGAGCTTTTTCTTCAGCAGATTGGATACGACGATGACGCAGGAAGCGTCTCCCGTAATGTTGACGGTGGTCCTGCCCATGTCAAAGATCCGATCGATACCCGCAACCAGTGCAATGCCCTCAATGGGCAGACCGACGGACTGCAATACCATGGTAAGCATGACAATCCCCGCTCCAGGAACACCAGCTGTTCCGATGGATGCCAATGTAGCCGTTGCCACGATCGTCAGCATTTGCGGCATGGTCAGCTGAATTCCAAAACAAGCCGCGATAAAGATGGAACAGACTCCCTGATAGATGGCTGTCCCGTCCATATTGATCGTCGCACCCAAAGGCAGAACGAAGGAATACACCTCCCGTGGAGCACCCAGCTTTTCCGTACACTCCATGTTAATTGGCAGGGTTCCGACGGATGATGCGCTGGAAAAGGCAAACAGGATCGCCGGGATCATTCCTTTGAGGAACTTCAACGGATTCATCCCGCCGAGAGTCCGTACAGCCAGAGAGTAGACTACCATCACATGAATGAAATAGGCGGCGTAAGCGGCCGCGATGACCAAGGCCAGCGACCCGAGAATCTTCGCACCGCTGTCCGCAATAACCGGGCACAGCAAACAGAATACGCCGATTGGCGAAAGTTTCAGAATCATCTCCATGGCCTTAATAAACAGCTCATTCAGTCTGGTGATGCCGTCTGTGATCCGCTCCGCATACTGCCCTGTCATATTGACTGCAAACCCTAAAATCAACGCCATCACAATAATCTGCAACATATTCCCCTCATAGAGAGGCGCCAGAAAATTGGATGGAAACAGATTCACCAAAGTATCCATCAAGGTTGTTTTTTCTGCGGCTTCATAACTAAGATTCGACGTTTCGAGAACCGGGAAAAGCCCTCGAAAAACATTACCAAAGAACAGACCGATGGCCGTAGCACATGCGGTCGTGCAGATATAGTACAGAATCGTCGTCCCGCCAATGGCTCCGACTTTGCGGATATCTTTCATGGATACGATCCCTGCCATAATGGAAAACAGCACAATCGGTCCCACAATGAATTTGAGCAGATTCAAAAAAATCGTACCGAAGGGCTGTATGTATGTACTCGCAAAAGCCGCATGGTTCTGGAGCAAAAGCCCTGCAGCCACTGCCAAAACCAATGCGATAAAGATCTGCACCGCCAAGGATAGCTTTCGTTTTTCGTGTCTTGTTTTTTCTGTCATGATTATTCTCTTCTGCTACAGGAAAATCCGGTCGACGCAGTACCGGTCCGGTTCCTGTGTCTCCGGCAAAGCCTTCATCTTGAGCACGGCTTTTGGACAACGACTGACGCACTGCCCGCACCCGATGCACTTGTCCTTAAGAATGGCGACTCCGGAATCGGTGAACGTTACCGCACTCATTTGGCACACTTTCGCACAGGCGCCACAGCCGATACATTCCGCCGGACGGGAGATTTGCACGGTAAACCTGGACGGACATGCCATCGTATCTTCATTCCTGGCCATGGTTCGCAGGCAAATGCAGCAGCAGGAGCAGCAATTGCAAAGGGACAATGGATGCTGGAGATTGCTGATGACCTGAACCAGTCCCATATCGCGCAGTTCTTCCAGCAGTCTCCGCGCTTCGTCAATGGTCAGTTGTCTTCCCCATCCACCACGAATCGCTTCATAGGCTGCTTCATTAAAGAGGAAGCAGACCTCCTTGATCGGATAATCGCAGCTTCGGTCACCCCGGTTCTCCATGGCTTGTCTGCAGACGCAATTGATCACCGCGATGTGGGAGCACCGATGCAGCATTTCTTCGCACAGATCCGTTGGGATCACTTCTCTGGTGTCGGGGATTTCCACATTCATGGCAATCTTGCCGTCTGCAGTTTTTCCCGTGAGGGACACGGGATTTGGAAGCACACGGTGTTCCGGTGCGATGGTACGAAGTCTGGATCCATCCTCATCGGCAATATATTGCCAGAATGTCTGGAGCGCTTGATTCAAAGGAGAGCCGTCGTTGGTCTCCACCGCGTTATAGCAAAGATAAAGAATGTAAGTCCTGAGGTAACCAGTGCTTCCATCCGGACGTGGCATGGCAGTCAAAAACCCTTTACGAATCAGACTTTGCGAAAGCTCTGTAAAAGAAGCCCGAATATCCGTATCCGCATTCGCTACCGCCTCCTCCGGCTTCAGTGCCGTCACCCGATAGCTGAAATCAGGATAGGCAAACCAGGCACGGCATTCCTCTGCAGTCAGTTCCTGACGCAATGCCGCCAGAAACTCATCATGGTTTGGCATCGTCATATACGGATGTTCCAATGCTGCCAAAAGCCGCTGATGCGGATCTGGCGCCGCGCCATCTCGTGACTGTTCATATTGTTCCAGACTATCGCGCAAAAGCTGATGAATGCTGGCAAAATTGTCCGTCATATCGATTCCTCCCTTATTCCTCTCGTTACTATCATTACATCCGCTCTCCCGCAACGGAAAACATCTCTGTATACACCATTCCATGTTTCCCGCGGTCGGAACGCATCAGGGAAATGCGATCGACCGTCATAGCCGCCTCTGGTATTTCGTCCAAAAGCTCTGGCAGCCTTTTACCGTTCCTGCACAGGGGTTTCCGGATGAGCGTAATATGGGGCGAGAACTTCTTTCGGTCGAATGGAATTCCAGCCTCTGCCAGTGCATGGCGAAGCCGTCTTACTAATGCTTCCAGCTCGTTGCTTTTGCTTATCCCTGCCCACCATAGTCCTTTGAAGGAACCAATGTCTGACAGGCGGATTGAAAAAGGCTCGAAATCGACCTGCTCCATGACCTCCGCCACATCATCCGGATCTGGGTATTCGCCGATGAAGGCAAGGGTCAGGTGCATGTTTTCGCTGCGTGTGAAATTCCCGGTCACGCCCTGCTTTTGCATGGATTCTTGCATTTCTGTAAGGGCGTTTCTCATTTCGTTGTTTAACCTAATGGCGATAAATAGTCTCATTGTATTTACTCATCATTCTGTCCATTCCTTCGCATATTCCTGGATCTGAAATACATTAAACTGCCGGATGCGGTATTCCTGGATCCCCGACTGGGCAAAGGGATCCTCTGCGATGAAATCCTCCACGTTTTCATCGTCCTCCAGGCGGAGCAGGATCACGCCTCCTCTCCCGCCAACAAGGGGTCCTGAAGTTAGGATCTTCCCTGCTTCGAAGTACGGCACCATAAACGCGTGGTGCGCGTCTAATATCTTCTTGAACTCCGGTCCCTGTGGGATGTCCGGTTTCATGTTCCCTTCAAGGATGTAGTATTTCATATTGTCCTCGCTTTCTTGGATACATTCAAACAGTCAGTTCATCATGGCTCTTATTATTATTTATGCCCGTCAGTTCCCACTGACCGGCACAAAATTTTCCGTTATATAGTCCAACCTCACAGGTACTCCTTCAACCGGTAGCGTTTCCGGCCCTGCGTGATGTTGCCGAATTCGATGGCTTCGACGGGGCAATTCTGAATGCACGCCATACAGTGGGCGCAGGTCGTCCCTCTCCAAACCGGCTTTCCATCCTGCATTTGAATGATATTCAGCGGGCAGTTTCTCGCGCAGATTCCGCAGGAGATGCAATGATCGCTCGCCAAAAACCCATCCACGCGGTGCCCCATGCGGCTGAGCACTGGATGCAAAGGAGCTTCAATCAGATGCTCCAGCAGCCAGATGTGCCGGGCTTTCAGAGTCTGCCTCGCCCGAATCGCCTCCGCCACAGTAGCCGCATCTTGAGATGCCTGGTCAATGCGCTCTCTGATTACCGATTCCTCCGGCAGATGGTGCGGTTTATTTGCGATGTAGTTGGGCGGCATTTTAAATTCCGCCCAGCCCATATAATGCAATCTTTTTTTTCGGATGATGCGTCCCATGACCGCTCCGCTGATACCGGAATATCCTCCGCTGGTTGAAACAAAATAGACATCAGGATTGCCAGACAATTCTATCGCTTCAATGTACCTGATAAAGAATGCCGGTGGTGCACATACATAAGTCGGCGCACACAAAACAAAAGGCTTCTCAGAATAAATTGTCTCGTAATTCTGCGCTTTGATTCTCGGACACAAATCCAAGACTTCGTCTCCGAGCAACCGAGCAAGTTCTTCTGCTATATACCTGGTGTTGCCAGTTGCACTGAAATATAGAATCATCACACTCTCCGGCTAATGTCGATAGAATATCAAACTATTCTTGTCGTCTACGAATTAATACCAAGCTGGTCAAGTCCCACGATTATTTTCTTATGCAACATCGTTTTTCATACCTCCTGATTCCGGCAAGTCTTCTCACACCAATCTTTGGATAGCGTTATTATACCACATTCATCGTTCGTTTCTTCAAAAGCGATGAAGACTATTCCGCTTTCAATATTACTTCGACATCCCCATCTCCCAGGATTTCCCGAAGTTGCTCGGCATCCGCATCCTTCACATGGCCGAGTTTCGTATAGGACCAGGAGTTTTCGCCGTAAAACAGGGAGATCTGATTTCCCTGATACAGAACGATATCACCCGGCACGGTGTTCATCTGTTCATCGCTTTCCGGAAGGGCTTCCGGCAGCGGTCCGACCTTCTCAAATCCGCCGTATTCTTCCAGGTTCAACTTCAGGCCATCCTCTCCGACCAGTTCTTTTAGGGCACGTGCCGCCTCGTTATCTTCCAGCTCCACTTCCAGAGTCTGTCCGCCGGTTTCAAGCAAAAGCAAGTCTGCCTTTGCTTCATGATCTGTCACTGCTGTTTCGTCCTGTGACGAACTGGTATTGCTATCTTCCTCCGAACCTGCAGACTCCGATCCACCGCACCCGCATAGTGATAGGATCATCATAAGCGCAAGCAATACGACTGTCATATACGTTCTATTCCTCATTGGCTTTCTCTCCAAACCTTTCTGGATTCAACATCTTCACGACCCTCGCAGGACTTCCCACTACCACTGCAAAATCCGGCACGTCCTTTGTCACGACAGACATGGCTCCAACGATTGCGTGCCTTCCGACCCGGACTCCCGGCAAAACCGTTGCGCCCGCTCCGATCCAGGCTCCTTCACAGATCCGTACCGGTTTGCAGGTCAGGATCATCCGATCATACTCGTCGTGATTGTTGGAAATCAACTGCGCATTGGCCGCAATCTGCACATTGTCTTCGATGGTGATCCCGCCACGGGCCATCATCAGGCAGTTGGAGTTCACATACACATGGTCTCCAATCCAAATATGATCAAAAGCAGCTCCGGATAGCGGCGCGGCAACATAGCTGCCTTCTCCAATCCGGCCGTCAAACAATTTTCCCAGAATTTCTCCATACTCCGTTGTTTGTGGCATGGTGTGATTGAGTTTGAAGACAAGCTGCATCATTTTGGCGCCATTCGCCAGTTCCCCTTCGGTCATTTTTCTCATATCAACTCTGATTTCTTCACAGTTCATAATATCGTCTCCCTTACTTCTACGAGTCATGTACTTTTATCATACCATGCAACGGAATACAAAAGCCACCCTACAAAAAAGTCCCATCGATGTGATAGGACTTTGATTCATAATTCAGTGTTATGATTCTTCCGGCTTACTCTTCAGGATGACCACCGCGTGAAGCGTATTATCTTCTGCATTCCTTATGGCGACGGTATGGGTATCTCCTTCCCCTTTGTATTCCAGACGAACGGGCTGCATTTGTGTGATTTCCATCTTGTAAACGAGTTCAAATTCGTCTATACCTCTTTGCAGCACGTTCTCCGGCAGAATCTGCTCCGCCAAAACCAGATAGATGGAATTGTGCACATGTCGGTTGTAATCGAACATGGACGTGTTGAGTTCGATTTGCTTTGTAACATCTGGTTCCATGTGAAAGCGCCGCATTGCCGGAAGTTTATACCCTGGGAAATTCACTTCCTCCGGCTCCGGATCAAAGGCCCCAATCAGTTCCGGTGTGATCCGAAGAAACTTCCCCGTTTTCGTATCGATTGGCGTCCATTCCGATGTTGCTTCGGCGATGAGTTCCCCTTTTTCATCCCGTACGAAATAATCTCTGCTGGCCCGAACGAGGCCATGCTTTTGCGCCCAGGTGTAGGCGGAAACGGTACTGAACATGGAAGGTCGCTGGTATACTTTGACTTTCCAGCCGAGTACGATCCATGACACCGTGCTCCTGCCATCTGTTGAAGTCTGTCCTGCCTTTACCCCGTGAAGCATAGAAGTGTCGGACATCATTTCGAGTAAGGCATGATTGGTGAGCTTCTTATCCTGGCTCACATCCTGCACTCCTATGAAAAAATCCTGTCTAAGTTTCATCGTTCCGTCCTTTCTGAGGTATCTGTCTATCCCAATATCTTTCGGATCATGTTCTCATCCGCTTCAGGAAGGATGCTCTTCATATGTTCCAATATCTTCTTGTACGATTCTTCCGGCGTTCGCTCGTAAACCTGATCCACAAAATCCGCACCCATAAAGTCTTCCGGCGTGGAGTATTCGGCGACTCCCCATCCATATTCATTCCCATACTTGTCAATCATGTAAAGGAAGTCACTGATAAGCACGTAGCTTTGCGCCTGGAGCCGCGTGATGCTTGTGTCAAAGCCTTTGTTTCCACCTTTTCTGTAGTTCCCCATGGACTTCAAACGTTTTGACAGGACCGGAGCATTTTGCTCGATCAGGTCGTAAAGATACTTGTCTCGGAAGCTTGAAAGCCCATCTTCGTATCGTTCTTCAAAGTCGTATCCACTCCGGCGGTAGTTTGCAAAGTCCGGAAACCATTCTTTGCTGATGTAGACTGCTTTCTTTTCAAAAAACTTGCCATAGGCGCAATTCAAGTCGTTGATCAGCGGCCCCTTCCAGTTCCATACCTTCCATTCGCCATCTGGTGCTGCATACCACAAATCACTCGTCACATGTTCCTCAATTGAGAATCCTGGTATCGAGCACGTAAAAAATGGGAGAAACCCCAGTTCCTGCACCGCGCTTCTTAAATCCTCATATGAGGTTATGAAAATGTCATTGATCGTTATGTTTTTCATTACCAAGAATTATAACTCTGTTGCGGATCAATCGCAACCATATGTCATCACAAGGTTCTCTTGTTTCGCCTGATTGCCGCCATCATATCCAGATTTCCGTGCTGGATTTCTTTGTCCAGGGCTGCTAGAATCCGGTCTTTTCTATTCAAAAAATCCGGTCCGGTCAGGTTGATTCCTGAAATCGTGTGATGGGTAATGAAAGAACAGTCACAGGTCAGATTCTCGACAAACGTCTTCAGTTCGATCAGCATATCCTTTTCCGTAAGGGGTGTGAATTCGCCGGTTTCGGCCTCCTCCAGCAGCGGCGTTCCGGGAAACAGCACCAAACCGCCGGTTCCCACCGTCATCGGTTCACACTGGCTGAAAATCTTCGCAGAATTGATTGCATGCTCCATACTGTGCTCCCGTCCCGCTGCTCCGTTCAAAAACGTCATCCAAAAATCGATTCCTGCTTCCTTTAATTTCGAGCACTGCTCTATGATATCGCTGGCATGGTAGCCTTTGTTGACTCGTTCCAACGTCCAGTCGTCGCCGCTTTCCACGCCAAGAGAGATTTCCCGAAGACCCAGTTCTTTCAGCCGTTTCAGCTGGCTGACCGTTTTATTGCGGATGTCTGTCACTCTGGTAGCAGCATAGATGTATTCCATCTCGGGAAGATAGCGGTTGATCATCTCCAGAATCGGCACCAGCTTATCATAGGACAAGGCCAGTGGGTTCGCGGATAACAGCTGTATTGTTTTGGCGTGGGGATCCGTCTGTGATAGTTCTCGCAGATCTTCTTCGATCCATTCCAAAGGCTGCACCCGGAAGTCAACATTCCGGTACATGGTGCAGAACTTACAGTCATTATGCGTACATCCCTGCGTGATCTGAAGCAGGGGCCATGTAGGCCAATAGCAGCACTATTTTCTCTTCATTATCAGAAACTGTTTCGGTGGAACATACTCCATATCGGTATGTTCTGGCATCAGCCATTCTCTCCATACTTGCTTCAGTATCCACCCATCTTCATGCCGCATATTTACGATGGTATTTTCTTCTTCTGAAACCTCAACTCGCCAAATCATTACGCTCGGATACGGTCTCTTGTATTCTCCACCATATATCATCAGGTAGTTACCTCGCTCCGTATCAACAGCTTTCCCTTTCAAATGGTTCGTTGAAAGCAAAAAACTGATTATTTCAAAATCATTAATTGCGAGATTTACAACAATCACATCCTGCATTCTGGTTGTGCCCGGTTCCAGAGCGACATGCCATACATCATTGCCCATTTGATACACTCCTTTCTTTTGTTTCCGTAAAGAGCGCATC
>CADBJW010000022.1:0-46098 GCA_902795135.1 uncultured Eubacteriales bacterium
GAAATGGCATATTTAGAGGATTTTGAAACAATAATAAAGGAGCAGCTCGAACGGGTCGAGCGCATGAAGAATGCCCAGGAAGCGCCGGATTTCGCGGCGATGGACAAAATCGTGATCGGAACCATTGACGGCGACGGAATCGGACCCATCATCATGGATTCCTGCCGCGCCATTCTCCAAAAGCTTTTGGTCGACGAGATCGCTTCCGGCAGGATCGAGTTAAGGCGCATCGAAGGGTTGACCATCGAAAACAGAATCGCGAAGATGGAAACCGTGCCGGCGGATGTGCTGGCAGGCATTAAAGAATGCGACCTGCTTTTGAAGGGTCCGACGACAACCCCGGGAAAAGGGGACGGCCGGCCGAACCTGGAGAGCGCAAACGTTACACTGCGCCGAGAACTGGATCTGTTTGCCAACGTGAGACCGGTCGTGATTCCGGAGAAGAATATCGACTGGATCTTTTACCGGGAAAATACGGAAGGCGAGTACGCTCTGGGCAGCAAAGGCATTGAGATCAATGAGGATCTGAGCGTCGATTTCAAGGTGACGACGACGCTTGGGACGAAGCGTCTGGCCCGCGCGGCTTTTGAATATGCGAAGAATAACGGAAACAAAAACGTCAGCATCATCACAAAAGCCAACATTATGAAAAAGACCGACGGAAAATTCCTGGATCTTTGCCGGGAAGTGGCGCAGGAATATCCGGAAATCAAAGTCGATGACTGGTACGTGGACATTATGGCGGCGAACCTGATTGACGATAAGATCAACAGCAAGTTCAACGTATTTATTCTGCCGAATCTATATGGCGATATTATTACGGATGAAGCGGCGCAGATGCAGGGCGGTGTGGGAACCGCCGGCAGTGCGAACATCGGCGGCAGGTATGCTATGTTTGAAGCCATCCATGGAAGCGCGCCGCGTATGGTGGAAGACGGAATCGCGGAATACGCCAATCCTGCAAGCCTTTGCAGGGCAGCGGTCATGCTGCTTCGCCACATGGGGGCAGTTGAAAAAGCGGCACGGCTTGAAACCGTGCTGGACGATGCTGCCAAAGCGCTGGATATGCCGGGAGACGGTACGGGCAACACAGCGAGCGATTTTACGGAATATGTTTTGGCGAACCTTTGAGGGGATTGAATCAATTGAGTTGAGAACCTTGAATCAACAGCTGTGAGGAAATTGAATCGATAGAAATGATAGGTGGTTAATATGGTTTTATACAAATTCAGCGATGACACAGAAATAAGTAATGCGCCTATTTCGACAAGCCTGCTTGCAAAAATGCAGAGAGATATTTTGACGGGGAAACTGAAACCCGGACAGAAGCTGACGGAACAGGAACTTTGCAAAGAATACGAGGTCAGCAGAACTCCCATTCGCGAGGCGCTTCGTCAGTTGGAATCCGACGGACTCGTGGAGAATATCCTGAATCGCGGATCTTTCGTGATCGGCATGTCCGAACAGGATTACGAGGACATGTTCGAGATGCGTAAAGCCTACGAGATCCAGGCTGTGGAGTGGGCCATCGAGAGAATCACCGATGAGGAAATGGACAAACTGGAAGAAACCTTTGAGTTCATGGAATTCTATACCATGCGAAACGACATCGAAAAGATGCTGGTCATCAATACGGGATTTCATCAGGTCATCTACGAAGCATCCCACAATCGGATGCTGCAAAAGCTCCTGTCATCCTACCAGAACTTCCTGAAATACAAAGGCAGTGAAGCGGTGCGTGACGACAACTACCTGACCACCGTTTTGGCCGAACATCGGGAAATCTTCCGGGCCATCAAAGAAAAGGATGTAAAAGCCGGAAGGCTTGCCATGGAAATTCATATCAATCGTGCAAAAGAACGCCGCTGCGGTTAAGCAGCGGCGTTTCCGCGTTCCGCGTTCTGCTGGACACAGTCCTTCTGCGTTCCGCGTTCCACAGCCACGGCCTTTGCGTGCACATAACCTACCTATCTGGACATTTATCCCGTACACCTACCCTATACACCTACCCCTTCCGGCAATTATGCCTGTCCAGCTAATTATGCCTGTCCAGCTAATTATGCCTGTCCGGCTAATTATGCTTGGCAGACTCGTTTTTTATTGTGTGAGCCGCATATCTGAGTCAGGAGACTCAGATTTCAGTGAAGTGTGTCGTAATCTGAGTCATATACGTTTCGACGTCCAGTCGTGCGGGGTTCTGATCTATGTATGCGAACATTTTATTGTAACGAAATGAACAATAGTTGTAATGAAATGGAATAACGAGATGAATCTCTTTGTGGAGTGCCTGTGGAGACTCGTTTATATTGCAAGATGGTTAAAATCCGAGTGTCTGGACTCAGTTTTAGGGCAGATAGTCTTTTTTCTGAGTTATCCAATCATGGATGTCCCCATTTTTTCTTTAGAAAAGTCAATAATTCTCTTGACTTCCAAATATTCCCATAATATAATGAAAAAACTTACAAAATATGGAAAATCTGAAATTCAATGGGCGGTAGTATGAGCGGTAATAAAAATAGTGCTAGAACGGCACGCGATACAATTGTAAACGGCAAAGGGCTCCTTAAGCTTATTCATCTAATGTCCACATCGGAACTTCTGAAAAAGATTATAGAATGTGAAGGACAGGAGTTAAGAAGAATCAGACAGGAACTGGCGGTGTGTGAAACTGGTCGGTTAAGGATTCATTACACACGGGGTAAGTATACTTTTGGTTGCTATCAGGATGGTGTTGAGAAGGAAGAAGGCATCACCAGAAAGAAAGACAGAATACATGAATTGGCCAGACAGTCTCTGCTTCAGGATCAAGAAAAGATGCTGACAAAGCAACTCAAGCGGCTCAAAACGATTGCGGGTTCTTGTGAGGAAGTATGTCAGGAGAAACGGTTGATAGAGAAATAAAACAAATTTGCTGATGCCGGGTTGGATCTCAGCCGGATTATCTTTACGGGGGAACAAAACGAATGGATCGACCAGCCATACACACCCAATCCCTATCATTTAGAGAACTTGATCTATGCGACAAACGGGAATATGTACATGCGGTTTGGAGCAGAGAAGATCATTGGGAATGCTCTTGAAATGTATGGCCTGCCGTATCGGTATGATGATTGTGTGAGAATCGTGCAAAATTACAATGGGACGCAGGCATACAATCGAGACTTGACGCCATTTAGGGAGTTGTACTTTGCGGATTTCAAAGTGCCGAATTTCTTTGGCGGGATTACTGTGCACGAGCATTTTGGGGCTTTTGAGATTGATCAGTATGGAGAAGGAAGTTTAAGGCGCCTGAACGATTATCATAATTTCACTGTCGTTGAACTGCCGGAAAGACCGGTGAGACATGAGGAGTTCACCTGGTCTTTTGGTCATGAGATCAGAGATGCGGAGGCAATCCGGAAACTACTATTAAAAATTCTGCTGCCGGGACTGACTTAAACCTTGATTTATCGCGGCTTGTGTCATAAAATCTAATCATAGAAATATTCTGAAAATTAAGAAGAAGTACGAACTAGGGAGTGAGAAAATGAAAAAGAAAAGGACAGAGCATTTAGGGAAAAAGCTCCTATCCGTTATCTTGGCTCTCGCCGTCTGTGTTAGTTTTGTTCCGGCTTTTGGAGCAGTTGCCTATGCAGAGGAAGAGACTCCTGATTCAGTCTTAGGCAATGAAGTAGTTGACATGCAAGAAATAGATGGACAAGGAATAGATGGCCAGGAGGTCGACGAGCAGGACGTTAATGAAGATGGCAATATCGAAATCAATCTTGACGGCAAAGACGTTGAAATTCCAACTGATGGGACAGAAGTAGAACTCGATGCCGAGGATCTGGGCCTTGATGCCGAGGGAGCCATTGAAGAGGAACCTGAAAACATCGTCAATGTCGACGAGCTTGCACAGGACACTTCCGACGGTGAAGAAGCAACGGAAGTGGAAGAAGTGATTGCGGACGGACAGGACGAGTCTCTCGGAGCGGGAAGCTCCTTCAGCTCGCTTGCTAAAAATTGCACATATCCGAAACAGGCAATAAAGTATACTTACAATGTTAAAACAGATACAGTAACGTTAAGTGGATCAGTAAAGGCTCCATGGTTAATTCTTGGAATTTTTGTGGTCGAGAAAGGCAATATTAATAACCTTAAAAAAGTAAAAGAATATAGTGGCGGAACTAGGAGTATAAATTATAGCTTTAGCATGAAAGAATATCCTATTGGTTATCATTCAGTTGCTATTTATGTAGTGAATCCGAATGATTCTAACCAGGATACCAATCAGGACATATTGTACCGGAACTACGTTCCAAATAACATTTACATCAAGCCGTCCAATCGTGCGACTTTCTACGAAGTATATTCCAAGTACATTTTCTACAAAGGTAAGAACTTCTATGGAAGCCAGAACTATGAACAATGCGAATTGTTCCTGGACTACAAAGCCCCTGGCGGAAAGTGGAAAGGGCCTACCTATATTCCGGGCAACAACACCGCAATTGGAGGATTTAGTCCGAACAAGAATTACCAGTTCAGAACATTCTATCGCCTGAAGACTTCCTACACACCAGTAAATGGTAAAGCGAAGACTTACTATTTTGATGGAAGAGCAACAGGTTGCGTATCTCCGGTAGTAACGTGTAAGACAGGGTTTGGCGCATTGCCAATCAAATCGGTTAAAGTAAAAGCCTATAAAGTAAAAAAACGTAAGCATAAATATTGGTCTTCCTATTATTACAACGGCTGGTACACCGGCGGATGGGTCAAGGAAAAGTATTATACCTACAAACTCAAAATCACCGTTAAAATGAAGAAAAAACCAGGTGTGCAAGGCGTTGTTATCAATGGTAAAACCATAAAGGGCAACAAGAAAAAATACACAGCTAAATTCGGAACGTACACAAGTCTTAAGAAACCAAAGAAGCTAAAATGTAACGTCACGGTATACGGCTACATAAACGGCACGTACAAAGGCTATTCGTACATGTATTCAAAAAAGAAAAAAATCAAATAACCAAATCAAACCAAAAACAGGAGATTCGGCAATCGGATCTCCTGTTTTTTCTTTGCAAAAGCGCTTCTAAAAATCCGTTAATAAACCGGTCAAAAACGAATACGTGTTCTTGAACAAACGTTCCTTTTCAGGTATAATAAGATAACAGCAAAGTTATCGAATTCATGACGAAGGAGCTTGTATCATGGAAGAGATCATTATGCAAAAGCTTAAAATACTGGCCGACAGCGCCAAGTACGATGTTTCCTGCTCCAGCAGCGGCGCAAGCAGGCATAACAACGGCCGTATGGGCAACGCCCACGCTGCCGGCATTTGTCATTCCTGGGGAAGTGACGGGAGATGCATTTCACTGCTGAAGGTTCTGTTTACCAACAAGTGTGAGTATGATTGCGAGTACTGCATCAACCGGAGATCCAACGACTTCCCAAGAGCGGCTTTTGAACCAGATGAACTGGCCAGATTGACGGTTGAATTCTACAGACGAAATTATATCGAGGGGTTGTTTCTAAGCTCCGCCGTCGAAATCTCGCCAGACCACACGGCAGAAAAAATATTGCAGTGTCTGGAACTTTTGCGGTACAAGTATGGCTTCGCTGGATACATCCACGCCAAGATCATCCCAGGCGTGTCACAGGAGATTTTGCATCGGATTGGGCTGGTGGCAGACCGTCTCAGCGTGAATATCGAGATGCCGTCCAGCAAAAGCCTGCAGGAGCTGGCACCCCAGAAAAAACCGAAACAGATCTTTGCGCCGATGCGTCAAATTACCAATACGTTGATCGAACATAATTCACTGGTCGGGCCGGGCACCATGTTCAAAGGGCAGCAATTAAACACGCCAGAACACTATCTCAGCGGTCCTGAAACGGGCTTTGCGAAACCGGTGCACCAGAAAGCTGGCGGCCCGAAGGATTCGAGGGACTTTAGGGCGCCTCGGGGGATGTTTTCCCTTCCGGAAATGTGGGAACAGGAGAGCATCCAGCTCCCCGCACAGAAAAAAGGCTCTTTTGCAGCGGCAGGGCAGACAACCCAGATGATCATCGGCGCAGGAGGCGAATCGGACAAAAGCATCTTAACCACCAGCGAGAATCTTTACAGAGCCTTCAAAATGAAACGCGTCTATTACTCAGCCTACATTCCGCTGATCAAATCACCGAAGCTGCCGGATATACACACGCAAGTTCCTCTGGCACGGGAACATCGAATCTATCAGGCGGACTGGTTGTTGCGGTTTTATGGGTTCACGGTGAGCGAATTGTTTCAGGATGGCAGCACGGATCTCGATCCGGATCTTGATCCGAAAGTCACCTGGGCGATCCGAAATCTGGACTACTTCCCGCTGGAAGTAAACACGGCGTCCTACGAGCAGCTCATGAGAATCCCGGGCATCGGAGACCGCTCCGCCAAACGCATTCTCCGGCAGCGACGTTATTCCGCCGTCCGGTTTGATGATCTGAAAAAAATCGGAGTCGTCATCAAGCGTGCCAAGTACTTCATCTTATGCTGCGGCAGGTATTACGGTGACAGGAAGTTCGAACCGGAAGTCATCCGAAGCTCCATCCTGCAAATGGAATCGGGGCTCCAAATGTCCATGTTCGACACCAGCGGCGCTCCCAGTATCGAAACTTCTCAGGAGAGCCAAGACGTAGGGAGGCTTGCCATATGAGAGACTATATCTATGACGGGACTTTTGAGGGGCTGCTGACCTGCGTCTACCATCATTACTATACCGACCGTGCCAACGGCATTTTCACCAAAGACAATTATCAGGCGAATATGTTCTGCAGTTATATGGAGGTCGAAACGGATCCGGCAAAAGCACAGCGCGTCTATGACGCCATTCAGAACAAAATCTCTGACTACGATTTACGATCCGTGTACAGAGCATTCCTTTCAAGCATTCCGGGAAAAGAAATGATTATCCTGAAATACATCGTTTTCGGATTTCGCAAAGGCAGCAGTGTTTCCAGTCTTCACGGAAATCCCATCGTCAATGACTTTCAGGCAATCTTAAAGAAAGTATCCGTCGAGACCGAGCGCATGCTGCAGTTTGTTCGGTTTTCCGTCATGGAAGGAGATGTGCTGTATGCCGAAATCGAGCCGGACCATGACGTGCTGGAACTGATCCACACACACTTTTGCGACCGGTTCAAGAACGAGCCGTTTATCATCCGGGATGTGGGGCGCGATAAAGCCATGATCGCCTACCAAAAGCACTGGTACATATCGTCCTTTGACGATGATATGATACCAGCCATCTCAAGTGAAGAAGCGGATTACCGGAGCCTTTGGAAAACATTTTTTGACAACATTGCCATCAAGGAACGAAAAAACAGCCGGTGCCAGAGGCAGTTCATGCCGGAACGATACTGGAAACACCTGACGGAAATGACATTATATTAACGATGCAAAAAAAAAATAAAAAGGTTTATTTTGTGTTTTATTATGGTAAAATGTTGAGCATGAATATTTTAATTGCGAATGATGATGGGATTGAGGCAAAAGGAATACAGGAACTCGCAAATCCGGGCAAAGAAGCGCAGCCAGCCACTCGATTACCATGCGTGGGACCATTGAGGTCGAGCCGGTAGATTTCCCATGCGCGGAAAAAGCTTTTGCGGTGTCTGGAACGCCGGCGGACTGTGTAGTCATCGGGGTTCGACTGCTTGCGGACTGCGGCATCGACGTGGATCTTGTTTTTGCAGGAATCAATCACGGCAGTAACGTTGGAACGGACACGCTTTACTCCGGAACATTAGGCGCTGCTACGGAGGGAAGCATCCAGGGAATCCCTTCTGCGGCGGTTTCCGTCGACAGCCACCATGCGACACATTTTGAGTACGCCTGTGATCTGGCCGTCGACACCGTATTAAAAACCGGCGGCAAGTGGGACAGCGACATTGTCATCAACATCAACACACCGAATCTGCCGAAAGAAGAAATCAAAGGCGTGAAGTATACCGTCGTAGGGGAACGTGAGTACCTGAATGATATACGTGCCGTGGACAAAATCGGAAATAAAACCTTATATAAATATGGAGGAGAGCCGGTTTTTTATACAGGGAAACCGGACACAATTGACGTTATAGCAATCCAGAGCGGATACGCGTCCATCACGCCGCTGCAGTGCGACTTAACGGCGCATAAAGCCACTGGAATGCTGGAAGAATGGAGGATCGGGAAATGACATTTATAAACAGAGAAGACACCGTTGCGGTATTCATCGATTTTCAGGAAAAGCTGATGCCGGCAATGAGCAACAAAGAAACACTGGAAGATAAAACAACGAGACTGGCAGCCGGTTTGCAGGTTCTTGGCGTACCCCACGTTGTTACACAGCAGTACACCAAAGGCCTTGGAGAAACAGTTCCTCAGATTGCTGCGGCGATCGGCGATTTTGAACCGATTGACAAGACGACCTTTAGCTGCATGAACCATGTGGATTTCGTCAATCAGCTGGAACTGGCAGAGCGGTCAAACGTAATCGTTTGCGGCATCGAAGCCCATATATGCGTGCAGCAGACCGTACTGCAGCTGTTGGAAGAAGGCTACAATGTGTATGTTCCAGTGGATTGCGTATCATCCAGAAGCCAGACGGATTATCTCTGGGCGATGGAAAGAATGGAAAAGGCCGGCGCTGTTATGACTACTTACGAATCGATTCTTTATGAGCTTTTGAGAGATTCAAAAGCCGAGGGGTTCCGGGAAATCTCGAAAATAGTAAAGTAGGGAAGAAAACCATGTACATGTTTGATAACAGAATCACCGTCGAAGACAGACCTTTGTTAGAAGAGTACCTGAATGGGTATGAGTATAAGACCTCGGGTTTGTCTTTCTCCGCACAATACATGTGGCGGGAAATCAACCAGTTCAGTTGGGATATTGTTGGAGAGTATATGTGTATCTCCGGAATCAGTCATTTGGAACTGGAAGACGGCATCATCCTGCCGTTCATGTTTCCGCCGCTGACGAAGACCGGTGAGTACCAGAAGGATGCGCTCCGGGAAACGATATACAAAAGCAAAGAACACTTTGAAAAGGCAGGACAGCCCTTTAGCTTGCGGCTGGTTCCCTTTCACCTGATGGAGATCATCAAGGAAGCGGTGCCGGAAATGTCGTGGAAGGATGACCGGCCAAATTACGACTACATTTATCTGACACAAGATCTGATCGAACTCAAGGGAAGAGACTTCCACAGCAAAAAGAACCATCTGAACTACTTTAAGAAAACTTTTGATTACGAGTACGTTGATTTGACATCGGATATGGCGGATGAAGCCATGGCATTCATCGATGCCTTCAACAAGCGAAAGGAAGTTCCGGCCAGTGAGATGGAGATGCTCAAAATGGAAGAAGAAGCCATGAAGGACGTCTTTGTCAATCTGGAAAAGGTGGGATATGTTGCAGGAGCCATTCTGATCGACGGTAATATCGAGGCCATTGCCATCGGTGGCAAGCTCGGCAGTAAGATGATTACCGAACACGTTGAGAAGGCCAATGTTAATTTCCGGGGAGCCTATCAGGCGATCAACAATGAGTTCTGCAAACGCACGGCATCCTGGGCCAAGTACATAAATCGGGAAGAGGATATGGGCATTCCGAATCTCCGGAAGGCCAAACTTTCATACCGACCGGTCAAACTTCTTGAGAAGTACATCGGGTACTTCAAGTAACGCGGTTTGAACAGGACAAAAGAAGTGTTAAAAAATTAACAGAATTTTTGCCAAAACCCTTGATTTATTGTAAATCTATGGTATCATAGCAATTGCAGAAACAAAATTGATATTAGCAGCAGAGCTGTTAAAATAATAACAAACCCAAACGATATACCCAGAATAAGTATATTCATTAAGGAGGAAAATTAATTATGAGAGAAGTAGTAATCGTAGGCGCAGCTAGAACACCAATCGGAAAATTTGGCGGATCATTAAAGGATGTGCCTACAAGGAAGCTTGGCGCAATCTGCATCGAAGAAGCTCTGAAGAGAGCCGGCGTTGCGAAAGAAGACGTTGACGAAGTCATCATGGGATGTGTTCTTCAGGCAGGACTGGGACAGAACGTTACCAGACAGATGATGCTGGATGCAGGACTTCCTGTTGAAATTCCTTGCTTCACTATTAATAAGGTTTGCGGATCAGGTCTGAGAGCTGTTGCTCTGGCAGCACAGGCTATCAAGGCTGGAGACGCTGATATCATCGTAGCAGGCGGAGCTGAAAACATGTCCGCATCACCGTATGTAATGCCAGCTGCAAGATGGGGAGCCAGAATGTTCGATGCTAAGATGGTCGACGTTATGGTAAACGATGGCCTTTGGGATGCATTCAACCAGTATCACATGGGCGTTACTGCAGAAAACGTTGCTGAACAGTGGGGAATCACGAGAGAAGAACTGGACGAGTTCGCAGTAACTTCACAGCAGAGAGCAGAAGCAGCAGTTGACAGCGGCAGATTCGATGACGAAATCGTTCCTGTAACGATTCCTCAGAGAAAGGGCGATCCAATCGTATTCTCAAGAGACGAACACCTCACTAGAGGATCCACAATGGAAAAGGTTGCTAAGCTGAGACCTGCATTCAAGAAGGACGGCGGTATCGTAACAGCAGCAAACGCATCCGGAATCAATGACTCTGGTGCTGCAGTAGTTGTTATGAGCAAGGAAAAGGCTGACGAGCTGGGCATCAAGCCTCTGGCTACAATCAAGTCCTATGCATCCGGCGGCGTAGATCCATCCATCATGGGCGTTGGTCCTGTACCTGCAACAAAGAAAGCTCTGGAAAAGGCTGGCCTGACTATCGAAGATATCGATCTGGTTGAAGCAAACGAAGCATTTGCAGCTCAGTCACTGGCAGTAAGAAAAGAGCTGGGACTGGATCCTGAAAAGACAAATGTAAACGGCGGAGCAATCGCACTGGGACACCCAATCGGAGCATCCGGCTGCAGGATTCTCATCACACTGCTTTACGAAATGGCTAAGAGAGATTCCAAGACTGGTCTGGCAACTCTCTGCATCGGCGGCGGTATGGGAACTACACTGATCGTAGAAAGATAAATCATAGATTTACAAGAATCCATATGAATTACAAAATGACATCCCGGAAAGATATTCCGGGATGTCGTTTTTTTATGCCAAACAGCTAGCTTTTCGTCCGTGCA
Organism: uncultured Eubacteriales bacterium; assembly: GCA_902795135.1. Classification (GTDB taxonomy): domain Bacteria; phylum Bacillota; class Clostridia; order Peptostreptococcales; family Anaerovoracaceae; genus Lentihominibacter. Next base: position 11,156 of record CADBJW010000022.1, read on the forward strand.
TGCACCGATTTCTTGACAGAAAAATAACGAACATTCCTTTGTTTTTGCTGGATTAATAAACGGGAACTTTGTTAAAACAATGTCAATAACCGTTGAAATTCCAACGATTACCAGATTGTACTAAAAACGGAACAATGTATACTGTATTAATTTAAATACAATATTGACAGTCGCGTTTTAGAGTTATAAAGTAGTCCACAAGTTTTATTTTTTCAAGACAAGAACCCATAGAATCATTTCAAATAAATTATTTTCACTAAAGGAGGAATACTTGTGAGACAGAAACGAATGTTAACCATGGACGGAAATACGGCGGCAGCTCATGTATCCTATGCGTTTACCGATGTAGCGGCAATTTACCCGATTACACCATCATCCCCAATGGCAGAGACCGTGGACGAATGGGCCGCCTATGGGAAAAAGAACATCTTTGGGCAGCCAGTTAAAATCGCAGAAATGCAGTCCGAAGGGGGAGCGGCTGGTGCCGTGCATGGATCACTGCAGGCAGGAGCGTTGGCAACCACCTACACGTCTTCTCAAGGTCTTCTTCTCATGATTCCGAATATGTATAAAATGGCGGGAGAGCTTTTGCCGAGCGTTATTCATGTAGCTGCGAGAAGCGTTTCCACCCACGCCCTTTGTATTTTCGGAGATCATTCGGACGTCATGGCTTGCCGGCAGACCGGTTACGCCATGCTCTGCTCCAGTTCAGTACAGGAAGTTATGGACCTTGGAGGCATCGCCCATCTGTCCGCCATCAAAGGCAGAGTACCTTTCCTGCATTTCTTTGATGGTTTCCGGACGTCCCACGAGATCCAGAAAATCGACGTATTTAATCACGACGATTTCCGAAAACTCGTCGATTGGGACGCCATCAATGAGTTCCGAAACCGGGCACTCAACTCGGAACATCCGGTTATTCGGGGAACGGCCCAGAACCCGGACGTCTTCTTCCAGGGCAGAGAAGCTGCCAACCAGTATTACGACCGTGTACCACAGATCGTTGCCGACTATATGGATCAAATCAGTGAACTGACCGGCAGAAGCTACAAACCATTTGATTACGTTGGAGCACCGGATGCGGAGAACGTCATCGTAGCCATGGGATCCGTATGCGAAACCATCGAAGAAACCATGAACAAAATGCTGGAAGACGGACATCGTGTTGGCCTGATCAAGGTCCGCCTCTACCGGCCGTTCGTGAAAGAATACTTTATGGAAGTCCTGCCAAAAACCGTAGAACGAATCGCGGTTCTGGACAGAACGAAAGAACCGGGATCCTTAGGAGAGCCTTTGTATCAGGATGTTAAGACGGCGCTTTACGGAATGCGGAATGCACCGGAAGTTTACGGCGGCAGATACGGAATCGGGTCTAAGGATACAACGCCGGGAATGATCCATTCGATTTACGACAATCTGTATCATAAGAACCCAAAGAACAACTTTTCAGTAGGAATCGAAGACGACGTAACGGGACTGTCCTTGCCGTACACAGAAGGCATCGCCCGGGAACCAAAGGGCACCATCAAGTGCAAATTCTGGGGGCTCGGCTCCGACGGAACCGTCGGCGCAAACAAGACAGCCATCAAAATCATCGGCGACAAGACAGACCTTTACGCCCAAGGGTATTTTGATTACGACTCTAAGAAATCCGGCGGTCTGACCGTATCGCACCTGCGATTTGGAGAACAGCCGATTCAGTCCACGTATCTGATCAACCGGGCTGATTTCGTTGCCTGTCACAACCAGGCCTACATCCGGCAATATGACATGCTGAAGGAGCTGAATAAGGGTGGTACCTTCCTGCTCAATTGTCTGTGGAAGACGCCGGAAGAATTCGAAAAGAACCTTCCGCCAAAAGTAAAACGTGACCTGGCGAAAAAAGAAATCAACTTCTACGTCATCGACGCATGGAACATCGCCGAGGAAATCGGGCTAGGCAGCAGAATCAACATGATCATGCAGGCCGCGTTCTTCCAGTTAACCGGCGTTATTCCGATCGACAAAGCTGTGGACTATCTAAAAGAAGGCGTCGAGAAGACCTATAAGCGTAAAGGCCAGGATATCGTAGATATGAACTGCCGCGCCGTCGATGCGGGAATCCGGTTCATCAAGAAAATCGAAATCCCGGAAGAATGGATCGATGCCGAAGATGGCAGAGATCCTTTGCTTGAACTTCCGGAATTCGTGGAGCACGTTCAGATTCCAATGAACTCTAAGGAAGGCGACGACCTTCCGGTCAGTGCCTTTGCAGAAGCAGCGGACGGGCATGCGGCGATTCGGCCGATGCTGGTTACGGACGAGGAACTTGCAAAAGCTCCGGCCGGCTTTGATACCATCGAGGCTGGCGGCAAAAACGTGGCCGGACTACACTACCGCATTCAGGTTTCCGCAATGGACTGCCTGGGCTGCGGAAACTGTGCGGACATCTGTCCGTCAAAGGAAAAGGCTTTGGTCATGAAGCCTTACCGCGAAGTGGTTCATGAAGCGGAGAATTGGGACTTTGGGATCCAGCTTCCGGTTCGTGATGATAAGTACAATGGAGACACCGTTAAGGGCAGTCAGTTCCGCAAGCCATACATTGAGTTTTCCGGAGCCTGTGCGGGATGTGGTGAAACGCCGTACATCAAGCTTGTGACGCAGCTCTTTGGGGACCGGATGATCATTGCAAACGCCACTGGTTGTTCCTCCATTTGGGGAGCATCTGCACCATCTATGCCGTATTGCAAAGACGCAAAGGGCCGAGGACCTGCCTGGGCCAATTCCCTCTTTGAGGACAACGCAGAATTCGGGTATGGCATGCTCATGGCCGTCAAGCAAATGCGTGAGAAAATCGAACGCAATATGAAGGCTTTGCTGGAATTGGATGTGGACGAGAAACTGAAAGAAGCTCTGGAAGAATGGCTGGAATACAAAGACGATCGTAAAGAAACCCGCAGCAAAAGTGAAAAAGTTCTGGCCGCCATCGAAGGACTGGATACCGATGATGCTGTCGTCAAAGGACTTTGCGGGAGAATCGTGGAAGCGAAGGACTATCTGGTAAAGAAGTCCATGTGGGCGGTCGGCGGTGACGGCTGGGCCTACGACATTGGATTTGGCGGACTGGATCATGTGCTGGCTTCCGGAGAGAACATCAATATACTCGTCTTTGATACAGAAGTGTATTCCAACACGGGCGGACAGGCATCAAAGGCAACGCCGGCTGCGGCCATTGCCAAATTCGCGGCTTCCGGCAAGCGAATCAAGAAAAAAGATCTGGGCCTGATGGCCATGTCCTATGGGTACGTTTATGTGGCACAGGTCGGCATGGGCGCGGACAAGAACCAGCTCATGAAGGCTTTGCTCGAGGCCGAAGCTTACGATGGACCATCCCTGGTCATCTGTTATGCACCTTGCATCAACCATGGACTTAAGAAGGGGATGGGCAAGTCCCAGGAGAACATCAAAGACGCGGTTGAGTCCGGTTACTGGCATCTGTACCGGTATAATCCGGACCGAAAGAAGGAAGGCAAGAATCCGTTCATGCTCGATTCGGCAGAACCAACGAGATCCTTCAAAGACTTCATCATGGGACAGATCCGGTATTCGTCCCTGGCTAAGGAATTCCCGGGCGTAGCGGACAAACTCTTTGCAATGACGGAAGAAGATGCCCGCAAGAAATACGAAACCTACAAGGCTTTGGCAGAGCAGGAAACCATTCTGTTTTAATATATTACCGTCGAATGAGATTACAGCCGATTAATATTGCCGCCGGTTGGCACAGAATTTAGCTAACTCCTCAAATTCTGTGCCAACCGGCCTTTTTTCCGGAAAGAAACTGGACAGCCAGTTTCCTTGTGGTATACTCCTTAAATGAACACATTTCGAATTATCTGAAGCAGCAAACAGAAACATAGAAGGTAGAATATGAAACAGCGAGACATCTTTCTTGCAACGTTTTCCCATGATCCGGTGAAAGAAATCAAGGAATATGGCATAGGGATTGAATTCAACCAGTTCTGCATTTCTCAGTGGCTGGACGAGGACATCATCGACACCACCCTGATGAAAATGGAACGGCAGGCTTTTCGAAGCGGTCTGACAAAAGGTAGATACCATGAATTGTATCCAAAGAGCGGCAAAGACCTTGCGCTCGAAGAGGGCCTGTGGCCAGAGAAAAAACCTTTGGGGGATGTGGTTGACCCATCAAAAGCCATCGTGCACGGACCGTTTACCGACTTGTGTCCCGCGGCCTTTGACCACCGTTTTCAGGAACTGGCACGAGAGCGGTTTGATCAGGCCGCAGCGGGAACCTTGCGGCTGGGTCTTACCCGAATGGTGGTTCATACGGGTTATATTCCGGTCATCTTTGATCCCCGGTGGCATCTGGAGCATTCGGCGAAGTTTTGGCAAGCGTTCATTCAGACGCAGCCGCCGGAGTTTCGTTTGTTCATCGAAAATGTCATGGACGACGAACCCTATCTGCTTTTGGATCTGGTCAAGGAGATCGATGATCCACGTGTGAGAATCTGTCTCGATGTGGGGCACGTTAATGCGGTGTCAGAAGTTCCGGTAGGTGAATGGATCAAGACTCTGGGGCCTTGGACCGGCCATTTCCATCTGCATAATAACGACGGGAAGAACGATCTGCATGCGCCGCTGCTGGATGGGACACTGGACATGACAGAAACCCTGAAGCAGATCGACGCCTACTGTCCGGAGGAAGCGACGTTGACCATTGAGAGCCGCGATTGTCACGATTCGATCGCTTGGCTCCTGGAACAAGAAACTTAATGATTATTAATATTCCATCTTGATTTTATTTCAAGACATCGATAGAATAGAGTTACAAGTTATAAGCAAGGTTCTGACATATCGGAAGCCGGTGTAAATCCGGGACTGTGTCTCAGCAACCGTGACGCCAACGAAAGAGCAAGCCTTTTAAGCAAAGGCAGTCACTGGGGTCGATACCCTGGGAAGGCGCTCTGTAGGGGTGCGGCGGCAAAATCCAACGCTGATTGGAAACAGGCCGCTGCATGTGGGCCAAGTCGGTAGACCTGTCATGAACCTCCAGAGAGTCTTCTGAGATATGACAAGGCTGTTTTTTAGTATCTTTGCATACCCGGAAGCGGTGTGCTTTTTTTATGCCGCCGGCTTTTGTGCGAAAGATACACATTCTTAAAAACACATCTATCTTAGCTGATTCCCTGCATAGAATTTTTTCGATTTCACTTTATATTTACAGCTTTGAGGAGGAATGATTATGTGTAAGGGAAAGCGAAAAGCCGTATCTAAAATTACGGCTGTTCTTCTTGCCATGATGATGGTGGTCACCTTTGTGCCGACCTTTGCGTTCGCTGGGGAGACAGGCACCGGTGACGAACAGGCCGGGCCACCAGATCAGGTAGAACCCCTAATGGATGAATCGACCGACCAGTCTTTGGAGGATGAGGACGAGGGCATCGAGTCGTCTGAAGAAGCAACAACTACCGAGGCCGGTGAAGACGAGCAGGTGCCTGCGGAAACAGAGCAGGCTTCAACGGAATCCGGCGCAAAAGCTTCGGCCATGTCCGTGGAACCGTTATCGCTTACTGAGGAACAGGAAGAATTGAGAGGGTCCGGGACGGCAGAGGATCCGTATCTGATCGGAACCGAGGAGGAACTGCGTGCGTTTGCAGAGATGGCGACAGCGAGCAACTTTGCAGGCTGCGCCAAGCTAACGGCCGATATAGAATTGAACGGCACATGGACGTCGATTGCGCCACCAGGTGGATATGCAACAGAGGCATATAGTGGAGTCTTTGATGGTGACGGACACAAAATTTCCGGATTAAATATTAGCGCTTCTGCAACAAATCAGGGCCTCTTTGGTTTGATTAACGGTGCGACAATCAAGAATCTGAAGGTGGAAGGAAGTGTTTCCTCCTCAAAAGCATATGTGGGGGGAATTGTCGGTAAGGTTCAGAAAGGAACCATTCAGAACTGTTCATTCGAAGGAACCGTCAGCACAGATGTAAAAACGACAAGTGGCTGGGTTGGCGGCATCACCGGATATGGTGGCAATGGTGGAGCGAATACCGCAACAATTACAGGTTGTGTTAATAAGGCAACTGTAAGTGGAGGCGTTGCAGGTGGAATTGCAGGTGGAATCAAGCCAGGAACTGTTTCTGACTGCTACAACAAAGGGTCCATCAATGGTGTCAAAAAATCAGGTGGAATCGTATGTTGGGCGCAAAACCCACTGACGGTAAGTAACTGCTATAACATCGGTGCTATTTCTGAATCCAGCACGGACCAGCATGCTGATATTGTAGCGTTCCAAATGGCATCAACCTCGTTTGAAAACTGCTTCTATCAGGAAGGTGGGAATTTATACAACAACGCAAATGCCAACCCAAAGAGTGAGACCAACTGCGGCGTTATCAACAAGGCAACGCTTTTGAGCGATTTGAACAGTACCGCCTTTGCGGCAGACACAAACAACATCAATAACGGATATCCGATCCTCGCCTGGGAAGGCGGCGCAGCACCGCAGCCGAAGGATCCAAAGATCAAAATCACAGGCAATGCACCGCTGTACATGACAAATTCCGGAAGTCCTGCAAACGGAAAGCTCACAATCAGCTTTGTGGATATGGATGCGCAGGGAATCCAGTGGAGCATTGAATCCGGATCTGACGTCATCCGCATCAGCGAAGCAGACGACGCAGGCGACAATAACATTTCACAGGTCGTTACCCCGCTGAAGGCAGGAAAGGCAACCGTGAAGGCACAGACGGCAGATGGAACATATACGGATGAAGCGGAAATCTCCGTCTATCCTCATATCACAACGATTTCAATGAATGGAAATCCGATTGCCGGAGAAGAGTACAGTGTAGATGTTTCAACATATAGCTATGGTGCTTACGATTACGACCAGTTCCCGGCTCTGGAAACCTTCACATGGAAATATTTCGATTCGAGAAATGATTATCAGAGCAATCCTTCAGGTGGTACCGTCATTAAGGGCAAAGGCCCTACGATTACCGTACCGGCAGAACTGGCCGGAAAGTGGCTGACGGTAACGCTGCAATTCAAAGGCGAAAACAAAACACCTGGAACGCCGTACGGTAAAGACATACTGAGTGAACGCGTGCCGGTAACCGGTGCATCGATCGAAGGTGCAACGGCGTCTGAAGGTGGCCTTACAGCGGTAACTGGAACGACGCTTAAGGCAGTTGCAACCGGCGATGCAGACAAGACGCCAACAAACGTGACCTATCAGTGGGCTGAGAAAGCAGCTGACGCAGCTGACTTTACCGATATCGAAGGCGCAACGGGACAGACGTATAAGGTGCCGGACAAGAGCGCTTCATTGAATAAAGAATACAGAGTTACGATCAAAGGCGAAAATGACAGCACGGCGACTTCCGAGGCTGTCAAGATCACAGAATTATCCGAAGCTGCACAGGCAGCCGCTCAGGATGAAAACGTATTGAAGGAAGCCATCGGTAAGTATGATGGTATGTCCAAGCTGACGCCGAAGTTTGGGGAAAACGACAATAACGTGGCGAAGTTCCTGCAGGCGGATCTCGCGGCCAAAGGCTATGAAGGAATCGCCGTCAAAGTAAAGGATGTTGCCTCGGGCAGCAATCATAACGGCGTTGCGGCGATTGCAGAGAATGGTGACATTACCTGGTTCTACCCTGCAGCCGGTGTGGATCCGACAGGGATTTGGCAGATGCCTTACAGCAACATGGCGTATGCCCGATTCGAAGTGACATTCACCTTGACAAAGGGTGATGCGGAATCTGAAATGACGAAAAACGTCGACCTGAACTGGGATGCAGACAAGCTTTGCGAATACCTGCAGCAGAACGTTCTGGATGCAATCACTTGGAATACGATCAAGGGAGATAATACCGGTGAGCTGACAGCGCTCAGCAATCTGAGCCTACCGGTTTATCCAAAGGATCTGGATTCGAAGCTCATCAGCATGACTTGGACATCCGACAACCCGGATGCAATCGAAATCAAAGATCCTACCGGCAATGCAGATCAGGTCGCATATGGCGATCGCATTGGTAAGGTAAAGCGTGGCACCGAGGATAAGACAGCCAAACTGACGGTCAACATCAGCTATGCAAAAATCGAGGATGGAGATACTCCAACGAAAAACGCCGTGGCACAGCTGAAGAAAGAGTTCAATATAACAGTACCGGCCTATACCCAGGAAGAAATCGAGGAACTGGTCACCAATGAACTGAACCAGAAAATCGATACTGCACTGGAGGAGAAAGGCCTGAGAGATTACACGACCAAGCAGCCAATCGATGCGGATAACGTCACAGGCGACATTCAGTTCCCAACGACAACAGACCTTAAAATCGACGGCAGTGTGCAGCCGGTAACCATTACCAGCAACAATCCAGAGGTCATCGACTATCCAAGAGATAAAAATGACCAGACAAAACCACAGAAAAACGCAGCCAGAGTATACGTTTATCGACTGCTCCCTGGCAGCGAAGCACAGGATGTAACCCTCACCATGACCATTACGGACAACGAAACCGGCGTAGCGGTCAGCAGAAAGTTCCCAGTGAAAGTACAGCCGTTGACCGAGGAAGAAATCAATGATGCGAAGGCATTCATGACAAAGGCCGTGAAAGAGTACTGGGAAGGCTTAAAGGGAACCAATACGGATCCGGCAAAGGTTTCTTCGAACCTGACACCGTTCCAGGAAATTCAGATGAAGGAAGACGGCTCCCTCGGTTACGCATATAAGGATACTGATGTAACGGACGGTGGAATCAAGGCAGACCGGTATGTGGAAGAACTGACCGGGGCAGACAGCGATTACCGCAGGTTCAATCTGTCCGACAACACATACATCAATGACGATTCACTGACGTTAAAAGAAAACCTTCCGGAAAAGGGCGCGAAGGTAACCATCGACAGCTACCTGACGCACGCGGTATACGGTGACTATTACACCAAGTACAAAGCCGCTGGAAACACGGAAGCAGCCGAACTGTTCAAGCCGTTCTACCGGCAGCATGCGGAAGTGACGATCACCATTCAGGGACCGCACGTCCACAAACTGGTGCACTATAACGCAAAAGCCGCGACGGCTACGGCAGATGGAAACACTGAGTACTGGCTCTGTCCTGGATGCGGCAAGTACTTTGCCGATGAAAACGGAACCAAGGAACTGACAAAGGCAGACGTCACGATCGCGAAGAAAGGGACAACGCCAAAGAAGGGAAGCAGCACAACAAAGAACAATGCTGCCAAGAGTAACACTCCTGCCAAGACGGGCACCGTTCTGAACAGCGGCAACAGCTCCTATACCGTTACTTCAGCCGACAAGAAGAATCCGACGGTTGCGCTGAAGAGCACAAAGGCCAAAGGCACGCTGACGGTTCCGGCAACCGTTACCGTTGGAGGCGTCAAGTACAAAGTCACCGCCATTGCACCAAAGGCATTCTTCAAGAACAAGAAGCTCAAGAAGGTCAATGTCGGCTCAAACATTATAACCATCGGAAGCCAGGCTTTCAGCAAGTGCAAGAAGCTCAAGAAGGTTACGATCGGTCCAAATGTTACAACGATTGGATCCAAGTGCTTCGCAGGAAGCAAGAAACTGAAGACCCTGACCGTGAAATCCACCAAACTGACCAAGAGCGGTGTGAAGAACTCACTGAAAAAGTCAAAAGTCAAGAGGGTCAAAGTAAAAGTTGGCAGCAAGAAGTTGAACAAGCAGTATGTGAAGAAGTACAAGAAATTCTTCACGAAGAAGAACTGCGGAAAGAAAGTAAAAGTTAAGAGATAATGACCCATAAGAAGGTACTTCTTACAATAATGTATGCGGTGCTGACGATTCTCGTCGGCACTGCATATATGCATGTTAAAACAGATCCGGTTTTTGCGGAAACGACATCCTCCGAAACAGAAATATTTGTTGTGTTTGAGGATCAGCAAAACAGCGAGGAAGCAGTGGATCTGGCATTAGACGCATTGGCAGATGATGTGGATGTAGAATCTGCGGAAGAAGTGGTCGATGCCGTTGCCGACGACGGCGCCGGGATTTTGATCACGGTGACTGACGGAGCGAATCTGGGAGAGGCCATCGATGCGCTGAATGACACAGAAGGCGTCGCCTATGCGCAGCCCAACTATCATTACCAGATGATGGAGAAGGCACAGGAATCTTCCGTCAGTGTGAATGACGCGTATCGGAAGGACCAGTACTATTTGGATCCGTGGAACCCTTCCTTTGAAACAAACTGCGGTGCAGGCGTCACCAATGCATGGGAATTACTCGGCGGCATCAATACCGGTGGAACGGGAAACGAAGTTGTGATCGCTGTACTGGATTCCGGCTGCCAGACGACTCATCATGATCTGGCCGCAAATATCGATACCACATATGCCTACGATGCAGTCAATCAGAAGCAGGGTGCAGGATACGTAAAGGACTCCTCCGGTCATGGGACACATGTCTGCGGAATCGCGGCAGGCGTGGCCAATAATACGGATGGGATCGCCGGCGTATCCGGCAATTACGCGAAAGTCATTCCCGTCAATGTGTTCTCGGGGCAGTATGCGGATACGGCGGATATGGTAACGGCCTTTCGTTATCTCGAAGACCTGATGGATACCGGCAAGGTCAAGAATCTGCATGTCATTAACATGAGCCTTGGCGGATACAACGGACCTGACGAAAACGATATCGCGCTGGAAAGCTACATCAATCGAATGCGCAGCAAGGATGTTCTGACGGTTTGCGCAGGGGGAAACGGCGATGAAAAAACCGGCAAAGCATACAAAGACAAACCGGTCTATCCGGGAGATTTTGATGGATGCCTTTGTGTAACCTCTTTGGAGCAGAATGGGACAAATAGCGAGTTTTCGGATTACAACCAGGCAAAGGACATCAGCGCACCGGGTGCCTGGATCATTTCGACGATTACCGATGAGAGGGATTCAAATTCGGCACCGGACGAAGGCTATGCGTATTTGTCGGGAACTTCTATGGCATCGCCGTTGGTTGCAGGTGTCGCGGCACTGATTTGGGCGGACAACGATCAGCTTACGGCCGACCAGGTTTATGAATCTATCGTGGCGACGGCTGCGGAAGTCAATCCGGCGGTCAACGATCACCGTGGGGAAACCGGCAGCGCAGGTGCCATCGATGCAGCCGCAGCAATCGGTTATGCCAGAGATCACTTTGACACGAAGCGAACCAGTCTGGCGGAAGGGACAATGACCGTCGACGGGCAGGGAATGGTCTTTGACGGAGAGGAAAAACATCCGGCAGTAACCGTCACTTGCGGCGGCAAGACATTGACCGAAGGAAAAGAATACGTCCTGAGCTACATGAACTGTATTTATCCGGGCAAGGCGCAGGTGACCGCAACCGGTATTCGTGATTACATCGGTCAAATCTCTGCGGAATATACCATCGCTAAGGCGGATCTCGCAAAGGCAGCGGTGGTTTTGGAACCGAGTGCTTTTGCTTATGACGGGGAATACCATTTCCCGGAGATCACGGTAACGATGAACGGAATGGAACTGATTTGGGGACAGGATTACACCCCGACAGGACTGACCAACGGCATCGATTCAGGGACGCACCAGATCAAATTGACCGGAAAAGGATATTACGACGGTTCGAAAATCGTGACCTACAAAATCGGCACGGCAGCGGCCAAAAGCAGCAAGAATGGGAATGTAAAGAAGCCAGCAGCCACCAAAGCAGTCGCTCCGGTGAAGGTCAATACGACCTTCAAGGCGGGCCAATTCACCTATCGGGTAACGACTGTAAAGGGCACGGCTCAGGTCAAACTGACCAAATCCGCTGCACGGGGGAAGGTCAGCATACCGAAAACCGTCAAGTACCGGAATCGAACTTATGCGGTTTCCGGAATCGGCACAGAGGCATTCAAGGGAAGCGCGATCACTGCACTGACCGTTACCGCGAATGTAAAAACCATCGACGCGAGAGCTTTTGCGGGATGTAAAAAACTAAAGAAAATAACGATACAGACCAAACAGTTGACCAAAGCCGGTGTGAAAGGCTCCCTGAAGGGATCGAAGGTCAAAACCATAAAGGTCAAAGTCGGTTCAAAGAAAGAGAACAAGAAGTTCAAAAAGAAGTATAAAAAAATCTTCAAAAAGAAGATTTGTGGGAAAAAAGTGAAGGTTAAGTAGAAAGAGAAAGGAGAAGAAGAATGGAGTATTCAAAAAAGCGACGTGCCTCCAGGCTGACGGCGATTCTGCTGTCACTGATGATGGTCGTGGTATTTATTCCGACGTTCGCATTTGCGGCGAATGCAAAGACCATTACTGTTTATATGACGGTCAGCAGTGCGGGAACGTTGGCAAAGGCAAACGACGGGAGTCTCATGGCGTCGAAAGAAGTAAAGGTAACGGATCTGGATAATGACGGTCACTTCACCTATGACGAGGCTCTGGTCGCAGCACACAAAGCTTACAACAGCGCGGATGGATACCAGTGTTCCGCATACGTCACAAAGCTTTGGGGCGTGGAAACTGGAGGAAGCTGTCTGTTCTACGTCAACAATGAAGGACTGCCAAACGGCGTAAAGGATGATGAAGTCAAGAACGGCGACTTCCTGACCGCGGCTGTTTTAGCGGATACAAGCTATTATTCCGACTGGTATGCTACTTTTGACGTGAACAAGAAGTCCACAACCGTAGGCAGTGCCATTACGCTGAACCTCAAGGGACATCTGGGCATGGCATACACCGATGAAGCGAAGAAATACGTTGCACTCCCTGGCGTATCCGTGATGGATGGCAGCGGCAAAGCGTTGGGAACTACCGATGAAAAAGGTAACGTCAAAGTATCCTTCGCGCAGGCAGGCACCTACATCGTTACGGCAACAGGTGTAAAGAAAGACGCTGTCGTTTCAACTTATGGAATGTCTGGCGGCAAGACCGAAGACGGAAAGTATTATTGCACGAACTACAGTGGAGACTATCTCTATACGGATGCAGACTACGGTGATGGACCATATCCGGCAGGTGAAATTAAGACCATCTCCATGGAAGACTGGTTTGATCTGGAAGAGGAAGAGCAGGCAGAATATCACTTGGTCTACGCGGACAATTATGTGAACCAGTATGAAGCCTATTATCCGGTTCTTACGGATGCGCCGCTCATTGCTCCTGCAGCGATTATCACAGTAACAAAACCAAGCATTGCCAAGGCAACCGTTACGGTCAAGAATGCCACGTACACCGGCAAGGCACTGAAGCCTGCCGTAACCGTTAAATTGGGATCCGCAACATTGAAGGCGGGAACCGATTACACAGCTGCATACAGCAATAATACAAAGGCGGGAAAAGGTAAAGTAACCGTAACCGGTAAGGGCAAATACACCGGAAGCGCTTCCAAGACATTTACCATCGCAAAGGCTGCGCAACCATTAAAGGTAACGGGTAAAACAGCGAAGATCAAGTACAAGAAGTTAAAGAAGAAAAAGCAGAAACTGGACGTATCCAAAGTACTTGCAGTAAGCGGCGCTCAGGGGAAGGTCACTTACACAAAGGTCAGTGGTAAGAAAAAGATCACCATCGACAAGAACACAGGCAAAATCACGGTTAAGAAAAAGCTGAAAAAGGGAACCTATAAGGTGAAAGTAAAAGTCAGCGCTGCCGGAAATGCAAATTACAAGGCAGGAGAAAAAACAGTGACCGTCACAATCAAGGTCAAGAAAAAATAAGCGTTTCGCAAACGACAGATGACGGGAGTTTCCCGTCATCTGTCCAATCTATTTCACGAGCAGGGAGTTACCGCAATGGAGACGAAAGCAAAAAAGAAAACCTACAACATCATCATGGTCGCGCTGATTGCTGTCATAGCAGTGTGCGGGATACTTGCCGTGGGGCATATACAGGGATGGTTTGGATCCGACAGTCAGGGTGCGGAAATCGTATCTCAGGAAATCAAAGGGGTTGTAAATATTGAACGAAGCGGGGTCGGCTATTCTCTGGAAAAAGACGTCGAACTGAAGGACGAGGATATTGTCGAAACGCGTAACGGATCGGAGGCTTCTTTTGCACTCAGCGGAAAGAATCTTTTAGCACTGAACGAGAATTCGGAACTGCAATTTCCAAAGTGCACCGACGGTGAGGTTGGAGTTCAGCTGAACCGGGGCGAATGCTTTGCAGAAATTCCGGACGCACCGGAAGCGTTTTCCGTTGCCTTTGGCAAGAATACCGCAACCATTAAGGGTACCGTCTTCTCAGTCAGCCAGCAGAAAAACAGCTCCACGCTGACCGTTTATGAGGGCGCTGTGGAAGTCGCCGCAGAAGATGGCAGCACCAATTCTGTCGAGGCGGGCCAGCAAATACTGATTTCCAGAAATGCCGATAACAAATTGCTTGTGGAGACGAGCCAAATCAAGGAAACCTATCTCAGCGATTATCTGATTGAGAAGCTTCTCGCATGCAAGACCAAAGGCCTTTGCTTTAGTGAGAAGCAGTTGAATAAGGTAATTGCCGATCGTGAAACCGAGAAGAAGGCAGAAGCAAAAGCCTTAGAGCAGGAAGCGATCAAAATTGCGGAAAGCGAACAGGCTGGAGAATCGGCGGACGTGGGAACGGGTGAAGCAGGCAGTGCCGATTCCGCAGGCAGTGACGGCACAGCGGCATCCAGCGGCGAAAGCGGCGGCGGAGTAAAAACATGCACCATTTCCATACGCTGCAAGTCGATTCTCAACAACATGGACAAACTCAAAAGCGGCAAGAACCGATACGTACCATCCAATGGCGTGATCCTTTCCACCAGTTCGGTGGAATTTCAGGATGGGGAAACCGCTTATGACGTTACGAAGCGTGCCTGCTCCGCAACCGGTATTCAAATCGAAGCTTCCTACTCACCGATTTACGGAAGCTATTACGTGGAAGGCATCGGACACCTCTATGAATTTGACTGTGGGGAGATGTCCGGATGGTTATATAAAGTAAATGGATGGACACCAAACTATGGCTGTTCAGAATACAAACTGAAGAACGGAGATAGTATCGTATGGGATTACACCTGCACAGGATATTAACGGCAATCGTTATTGTTTCGCTCCTGCTGATGCCGGTTTCGGCACCGGCTGCTTTTGGTGCAGAAGACAGTCCTGGCGCCGTTCAGGAGACACAGCAAAAGGAAGAAGCCGCACCGGCGAAAGAAGAAACAACGACAAAAGCAGCAGAGTCGCCAACGCAAGCTGCGGAACCGGAACCGGAAAAGACAGAGGAAACCAAGGATGTCAGCCGTGAGCCTGCTTCCGGTGAAGGGGCCACAGAAGAAACCTCCACAAAGGAAGCGTCCGCGGAAACCCTGATCCAAATCACTTTTTCTCTCATGGCGGATAAAGAAAAAGGCGACGAATGGGTCAAGCCGCAAACCCTCTCATTTGCAGAGGACAGCACGGTGAAAGAAGTGCTGGAGTCCGTCCTTAAGGAACTGGACGGGAAATGCGAATGCAGCAAGGAGGGGAAGATTCAAAGCATTACATTTCCGACCGAAAAGGATGCTATTACCTTACGTGCCGCAGAGGAGACCGGCAAGTGGATCTACAGCATCAACGGGAAGGATTTTGAAACGGGTGCAGACAAGTACGTTCTCAAAGATAAGGACAAACTGGTTGTTTATTACAAACCGGTTGAATCCGTGACCGACGAAACCGCAAATGCCGAGATTGCCGTGCCGGAAGAAACCGCTGACAGCATGCACATCGACACCGACACCCTTTTGCAGGGAACCTCCGTTTCAGGAGGCAAAAGCGTCGACCATGCCTACGGCAATACCAAAGGCATTATTACCGAGATCGGTAATCAAAATCATTGGTCGGCAGATACCATATGGATGGTTTTGGGACTTGCACGTGCCGGAGAACTCACTTCTTCTCAGGCAAAGGCTTACTACGGGGACATTCTGGCGAAGATGGAAAAAATCAATTCACCGGTCCTCAGCCCGAAACAGTCCAGTGATAATTCGCGTGCCGTATTAGCGCTCACAGCGGCCGGGTATGATGCGTCCAATGTCGGGGGATACAATCTTCTGGAGCCTTTGGCGAACATGTCCTACATCCGCGCTCAGGGAATGAACGGCCCTGTTTGGGCATTGCTGGCATTTGACAGCAAAGGCTATGAAATTCCAAAGCTGACCGGTGTGAGTGAAAGCGCTGCAGAAAAGCTGCAAACGACTCGCGAGAAACTGGTTCAGACGCTGCTGGGCAGCAGGAAGAGTGATGGCGGCTGGGCCTTTAGCGGGAATCGGTCCGATGTGGATATGACGGCCATGACGATTCAGGCACTGGCA
The DNA here is from genome assembly GCA_902795135.1 of uncultured Eubacteriales bacterium. Taxonomy (GTDB): domain Bacteria; phylum Bacillota; class Clostridia; order Peptostreptococcales; family Anaerovoracaceae; genus Lentihominibacter. Next base: position 27,459 of record CADBJW010000022.1, read on the forward strand.
CCTTACTACAATACGGATCCGAAAGTCAAAACAGCCGTCGACGGTGCACTGAACTGGCTTTCTGCGGCACAGAATAAAGACGGATCCTTCTCCTCGGGGGACAGTGTGAATTCCGAGTCCTCCAGCCAGGTCATCGTCGCATTGACGAGTCTGGGCATTGATCCGGGAAAGGACAAGCGATTCCTGAAAAACGGAAAGGGAGCCGTGGATTCTCTGCTGTCGTTCTATACAAAGGGCGGCGGATTCAAGCACATCAAAGACAATTACAAATATAACGTTCTGGCGACCTATCAAGGGTATTATGCTCTGGTTGCCTACTATAGAAGTTTGAATGGCAAAAACAGTCTCTATGATATGAGCGATGCGGGAGATGATTTTATCATCGATGTGGAATATATAATCGATCAGGTTGCCAAAGATCGTGAAGCAGCACAGCAGAAGGCAAAGAATCAGGCTGCGGAGGCGGAGAAGGCAGCAGAGAAAAAGCAAGAAGAGCAAAAGCCTCTTGGCGCGACAAAGGGAATCACGAAGTCCGCGGGACTGATCAAGCTTAAAGGCGCGACTGCGGAGGCCAAGGGATCCATTGGCCTGATTGAAGCGGTCGTCAATCGAGGTCTGTCGGAAGATGCAGCATCTTACACGGAAGAAGATATAAAGGCCATCAATGAGGCGTATCGCGCCTATCTGAAGCTGGAACCGGCAGAGAAACTGGCTGTCGAAAAAGATAAAAACTGGAAGTCATTCTGCAAACTCACAAAAGCCCTCGGCAGCCTTTATCATATTGATCCGGAACACGGGGTAGACGTACTGGACAACAACGATATCATCATGCCGTGGTATGTGAAGCTGGTTGTGACGGAACAGGATATTACAAAAGAACAGTCCGACAAAATCATCAGCATACTAGGTGAGAAGGGACGCATCTTTGAAACCTATGACATCAGCTTTGTAGACACATTGGCGGGAGATGATCCTGAGAATCCGGAAGCGGATAACCATTGGTCTCCGGAAAAGGTTCTCAAAGTAAATCTGGGCATCCCGGCAGAACTCGAGAACACGCCGGTAGTGGTACACATTACAAAGAAGGGAAAGATCGAATTCCTTGCGAATAAAGTGATCAAAGATAAAGACAACCGGTATCAAGGGTATCGCAGGTACGCCCAATTCAAGTCCGATGATTTTTCAATCTACGGGATAGCGGGCACCGCTGATTCGATTCGGTCTATGATCAGCGAACCGGAAGAAGAATCTTCCGGAACCGATGGCATGCTGTGGGTTTATCTTGGAGCAGCTGCTTTGGCAGCCCTGGCACTTGTGGCAGTCTTGAGGCGCAGGACCGGCGCCGCTGAGGAAACGAAAGAATCATGAGAAGAGATTCATTTTCAGAATACCATCCCGGAATCACGTTTACGTTTTTTATTGCAGCGATCGTTTTCGGGATGTGTTTCATACATCCGGCCTTTTGGATAAGTTCGGTGGTTTTGTCCACGGCTTATGTCGTGTCCATCCGTGGGAGAAGAGCTGCGAAAATACTGTTGATTTTACTGATTCTCTTTTTAGCAGTTTCTCTGCTCAACCCGATGTTTACCGCGGATGGAGAACATGTTTTGTTTCTGCTGCCGTGGGGAAGACCCTATACCATGGAAGCCCTTTGCTATGGATTGGCTGCAGGTGGCATGTTCGTGACGGTACTGCTGTGGTTTGCCGCCTATAACGAGGTCATGAGCAGTGATAAATTCCTATTCTTGTTTGGGCGTCTGATGCCGTCTCTCTCTTTGGTACTGACGATGATTCTGCGGCTAGTGCCCAGCTTCCAAAGAAAGATGGCACAAATCGTTGGCGCCCGAAAGTGCATCGGTATGGTCGGTGACGTGGATCGCAAAAGCAGAATCAATGCCGGGATGGCAGTAACGGCTGCGCTCACAAGCTGGGCTCTGGAAGGTGGCATTATCACAGCGGACAGCATGCAGAGCCGTGGGTTTGGAGTCGGGAAACGAAGCGCCTTTGCAGTTTACAGACTGGAGAACCGGGATGTGATCCTGCTGGGCGTCATGATTCTGTTGATTTTGGTCGTGCTTCTGTGCGCCTTTCACGGCGGTATGAAAACGGCCTACATTCCGAAAATCGAACTGGCAGGGACAGACGTCCCGTATATGATAACAGGGATGATTGCTTATGTATTATTCATGGCGATCCCTACAGCGCTCAATATTGTGGAGACAGTAAGATGGCATTATTTGAAATCAAAAATCTGAGTTTTGCGTATCCGACCGGGAAAGGAAGAAACGTACTCGAAAATATCGACTTGCAGATCGAGCAGGGACAATACATAACCATTTGCGGCAAGAGCGGAAGCGGGAAGACAACGCTGCTCCGGCACCTAAAGAGCGTATTGACCCCTCATGGAAACCGGACCGGCGTCATATACTTTCATGGACAGCCACTGGAAGACATCAGCCTTAGAGAGCAGTCCTCGCGCATCGGTTACGTCATGCAAAATCCAGACAGTCAGATCGTGACCGATAAAGTGTGGCATGAGCTGGCCTTTGGTTTGGAAAGTCTGGGCGAGAACCAGAAGACGATTCGTACGCGCGTGGCGGAAATGGCAAGCTATTTTGGTATTCAGGGCTGGTTTCATAAGAATGTTGCCGAGCTTTCCGGCGGACAAAAGCAGCTTTTGAATTTGGCATCGATTATGGCCATGCAGCCGGACACGTTGATTCTGGATGAGCCGACCAGCCAGCTGGACCCCATTGCGGCAGCCGATTTTTTGAATACCGTCCGAAAGATCAACCTGGAACTTGGGACAACGATCCTCATTACAGAACACCGCCTGGAAGACATCTTTCACGCATCCGACCGGGTGGTCGTGATGGAACAGGGCAGGATCGTTGCAGACGATACACCAAAGGCAACAGGAGCCTTTCTCAAAGAAGCGGGCAGTGAAATGTTCGCGGCCATGCCGTCTCCGATGCAGATCTTTTATGGCGTAAACGAAGAAAAAGTTATCCCTGAAGATTGTCCATTGACGGTTCGCGAGGGAAGAAACTGGCTGAGCAAATCCTTTCCGGATGGAAAACCTGTCAAAAGCAGGCTGGAGGAAGATACGGACCTGGCTGAAATCGCAAAACCGGCCCTGTTAATGAAGGAAGTCTGGTTCCGGTATGAAAAGGATGCACCGGATGTCTTAAAAGGGGTGACCTTTGCAGCTGCCGAAGGCGAACTGTCGGCCATTGTCGGAGGAAATGGAACCGGGAAATCGACGGCGCTCAAAACAATCTGCAACATTTGCAGACCATACAGAGGTCGGGTTTATCTTCATGGCAAGCGTGTGGATCAATATAAGCGCGGGGAGCTGTTCAAACACAATCTGGTTATGCTTCCGCAGGATCCGCAGAGCCTTTTTGTCAAGAAGACTGTACGTGAGGAATTGGAGGAGATGGTTTCCGCAAAGGCATCGTCCGATGATAATGCATCTCCTATCGATGAAATCGTGGATCTTTGTGAGATTCGGCCGCTTCTGGACTCCCATCCATACGATTTGTCCGGCGGTGAGCAGCAAAGAACGGCACTGGCCAAGGTACTGCTTACGGATCCAAAGGTATTGCTTCTGGATGAACCGACGAAGGGCCTGGACAATTTCTTCAAGCTGAAGCTTGCAAAAATCCTGAGAGCATTAAAAGAACGCGGTGTAACGATTATCATGGTGTCCCATGACGTGGAGTTTTGCGCGCGATATGCAGATCGGGTCAGCATGTTCTTTGATGGCGGCATCATTACAACCAACACACCTAGAAGGTTTTTCTCACAGAACAGTTTCTATACGACGGCAGCAAATCGTATGAGCCGTCATGTTTTTGATAACGCTATTACCAATGAAGATGTTATAGAGCTTTGCTTAGAAAACGAAAACCATGAACAGTAACAAAAGAACGACGCTTATCGAAATTCTGATTATTATAATTCTCATACCGGTTGTCCTTCTCATTTCCTGGAAAGTTGGAGACCGGCAGTACTATCTGACCAGTGTCATCGTTATGATTCTGATTATGATCCCATTTTTCCTTCGTTTTGAACGGCGTAGTCCCTCTGCGAGGGAACTTGTCACCATTGCCGTCATGGCGGCCATTGCAACTGTGGCGAGAGCGGCTTTTGTAATGGTGCCCCATTTCTCACCGATGTCCGGCGTTGTTATGATCGCGGGAATCGCATTGGGTCCGGAAGCGGGATTCGTGATCGGCGCATTGACGGCTTTTGCGAGCAATTTTGTATTTGGGCAGGGTCCATGGACGCCGTGGCAGATGTTCATTTACGGATTGGCGGGATTCATCGCAGCGCTCCTTGCCAAAAAAGGCATAATGAGTGAAAAGCACCGCATCCGAACCGCTTTAATTGGTGGTCTTCTGATTTTGTGCGTCATCGGTCCGCTTCTTGATACGGCAACTCTGTTCCTGGAGTCGATGATGGTCAACAACCTTTCGGCAAAAGCCATTTATCTGTCAGGACTGCCTGTCAACGCGATCCATGGAGCAGTTACATGTGTAACGCTCTTTGTTCTGTGCAAACCGATCAAGGAAAAGCTGGATCGGATCAAAATCAAGTACGGCATGATGGAGGGTTCGAACAAAAACCATGAGATTTGATAGCTATCATCCAGTTATAAATCTGATATATTTCGTCGCTGCCATCTGGTTTACGATTTGGTTCCATCATCCGGTGTTTCTGGCGATTTCTTTTGCTGCGGCCTTTGCGTATTCTGTGAAGCTCAACGGGCTGCGAGGGCTTGTGTTTAACTTGTGTCTGTTTCCGCTCATGGCGGCTTACGCCCTATGGTACAGCTATTATACCCATTTCGGTGTGACGGTAATCGGACAGAATTTTACAGGAAATGACATGACGTTGGAATCCTTGGTGTTTGGCGTGGTCATCAGTGTGACGGCGGCTTCGGTTATCATGTGGATGGCCTGCGTGTTTGCCGTGTTTTCATCGGACAAGGTGGTGTATCTGTTTGGCCGGGTTTCGCCAAAGGCATCGCTGTTTTTGTCGATTTTGCTCCGCAGTGTTCCGCGCATCAAGAAGATGGCGGGAAAAATCAACACGGCCCAAAAGGGACTGGGGAAAGGCGCGTTTCAGGGAGGTCTGGGAGGCATCCGATTCCTTCCGCGATTGATTTCGATCGTGATCACATGGACCTTGGAGAGTTTCGCGGAAAGCTCTGAATCCATGAAGTCTCGGGGTTACTCGCTGCGCGGCCGCACGGCCTTTAGCATCTATCGGTTTGACAACCGCGACCGCGCGTTCATCGTTGTGTTGTTTCTGTGTTTGACGCTCATCGCAATGGCGGTTATGTTCAATCAGACCAATATTTACTACGATCCGGAAATCATTATGAATCGGATCACGTACATTTCCATATTCTTTTACACTGCCTATGCGGCCTTTCTTCTCTTGCCGATGGCATTACAAATTGCCGGCGAAATCAAACAGAAAAACTCGCTCTATTTATGATATAATACATCATGTATAGGTAGGTACAGAAATCCTCTGTCACACCTGCCACAAATCAAGGAGAGCGGACAATAAAATGAAAGAACTTTTAATGGGAAACGAAGCGATTGCAATGGGTGCTTTGGCGGCAGGCGTCAAGGTGGTTTCCGGTTATCCGGGAACGCCGTCTTCCGAAGTTCTCGAGACCATCGCCAAACGCAATCCCGGCGGAGTCCATGTGGAATGGTCGGTCAATGAAAAAGCCGGCGCAGAGGTAGCTGTAGGGGCGGCTTACACCGGCGCCAGAAGCCTGGTTACCATGAAGCAGATGGGACTCAACGTAGCTTCCGATCCAATCATGTGTGTAAACTACATCGGCATCAAAGGCGGTATGGTAATTTTCGTAGCCGACGATCCCGGTCCGATCTCATCTCAAACCGAACAAGACACCAGACATTTTGGCAAATACGCCCACATCCCTGTATTCGATTGCGATTCACCGGAACAGGCCTTTTATGCTGTTCAGGTAGCTTTTGCGTTCAGCGAAAGACACGCAACACCAGTGATTCTCCGGTCGACCACAAGAGTTTGTCATGCTTGCGCGGACATCGATGTTCCGGAAATCCAGCCTCCATCGGACTGTGAAGGATTCCAGAAAGACAGCAAATGGGTCATTTTCCCGAAGCGCGCTTACGAAGCGAAGATGCATATTGCCAAGCGTGAGCCGGAGCTTGCAGACGAGTTTTCGCAATTTTTGACGGATCGCCCGTGGACGGCAGACGGTGAGGGGAGTCCCTTCCGCCTGGCGGGCAACAGTCTGGAAGGAAACGGTCCGGTCGGCATTGCCTGTGGCGGCATTTCCTATGCTTACGTCAAGGAAGCAATCGCAGGTCATGAAGAAGATTACACCGTTTTGAAAATCGCGACACCGTATCCATTCCCGGCGGCCCTTGCGCGCAGGTTCCTGATGGGTGTAGACAAGGTCCTCGTATTTGAAGAACTGGATCCATACATCGAAGATGCGCTGATCTACGAATACGGCATGATCAGTCTGGACATCGACGATTTTATTATAGGCAAACGTACCGGTCACGTTCCCGCTGGCGGAGAGCTGAGTGCGGAAATCGTAGCCGATGTTTTGAATGAAACCGGAAAGGAATCACTTGGCAAAAGCAATCCCATATCCTTTGACGACAAACCGGATCTGCCGATTCGGCCGCCGGTACTCTGTGCAGGCTGTCCGCACCGGGGCGCCTTTTATGCGGTCAAAGCGGCCGTGGCAAAAGAAAAGGCGGAGGCCATCTACTGCGGCGATATCGGCTGCTATACACTGGGGAATGCGGCGCCGCTTAATATGGTCGACACCTGCCTTTGCATGGGTGCCGGAATCACCGTTGCCCAGGGACTGGGACACGCGGATGATCGGACGATCAACTTTGGCTTTATCGGCGATTCCACCTTTTTTGCCAGCGGCATTACGGGAACCGTCAATGCGGTCTATAACCAGTCGAATATGATCCTTTGCATATTGGATAATTCCACCACGGCCATGACCGGCCATCAGCCTCATCCTGGGATGGGCATTACGATGATGGGCGAACGCGTTAAACCGGTGGATATCGCGAAAGTACTGGAAGGAGTCGGCGTGGAATGGATCCGTACCGTCGATCCGCTGGACCTGCAGGCGTCGATGGACACGGTCCGGGCAGCGATGCAGGAAACCGGCGTCCGAGCGATCATTTTCAAGTCCCCGTGCATCGCACTGATCCCGCCAAAAGAACCGGCAGTCGTAACGGATTCCTGCGTTGGCTGCATGCGGTGCATCAACGAAATCGGCTGTCCTGCCATGATTCCGTATGAGGATCGCGGGGCCGGCAAACCGGGAAAGAAAGTACGCATCGACAAAAGCCTTTGCACAGGATGCGGACTTTGCAGTCAGCTCTGTCCGGTGGACTGCATCCGCACGGCAGAAGAAGCAAAAGCATCGGAGGTGGATCAATGACAGAACAGAATGTAAAAAGCTGTCTTCTCTGCGGCGTCGGCGGACAAGGAACTGTGCTGGCTTCCAGAATCATTGCGGCGGCAGCCATGGAGAAAGGACTGCGGGCCAAGACTGCGGAAACCATTGGCATGGCCCAGCGCGGAGGAAGCGTAGTCAGCCATGTTCGGACCGGGATGCAAATCCCGTCGCCGATGATTCCAAAGGGCAAGGCAGATATCCTGATTGGATTCGAACCGGGAGAAGCGGCGAAGAATATAGAATATCTCAAAGAAAACGGGACGCTGATCCTGTGCGCACAGGAAGTGAAACCGATCACGGCGTCTTTGGGACAGAGCGGCTATGACGGGGATACCTGCATTGCCTATCTTCGCGGGAAAATCCCGAAATGCTACGTGATCGATACAGGCCGCATCATAGAAGCCTGTGGCAATCCGAAGGTTTTGAACGTTGCGGTGGTCGGAGCACTCTGTGCCAGTGGGGAAATGGGCCTGAGCATTGAAGATGTAGACCGGGCGTTGGAAATCAAACTGAAACCAAAAGTACTGGATGTTAATAAACAGGCTCTCAGAATGGGAGCAGCATGTATTAAATAAAAAAAGGAATAATTGAGATGAAAATGAAACAAGAAGTTCTGGATCAGATCAAAGTCCAGATCAAAAGAGTCAAAGCAGCCGGCGGCTTTTATGCGGAAAGACTAAAAGACGTCGACATCGACAGCATCAAGACCCAGGAAGATTTTGAGAAGCTGCCGTTCTCCGAAAAGGATGACCTGCGGGAAGCCTATCCCCTGGGATTAGCGGCCGTACCTCGTGAAGACATTGTCCGCATTCACTCCTCCAGCGGAACGACGGGGCTGCCATGCATCATCCCATACACCCAAAAGGATGTGGATGACTGGGCGGAACTGTTCCGGAGATGTTATGAAATTGCAGGCATCACGAAGGATGACGTGATCCACATTACTCCAGGTTATGGCCTTTGGACGGCGGGAATCGGATTCCAGCTGGGCGCCGAGAAATTAGGTGCCATGGCGGTTCCTATGGGTCCGGGAAACACGGATAAACAGATTAAGTTTATGGAAGACATGGGATCCACCGTTTTGTGCGCCACCTCTTCCTATGCACTGCTTTTGGCAGAAGAAATCGAAAAGCGCGGCGTCAAGGATAAAATTCATCTCAAGAAAGGCGTCATCGGCTCCGAACGTTGGGGTCCAAAGATGCGAGCCCGTATTGCCAATGAACTGGGCGTAGAGCTCTATGATATCTACGGACTTACGGAAGTGTACGGACCGGGAATCGCCATCAACTGCGAATACGAAACCGGGATGCACTATTTCGACGACTTCCTGTATTTCGAAATCATCGATCCGAAGACCGGCAAGACCCTTCCGGACGGAGAACTGGGTGAACTGGTCATTACGACTTTGCAAAAGGAAGGCGCTCCATTGATTCGGTACAGAACTCATGACCTGACCCGAATCATTCCGGATGATGTTCCGTGTCCATGCGGCAGAACCTTACCAAGAATCGATGTGATTCTGGGCAGAACCGATGATATGGTTAAGGTCAAAGGCGTTAACATATTCCCGGGACAGGTGGAGGATGTTCTGAAAGACATCGAACATGCCAGCTCCGAATACCAGATCTTTATCGATCACGAAAACGGCAGAGATAAGATCACCCTGTTCGTGGAGACGCCGTTAAAGGACGAAAAAGAGAAAAAGGCACTGGAAAAAGAGATCAAAGAAAAGATCAAATCCGTGATCAATGTGGGAGTAACTCCGATGGCTGTTGAAATCGGAGATTTGCCGAGAAGCGAGAAGAAATCAACTCGCGTATTCGATTATAGATATTAACAGGAAGAAAGGGAGAGGTTGTCATGACTGCAAAAAGTATGATGCCTTACGTGGAAGGAAACTCCGCGATTCGTGCTATGTTCGAAGAGGGAGCGCGGCTTGCGGCCATGTATGGCAAAGAAAATGTGTATGACTTCAGCTTGGGAAATCCAAGCGTTCCTGCACCGCCGGAAGTCAATCAATCCATCATGGATATTTTGAATACGGAAGATCCGCTGCTGGTTCACGGATACAACCAGAGCAACAGCGGCTATGAAGATGTGCGGCAGACCGTTGCGGAGCATCTCAATAAACTCCATGGAACCGCATTTACGGCCAAAAATATTGTCATGACCGTAGGGGCTGCCAGCGGTCTGAACGTTGCCATAAAAACCTTAGTGGATCCGGGAGATGAGATCCTGGCCTTTGCGCCATATTTCGTTGAATACGGCAATTATGCGGCCAACCACGGTGCCGTGCTGAGAGCCGTTCCCGCGGATACCGTGACCTTCCAGCCGAACCTGGAAGCCATGGCCGACATGATCAGCGCGAAAACAAGAGCCGTGATCATCAACTCGCCAAACAACCCGACCGGGGTTGTGTATTCTGCGGAGACGCTACGAAATCTAGCGAAGCTTTTGGGAGAGAAACAGGCGGAGTTCGGAACGGACATCTACATCATTTCGGACGAACCGTACCGGGAGCTTGCCTATGATGGTGTGGACGTTCCATATGTAACGAAGTTCTATAACAACACTGTCGTCGGTTATTCCTGGAGCAAAAGCCTGTCCCTGCCGGGAGAACGGATTGGATATCTGGTATTCCCATCGGAAATGGCGGATTTTGAAAATGCGATTCAGGCAGCAAATATCGCCAACCGGGTGCTCGGTTATGTAAACGCGCCGACGCTGATCCAGAGAGTGGTAGCCAGATGCATTGATTGCAGCGCAGATGTGGATGCCTACGACCGGAACCGAAAAGCCCTCTACAACGGGCTGGTCGATGCCGGTTATGAGTGCACCTATCCGGAGGGCGCCTTCTATCTGTTTGTCAAATCGCCAATGGACGATGATGTCGCCTTTTGTGCAAAAGCCAAGGAACATAACATTCTGATCGTACCTGGTAAGAGCTTTGCGTGTCCTGGGTTTGTACGAATTGCCTATTGCGTATCCTATGATACGATTGTGAATTCGATACCGGCTTTTAAAGAATTAATGGAAGAGATAAAAAATGAATAAGAACGATGCAAAGAAATTGGTAATCAAAGCGGGCAAGATCCTTTGGAAAGAAGGATATATTGCGAGAACCTGGGGAAATATCAGCTGCAGAACGGATGATGAACACTTCGTAATCAGTGCCAGCGGACGGGAGTACGAGAGTCTTACGGAAGACGAAGTCGTGGAACTGAACGTGAACAATCTCAGCTACGAAGGCAACGTAAAGCCGTCTTCTGAGAAAAAAGTCCACGCGGAGATCTATAAGCTGAGAGACGATATCAAGTTTATCATTCACACCCATCAGCACAATGCGTCAGCCGTTTCGGCCATGGGACTGAAGCGAGTGAAATTTGATAAAGCCTATGCTGGACTGGGAGAATTCATCCTCTGCTCGGAATACGGACTTCCGAGTTCTTCGAAGGTTTCGGATAAAGTTGCGGAAGCCGTCAACGAATCGGTGGGGAATGCCATCATCATGAGCAACCACGGTGCCGTTTGCTACGGCAGAAACTATGAGGAAGCCTTTGAAGTCGTGCGGAATCTCGAGGAAGCATGCGGCAAATTCCTGGATTTTATGGGCGTCGACCCATGGGACGGAGAAGAAAGCCACTTTGCCGAGGAATGGAACACAGATCCGGTCATTATGAAGTACCTGCAACATAAGGATACCCTGCCGGCCTATTTGGACGATTATGCCCAAATGGTGGGACCGCAGCTCACGGTTTACGAGGATGATGCGGATGTTGACGAGGTCATTGCAAAGGCAGTGGAAACGAACACACCGGTTCTCGTCAGAGGCAGAGGCGCTATGTGCAATGCCGAAACCGAAGACGACCGGATTGCGATGAGCATGATCATCGAGAAAAACTGCAGAGCGGCTCTGGCTGGAATCGGATGCAGACCGATCGGACGGTACGAAAGCATCTTTATGAGGCAGTTCTATCTGCAGAAATATTCGCGCTTAAAAAATTCCCTTTCGGATGAGGACGAGGAAACGGAATAAAATAGCCAACGTTGATAAAACATATGATATAATATAGCGTAATTTTTATTGGAAACCGAAGGAGTAAAAATGGCAGAGACAATTGAAATGACAAACTTTATTCACGATATCATAGATAAAGATCTGGAAAACCAGAAGTATGGTGATAAGGTTCTGACAAGATTCCCGCCGGAACCAAATGGATATCTGCATATTGGTCACGCGAAGTCCATTTGCCTGAACTTCATGACGGCCATGAAGTATGGGGGCGGCTGCAATCTGAGATATGACGACACGAATCCGGTCAAGGAAGATATGGAATACGTAGATTCCATCGAGGAAGACGTAAGATGGCTGGGTTTTGAGTGGGCCAACAGGCTTTGGGCATCCGACTATTTTGATGAAATGTACGAATGCGCCGTGACGCTGATTAAGAAGGGCCTCGCCTTTGTTTGCGATTATTCTGCAGAGGAAATCCGGGCAACCCGAGGAACCCTTACAGAACCGGGCAAGGAATCGCCGTATCGGAACCGAAGCGTTGAAGAAAACCTGCAGCTCTTTGAAGAGATGAAGGCCGGCAAGTACGCCGACGGAGAAAAAGTGCTTCGGGCGAAAATCGATATGGCATCGCCAAACATCAATATGAGAGACCCGGTCATTTACCGGATCGCCCACGCATCACACCACAATACCGGTGACAAGTGGTGCATCTATCCGATGTACGATTTCGCTCATCCGATCGAGGATGCCATCGAAGGAATCACTCATTCCATCTGTACCCTGGAATTTGAGGATCACAGACCTCTTTATGACTGGGTTCTGCAGGCAGTGGGCAAGTGGCCGACACCGCCGCAGCAGATTGAATTTGCCAGACTCAATATTACGAACACGATCATGTCGAAGCGATACCTGAAAGCGCTGGTCGATGAGGGTAAGGTTGACGGATGGGATGATCCAAGAATGCCGACCATTGCAGGAATTCGGCGCAGAGGGTATACGCCGGAGGCGGTCAGAGACTTTTGCGAGAGAATCGGCGTGGCAAAGGCCAATTCTACCGTCGATGTGGCGCTTTTGGAATCCTGTGTGCGTGACGATTTGAAAACAAAAGTGGCAAATCGAAACGTCGTAGAAAATCCAATCAAGGTCGTAATCACCAACTACCCGGAAGGACAGACCGAAGAAATGGAAATCGAGAACAACCGCGAGGTGCCGGAAATGGGCAATCGTATGGTTCCGTTCAGCAGAGAGCTGTGGGTTGACGGAGACGACTTCATGGAAGTGCCGGCGAAGAAGTACTTCCGGCTGTTCCCAGGTAACGAAGTAAGATTTAAGGGAGCCTATTTCCTCACTTGTAACGAAGTGGTTAAGAAGGAAGACGGGAGCATCGACAAGCTCCTGTGCACCTATGATCCGGATACGAAAAGCGGTACGGAAGGTGCCAATCGTAAAGTCAAAGGCACGATTCACTGGGTTGACGCGGAAACCGCAGTGAAAATCCGCATTCGCAATTATGATTACCTGATGGTCGAAGATGAGAATGGTGAAATGCAGCTGAATCCGGACTCCTTGCAGGATACATGGGGCTATGCGGAACCGCTTCTTGGAGAAGCGAAACCGGGCGAACGGTTCCAGTTCTTCCGTAAGGGTTACTACATCGCCGATGCTCAGCTGAATGACGACAATACAGCAGAGAAGGTCTTTAATAAGATCGTCGGCCTGAAGTCATCATTCAAAGTCAAGAAATAAGCGCATGCTGCGCTGCATCGAGAGAGCGGCGCAGGCTGCCCTGCGAGGTGTGATTTGAAGAAGATCCCTGAACTGCTCGCCCCGGCTAGCGGGTGGCAGCAATTAAAAGCAGCAATCAATAATGGAGCAGATGCCGTCTATATAGGCGGCGCTCTTTTTAATGCGCGTATGAAAGCCGATAATTTCAAGGGCGAGGATGTGAAACGGGCCATCGATTACGCCCACGAAAGGAAGGTTCGCGTCTATGTGACTCTTAATACATTGATCCGGGACAGTGAGCTTCCAAAGGCCTTTGCTTATGCCAATGATCTTTATGGTTTTGGCGCGGACGGGCTCATCGTTCAGGACATGGGCATTGCCCGGTTGATCCATCGGTATTTGCCGGAGATGCACCTGCATCTGTCCACGCAGGGAACGGTGTATAATCCGTGGGCGGTGGATTTGGTACAGGATTTGGGATTCAACCGGATCGTTCCGGCCAGAGAATTATCCTTGTCAGAAATCAAAGCCCTCACAAAAGCTTGCCATGACCGGCAGATGGAAGTGGAGGTCTTCGTTCACGGAGCCCTGTGCGTATGCTATTCCGGTCAGTGTCAAATGAGCAGGATGCAGGGCGGCAGGAGCGGAAACCGGGGCCTTTGCGCCCAGCCATGCAGGCTGGAATACAGAGAAGACTCCGGGGACAAAGGCTATTTGCTCAGTCCGAAGGATCTTTGTCTGATCGAAGAAATCCCGGCTCTGTGCGAGGCAGGTGTAGATTCTCTGAAGATCGAGGGCCGGCTCAAAAGCCCGGAATATGTGGCCGTCGTGACGCGGCTCTATCGCAAGTACCTGGATCGTTACAGAGAAGGTTATAAAGAAGAAACGTCAGCTTTTGCCGTCGCCCAGAGCGACCAAAAAGCACTGAAACAGATTTTTAATCGCGGCGGGTTTACGAAGGGATATCTCTATGAGAATCCAGAGGACCGGTTGCTTTCCGGAAGTTCCCCAAAGAACCAGGGCTTATACGCAGGACGAGTAACCGGGATCCGAAACGCGTCCCGCACAAAGACCTCCAGAAAACTGATCGAGGTCGATACCAGAGGTGCAGAGGCGGATCCAATCCGGATGGGTGACGGGCTGGAACTTCCGGATACAGGAAACATTGTGACCTATCTGGATTCTATCTCAGAAGACTATGTGAGAGTGGGGGATTTCAAAGGGCCGATTCATATAGGCGACGAAGTGCGCAAGGTGACCGACGGAACACAAATGGAGAAGGCAGCCGCCAGTTTCGCCGCTGACGATAAAATCAAAAGGGACGAAATCCGCATGGTCTTTACGGCTGCAGAAGGAAGCCGGCCAACCCTGGAACTTTGGGACAGCGGAAGGCCCGAAGGCAGGAACGGGGCCGCGGACATCTGCATATCTGGCGATGAGATTTTGGAACATGCCGAGAAGCGGCCGCCAGATTCCGAACGGATCCGCAGGCAACTGCAAAAGCTGGGGGGCACGCCTCTCTCCGCAGAGCACATCGAAATTCGAATCGATGGGGAGCCATTGATACCGATTTCCGTAATCAATCAAATGCGACGGGAAGGCGTCCAAAAGCTTTTGTTAGAACGGCAAACGATTGACCGCAGGAAACTGTCCGGCGAGGAACTGCGTAAAATTGCAGCGGCCGAAAAGCTAGGGGACCCGGCAGGAAAGAACCCTGTTTCTTCTGAGGAACAGGGGCAGCTTTTCGATTGGCCGGTGGCGCCCGGTGCCTTTGCGAAAGAGAGAAGACGGCTGGTTCCGCTGGAATGGTTCATGGATCGCGAATCTGAACGGGATGACGCGGTGCCATACATCCTGAACATTAGCAAGGGAAATCTGGACGCATACATCGAAACCCATTATGACGAAATTGTGGAGGCAGTGAAGGAGAGCGGCATTCTCATTGGGAATTTGGGATGGATCCGGCGCTTTCAGGAAAGCGGCGTCAAAGTGTACGGCGATTATGGACTGAACGTCTTCAATTGCCAGGCAGCGAAGACCTTTGCAGAAAACGGCGTCGATGTGATCGCCTTATCGGATGAGTGCAGCGAAGACGGGAATCATGTTTTGTGTCGTGGGGCTCACAAATTGAAACGGGAACCGAACATCATGAACCGTGTGCCCCTTATGATTACAGAGCATCCGTTGCAGACCAAAGGGCTGATCGACCGGAAAGGCGTCCGTCACAAAGTGCTTCGATGGTATTCCGGAGATAAGTATTTATTGTTTTGATCGAGGACTGGATTATGAAAACACTGATTGAATTATATGATGAAAGAGCTATTGAAAACGTAATCGGACCGGAGACCTTCCGGCCGCAGGATGTGGTGTATTTGTGTCCTTCGGAGATTGCTCAGAACCGGAAAATGCAGAATAAGCTGCGGCATTTTTTCGCTTCCAGAGGACTGCAGATCCGCTTGCACTTCACAGAGTGCAGCATGTATAAAGCGGACACCGTATACCGGCAGCTCCAGGAAATCGCCGCGAAATACGATGATTGCACCGTTGATGTAACAGGCGGAACCGATGCGGCGCTGTTTGGCGCAGGTATGTTTTGTCAGGAAACCGGTATGCCGGTGTTTACCTATTCGAGAAAACGAAATAAATTCTATGACATCAATAATGCGTCCTTTGCAGACGCCCTTCCTTGTAAACTGGAATATAAGGCAGAGGAATTCTTCCGGATGGCCGGAGGCGTGATGCGAACCGGCAGAGTGGACAATAAGATTCTATCCCGTTATATGGACAAGTACGATGTGTTCTTTGATGTGTTTCTGAAGCACAGAAGACGGTGGCCCGATGCGATCACGTTCCTGCAGCGCATTTCTCAGGTCGATCGGGAATTACCGATAGATTTGCATGTTGAGGGCGACTTCTACCAGAAGGGAGAACGGGGAAGCCGCATCAAAGCGGATGTTGTTCTGCTGGAAGAACTGCAGGAAATCGGATTTATTCACGGGCTGGCAGTCGAAACGGAAAAACGTGTTTCCTTTGACTTTACAGACCTCCAGATCCGAACCTGGCTCCGGGATGTGGGCAGCGTGCTGGAGTTATATATGTATAAGAAGTGCATGGAATCCGGAATCTTCCGTGATGTGGTCAGCTCCGCCGTGGTTGATTGGGACGGTTCCCGTGGCCACGATAGCGTCAGCAATGAGATCGATGTAGTTGCGACCAGAGGCGTGGTTCCGATGTTTATCAGCTGTAAAGCGACGGAGGTAAAAACCGAAGCCCTGAATGAACTGGCCATACTGCGGGATCGTTTCGGCGGGAAAGGTGCAAAAGCCGTGATCGCGACCACCGAAAACTGCAATGCAGCCATGCGGCATAGGGCGGCACAGTTGGGAATCGCCGTCATTGATCGCGAAGAAATGGAACGCAATGAGGTGCCGGAACGGCTGAAAATCATTATGAAAGTAAAATAACGCCGAGTCACGGCGTTAGAGAATGCGGCTATGCAAAAGGCTATTGCTCGTTAGCGTTCTTGAACATTAGGATGCCAAGGAATGTTATGATGACACCAACGGGCAGGGTCCAGGATGATTTGAAGGTTGTCGCTGCAGAGAAAAAGAGACAGATGATTCCAACGATCAACATGAAAATGGAACTGATCAGGTATTTAGGGTCTCTTTTGCGGCCATTGTTTCTAAAAGACATAGTATTCATTCCTCCGACGTTTTAGTTTCTTGATTCATTCTGAAACATAGTACCATAGTTATGAAATCTTTTCAAATGCTGGATAAAAAAGCGGCGCCTATCGGCGCCGCTTTCTGGTGTATACGTATACTTTATGTCTTGTTTGGCTTTTCGCTTACGCTTATGCCTCGGCAGCTTCTTCAGCAGCCTTCTTGTCAGCTTCTCTCATTTCGAGAACGTGCTGATATTCTTCCTCAGTCATTTCAGGCATGAACAGTCCAGTTACGCCATAGAACATTGAGATGAGTGGGTTGATCCAGTTAAGTACAGCAAATGGAATGTACGCACTGTTTACACCCAGGAATGATCTCATAGTTGCTCCGCAAGTATTCCAAGGGAAGAAGTTTGAAGTGATTGTTCCGGAGTCTTCCAGACATCTTGACAGGTTCTTTGGAGCCAGTCTTCTGTCTTCGAAAGCTTCCTTGTACATTCTGCCTGGCAGAATGATTGACAGGTACTGGTCGCAGCAGATTGCGTTTACGAATACGCATGAAAGTTCTGTTACGATTACCAGTCCGCCTCTAGTGCCTCTAGCCAGCTTCAGCAGAGCTGCAGCCAGGTTGCCCATGATACCGGTTACGTCTACGATACCACCGAAGCACATTGCCAGCATGATGAGGGAAATTGTCCACATCATGGACTGGAGTCCACCACCGGTCAGCAGTTTTCCGATCTGCTCAGCTACGAGCGGATCGTCTACCATGTCTGTTCCAACCGGCAGTTCTTCAACACCGTAGTTGAGTACATAGCCTACGTTGGACAGCTCACCGCCGCCAGGGATCAGCTTAACGCCCTGGAATGCCATGAACGGTACACCCAGCAGTACACCTGCGATCAGTGCAGGCAGTGCCGGCATCTTAACGATTACAGCTACGATTACGAATACCGGTGGGATCAGGAACAGGATTCCTACAGTGTAGTTAGCCTGAATTGCTTCCAGCATAGTGGTAACGAGTGATTCGTCAGCGCTTCCACCACTGTGAGTGAAACCAAGAATCAGATATACGATCTCAGCGATGATCCATGATGGAGCAACGGTGTAGATCATGTGTCTGATGTGGTCAAACAGGTTGGAACCAGCTACTGCAGGTGCCAGGTTTGTTGTATCGGACAGCGGTGACATCTTGTCTCCGAAGTATGCGCCGGATACTACCGCACCAGCTGACATTGCTGATGGGAATCCCAGAGCAGTACCGATACCGATGATAGCAACACCCATGGAACCAGCAGTTGACCATGATGAACCTGTTGCCAGTGATACGATGGAGCACAGCAGACATGCTACTGCCAGGATCAGCATCGCCTGCATTGATCTGTTGATAGCAGCCAGGATACCCTGTTCCATGTAGCTCCACTTCCAGCCATTGGCTGCGCCGATGATACCAGCTACGCAAGCAGCCAGGATCAGGCCGATGTGTGCTTCGCCGCCTTCGTCGCCCATAACGTTCCAGAACAGGAATACGATCATGGCTACGATTGCGAGGATGCACTGCCACATAGGTACTTTTCTACCCATAAATAATTCCTCCTTACAATAATACGTAATATTTGATAAGTGCCAATCGAGTACCATATACACCACCTGATACTCGATTACAATAATTATAATGTTCTGACATAAAAATGTCAAATTATAAAATAGCTGAAAGCCAGTCATT
>CADBJW010000022.1:46106-46695 GCA_902795135.1 uncultured Eubacteriales bacterium
ATTATAAAATAGCTGAAAGCCAGTCATTGCAATAGTGTGATAAAGAAGCAAAGCGCTAATAAAGGCACGATATTACAACATCTACGAGCCGTATTGTAACTACTTACAAGATATTGAAACGGAAACTGTTTCCTACATTATATATATAAGACTAAATAATCTGTACATGGCGATGCGAAGAACCATTATAAAGTAGATGTGGGTATAGTAGAAGGATTGGATCATCATTCGGGATCGGAGGCGTCAGCGTGGACGGATTACTGGTTCGAAGCATTCGTGCATAGTGATCGCTGGCAAGAATCTGAAACAGGGTATTGAAGCAGGGTATTAAAGATGCGAATCCTACAAGTGCAACGCGGTAAAGTACAGTCAAAAGCCGCGAAATAAAAAGATTAAAAAAAGACGAAAAAAGAGGTTGACAGGGGAGAAAGGATTTGGTAATATGGACAAGCTGTTGCGAGAACGGGCCGCAGGCCGGCACCGGACGGCACAGTATAAGCCGCATGGCTCATCCGAAAAAAACAATAAAAAACACGAAAAAAGTTGTTGACAAGGATGAAGACATGCGATACAATAAAAAAGCTCGCGA
>CADBJW010000023.1:0-42336 GCA_902795135.1 uncultured Eubacteriales bacterium
GCATAAAGGAAGTATATATTAGATTTTCGATTAACCCAACTAAGTTGGGAGAAAGGAAGATCCAATCCCTCTAGAAGAGGATAATTGGATTATACGTGATGAAATGAAACAGACTGCGAAAGAGTTTATGTCGTCGATCAGCGTCGACAATATGCTCTATAATGAAGAAGTCGTTGCAAGCAAAGCCCACGCTCGCATGCTGAAACAGAACAAACTGATTTCAGGGGAAGAGTGCGATCAGCTAGTAGAAGGGCTGGAGCAGGTTCAGGCAGACATCGAAGCAGGCAAGGTTGCGTTCAGCGTTGAATATGAGGATATTCATGGATGCATCGAACAGCTTTTGTATGAAAAAATCGGACCAGTTGCCAAAAAGTTGAATTGGGCAAGAAGCGTCAATGACCAGGTTGTTACGGATACCAGATTGTTCCTGCGGGATGAAAACGAATCCATTATGGAATCCCTGAAGGAACTGATGGATACCTTGGAACAGTTAGCCAAGGAACACGTGAACACGATTATGCCGGGCTATTCCCACCTGCAGAGAGCCCAGCCGATCACACTGGCTTATCACATGCTGGCCTATTATCAGATGTTCAAGCGCGATTTGAGAAGGTTTGAAAACTGCATGGAAGGCATCAACGTGATGCCGCCGGATTGTGGAGCGCTGGCTGGGACAATCTTTGAAACGGACCGAAAGAAGATGGCCAAAGAGCTTGGATTCGATGGAATTCTCTCAAATGCCATGGACAGCGTTGCAGACCGTGACTTCGGGATGGAATTCATCAATGACTGTTCTATCACGATGATGCATCTTTCAAGGTTCTGTGAAGATTTGATTCTGTGGAGCAGCGTTGAATTCGGATTCATCGAGATCGATGACGAATACACGACGGGAAGCAGAGTCCTGCCACAGAAGAAAAACCTGGACGTTGCGGAACTGATTCGTGGAAAGACCGGCCGGGTTTATGGCGATATGATCAATCTGCTGACCGTGTTCAAGGGACTTCCAATGTCCTACAACCGGGATATGCAGGAAGATAAGTATGCGCTTCTGGACGCGGCCCAGACCGTAGAAGTATGTGTTGCGCTCTTCGTTGAAATGATTAAGTCGATGAAAATCAACCGTGGCGAAATGCAGCGTGCTGCGAAATACGGTTATATGAACGCTACGGAGCTGGCTG
Source organism: uncultured Eubacteriales bacterium (assembly GCA_902795135.1). GTDB lineage: Bacteria > Bacillota > Clostridia > Peptostreptococcales > Anaerovoracaceae > Lentihominibacter. The sequence goes on from CADBJW010000023.1 coordinate 1,182, forward strand.
AATATCTCATGGAAAAAGATGTCGAACCAGAAAAGATCAGTGAGATCATCAGCAAGGTCGTACTCTATGCGATCAACCACGGCAAACCAATTGAGGAACTGTGGCTGGATGACCTGAAACAATTCACCCAGGTCTTCGACAGCGATGTTTACGACAAGGTCGCCATTCGAAACGTTATTGAAGCGAAGAAATCCACCGGATCCACATCCTTCAAAAACGTTCAGAAACAGATCGCCGAAATCGCAAAGGCAAAGAAATAAATCCGAAAATGTGTCAAAGGGAACGAATTCCTTTTGGCACACTTTTTATGTTTGGTTGTATCGCCAGGCGGCCGGCAGGACAGCACCCGCGCGTTGTCCTCGCCGCTGGCGATCACCACGGCTCACTCACAGAGAATCGAACGCCACCGAAACTCGGGACTTCATCCCTCAGACAGTCGGTGGCGTTTTGCTATTCTCTGGGCTCGTTTCGCCGGTGATCGCGGCAGCGCCTGCGGATTCGCGCGGGCGCTGTCCCCGCCGGCCGCCTGGCAACAACCCATACACAACAATCGGTAAAGAACCGTCCCCTTTGACACAACTAATTACAATGACCAAGGTTAATGCGCTACGCGGCAATAGGGTTTGCTTGACTTGCGCGATTTACATCATAACTTGTGAAATCATATCCGGAGCGGAAGTTTATAGGAACGATATAGTGATAGATTAAGATGGCCCAGTTTTTTCGAATAATTCAATATTCTGAGCCGAGCGGCCCAGAATCAAACAAAACAGAAAAAAACTGTGCCAAGTCCTAGCCATCAATCAGAGCTGCCCAAACCATGGTTCCTATTCATTCAGCCAAGCAATTCAATACAAGCTCGTTTTTGGATCCTATATCATCCGATTTGTACGATAATTTGTGCGATAAAGTGAGGCATGTCAATGAGGATGGTTCTTTTTACTTTTGGGTGTATGAATGTTCGGCAAAGGGCTGGAGGGACCGTGCCAGTACGAATCCCGCAGGAGCTGTAACGATCACCGGCGAAATGAACGAAGAAAATAGCCAAACGCCACCGACTGTTTGAGGGCGAAGTCCCGAGTTTCGGTGGCGTTCTATGCTCCGTGAATGAGCCGTTGTGATCGCCAGCGACGAGGACAACGTGCGGGCACGGTCCTGCCATGCCCTTGCCGAAGCAACCAAACACAAAAATCTGACAAAAAGAACCATCTCAATTGATACATTTTCACATAAAGTGCTTGCATAAATATGTGCGTCTATGTATAATCATAAATAACAACCGAAACAGGCAACCAGCGTTGCTTGTTTTTTTGAGAAAACGATGATAGGGGAGGATGGCATCAATGCCCAAGAAAGACAACTTAAAAAAGATACTGATTATAGGGTCCGGGCCGATCGTAATCGGTCAGGCAGCGGAATTTGATTATGCTGGGACCCAGGCCTGTAAAGCGATTCGGGAAGAGGGAATCGAGACGATTCTGATCAACAGCAATCCGGCAACGATCATGACGGATAAGCATGTGGCAGACAAGGTTTACATGGAGCCTTTGACCGAAGAAACGGTGGAACAGGTGATCATAAAAGAAAGACCGAACGGTATGCTGGCCGGATTCGGAGGGCAGACCGGCCTGAACCTAGCCATGGAAATGGAGCACAAAGGCATTCTCTCCAAATACAACGTTGAGCTTTTGGGCGTCAACCGGCAGAGCATCAAAAAAGCAGAAGACCGAGAAGCTTTTAAGTCCCTCATGGAGGAAATTGAGGAACCGGTTCCTGCCAGTGTGATTGCGACCACCATTCAGGAATGCCACGACTTCATTGAGCAGGAGGGACTTCCGGTCATCATTCGTCCTGCCTACACACTCGGTGGAACGGGTGGCGGCATCGCCGAAACCATGGAGGAGCTGGACGAGCTCTGCTACAAAGGCATGGAGAGCAGCGCCATCGGACAGATTTTGCTCGAAAAATCCGTGGCAGGCTGGAAGGAAATCGAATACGAAGTCATGCGGGACGGAGCAGACAACTGCATCATTATCTGTGACATGGAAAACGTGGATCCCGTCGGCGTGCACACCGGGGACAGCATCGTCGTTGCGCCGACCCAGACCATCACAAAAGAAGAAAATGAGATGCTCAAAAAAGCATCCATTAAAATCATAAAAAGCCTTGGCATCGAAGGCGGGTGCAACATCCAGTTTGCCCTGGATCCGGACAGCGGGAAATACATCGTCATCGAAGTCAACCCGCGGGTCAGCCGCTCGTCCGCGCTGGCCTCAAAAGCGGCCGGGTATCCCATTGCCAGAATCGCTGCCAAGATCGCCCTGGGTTACAATCTGGACGAGATCCGCAACAGCGTATCAGGCGGAACGGCATTTTTCGAGCCGAAGCTGGACTACATCGTGGTCAAATTCCCAAGATGGCCATTCGATAAATTCCGGACCGCGTCGAGAAAACTGGGAACACAGATGAAGGCGACCGGGGAAGTCATGTCCCTTTGCAAAAGCTTCGAAAGCGCTTTGCTAAAGGCCCTGACATCGGTGGAAATCAAATGCGACGGCCTGCACACGCCAACCGTATCGGTACTGGGGGATGTGGAACTGCTCGCCAAGCTCAAAAACTGCGACGACGAACGGATCTTTTGTATCGCGGAAGCGCTGCGCAGAGAGCTCATGACCATTGAAGAACTGTATGAAGCGACTAAGATCACACCGTGGTTTTTGGAGAAAATCAAGTACTTGATCGATCTGGAGAAACAACTTAAAGACGGGCCGCTGACCAAAGAACTGCTCATGGAAGTGGAAGCCAAAGGCTTTACGGATAACGACATCATAGAGCTTTCCGGGGTGCCTCGGGAGGTCATTCAGGACATCCGTATCTACAACGATATCTATCCGGTATATAAGAAAGTCGACACCAGTGGCGGCAAGTCAGCCGTTTCAACGCCGTACTACTACTCCTGTTACGACAAGGGAGACGAAAACGAAATCACCGATAGAGATAAGATCCTGGTCATCGGATCGGGTCCGATCCGGATCGGACAGGGCATCGAGTTTGACTATTGCTGCGTACAGGGCGTCAACGCCATTCGTGAGATGGGATACGATGCCATCATCGCAAACAACAATCCGGAAACGGTCAGCACGGACTCGGATATTTCGGATAAGCTGTACTTTGAAGCGCTGCACATCGATGACGTGATGAACATCATTAAGCGGGAGCGTCCGGTTGGCGTAATCGTGCAGTTTGGAGGACAGACCTCCCTGAATCTGGCGGAGAAACTGTCGAGCCGTATGATCAACCTGCTGGGCACCTCGTACAAAAGCATCGATCTGGCGGAAGATAGGGAAAAATTCCATGCCCTTTTGAAAGAGCTGCACATTACCACACCAAAAGGCTTTGCTGTAACGGAAGAAGAGGAGGCCTTCCGCGCCGTAAAGAATCTAGGGTATCCGGTTGTCGTCCGGCCGTCTTACGTCATTGGCGGACGTGCCATGCAGGTGGTATATAGCGACGAAGAACTGCTCAGTTATCTGCGGGAAGCCGTATCCCTGTCCAAGGAGCATCCGGTCCTGATCGACCAGTATGTCTCCGGCAAAGAAATCGAAGTGGACGCCATATCCGATGGAGAAGACGTACTGATTCCGGGAATCATGGAACACGTCGAGCGGGCAGGAGTCCACTCAGGCGACAGCATTTCCGTCTATCCGAATTATTCTCTTCCGAAGGAAGTGGAAGACACCCTGGCCGTTTATACGAGAAAAATCGCAAAAGCATTGAACGTAGTCGGATTGGTCAATATTCAGTATGCTTATGACGGCAAAACGATCTACGTCATCGAGGTGAATCCACGGGCATCCAGAACCGTACCGATCCTGAGCAAAGTCACCGGCGTGCCAATGGTCAAACTGGCTGTTGCGGCTATGATGGGCAAAAGCTTAAAGGATTGCGGTTTCGGAACGGGGCTTTATAAAAAGAGCAGCAAGTATTCGGTCAAAGTTCCCGTGTTCTCCAGCGCAAAGCTCACCGACATGGACATCGCTTTAGGACCGGAGATGAAATCCACCGGAGAAGTTCTGGGAATCGACGAAGATCTGGACAAGGCACTTTACAAAGGCTTTGTGGCCGCCGGAACCAACATCCCGACAGAAGGCAATATCTTCGCAACCCTGCGCCGGTCGGAACTGACCCCTGAAACAGCGGAAATCCTGAAACGCTATATTGAAGCGGGATTCAAACTGTACGTTTCCGACGATAACGTGGACTTTGTAAAAGAACATGGCATTCCGGCAGAGGAAATGGATTATTCGACAGCCATTCGCTGGATCGGGAATCACGACCAGAAGAGCGACTGTAAAATCTCTCTGGTTATGAACGTGCCGGAGATGGCAAACAGTAAAGAAAACGACAGCTTCCCAGTTCGGAGAAAATCCGTGGAGAGGGGAATACCGACCATGACCTGTATGGATACAGCAAAGGCATTCCTCAAGGTCATCAAGCTGAAACAACAGGGCGTGAAGCTTTCTTACCATGAACTGGGCGATGAGGCATAACTCGAGAAGTTCAAGCAAAAAGTCTGAATAATATGTCTATTTGAAAGAGTATTGATTTATATTCATTATCATGTATAATCATACGCATAGAACGTGAACTATTGAATCACGACAACGTTATGGAGGAGGAGAAAAATGGCTAAGGAAAAAGTTATACTTGCGTACTCAGGAGGACTGGACACGTCCGTCATCATGAAGTGGTTAAAGGAGAACTACGATTATGATGTAATCGCTGTTTGTTGTAATGCCGGTCAGAAAGAGGATTTTAAGGCAATCGAAGAAAAAGCAATCAAGACCGGTGCGATTAAAGCAATGACCATCGATCTGAGAGAGGAATTTATCACGGATTATATCTGGCCGACGTTGAAGGCTGGTGAATCTTATGAAAACTATCTGTTGGGAACATCCATGGCAAGACCGCTTATGGCGAAAAAACTGGTGGAGATCGCACAGAAGGAAGGCGCTTTCTACATTGCACACGGATGTACCGGCAAGGGCAACGATCAGGTTCGTTTCGAAACTTCAATTCATGCTCTGGATCCGGCCATCAAGATCATTGCTCCTTGGAGAATGGCGGATTGGGAATTCAGTTCCAGAGAAGAACTGATCCAGTATTCCATCGATCATGATATTCCGATTTCACAGTCCACAGAGAAAATCTATTCCAGAGACGAAAACATCTGGCATATCAGCCATGAAGGCGGAGAACTGGAGAACCCATGGAACGAGCATTATGAGACCATTCACGTTCTGAGCGTTCCACCAGAAAAGGCACCGGATGAAGTGACTTATGTGGACATCGACTTTGAACAGGGAATTCCGGTTGCGCTGGATGGCGAAAAACTGGGACCGATCGAACTGCTCACCAAGCTCAATGAACTGGGCAGCAAGAATGGAATCGGAACCATCGATATTGTTGAGAACCGTCTTGTAGGTATGAAATCCAGAGGCGTTTATGAAACTCCGGGCGGAACCATTCTGTTTGCCGCTCATGCCGGACTGGAAGAGCTGATTCTTGACCGGGATACGGCCCACTACAAAAAAATCGTAGGCGAAAAATATGCGGAAATCCTGTACAACGGCCTTTGGTTTACACCGCTCAGAGAAGCAATCTGCGCCTTTGTCGATGTGACTCAGAAGAATGTTACCGGAACCGTCAAGATGAAGCTGTACAAAGGCAATGCCATTGTAGCTGCCAAGAAGTCGCCATACTCACTCTACAATGAAGAGTTTGCGACATTCAGTAAGGACGAGGTTTACAACCAGTTCGATGCGGAAGGCTTCATCAACCTGTGGTCATTGCCGCTCAAGATCCGTGCAATTCAGAAAGAGACAGCCGAGGGAGGTGCGAAGTATCATGAAACTCTGGAAAGGAAGGTTCTCAAAGCAAGCGACTTCGTCGAGTGATGAATTTAACGCTTCAATCGGTTTCGACCAGCGGCTGTATAAAGAAGACATTACCGGCAGCATTGCCCATGCGAAGATGCTGGGCAAACAAGGCATCATAACAGCTGAGGAATCGAAGCTGATCATTCAGACATTGCAGGAGATTTTAGCGGATATCGAAGCGGGTAAGGTGGAATTTACCATTGAAAACGAAGATATCCACATGAACATAGAAACGATCCTGACAGAACGGATCGGGCAGACCGGCAAGAAGCTGCATACAGCAAGGAGCAGAAACGACCAAATCGCTTTGGACATCCGTATGTACCTGAAGAAGGAAACGGCGGAAGTCGACGGGCTTTTGGAAGCGCTCTTAAAGACGCTGGCAGATCTTGCAGAGCAGCATCAGAAAACCATTATGCCGGGCTACACCCACCTGCAGCGGGCCCAGCCTGTGACACTGGCCTACCATCTGCTGGCCTATTACCAGATGTTTGCCAGAGACAAGGAACGGTTCGCAGACTGCCTGAAGAGGGTGGACCGGCTTCCACTGGGAAGCGGCGCTCTGGCAGGGACTACTTACAACACAGACCGGCAGTTTTTGGCGGAGGAGCTGGGATTTGCCCAGGTTCTTCCAAACGGAATGGACGCAGTGGCCGACCGGGATTTCGCATTGGAATTCATCAACTGCTGCAGCATAACCATGATGCACCTTTCCAGATTCTGTGAAGAGCTGATTCTCTGGAGCAGCGTGGAATTCGGCTTCATCGAAATGGACGATTCCTATTCCACGGGAAGCAGCATTATGCCTCAAAAGAAAAACCCGGATATGGCGGAACTGATTCGCGGCAAGTCCGGCAGAGTATTCGGCGACATGATGGCGCTTCTCACCATCTGCAAAGGCCTTCCGCTGGCCTATAACAAAGACCTGCAGGAAGACAAAGAGCCGGTGTTTGATGCAGTGGATACGGTCAAAGCATCTCTGGGAATATTCCGGGAAATGCTGGAGACGCTGACGGTCAATGAGCAGACCATGGCAAAAGCCGCCAAATACGGTTATATGAACGCGACGGATGCGGCGGACTATTTGGTTTCCAAAGGCATTCCGTTCCGGGACTGCCATGAAATCATCGGCAAAATGGTGCTGTACAGCATCCAAAAGGGCGTTGCCCTGGATGATCTTACCATGGAAGAGTTTCAGTCCTTTTCGGAGGCTTTTGAGGAAGACATCTACGATGCGATCTCAATCGAAAACTGCATAAAGGCCAAGAAATCCGAAGGATCCACGTCCTTCGAAAGTGTCGGGAAACAATTGGCAGACATAAAAGCTTAGCCAGTGAGCTTACGTGCTCACTCTCCCCAAAAAGGGTCGCAAACCGAGAGGAGTTGCGGTCCTTTTTTTGCGGCTTCAGCTTGATTGTTGCGCGGTAATTGGATATAGTAAGACTATCTGCAAAAGGCACAAGCCTAGATAAAAACAAAGGAAATCCATATGAGAGAATTGAATGTAGCGGAAATCACAAAAGCCGTTAAAACCTTGTATATCAATGCAAACTACCACCTCGGGGAGGATGTGAAACGGTGCATCCACCAGTGTGGCGCACGGGAACGTGACGAACTTGCCAGCAGTGTCTTTGAAACCATCGAACACAATATCGCCGTTGCGGAAGAAGGCGTGTTCCCGATTTGTCAGGATACGGGCATGGCCTGTGTGTTTTTGGAAATCGGACAAGACGTCCATCTGGTTGGGGGAAATCTCAAAGATGCGGTCAACGAAGGTGTGCGGCAGGGCTGCAAAGAAGGGTATCTTCGCAGAACCATTGTGGAAGACCCGTTCCGGAGAAAGAATACCGAAGACAGTACGCCGGCGGACATTAACATTGACATCGTTTCCGGGGAGCAGGTAAAAGTAATCGTCGCTCCCAAAGGCTTTGGGTCCGAAAACATGAGCCAGATCCGAATGCTGACGCCGGGTGCGGGAGTAAAAGGCGCCGAAGAGGCGATCCTTGATATTTGCAGGCAGGCTGGCGGCAATCCATGTCCGCCCATGGTTGTTGGCGTAGGAATCGGCGGCAATTTCAATAAGGCTGCGTTGATGGCGAAGAAGGCGCTGCTGAGGCCCATCGGAACCCATCATGAAGATGCATTTTATGCAGAGATGGAGGAGCGGCTTTTGGAACAAATCAACGACTTGAACATCGGTCCGCAAGGGTTTGGCGGGAAGACAACGGCACTGGCTGTCCATATTTTGGCGGCACCGACACATATTGCAGGCCTACCGGTTGCAGTCAATATCAATTGTCACGTCAGCCGGCATGGGGAGATTCTATTATGAAGCACATACTTACAGAACCATACACAAAAGAAAAAATAGCAGCTTTTAGAACGGGAGATACGGTTCTCATTACCGGAACGATTTACGCGGCCCGGGATGCGGCCCACAAGCGGCTGGAAGAGATGATCGAAAATGGACAGATGCTTCCTTTGGATCTGCAAAATGCGATTCTTTACTATGCGGGGCCAACGCCGGCACGGCCGGGCTATCCCATCGGGTCTGCCGGCCCGACGACCAGCGGCCGCATGGATCCATATACGCCGCTTTTATTGGAACAGGGTGTTTTGGCAACCATTGGCAAGGGACCAAGAAACAAAGAGGTCATCGAAGCGATCAAAAAGCAGGAGGCCGTTTATCTGGCGGCCATCGGCGGAGCTGCAGCCGTCATTGCCCAATGTGTTGAAACGGCAGAGGTCGTTGCCTTTGAAGAACTGGGAACCGAAGCCATCCGCAAGCTTACGGTGAGAGAACTGCCGGTGGTGGTCGCCATCGACCGATCGGGGAAAAGTATCTACGAAAAATAGCAGTTCCTCTCTATGAAAAACAGAGGTTCCTGTGATATAATCGCTTTATGTTGTAATGGACGGAGACCGGGAGGCTGATTATGCATGAAACATCACTGATCGACTATGCTTTGAATGCGGTTGAGGCTAGGGCATCTCAGATGGGAATACAGGAAGTTGCAGAAGTCGGTCTGGTCGTCGGCAAGGCAAAGGCCATACCGGGACTGCTTGAACGAGCCTTTCAGATCATCCGAGTGAAACACCCCAGGTGCAAGGAGGCAGTTCTGCATCTAGATATGAGAGAAATCCGGATGCAATGCAGCTCATGTGGAATGGAGTACGAAGTGGAAGACCTGATGGGCGATGATCGGTGTCCTGGCTGCGGAAGCTGTGACTGCCGAATGGTTGGCGGGAATGAATTGTTGGTCGAATATTTTATTCCCCGTGAATGATAAGCTTTTCTCGAAAGGGAGGAACGATAAATGACGAACAAAAATAAAGAAATAGATTTTGAAGAAAACGTACAGAAAATCGTAAACGAAATCAAGGGATATGGTTTTGGTATGCTGAACGACATGATCGATCCGCAATTTGTGGATTGTGATCCTGAACGGATGTCATGTCGTGTGAGATATAAGAAATTCAAATGGGAAGACAATGGACGCGGCGAGGTACACGGTGGTGTGATTTCAGCTATGATGGATACAACCATGGGAATCAACGCCATCGCTCTGACAGCGGACAGCGTTTCTACTGCTGACATGACAATCAGCTTTCTCAGGCCTTTTACAGGCAAATCCTTCATCGTTGAATCGGAGGCGGTACAAGTCGGAAGCAGGGTGATCCGGCTTATGGCAAAGGCCTATGATGAGGAAACGGGAAAATGTCTGGCCATGTCCACTGGCAGCTTCATGAAAGTTGATTACGAGCACGCACAAGGAAAACAGCTCGGCGTATAACGGAAGGAGAATACACGATGAAAAACAAAGGATTTGAAACAAGATGTGTACACGGCGCATACAAGGCAGAAAGCGCGCAGCCTCAGAATCTGCCAATCATACAGAGCACAACTTACCGCTACTATAACGCAGCGGACGTTGCAGAGCTTTTTGATCTCGACAGCCCGAATCCGATGTATGCCAGACTGGGAAGTCCGACCGTCGATAAACTGGAGCAGAAGATGGCGCTTCTCGAATACGGGACTGCAGGAATGGCTACCTCATCCGGACAGTCCGCAAATCTGATTGCCATCCTGAACATAGCCGAGCAGGGAGATCACATCCTGAGCGGCACCAACATTTACGGCGGCACATACAATCTCTTTAACGTGACACTCAGAAAGCTTGGCATCGACGTAGAATTCTTCGACCAGGACATTTCCGCCGAAGAGATCGCTGCAAAGGCAAGACCGAACACCAAGGCACTCTTTGGAGAGACTCTGGGAAATCCTGCACTGAGTGTTTTGGATCTTGAAAAGTTTGCAAAAGCTGCAGAAATGATGGGTGTTCCGTTTATCGTGGATAATACGCTGGCGACACCGGCTCTGTGCAGACCAATCGAATATGGCGCAAATATCGTTACTCATTCGACTACGAAATTCGCAGATGGACATGGAACGAGCATTGGCGGATGCGTTATTGAAGACGGCAAATTTGACTGGACGATCAAAGATGCAGAAGGCAATCTGAAGTTCCCAAGCATGGCGGCACCGGATGAAAGCTATCACGGTCTGAACTTCTATGAGAAGTTTGGGGAAGCTGCCTTTTGTACGAGACTGAAGGCTGTTCTGGTTCGTGACCTTGGCTGCACCATGTCACCGATGAACGCTTACCTGACCCATCAGGGACTGCAGACACTGGATGTCAGAATGGAACGCCACGTTAAGAACGCAAAGGCCGTTGCAGAATTCCTGTCCAATCACCCGAAGGTTGACTGGATCGTTTATCCGGGACTTCCGGGGGACAAGTATTATGATCTTGCCCAGAAGTATATGCCAAAGGGCGCCAGCGCAGTCATGAGCTTTGGCGTCAAAGGCGGCAGAGAAGCGGGAGAAAAGCTTTTGGATAATCTGGAACTGGCCAGCATCGTCGTACACGTTGGTGACATCCACACCAGTGTGCTGCATCCGGCAAGTACGACCCACAGACAGCTTTCCGAAGAAGCACAGCGCGCAGCCGGAATCGATCCGGGTCTGATCCGGTTGTCCGTTGGACTGGAAACCGTAGAAGACATTATTGCAGATTTCGATCAGGCACTTGCAAAGATCTAGTGCGATCAATAAACGAGAGGACATTATGCCATTAATTATACCTGACACATTACCTGCTGCAGGAACCCTGCAGCAGGAGAACATATTTACGATGACACAGGCGAGAGCGACGAAACAGGACATTCGTCCGTTGAAAGTTGTTATCGTCAATTTGATGCCGACAAAAATCGACACAGAAACCCAGCTTGCCAGAGTGTTGGCAAACAGCCCCCTGCAGGTGGAGATGACGCTGGTTACCATGGACAGCCACGAATCGACCCACGTCAGCAGGGATCACATGATTTCCTTCTACAAAACCATTGATGAAATCAAAGACGATTACTTTGATGGGATGATCCTGACCGGTGCTCCCATCGAGCAGATGCCTTTTGAGGAGGTAGACTACTGGCCGGAACTGTGTGAGATTTTTGAGTTTGCCAAGACCCACGTTTACAGCAACATGTTCATTTGCTGGGGAGCACAGGCGGCCCTCTATTACTATTACGGCATTCCGAAATACCAGCTGGACGAGAAAGTGTTCGGCGTTTTTGAGCAGAAAGTCATTCGTCCGCACAATCCATTGGTGCGCGGATTTGACGAGATTTTTTATGCGCCCCATTCGAGACACACAGAAGTGCTCCGCAAAGACATCGAGCGCCACAAGGAACTGCGGATTCTGGCGGAATCACCAAAAATCGGGCCGCATATCATATCCACAGAAAACGGCAGACAGATTTTCATCCTCGGCCATCAGGAATACGACAAGGCCACGCTGGCCCATGAATATTTCCGTGATGTCAACAAAGGCCTTCCAATTGCCGTTCCGGAAAATTACTTTAAGAACGATGATCCGGAAGAAGAAATTCTGTTCCGGTGGAGAAGTCATGCGAATCTGCTGTTCTCCAACTGGCTGAATTACTATCTGTATCAGGCAACGCCGTACAATCTGGACGACCTGAGAGATGGCAAAGAAGATGCCTGGAGAGAGGCTTTTGTAGACTAGAGACGGGTGGCAATGAAATGAGTAAAATGCACTTTGCGCCCGGGGCGCTGGTGAATCCGGTACCGGTCGTCATGGTAAGCTGCGGAGGAAACGCAGACCGGGATGAAAAACCAAATATCATAACCATTGCATGGACGGGGACGATCAATTCCAACCCGCCCATGACTTATATCTCCGTAAGAAAGGAACGGTATTCTCATCACATCCTCGAGGAAACCGGCGAATTCGTCATCAATCTGGTCAGCGAAGATTTGGCCTTTGCCGCTGATTGGTGCGGTGTCAAATCGGGCAGGGATTTCGATAAATTCGAGGAGCAAAAGCTTACGCCGCTTCCAGCGAAAGAGGTTTCTTGTCCAATCATCGGGGAATCCCCAATGAACATCGAATGCAAGGTTAAGGAAATCAAAGAGTTAGGATCTCACGACATGTTCATTGCGGAGATCGTCAGCGTGTCGGCGGATGAACACATCGTCGACGAAAAAGGCGCCATCCGGCTGGACAAAGCAGGGCTGGTCGCCTACAACCATGGTCATTACTATGGACTAAAACGGGAAGAACTGGGACGGTTCGGCTATTCGGTCATGAAACCGAAGACGCGGAAGCGATACGAGAAGGCCAAGCGGGCCGCCCAGCGAAATCGAACACGCAATAAACGTACGAAATAGCCAAATCAAAGAATTACAGGCCGTTGCATGAACAATTCATGGAGCGACCTTTTTTATTTCCTGCGGGAGCGCATGGTGACTTCACGCATGTCCTCGTAGCAGTACGTGTCAGTTCCTCTGCTCTTTGCTATTTTCGAGTATGATCATTGAGAAGAGGGCCAGCGGGGCAGTGCCAGCGCGATTCCGCAGGAGCTGCTACGATCACCGGCGATACGAGCAAAGAGAATAGAAAAACTCCATCGACTGTTTGAGGGACGAAGTTCCGAGTTTCGATGGAGTTCTACTCTCTGTGAGTGAGCCGTCGTGATCGTCAGCGACGAGGACGACGCGCGGACACTGATCCGCTGGCCCTTGCCCTAAATAATCAAGTTCTTGAAATGTGTCAAAAAGAACCGTCCCTTTTGACACATTAGAATTCTACTTTTACGTTTTCCCGCTCTGCGGCGCTTGCCACTTCGAACATTGGACGCTTGCCAAAGTGGAAGATGGTTGCGATGATATTGCTCGGGAAGGATTCGACTTTTGTATTCAGCTCCCGAACCGTTGCGTTGTAGTATTTCCTGCTGTTGGCAATGTCGTTTTCGATATCGTTCAGCTGTCTGCTCAGCTGCAGGAACTGCTGGTCTGCCTTCAGGTCCGGATAGGCCTCTGCCGTTGCGATTAGTCGTCCGAGTCCTGCGCCCAGTTCTTTATTGGCTGCAATCTTTTCTTCCTGACTCATGGCTTCGTAAGACTGCTTTCTCATGCTCGTCACCGATTCGAGGGTTGCTTTTTCATGCTCTGCATAGCCTTTGACCGTATTGACCAGATTCGGGATCAGATCCCATCTTTTCTTCAGGTAGACATCCATGGTCGCAAATGCCTCATCGATTTTGTTTCGCATTTTGATGAAACTGTTGTAACCGGTAATGGCATAAAGAACCAGCAGGATACCAATTATGATAAAAACAATTAGAACCTTCATGTTGTACCTCCTTTTTCTACATTTTACAAGATAAGACTCTTTCGAGCAATAAAATATTATTGTATAATCTTATAAGAAAAGCAAAGGAGAATGGGCTCAATGGAACTTATCATTGCCGGTATATTGATCGTGGGAATGGTTGCTGTATACATCCACGATAAAAAGAATAAATAGAAATGGTGGAGAACATCGTGACAGACAAGCGGCAGGAAGCTTTTGAAAAAGAACTGAGTTACATACGGAAATGTGAACGACAGCTCCAAAAGGAAGCGATGAAAGGGGATATGCCTTGGAAAAAGGCCATCGAAAAGAAAATCCCCGCCACTGTTCACAGAAGTCTTCGTGCGGCCTTTACCACGGCTTTTGGAATCATATTCGAAAACGGCATCACGGTCATCGAGAAGACCTTCAACAAAGAAGAACTGATGCAGGAATACGCCATGAACAATGTTAATGTGGACGTTTATGACACCAGTGAGGAACTGCAAAAGCTGCGGTATGAAGCTGCCAGATCTGACGCCTTTAAGTCCATCGTAACCACACTGGAAGGTGTCGGGCTGGGAGTATTCGGCATCGGACTGCCAGACATCGTTCTGTTTATCGGGTACATTCTCAAAGGCATCTACGAGACAGCCTTAAAATACGGCTATGACTACGACAAACCGGAAGAGAGGTATCTGATATTAAAAATGATGTCTGCAGCCATTCAGAAGCGAAAAGACTGGGTCACTGCAGATATCGAAGTCAACGACATGCTGCAGGCTGTGGTAATTCCATCCAAGGAAGATATTTCGGAACAAATCGAGATGACGGCCGATGCTTTTTCCATGGATATGCTGGTGATGAAATTCATACAGGGAATTCCGGTGGTCGGCGCAGTCGGAGGACTGAGCAATCCGTACTACTTTATGAAAATCATGGAATACATCCGATTGAAATACCATAAACGTTATCTTTTAGAAAAAATGTAGTTGAGCAGTCAATAAGGAGGCATCACTGTGGTCGATAAAAATTTGCTGAAGAATCTGTCGAAGAAATATCCGAATATTGAATCGGCAACGGAAGAAATCGTTAACCTTAGCGCGATTCTGAGTTTGCCTAAGGGGACCGAGTATTTTCTGAGCGATTTGCATGGGGAGCATGAAGCCTTTATCCATATGCTCAAAAGCGCATCGGGTGTCATCAAGAACAAGATCGATGAAATCTTTGGACCTGATTTAACGTCCGAGGAAAGGGACGACCTGGCGTCTTTGGTCTATAACGCAAAAGCCGAAATCAAACGCCGCAAGAAATCGGAAATTGACTTTGACCGATGGTGCAAAGAGAGTATTGTCCGTTTGGTACTGATACTCAAATCGGTTACCAATAAGTATACGCAGTCAAAGGTGCGTAAAAGACTTCCTAAGAATTATGCTTACGTCATTGATGAATTGCTTCACGCCAGCGATACGGATAACATGGGGAACTATTACACCCAGATCATCAACACGCTGATCGAGTACAAAGCGGCAGAAGGGTTCATTGAAGAGATGACGGAGTGCATCAGCAATCTGGCCGTTGATAAACTCCATATTATCGGCGACATTTGGGACAGAGGTTCTCATCCGGACCGGATCATGGACTATTTGATGGGGTTCCATGATGTGGATTTCCAGTGGGGCAATCACGACATCGTCTGGATGGGTGCGGCTACAGGCAACTGGGCATGCATTACCAACGTGCTCCGAATGAACATAAGCTACAACAATTTTGACATGCTCGAAGTCGGATACGGAATCAACCTGCGGCCGCTGGCTACCATGGCTGCAGAAATCTATGAAAACGACCCGTGCGAATACTTTATGCCAAAAGTCATCGAAGAGAACAAGTATGACCCGGTGGAGTATGCTCTGGCGGCAAAAATGAACAAGGCCATTTCCATCTGCCAGTTTAAGGTAGAAGGGCAGAGAATCAAAGCGCATCCGGAGTATCATCTGGATCATAGGCTTTTGCTTGATAAGATCGATTACGAAAAGGGAACGATTCATCTGCCGATGGGCGAGTACCCACTGCGGGACGCCAACTTCCCAACCATCGATCCGGCAGATCCGTACAAATTGACGCCGGAAGAAGAAGCTATGCTGGATGCCATTGAAGCGGGCTTTACCCAGAATGAAAAGCTGCAAAAGCACATCCGGTTCCTCTTTGCCAATGGCGCACTCTACACGATATGCAACGGAAACCTCATGTTCCACGGATGCATTCCGATGGATGCCGATGGTGAGTTTGAAAGCTGCACCATCAACGGGTTTACAGCAAAAGGCAAGGAATACATGGATTATCTGGACGATCAGGTCCGCAAGGCCTACTACAATCCGGATGAGTCCGAAGAAACGGGCCGCTCTGGCGATTTGATGTGGTATCTGTGGCTTGGGGCCAAATCGCCGCTGTTCGGCAAAGACCAGATGACCACCTTTGAGAGATGCTTTATTGCCGATAAGAAAACGCACAAAGAACATACGGTGCCATATTATAAACTGATTGAAAACCGTGAAATCTGTGAAAAAATTCTGGTGGAATTCGGTTTGGATCCAAAGACGTCCATCATTCTGAACGGTCACGTGCCGGTTAAAATCAAAGACGGTGAAAGCCCGGTCAAAGGAGGAGGGAAACTCTTCATCATTGATGGCGGTATGTCAAAGGCATACCAGAAGCAAACCGGAATTGCAGGGTACACCTTCATCATCAATTCCCGTTACATGGCCCTGGCGGAGCACAAGCCATACAGTCCGCTGCAGCCGGACGGCACGCAGGTATTCCATTCGCCGCTCATTACAATCGTAAATAATATGTCGAAGAGAATGCTCGTAGGGGATACGGATCTGGGACAGGAATTGAAGCGGGAAAGAGAAGAATTGAGCGAACTTGTGGCGGCTTACAGAAACGGCACCATGAAAGAAAAATAAATCCAATAAATAATAATGAGAAAGTGCATAATTTAATTGAGAAAGTGTAAAACTCCCTCTTGTAATGGAGGGAGTTTTATGTTTTAATTATCGTGGTATGATTTGTTACAAAAATAACAAATGTTATTAATAATTAAGGAGGCAATATAATGAACTTTTCACTGACGAAGGAACAAGAATTCGTAAGAAAAATGGTACGCGATTTTGCCGAAACTGAGGTTGAACCTCTTGCTGCAGACATCGATGCGGAACATAGATTCCCAGAAGAAACTGTAGCAAAGATGGCTCAGTACGGACTTCTTGGCGTTCCGTTCCCAACACAGTACGGCGGAGCAGGTGGAGACCACATCTCGCTCAGCTCATACTTCACTGTGCTGCTGGCCGATCTTCAACTGGGGTACAGAAGAACAGAGACAGAAGTACCTGCCTGATCTTCTCTCAGGAAAGAAGCTCGGAGCTTTCGGACTGACTGAACCAAACGCTGGTACAGACGCATCCGGACAGCAGACAAGAGCTGAAGACTGTGGCGATTATTGGCTGTTAAACGGAGCTAAGGTATTCATCACAAACGGTGGATATGCTGACGTATTCGTAGTAATGGCAATGACTGATAAGTCCAAGGGCAACCACGGAATCAGTGCATTTATCGTTGAAAAGGGCGACGAAGGTTTCTCAATTGGTAAGACAGAAGATAAGATGGGTATCTGCGCATCTTCAACTACAGAACTGATTTTCCAGAACTGCAAGATTCCTAAGGACAGACTCCTTGCAGAAATCGGAGAAGGTTTCAAAGTTGCAATGTCCACTCTGGACGGCGGCCGTATCGGTATCGCTTCACAGGCACTGGGTATCGCACAGGGCGCTCTCGATGTAACTATCGAATACATGAAGGCTAGAAAACAGTTCGGTAAGTCACTGAGCAAATTCCAGGCTCTGCAGTTTTTAGTTGCTGAACTGGCAACGCAGATCGAAGCTGCAAGACTTCTCGTTTACAGAGCTGCTGATATGAAAGACAAGCACCTGCCTTATGGACCGGCTGCTGCAATGGCTAAGTACTTCGCTGCTGAAACAGCAATGCACGTAACAACTAAGTGCGTACAGCTCCACGGCGGATATGGCTACACAAAGGATTATCCAGTAGAAAGAATGATGAGAGATGCTAAGATCACTGAGATCTACGAAGGAGTGCAAAGCAGGTTCCTGATACTAACGTTATCAAGATCAACCCTAAAACAGGAACACTGATCAGAGATGGCGTTCCAAGCATCCTGAACAACGACGATGCGAATGCTCTGGAAGAAGCATTGCAGATCAAAGACAAGTTTGATGACGTACACATTACAGTTATCACAATGGGACCTCCACAGGCTAACGATCTTCTGTTCGAATGTATCGCAAAGGGCGCTGACGAAGGTATCCTCGTATCTGACAGAGCAGTAGGCGGATCAGATACATGGGCTACTTCCAACACTCTGGAAGCAGCTGTTAAGAAATGGGTCAAGGAAAACGGCGACTATGACCTGATCTTCACAGGCAGACAGGCTATCGACGGAGATACTGCTCAGGTTGGACCACAGCTGGCAGAAAAGCTGGGACTCCCTCAGGTATCCTATGTTGAAGAGTTCGAAATTGCTGACGACAGAAAAACAGTTACAGTTAAGAGACAGCTGGAAGACGGATATGAACTGATCGAAGTTGCACTCCCTTGCCTGCTGACTACTATCAAAGAGCTGAACACTCCTAGATACATGACCATTTCCGGAATCTATGGTGAAAAGGAAATGAAGGTTTGGAATGCTAAGGACATCGAAGTAGACCTGACAAAGGTTGGTCTGGAAGCATCCCCTACAAACGTATTCAGATCATTTACTCCTGCTCCAAAACAGCCGGGCGTTAAAATCGATGGCGACACTGAAAAGGAACAGGCTAAGAACTTACTGATCAAGCTTAAGGGTAAGCATGTAATCTAAGAAGGAGGAGGAAATTTAAATGGCTATTAACATTATTAAAGAGAAATGTATAGGATGCGGACAGTGCTTTAAGAGCTGCCCTAAGGATGCATTTTATTTCGAAAAATATGATGGCAACAAGCTGGGTAAGGTTGCTGCTATCGGCCCAAGCTGCGACTTCTGTAACCAGTGCTTGACATCCTGTAGGTTTGGCGCTATCGAAGAAAGGAAAATCGAAGTACAGGCTGACCTGGGCGACTACAAGCACGTTTGGGTATTCGCAGAACAGAGAGACGGCAAACTGATGAACGTTGCTCTGGAACTGATTGGCGAAGGTCACAGACTGGCTAAGGAAATCAGCGAAGATACACAGGTATGCGCAGTTCTGATCGGATCAGAAGAAGACATCACTCCTCTGGTTGACGAATGCTTCGCATACGGCGCAGAAAAGGTTTACAAGATCGCAAGCCCACTGCTGCAGCACTACACAACAGATGCATACACTTATGCTCTGAAGGAAGCAATCGATGAATACAAGCCTGAAATCGTTCTCTACGGCGCTACTCACATTGGACGTGACTTCGCTCCAAGAGTCGCTGCTAGATGCAACACTGGTCTGACAGCTGACTGTACTAGACTGGACGTTAAGGTTTCAAGCTACATCGAATATGCTAAGAAGAACACAACTCTTGATACTTCCACTCTGGACCCTAACGATCCATCCACTGGTATCAAGCAGACTCGTCCTGCATTCGGTGGTAACCTGATGGCTACTATCATTTGCCCAAGAACTAGACCTCAGATGTCAACCGTTCGTCCTGGCGTTATGCAGAAGAGAGAGCCTGTTGCTGGAGCAACTGGTGAAGTTGTAGACGTTAAGACAACTGTTTCAGAAGATGATATCCACATCACTATCAAGGACGTTGTTAAGTCCGCTAAGGAAATGGTATCACTGACTGACGCTGACATCATCTGCTCAGGCGGAAGAGGACTTGGCGATGCATCCGGATTCGAACTGATCAAGAAGTTCGCTGACAAGGTTGGCGGAGTTGTTGGTTCATCCCGTGCAGCTGTTGATGCTGGCTGGATCGATCACTCACACCAGGTTGGACAGACTGGTACTACTGTAAAGCCTAAGATTTACTTCGCTTGCGGTATCTCCGGCGCTATCCAGCACCTGGCAGGAATGCAGACTTCTGACATCATCGTTGCAATCAACAAGGATTCAGATGCTCCTATCTTTGAAGTTGCTGACTTCGGTATCGTTGGCGACCTCTACAAGGTAATTCCTGAAATTATCGAAGAGTGGGACAACGCAGAAGCTCTTTATGACGCTTCCACAAAATAAGACTTCAACAAGATAGGGTTATACACTCAGTTGAAAGTTCAATCGTATAAAAATGCCGCATTCTAAATGCGGCATTTTCTATATTTAATTTGCGCTTTTTAGAAATGCAGCAGCGTATCAAAGATACTTAAGAAAGGTTAGAACGCGGGTGAGGGGAAGTCCAACTACATTGTCAAAATCCCCGTCAATGTGGTCGACGTATTTGCCGAAAGTCCCCTGGATCGCATAGCCGCCGGCTTTATCATAAGGCTCCGGTGTGTGCACATAGGCCTCTAGTTCTTCGTCTGTAAAATCTTTGAACCATACTTCTGTATCCTCATAGAAACAGAATTTTTGCATGGTCGCAGGCTTGATCAGACAGCAGCCGGTAATAACATGGTGGGACCTGGAACGGAGGGAAGATAGAATGGAAAAAGCCTCCTGTGGATCCCTTGGTTTGCCAATGATCTTTCGATCCGAGACAACGACCGTATCCGCCGCCAGAATGACATCGCTTTTGTCATGTCCTTCGGATGACTTGATTTCTTCCAACACAGCAGTAGCTTTTTTCATGGCCAGAAACATAGTCGCGTCTTCCGGTCCCATATCACTTGGGAAGGTCTCTATAATAGAAGCCGGCATAACGACAGGGTCGATGCCGGCTTTTTGAATCATTTCAATTCGCCTTGGTGATGCAGAGGCTAGGATCATGTTATTCACCGCCTTCGCCGCCGTCGCCGCCGCCTTCGCCGCCGCCTTCGCCGCCGCCTTCGCCGCCGCCGCCTCCGCCTTCGCCGCCGCCTTCGCCGCCGCCTTCGCCGCCGCCGCCTCCTTCAGGTGTTGTGGCTTTGGTTGTGGTTGTGGTTGGTGCGGCTGTGGTTGGTGCGGCTGTGGTTGGTGCGGCTGTGGTTGCGCTGCTGGATGATTCGGAGGTTTTATCCTTATCTTTATCCTTATCGTCCTTTTTCTTCTTTTTGCCCGTCTTAGAGTACGTACCATCAATGTAGAACTCTCCGCCAACTTGAATGACGTTATCCGGTCGGTCAAAGAAATCGCCTCTCGGCATATCTTCGCAGACACGTCCCATGATGGCTGCCCAGAAAGCACCGGATTTGAAACCGTAATCCGATACGGAGATATTCACATCGTTACCCATCCACAGAGACATGGTGTACTGCGGAGTAAATCCAGAGAACCAAATGTCGTACTGGTTACTTGTTGTACCTGTCTTACCTGCGGAAGGTTGGCTGCTGATCGCAGCGCTGGAACCAATACCATTCGTTACAACGGATCGGAGAATGTCAGTCATGATCCAGGCAACGCCTTCGTCATAAACTTGTGTTTCTTCCGTTTGTTTTTCGAGCATGATATCGCCGTTGCTGTCCAAAACCTTCGTGTAGAATTTAGGTGGTTTATATACGCCGCCGTTCGGGAATACTGCATAGGCAGCAGTCTCTTCCAAAGGTGACATACCGATCGTAAGACCGCCCAAGGAAAGGGCAGCAGGGTTCAGATCGTTTTCGTCATCCAATGTCGTAACGCCCACCTTCTTGAGCATATTCATGGAGTACTCAGCGCCTTCATTTCGTTCGATCTGACGGAATGTCTTATAGGAACAAACGTTGAGGGATCTCTGAACTGCTTCCCGCATGGTTACATCGCCGTGGTAACTGTGGTCGTCGTTGACCGGCCAGTCTCTACCGTCAATTTTCGTCGTTCCTTCACGGCCATCGTTAATGACGCTTCCAGCTGTCAGGAACTTACCCCAGTTACTGTGGTCGCTGGTATCCAGATTCATCTTCTTATTGCTTTCGTTGTATTCATAGCTCATCTGCAGGGCAGGACCATATACAGCGATTGGCTTAATGGATGATCCAGGCTGTCTAGGGTTGGTTGCTCTGTTAAAGAGCTGTTTGCCGGAGGCACCGCGGCCACCCATCATTGCCTTGATTTCGCCGGTTGAGTTTTCCATGATAACGGCCGCCGCCTGTGGCTGACGAACCTTTTGCTTCATAGTGTAATTATCGGAGCTGACAGTGTAACCGCCGTCAGAATCCTTCTTAAAGAAATCCGGATAATCCTTGAAGAACTGGGCGGAAACGACACAGTCGCCGTCTTCGTTCAGTGTCTTATATCCCTGAGGAATGGAGAGGGCACCGCTCTCGATGAAGTAGAGGACGCCGTCGTCATCCTTGGTGTACATGCCTTTGAATTCGATGCTGATATCCGGAGCGCCATCTACTTCGACCTGATAGAAGTTCAAACGTTCATTTTTCTCTAACGTCATGCTTCCATCGTCGTTCATTTCGTATTCGTCGGATTTCAGGAAGAAATCATCATCCGAATCAAAGTAGTTGTCATAGCTTCTGGCAAGGATCGTACCGTTTTCCGATATGATGTTGTTGTCAGAGTCCGTCCTTGTATAAGAGATGGAGGTGTAGTTCGAATCGTCATCAAACTCGTCTTCCATGATACCCTGGATTCTGGAATCCATGGTGGTGTAGATTTTGAGGCCTTTGGTGTAAATAATGGTCTCTGCTTCAGATTCACTGCAACCGTATTCGTTGACAATGTCATCCTTTAGCTGTTCCAGCGCATAGTCCGTGAAATAGGAAGAGGCGCTTGCATCGATGGCGCTTCCAATCTTAATATCGTCTTCCAAATCTACGGACAGCGCTTCATTCAGAGCTTCTTCTGAAATTCTTTCTTCTTTAAGCTTCCCGGTTTTTCTGTCTTTTGTGATGTATCCATTGGCCATGTTGCGCAGGACGAGTTCTCTACGATCCTTCGTAAGATCACCATTGTACAGATAGTTTACTGAGGATGTCTTCTTGATAATTGGAAGAGATGTGTTGGTCTTGTAATAATCCGAATAGACCAAAGCATAGGTGTCAGGAGACTGCGGGAGGGCAGCCAGTGCAGCGCACTCTTCCAATGACAGCTCTTTGGCACTCTTTGAGAAATAGGATTGAGCGGCTGTTTCTACACCATAGGAGTTGAATCCCAGATAGATGGTGTTCAGATATGCCTCCATGATTTGTTCTTTGGTCAAATCCTTTTCCAGAATGATCGTACAGTACATCTCCGAAATCTTACGTGTTAGAGATCGCTGACTCTTGATTTCGGACAAGTAAACGTTACGGGCAAGCTGCTGGGTAACTGTACTTGTACCGCTGATCTGTCCGCCGCCGAAAAGACTGTCTTTGATGGCGCCGGCCATTCGGATAAAGTTGAATCCGTGGTGTTTCCAGAATTTCTGGTCTTCCAGAGAAACGATGGCATTGACCATGTTGTCCGGAATATCCTTATACTTAATGATGGATCGGTTCCCATCAGAGAAGTAGAGATTTTCAATTTCCTTGCCATCCGTATCGTACATAACGGATCTCTGGCTGATCTGCGCGTAGATGTTATCCGTATTGACAGCAGGTGCCTTCAGGAAAAGAACACCAACCATAAGGCCAACGGCGATGACGCATATAAAAGCAGCAATCCAGACGGTATTGACAACTTTACGTATCGTAGATTCCGGTTTGGTGGATCTCTTTGGTTTCACATGCATGGTCTTCATTGCCTTGTCCGTCATGGCAGTGGTTGCTGCGACCGTTTTGGAACCGAGTCCCTGCATCTTTTTCGCAGAACGCTTTTTCGCGGCGCCCGCTTTAGACTTTTTAGGCTTCGCGCCTTTTGTTTTTTTCACTTTGCCCGGTTTATCAGAGCGGGTTGCTTTCACGTTGGATTTACCGCGATAGTCCTTACTGGAACCATAATAGAAGCCGTCTTCTTCGGTTGGCTCTGTAGGAACTTTAGTGCGGTGTGCATCAGTTATATCATCAAATTTAGCGAAGAATTCATCATCGCGCATGTTTGGATCATTGTATTTATCAGTCAAGATTCTGTCCTCCAATTATAGTGACTACACATATGTGGTTATTATACCATAAACCAAGTGATAATTAAATGAATATTCGGCAAAGATGGAGAATCTATTTCGCAAAAAAGATGCATTTATAATTGGAAATATTTTACAAATATGATAGAATGGTCGGGGGTATACAGGATGTTTCGAAGACCATTACTTTATGTTGCCGCCGGCTTATGCGCGGTCTTTTTTTTATCCTATCACGTCGGGCTTTTGACTGGTATGACAGGGGACCCGCTTTTGAAGCTGGCAAAGAACGGCAGCACAGAACACATCGTTTTATATGGAACCATCCAGTCCGTGAAGCAAACCGAGGGAAAAGAGGGGGAGCAGAGCCGGCAGTTTGTGGTTTCCGTTCAGGGAATCGAAGGGGCAGACAAAAGCAAAAGCTGCCGGACGCTAGTACATGAATATAGTAAAACAAAGAATCAGGAACAACTCTTTTGTCCTGGGGATCAGGTCGTCATCAGCGGGAAATTGAGTCTGCCCGCGCAAAGGAGCAATCCGGGCTGTTTTGATTACCGGTTATATCTTAGAACCAGGAACATCCAAACCATTGTCACCGCACAGCAGATCCAGCACGTCACAATGCGGGATGAATCACCGGTCATCCGCTGTTATCACCGGCTTTGCAGGGATCTGTATTTACGAAAAACAGGATACACGCAGGATTTGGCGCAGACGGCAGGAACCGAAACGGCTGCAATGATGGATGCCATTCTGTTTGGTGACAAAAGCAATTTGGATGAAAGTGCCATGGAAGCGTTTCAAAAGAATGGGACCGCCCACATTCTGGCGGTCAGCGGTCTGCACATCGGGATCATCTATGCGTTTATTCTCAAACTATGGACGTTGCTCGGGGAACTGACCGGCGGGTTCCTTTGCGGCAGGAGAGGCGGTTGGTTCTTTGGGTTCAATGCCATGTTCTTCTTTTGCTATCTGATTCTCGCATCCTTTGCTCCGTCTGCGGTGCGGGCCGTGTGTATGGTACTGATGCATGCCTTTGCGCAGATGACTGGGCGGCGGTATGACCTAAGCAGCGCGGCTTTTGCAGTACTGATTGCGGTCCTGCTCCGAAATCCCTTCATGCTGTTCGATCTCGGCCTTCAAATGAGTTTTCTGGCAGTGCTCAGCATGAATCTGATTCTGCCTTTTGTCTGCAGGTTCTATACGGGTTTGTTTCTGGCAAGTGCGGCGGTGCAGATTGGTCTGGGCCCGTTTATGCTGTATCATTTTAACTACATCTCTTTGATAGCCGTCTTCCTCAACGTGCCGGTGATCATGCTGGCAGGAGTGATCGTGCCGGCAGGACTGTGCTGCGGGGTGGCGGACCTGATACTTGGTGAGAATGCAGGGTCATTTTATGTGGTTTTGGATTGGCTCTGCGACTTGCTGGTTCAGATCAACCAGTTGACGGCCGCTGAAGGTGTGACCACCTTTACCATTGCCAGTCCGCCTGCCTGGCTTGTGGCGTTGTATTATCTCATGCTTCTGCTTCTTGCCTCGGAAGAAGGGCGTCTTAGGCTTTTGCGCGCCGGCCGGGAGGCGGGCAGGAAATACAGACAGAGAGCAAAGGCATTTGCAAAAGCCACGGCCGCAGCTTTGATTTTGTCCCTTGCTTTTGGTTTGTTAACGAGCGATGGGTTTCATAAAACGGCGATTACCTTTGTCGATGTAGGGCAGGGGGACTGCATGTGCATCAGGACGTTTACAGGCATGGGACGGTGCAAAAGCGCCTATCTGATCGATGGTGGCGGAAGTCAGAACTACGATTTGGGGCGCAAAACCCTGCGAGAGTATCTGCTAAAAAATGGTGTTTCCAAGGTGGACGGAGCTTTTGTGACACATCTGCACACGGATCATTATCTGGGAATCTGTCAGCTCGCAAAGACCGGAATGGTGCGGCGCATCTACGTTTATGACGGCTACAAAAGCAGAGAACCGAAGATTTGTCGTGACACAGGGCTGAAGCATAACCAGATCACTTATCTGTCCGCAGGTCAAAAGCTTCTGTTTCACGAGTCCGGAAAGGACCATCTGGAAGTGGAGGTCCTTTGGCCGCAGAAAAAGACGGAAGCCGAATATCAGCGGCTATTGGAGGACGAGACCAATGAAAATGACATGAGTCTGTTGCTGCGTGTGAACTACGACGGAGTCCGGATGCTGGCCACTGGAGACATGGACGAGAAGGGCGAAAACGCAGTCATTGCAACGCGTTCATGGAAGTCCAACAGATTGGAATCCGACATTCTGAAGGTGGGGCATCATGGGAGTAAAACCAGTTCGAGTGACATATTCCTGCATTATGTAAAGCCATCAATTGCCGTCATTCAGGTGGGGGAACATAACATGTATGGCCATCCGACCGCAGAAGCCATGGAGCGAATCCATGAAGCCGGAGCATGGATCTACCGAAATGACCGGCAAGGTGCGGTTGGAGTAGAAATCAATGGTGCAGCCATCCAGAGAATACGTACCATGATTCATTCCCAAGTCCCATAAAGTGCAATCAGGATAGAAAACATTGTTCTAAAAGGGGTTTACGGAATCCTTCATTTCAATTAGAATATATTCACGTGTTTACACGTAGATGGATATATAAAAGAAGGGAGTTTTATTTATTATGGAACGAGAAAGGCTTGGAAGCCGGCTAGGTTTTATTTTGCTTAGTGCCGGCTGTGCCATTGGTTGCGGAAACATCTGGAAGTTCCCATGGATGTGCGGACAGAACGGTGGAGGCGGTTTTGTACTTGTCTATATCCTCTGCCTGTTGATTTTGGGACTGCCTGCCATGATCATGGAGTTTTCACTGGGAAGAGCATCTCAGGCGAGTGTCGTTGGCATGTACCAGAAACTCGAAAAACCAGGTCAGAAGTGGCATTTGCACGGTTATTTCGCATTGGCAGGAAACATTTGCCTGATGGCATTCTACACCGTTGTTACAGGCTGGATGATCTATTACTTTGTTCGTTTTCTTTCTGGCAGAAGTGCCGATCTGGGATTTGTAGAAATGATTACGAACCCAGGGGTCAATACCGTTTATCTGGCGGTTGCTGTTGCGGTTGGTTTTGCGATCCTCAGCTTTGATCTTCAGGGAGGACTGGAACGGGCCACGAAATTTATGATGGTGGTATTGCTGATCCTGTTGCTCGTACTGGCGGTTAGAAGTATGACTTTGCCGGGCGGTAAAGAGGGACTGGCTTTTTATCTGGTACCGGATTTCTCAAAAATCACGCCAACGGTCGTGGTTGGTGCAATGAACCAGGCATTCTTTACCCTTTCCATTGGTATTGGTTCCATGGCGATCTTCGGAAGTTACATTGGCAAGGAACGCAGACTGATGGGAGAATCCGTCAGCGTTATCTGTCTGGATACCTTCGTAGCGCTGGTTGCCGGACTGATTATTTTCCCTGCCTGCTTCTCCTACAATCTGGAAGTTGGCGCCGGTCCATCACTGCTCTTTGATACGATGGCAACCGTGTTTAACAACATGGCTGGCGGAAGGATCTGGGGAAGTCTGTTCTTCCTGTTCATGACCTTTGCAGCACTCTCCACGGAACTGGCAGTATTTGAGAACATACTGGCAGCCATTCGTGAACTGACCGGATGGAACCGTGGTAAGGGCAGTCTGTTCTGCGGAATCGGTATTTTCCTCATATCCCTTACGACAGCACTTGGCTACAGTGTATTGCACTTCCAGCCTTTTGCAGAGGGAACTGCATGGCTCGATTTCTGGGATTTCATCGTAAGCATGAACTTGCTGCCGCTTGGCGCTCTCATTTTCGCGCTGTTCTGCTGCAGTGACCGGTTCGGATGGGGCTGGGACAATCTGGTTGCGGAAGCCAACGCAGGGAAAGGCCTTAAAGTGCAGCCTTGGATGAAGCCAATATTTAAGTACGTGGTTCCGGTTGTAATCGCCGTGATCTATGTCATTGGGCTCGTTAATTTCCAGTGGAGCTAATCAGATTTGAGCCAATCAATATAAATAAAATGTAAGATAGTATTTGTTGGTTCTTGAGTACTTTTCTTTCAGAAAATAGTATAATGATACATGGAAAAATAACGATGAAAGAGGAGTGCGAGATGATCCGAGGATCAAAGAATAAGATCAAACGCTTCATAACAATACTATGCACCATAAGTATGACTTTCTTTGGGATCGGTAGTTTTGCGTACGCGCAGCCTACCGATCCTTTTGCTGATTATATGGCCGATAATGTGGAAATCGTTGTAGCCGATTCTGCCCAGCAGGCAGCGGAAGCCGTTCCGGCAGAAAATAACGAAAAGTTCTATAAAGTTGACATGACCAATGGAGATGTCAAGACAGGAAACGATGAAACGGTGAAGGACGGCTTTGAAAAACTGTATGGCGAAAGCTATGCAGAATCCGGCCTGGAGGATGCCAGCAAAACCAAGCAAAAGCAGCAGATTGAGCAGATGACAAGCGAGTCGGAGATGTATTCCTTAAATCAAATCGAAGGAAACACCGCAGAAGTCACATCCCAATTCGCCACATGCCGGCTCCTGGTCAAAACCACCAACATCAGCAACACCTATGGTGCCTTGAGCGGAACGCAGATTTCTGGTTTTTGCATATTGAAATATGCGGATGAGAAAACGACGGCGGAGGCGTACAAAGCCCTTTGCAAAGAGTTCGGTACAGAAAATGTTCTGAAGGATATGCCCATCAAGGGGCAGGACGACTTAAACGAGAGCGGTTTGAAAGGATCGGAAACCGGTACAAACTGGAGCTACGACTATATGGAGTTCAAAAAAGCGGTGGATCCGCTGGAATTGAGAGGGAATGATGTGGTCGTGGCAGTCCTTGACACCGGTATCATGAAATCCCATAAAGCCTTTGAAGGAACCTATATAAAGGATGGATATAATTTTGTTGATGTGAATACGGATGTGTCCGATAAAAACGGACACGGGACGGTCAGCTCCAGTGTCATCGCCCAAAGTACGGGCATGAACGTGAGCATTTTACCGGTCAAAGTCCTGGATGACAATGGGGACGGCAGTGAAGTGGACCTGATTCTGGGATTAAACTATGCGGAAGAAAAGGGTGCGATAATCGCCAATGTCAGCTTGGGCGGTTCCTTGGATGATGAAGATCTGGCTGCAATGGAAACAGCCTTTGATGGTTACAGCGGAATCATCATTGCGGCGGCCGGAAACTCCGGATACGACGTCAGAAATAACAATTTCTGGCCGGCCGTATCCGATCGAGTCATTTCCGTTAGCGCATTAAAAAACACTGGAAACAACACGGCTGCCTTTGATGCTTCCTATTCCAATTTCGGGGAATGCATCGATTATACGGCTCCGGGTACGGGCATTTATGGCGCGGCGTTAGACAATACTTATACGTACAAGTACTACAAAGGAACGTCCTTTGCCTCACCGCACGTGGCAGCTGCTGCGGCCCTTGTCATGTCCAACGACAAAACCATCGATACCCAGAGTGAAATGGTGGCGGCCCTCAACAAAATCTCGAAAGATGAAGGGGATGCCGGCTTTGATATCTATTGCGGAAACGGATGTCCAATTCTCGGGAATCTGACCATTAAAGAGCCGGCACCAACAGAAACTCAACCGACTACTTCCGCGCCGGTGGTGACCAAACCAAAAGTTGTGGTTGTCAATATCAGCAATGCAAAGGCTTATGCCGCATCCATGACCTATACGGGAAAAGCGCTCAAGCCACTGCCATCGGTCAGCTATGGCGGAAAAACGCTGAAGAACGGCACGGACTATACGGTAAGCTACAAGAACAATAAGAAGGTTGGTAAGGCGACCGTGACCATCACGGGAAAGGGCAATTATAAAGGAACCAAGTCCATTAGCTTCAAGGTAAATCCAAAAGGAACATCCCTTAAGAAAATCAGCCGTTCCAAGAAAGCCCTGACCGTAAAATGGAAGAAGCAGAAGACTAAAATGTCGACTTCCAGAATCACCGGCTATCACATCCAGCTTGCCACCAACAGCAAGTTTACGGCAAACGTAAAGAACGTATACGTCAAAGGCTATTCCAAGAAATCCAAAAAAATCAAGAAATTAAAGAAAAAGAAAAAGTACTACGTCCGCGTTCGTACGTATAAAACCATCAGCGGAACCAAGTACTACTCCAACTGGTCAAAGGTAAAATCCGCAAAGACCAAATAAAATGTGTCAAAAGGGACTGAATGGCTACTTGTTAAGTAGACAGTCAAAAAAAGCAAACGTTTCTCTCCAGCTCCAATCGGGGCTGGAGTTTTTATGCGGCCATCGGGTAGCTGACACAAAATAGAAAGAACCGTCCCTTCCCATGCACTTTCAAATTGACTGGGCCCTATGGCGGTGATAGAATTTACATAACTGTTTTTTCAAGTATGATCATATTAATAGAGGGAGGTGACACGTTGAAAAAGAGTTTAAAACTGATCTCTCTGATGTTGACGTTTGTCATGGCGTTTTGCTTCATGTCAGGCTGTGGGAAAGCCGAAGAAGACGCACCGACAGGCAATTCCAACGGCATCACGATCTTTAACTCCAAGATGGAGATCCAGGATCAGATGTTGGAGATGGCAAAACGTTACACAGAGAAGACAGGCGTGCCGGTAGAGGTGTATTATTCCTCCGATACGGTATCCGCGCATTTGGCTACAAGGTATGCGTCTGGCAACCCATATACGCTGTCCATGGTTGATGCGAAGGATGTCTACTCATTGGCGGAAGAACACGCTGTCGACATGAGCGACCAGAAGTGGGCGAAGGACACCCAGTATGCCATTGGCTTGGGTGACAAAATCTATGGATTCCCAGTCTGTATCGAGGCGAGAGGCATTATCTACAACAAAGATGCCATCGAGAAGATCACAGGCAAGGAGTTCAAGCCAGAAGACTACAAGACATGCAAGGCTTTCAAAGGTCTCATTGAAGAACTGAAGAAAGGTGGCATGGAATCACCAACTGGAGTCATGAAGGAAGACTGGTCTCTGGGCGCGCACTATCTGGCACAGGTATATGAGGAAAGAGATGATCCGGACGCATTCGTCCGAGGACTTTCAGACGGATCTGTAGAACTGATCAAGGACAAGAAATTTAATGCACTGATGGATACGTTTGACGTTCTGAAGAACAATAGTTATTCCAGGGAAAGCGCGATTTCTGCAGAAAGAGAAGTCACGGAACAGAAGCTGGCAGAAGGCGAGATAGCCTTCCTGTTCGGAGGTAACTGGGACTGGTCGGTCATCAGTGCTTTTGATTATACAGAAAACATGGGTCTGATGCCGGTACCGCAGGATCTGGATGATGGAATGAATGAGATGTTGGTCGGAGGCGGGTCCAAGTTTATCTTCCTGGATTCTTCCGAAAACACGTCCGAC
Organism: uncultured Eubacteriales bacterium; assembly: GCA_902795135.1. Lineage (GTDB taxonomy): Bacteria > Bacillota > Clostridia > Peptostreptococcales > Anaerovoracaceae > Lentihominibacter. Next base: position 32,349 of record CADBJW010000023.1, read on the forward strand.
AAGCAACGTCAGCAGGCGATGGATTTCCTGAATTGGCTCGTATACAGCGAGGAGGGACAGAGCTTCCTCGTAGATGACTGCGCGCTGGTTCCGGCGTTCTCCAACATCGATAAGGAAGTTACGGACCCACTGGGCAAGTCTGTCAAGTACTATGCAGACAAGGGCGCGTTGGTACCAAACTACAACTATCTGCCAGACGATCACTACGCGATCCTAGGTGCTCAGTTCCAGAAATATCTGGCTGGAAAGAGCGACCGCAAAGGCTTCGCCAAGGATGTAACGACCTTCTGGAAGACCAAGACGCTCGAAGTACATGAGAATTAATGCAGGGAGGAGGAAAATATGGAACGAAATACAATCTCGTATAAGTCAAAGCAATTCCTGATGTTTGCCGGCCCTGCACTGATCCTGTTTTGTATGGTCATTATCATTCCGTTTCTGTACGGTCTGTATCTGACCTTTACAAGCTGGGATGGCGTAGCAGCCGAAAAACCATTCGTAGGATTTGCGAACTATGTTTCTGCTTTTAAGGACGCCTACTTCTGGGCTTCCATGGGCAGGACAATCTTTTATTCTGCTTTTGCAGTAGTATTTGTTAATGCTGTTGCCTTCGCGCTGGCGTATCTGGTAACAAGCGGTATCAAAGGACAGAATTTCTTCCGTGCCGGGTTCTTCATTCCAAACCTGATTGGCGGCATCGTTCTCGGTTATGTTTGGAAATTCGTCTTTAACCGTGCCTTTGTTGCCATCGGCGCAGCCTTTGCAGACGGAACGGTTCCATCCCTTCTGTCATCGACGGGAGGCGCCATGTTCTGCCTGATTTTGGTATCCGTCTGGCAATATGCCGGTTACATGATGCTGATCTATGTGGCAGGTTTCATGGGCGTTTCCGACAGTCTGAAGGAAGCGGCTATGATTGACGGATGCACGCCGTCACAGGCAATGCGTAACGTCACAATTCCTCTCATGAGGACATCCTTTGTAACTTGTATCTTTTTGAGCATCACCAGATGCTTCGTTGTGTACGATGTCAACCTGTCGTTGACCAACGGGGAACCGTTCATGTCGTCCATACTCGCCGCCATGCACGTATACAACAAGGCATTTATTTACAAAGACTTCGGTACCGGTCAGGCGGAAGCCTTGATCCTCTTCGTTGTCTGCGCAATCATCGGTGTTGCTCAAGTATATATTGGTAAGAAAGGGGAGGTGGAAGCGTAATGAACCAGAACGAATTAGCTGCAAAGCAGAAAAAAAGACGTCAGGTCATCACGATCATCGTGCTGATTCTCGTGTTCATCCTGTTCGTAATACCTTTCCTTCTTGTCCTGATTAATGTTTTCAAGACAAAAGGTGATATCACTTCAAATCCGCTGGCTCTGATTGGCGAGCACGGATTCACACTGCAGAACTTCCCAGAAGCGATGTCTAAGATGGACTTCTGGAACGTATTCAAGAATTCCGCGTTCATCACATTCAGTGCAACGATTCTGACCATTTTGTTCTCGGCGATGGCATCCTTTGTCATTGTTCGTAACAACTGGAAGGCATGTACATTGTTCTTCGCGCTGATGATCGCGTCCATGGTCATTCCGTTCCAGGTACTGATGGTTCCGCTCGTATCTGTTTACGGCGGTATTTTCGGAATTCTGGGAAGCAGGATCACCCTGATTTTCATGCATGTAGGATTCTCCGTATCCATGGCGACATTTATGTTCCATGGCGCGATACATTCCAATATTCCGTTAGAATTGGAGGAAGCTGCTCTCATTGACGGCTGCAGCAGATGGCAGACCTTCTGGAAGATCGTCTTCCCACTGCTCAAACCGACGGTCGCTACCGTAGCCATCATTGATGCCATGGCCTTCTGGAACGACTACCTCCTGCCGAGCCTTGTATTGACCGATAAGTCGATCTACACGATTCCAATCGCAACGCAGGCATTCTACGGAACGTATTCCACAGACATCGGCCTGGTTATGGCGGCCTTGCTGCTTGCCATGCTGCCGATACTGATTCTGTACCTCTTCCTGCAAAAGCATATCGTTGCAGGTGTTACAGCAGGCGCAGTCAAAGGATAACAGAAGATGGATCGATTTTTTGACGCAAACAATCCGGTTATGCAGTTTCTCTCACGAATTGTGGATCTGGCGATACTCAATCTTATGACCATCGCCTTCATGATTCCAATCGTGACAGCCGGCGCTGCAATCACGGCCATGAACAACGTTCTCATCCACCTTGTGAGAAAGGATGAAACCTATGTCTGGAAGATGTTTATCAAATCCTTCCGGCAGAACCTGAAGCAAGGAATCGGATTGGGACTCCTGTTTACAGCGTTTTTCGCTTTGACAGGACTGGAATTGATGATGCTGCACTCTATAGAGGCAAAAACATCGACCATGTTTATGATCATCATCACCGTGATCGGCATATGCGCCTTTGGCATTGGCATTTACACCTTCGCCTTACTGTCACGGTTTGAGAATACTCTGCGCGGCACATTGATCAACGCAGTAAGCCTGGCTTTGGGACATTTACCGAGGACCTTGGGGATGTTGGCAATCTGTGCTGCCTGGGCGGCGTTCCTGTGGTTTGCCCACGGAATCACGCTGCTGGTGCTTTTGTACGGATTGACCATACCGGGTTACCTTTGCGTTAGGATATACGATCCGATTTTCAAGACAATGGAACCAAATGATGAATCAGCGACTGAGTGAATTGAATAGGAACGAACGTCCCGTATTCCATCTGACACCGGAAAGAGGTTGGATGAATGATCCAAACGGATTCAGTCGATACGACGGGAAATACCACCTGTTTTATCAGGCCTACCAGGATAGCGTCCAGTGGGGTCCGACCCGGTGGGCCCATGTGGTCAGCGAAGATCTGATCTCGTGGGAGCGTCTCCCGGATGCCCTTGTGCCGGACCAGGATTATGATATTGGCGGCTGCTTTTCGGGAACGGCATTGACCTGCGAAGATGGACGACACATGCTCATGTATACGGGCTTTCGGCCCGATCCTGAAGACACACAGGGACGCGGATTGCAGACACAATGCATCGCCTTTGGAGATGGAAGAACCTACGAGAAATATGACGGCAATCCGGTCATTACGGGAGCTATGCTGCCGGATGGTGGGGACCCGCGGGAGTTCCGGGATCCAAAAATATGGCGCGAAGCAGACGGAACGTTCCGGGCTGTAATGGCCAATTACAACCGGATCCACGGCGCACAGATTCTGTTGTTTCAAAGTCCGGACGGGCTGAAATGGGAATTCATGAATGTGCTGGCAGACGGCGCGGGAAAACCCGGATGGATGTGGGAATGTCCAGACTTCTTTTCCTTGGACGGCAAGCAGGTTTTGCTGGCCGGCACCATGGGAGATGTGGACAGCATCTGCAGGATCGGAACCTACGACAGTGAGCAGGGGATTTTTCACGAACACTCCTGGCAGAGCACGGAGCAGGGCTTCGATTTCTACGCGGGACAAACCGTTCAGACACCTGATGGAAGGCGCGTTTTGATTGGATGGATGCAAAACCCTCAAACGGCGGAGCACAGAGAAATCGACCTTCCCATCAACGGACAGATGAGCATTCCCAGAGAGCTGCAGATTCTGGACGGGAAGCTTTTGCAAAAGCCCGTTACAGAGTTGAACGGTTACCGGACGGACGAAGTCACATGCCGAAACGTGAAACTCGATACCGACGAAGAAGTCAGGCTGGACGGCATCGCGGGAAGAACGGTGGATATGGAGATTCGGGTGGAACCCGCTGACCGCTATGAATTATTCCAAGTGCGGTTTGCGAAAGACGCGGAACACTATACCGAATTCACCTATGAGCCGGAGTTGTCTGTGGCGACCCTTGACAGAAGTCATGCGGGACCCGGGAAAACGAAGCTCACAAAGGCACAGACGGCGGTGCGAGACCGTAGCGGCAGGCTGGACATCCGAATCCTGCTGGACCGACTCAGTGCGGAAGTATTCATCAACGATGGAGAGCAGGTCATGTCAGCTGTGATCTACACAGACAGACATGCAGAAGATATAACCTTCTATGTGAAAGGTACCGCGGTAATGAATATTGCGAAGTACCGGATAAAGGAGAACAAATAATGGCAAGTTTATCATTAAAAGGAATCCAGAAGATTTACCCGAACGGTTATCATGCCGTAACGGATTTTAATCTGGAAGTGGAGGACAAAGAGTTTATTATCTTTGTCGGACCTTCAGGATGCGGAAAGTCGACGACTCTGCGTATGATCGCCGGACTGGAAGACATCTCTGAAGGGGAGTTCAGGATCGATGGCGTTCTGATGAATGACGTCGAACCAAAGGACAGAGACATTGCGATGGTATTCCAGAGCTATGCACTCTATCCGCATATGACCGTTTATGACAACATGGCTTTTGCACTGAAACTGAGAAACGTTCCGAAGGATGAAATCGATGAGAAGGTGCGGGAAGCTGCAAAGATCCTCGACCTGGAAAAGCTTTTGGATAGAAAGCCAAAGGCCCTTTCCGGCGGACAGAGACAGCGTGTCGCTATGGGACGTGCCATTGTCAGAAGTCCGAAAGTTTTCCTCATGGACGAACCGCTTTCGAACTTGGATGCGAAGCTGAGAGTACAGATGCGTACAGAAATCTCGAAGCTCCATGAGAAACTGGGAACGACGATCATCTACGTAACACATGACCAGACGGAAGCCATGACACTGGGAACCAGAATCGTCGTTATGAAGGACGGTATCGTGCAGCAGATCAATACGCCGGAACATCTGTACAATAAACCATGCAACCTGTTCGTTGCCGGATTTATCGGATCACCGCAGATGAACTTTATCGATGCGGTTGTAGGAGTGGACGGCGACAAGGTTACACTGACCGTTGGCGACAACGTGCTGATCGTACCGGACGAAGAAAAGCAGGTACTGATCGACGGTGGATATGACGGTAAGACCGTTGTTCTGGGTATCCGTCCGGAAAACATTTCGGATGATCCTGCCTTCCTGGAAGCAAACCAGGATCACGTCATCAAGACCAACATCAAAGTTCACGAAATGCTGGGCGCAGAAGTGTTCCTGTACTTTGATGTAAACGGCACACAGATGACAGCCCGTGTCGCTCCTGACTCATCGCTGAGAGCAGGATCCGAGGCAACACTGGCCTTCGATATGGATAAGATTCACCTGTTCGATAAGGAAACAGAAAAGAATCTTCTGCATCCGGAGTGGTAAGGAACAAAGGCACCGGAGCATGTCAGAACTCGATTATCGTGAAGCCCAAAAGCTCGCGACAAGAGAATACAAAAAAGCTATAGCACGGGGGGAATCCCCGTATCCCATCGGTCTGGAGAACATCGTTTCTTCCGGACAGATGTCGGCCGGGCGGAATCTGGGACTGGAACAGATTCCGCTGGCTCTGGTGGTTGGAACGAAGCACGAGGGGCGTAATAACGCGTTTGCGCGGAATTTTATGCCCCTTCTTAGTCGTTCCTCAGAATTTGCAGAGAAGTGGAGAACTCTTTGCAGCGCCCACTTATCAGAGGGAATCCGCGAACCGGTCAAACTGTATGAGTACCGGAACCGGTTCTATGTGGAAGAAGGAAACAAGAGGGTAAGCGTACTGAAGTATTTTGAAGCGGACAGCATCGATGCCTACGTGACCCGGATTCCTTCTGCCCAGGATGGCACATTGGAGGCAGAACGTTACGAAGCGTTTCTGCCATTCTATCAATGGAGCGGACTCAGAACCGTGGAGTTTTCTGAGCCGGAATCCTATGCACATTTACAGATGCTCATGGGCAAAAGCCCAGGAGAGGTCTGGACGGAGGAAGAACGAAAGGATTTTCTTTCTTTTTACTACTACTTCCATAAGGAGTATGAGAGTTTGGGGAAGATGAAAACCCTTCGGATTCTTTGCGATGACATGCTGTCTTTTATAGAACAGCATGGATACAGGAAAGTCTGTGAAGCGAGCCCTTTGCAGCTGAAAGAACTGATTCGTCAGCCGGTTCGGAAACCGATGAAAATTCTGGCCCTTGCGGACGACGAGTCGAAGTATTACTACGATCATTACACTCCGGGGAAGCTGGATGATTTTGATTTGATCCTTGCTTGCGGAGATTTACATAAAGTATATTTGGAATTTCTTACAACCATGGCGCCTTGTCCGGTTTTGTATGTGCGTGGCAATCACGACGACATGCTGAACGAGGATCCGCCAGGTGGATGCATTTGCATCGAGGACACGGTCTTTGAGTACAAAGGCCTTCGAGTTGCCGGTCTGGGCGGTTCCTTCAAATACCGCGAAGGCAGAAACACCTTTACCGAAGCGGAAATGGAAAAGCGTGCGCGGAAACTCGAAAAAGCAATTCGAAAACACGGCGGCGTGGATGTGCTGGTTACACATGCCCCAGCCCGAGGGGTGAACGATTTTGATTCGATTTCCCATAGAGGCTTTGAGGCATTCAATCGCTTTATTACCAAACATCACCCGGCCTATTTCGTTCACGGCCACATTCACAAGAACTATGGAATCCATATCCCTCAGAGAAGCGAGTGGAATGGAACGACCGTCATCAACGCATACGAACATTGTGTATTTCAGATATAGGAGGCAGTTAGCATGACACAGATCATGACACTTGGGGAGGTCCTGATTGACCTGACCCAGACAGGAACCGATAAGAATGGGATTCCGCAGTTTGCTGCGTTCCCGGGAGGCGCGCCGGCCAACGTTGCGGTTGCAGCGTCCCGGCTTGGTGCAAAAGCCGGATTCATCGGCAAAATCGGCAAAGACGCATTCGGGCAACAGCTGTGCGAAACACTGGAACAAGATCATGTGGATACTTCGTATCTTTTTGCGGCAGAGAACGTTCCGACCACACTGGCCATCGTCTCCGTCGACGAGAGGGGAGAACGAAGTTTTTCCTTTTACAGAAATCCGGGTGCGGACACGCAGTTGACGGAGAAGGAGTCCACTGCATTTCTGAACGGAGAACTGCCTTTTGTCCTGCACTTCGGCTCTCTGAGCCTGACGGCAGAACCGTCCAGAGGAGCGGCCTTAGCTGCCGTGCAGCGGGCACGGGAGAAGGGCGTTTTGATTAGCTATGACCCGAACTATAGGGCGGCCCTTTGGAATAGCGAAGGGGAAGCGATCGATTGGATGAAAGCGCCTCTGGAACTGGTCGACATTCTAAAAATATCGGACGAAGAGCTGCTCCTGCTAACGGGAACCGAGGATCTGGAAGAGGGAAGCAAACGACTTGGGGAGCACGGCATCCGTTTGATTATGATCACCCTTGGAAGCGAAGGCGTGTTTTATCGCTTAGCGGGAGGTTCAGGTCAGGAGGACTTGCTGGGCAAAGTTCCTGCTGAACCCGTCAACGTGTGCGATACCAACGGAGCAGGGGATACATTTTTAGGAGCTGTCCTGGCCCGGATCGTGGATCATGGCAGCATTCCTACAGAGCGAAGTGTCTTAGAAGATTTCCTGACCTTTGCAAACCGGGCGGCGGCACTTACATGCTCCAGACCCGGCGCAATCCCGGCTATGCCGATGGCCGAAGAACTGGTGAAATAACAGAATTTCGGAGATGGATAGATATGAGCAAACAAACAAAAGCACAGATGCTGGAAGAACTGAAATGGTTGTATATGGAGCTCTACGATAATGAAGAAGCTTTTGCGTATTTCGAAAAGGTGCTGCAAAAGAACGCCGATGCCCGAAGACCAGCCCTTCGCGCACTTGATGAGGCCCGGCAGGAAGGACCGGATTGGTATCAATCCCACAAACTTCTAGGTATGATGCTCTACGTGCAGAATTTCGGCGGGACGCTTAAGGAAGTCAAAAAGCATTTGTCCTATCTGGAAGAGTGCGGAATCAATTATCTGCACCTGATGCCTTTGCTTGATTCACCCAAAGGAAAGAGCGACGGGGGATACGCGGTTTCGGATTTCAAAAAGGTCAGACCGAAGCTGGGGACCATGGAGGATCTGGAGTCTCTGGCCGATGCCTGCCACGAAAAAGGCATTGCCTTGTGCCTGGATTTCGTCCTGAATCATACCAGCGAGGAACATGCCTGGGCAAAAGCCGCCAAAGCCGGTGACAAGACGGCTCAGGACCGGTTTTTTGTCTACGATTCCTGGGAGATTCCAAACCAGTTTGAGAAGACGGTTCCGGAGGTATTTCCGACGACGGCACCGGGAAACTTCACCTGGTGTGAAGAGATGCAAAAGGTCGTCATGACCTGTTTTCACGACTATCAGTGGGATTTGAATTACGCAAATCCTATGGTTTTCAACGATATGGTGGACAATCTGCTGTATCTGGCAAACCGGGGGATGGACGTCATCCGTCTCGATGCCATTCCATATATCTGGAAGCAGCTTGGAACGAACTGTAGAAATCTTCCGCAGGTGCATACGCTGGTGCGTATGATGCATCTGGCCTGTCAGCTTGTCTGTCCGGGCGTGGCGCTTTTGGGCGAAGTGGTCATGGAACCACGGGAAATCGTTCCGTATTTCGGACCGGCCGAGAAGCCAGAATGCGACATTTTATATAACGTTACGACCATGTGCACAACGTGGCATACGCTGGCAACCCGCGATGTGAGACTGCTCCAGTACCAGATGGAACAGGTCTGCAGGCTGCCGGAAAACTGTTATTTCCAGAATTATCTTCGCTGCCACGATGACATTGGATGGGGGCTGGACTACCGCTATCTGGGACAGTTTGGCATCGGCGAGGAACCGCACAAACGTTATCTGAATGACTGGTTTACGGGCAAATGGCCGGGAAGCTGGTCGCGGGGAGAACTCTACAATAACGCGGAATCTTTGGGAGACGCCAGAGCCTGCGGGACGACGGCATCCCTATGCGGACTGGAATGCGGCATTCTGGAAGCCTTGGATAACAAAGGCAGCGCCTCACTGGACCGCGGACTTCAGTGCGATTTGATGATGCATGCATGGATGTTCAGCCAGACCGGCATACCGGTGATCTACAGCGGCGATGAGATTGGGCAGCTCAATGATTACAGCTATCACGACGACCCGTCTCACTGGGAAGACAGCCGGTATGTGCATCGCGGCAAATTCGATTTCGATCTGGCAGAAAAACGCTTTGAAGTGGGCACCATGCAGCAGATCCTCTTTGACGGGCTGCAGAAATTGAAAGATACGAGAGCCCAGTATGACGCATTTCGAAGTGACGCCGATGTATTCGTATACTACACCGGCGACGACCGCGTCATGGGATTGCTCCGCCGGTACGAGTCCCAAACCCTGATCTGCTTATACAACTTTTCGGAGCATCCTGCCGACGTGAAACTCCATGGCGAGGCTTGGAAAGACATCCTGAGCGGTGAAGAACTGACCGCATCCGGCGACGGAACCGCGATCCTACACTTCGACGGATACGGATACCGCTGGCTTATGGAATGTGTCAAAGGGTGTGTCTAAAGAGACGGTTATTAGGGACGGGTGGAGCTTTGCTATTCTCTTGGCTCCCTTCTAAGCACACGCTCAGATCCATTTGATACAAATAATTGGTTGATTGTTACACTTGAAATCTTTTTCGTTCTTTAATTGATATAATTGGGACACTAAGCGGGTGGAAGGTCGCTGGGCGATTTTGTGAAAAGGTTGTTAGAAAAAGGAACATCATGAAATGAATCAAATGACGAAGTTTCAGAATACATTGCTAGAAGTGATCAAACAGCTCGGAGCCGATGCAATCGCGGACTATCGACGTTTTGTCGCCACGTTATACGATTTAGGCAGTGAATATACCAAAGAACTTCGGTTCATCGCACATAATGTGGATGCTAAAGTGCTCGAACAATGCGCAGAAGCTGCGAAGGACGGTCAGGATCCAGATGCAATCGTGGAAAGGGTGTCGCATTATATCCAAAGGGAATACATGTCGGATAAAGAATGGACCAACAACATCGTAACTTCATTGGTCGCAGCGTATGCAG
>CADBJW010000023.1:42398-97344 GCA_902795135.1 uncultured Eubacteriales bacterium
AACGACAGATTGAACAAGACAAAGCTACTTCCGTTTCAGCAGACGCTGACTCATATATTATTCAACCCATGGGGTTTGGATACGCTATTTCAGAATCCGATGGAAGCGGGGAAATGACCGTTTGTTATCCGCCAGGGAGTCATCCTACCAGAGAAGAACTCATCCGGTATTATAAAGTGCATCGGAAATAGCAGTCAGCCCAGAATATAGGTATACTCCAAAAGCATCTTCCTGAATGAGGAGGGTGCTTTTTTCTTCTGGGCCTGGTGTCCCAGTTTTCAGCAAAGACAGAGAAAAATGGGCCAAAGCCTGACGATGCGCTCTGTCTTGGGCAGCGAACCCAAGAGGATTTGTAACGAAGCAATCGAAATCATGCAGGTCGTTACTTTTTTGCAAGAGCAAAGCCTTTGCAAAAGGCTTCCTGGAGAAGACACGGCACAGAAAATGACTCGATTGATCAATTCTGTGCCGTGCGGCACAAAAATTCAAACATTCGCAAAATAATGGGACATGAAAACAAGACCCGTTAAATAGGTCCTGTTTTCATTGCTCGTACTCTCTTTACTTTAGAGATGAACTACTTTTGTCTTTACAAATACCATTCATAGTTTCTGAATACAATTTGTATGTGTCTTCGGCGAACAGTGTAAAGAAATCATTATATGCAGGATATGTCTTCCTGCGGTCTTGACTCAAATCAATCGTATGAATCAGTATCTCTTCATGCTTGCTTGAAGCCAAAGCTGTAACATTTCCGTATTGATCTGAGAAAAGGCTGCGTCCAGGGTAATTGTCAGTGAAATTGTTAACCCCGGCAACGTGCATGGAATTCTGCACCGCAATAGCGATGATATCCTTTTCCATAAGCTCGACATCCATAAAGGCAGAAGAAACGAGAGTAAGTTCTGCCCCCTTTAATGCAAGTATTCTGGCCGGCTCAGGAAATTCCATTTCATAACACGTCAGCAAGCCAAGCTTTCCGAATTTCGTATCGATTACATTAAAGCCATCACCAGGAGTTACTCTGCCAATATCCTCGATCCAAATGTACGTTTTACGATGATTTGCAATCAAATCACCCTTATCATCTATCATCATAAAAGAAATGTACAAGCTCTTCGTATCAGGATCGATTTCCGGATACCCAATGGCAATGTGGATGCTATATTCGATTGCCTTCTTCTTTAAGGTCTGAAACAGAGTTCCATCCTTTGGTTCTGCGAGTTCAAACAGCTCTTCTTTAGAGCAGTCATACCCACTATAGAACAATTCTGGAAAAACAATAATATCAGCTTTCTCGTCAGCGATATCGTCGATAACACCCATTGCGGTTTTAAGATTTCTTTCCTTATCGCCATTGATTGCAGTCACTTGTGCTAACGCGATTTTTACTTTTCTGTTTTCACAAGTCTTCATGCTACCACTTCTCCGTTCTGATTCTTATTAGCAATCGTTCTTCTAATGAACTTGACAATTACAAAGATAATAATCAGACCGCCAAGGTAACCATTCAGTACATAGATGATGTTGATGAGGCGATCGAATGGAACAGCAAGACCGATGAAGCAACCTACCGCGGCCGCAACCAGAATGATAATCTTGCCTTTTGTTGTGGTGTCATCTACGAAAGGTGCTGTGGCAGTCCACAGAAGCGGAACAGCACTGGAGTAGATGGCCAACATGATGATAATTGCGAAGATTACTGAGAATGTTGGGCTCAGTTTCAGTGCCAATGCAAGCATTGGAACCTGTGCACCGGTAATGTCCTCCAAATTCAGGAGCAGGGCCATGCAAACGATAACCGCTGTTCCCATGAATACGAATGCACCAAGAACCTGTCCCCAAACAGCTTCTTTCTTTGAATTCAGCGTCTTTCCAAGGGATGCCAGGAATGGCGCATACCACAGAAGACCGAAACCTACATAAGAGTAAGCTGCCAACCACCATGTGCTAGAAGCTTTCAGAACCGTACCTTCTTCCAAGGCCTGATCCAGAGTCTGCAGACTCGATTCGAGACTGTCGCCTCTAAACAGTGCAGGAATCGCAATGATCAAAACGATTAAAATGATACAAGGACCGATTTTACCAATAACATTTACAACTCCCTTTAAGCCAAAGATTACAGTTAGACCTGCTGCGATACAGAGCAGGATTCCGCCGACTGCATATGGCGCATGGAAGTACTGATTGAATGTAGCACTTGCCCCACCTACCATTACGACAAACGACATATAAACGAAAAGTGCGGTGAACCAGTCATAAAACTTTCCAATATACTTGCCGCAGTAGTATGTGTAGATATCGCCTCCACGATCAAACTGCTCTCTTTTTCCTGTTGTGATAAATTCCACCAAAATAAGAGCGTCAGCAATGAAGACAGCAACAGCTACGAGGATACCTTGCAGTCCATAGGATGTGAAGTATTGGAGTATTTCTTGACCAGTCGAGAATCCGGAGCCTATTGCAAAGGCTACGAAGGATCCCATGACGGCAAATACAGCACCAATACTAAAGGTTTTTGCTTTGTCTGTCATACTAATACCTCCTTCTTCAGAATAACTTTGCCTTATTAATATGCAAAGAACGAACCAATCTACAAAAAACAGAAGATAGTTTTTTTCTATGGACTGTAAAGGGCACAATATGTTTCAAAACGTAAAAATATGCCGTTTTTAGATTGCTATAGAAAATAGTTATCAGAATAAAAGTTGTATTGAACATGCATATATGCATAGATATAATATGTAAAAATGCATAGAAACGCATAGGAGATGAGGTATTATATGGATATTTTAGCCTTAAAGCAAATCATGAAGACACCGCCGAAAGCCCTAAAGGCAGATGACAATATTGAAAGAGCAATCGATTTCTTTTTCAAAACAGGGGTAGATTTAATCCCGATTTATGATGAGCAGGACAACTTTATGGGAATCGTTACTCCACATGATATTATCAATCGGTACGCAATGAATAGAAAAATAAAAGGCAGAGTGGAGCAATTTATTACTGCAGATAGATGCAGAATAATATCATTACAGGAAGCGGCTGCTGAAATTGATATGGATGAAAGAATTACATGCATCTGTGATGACGGCAAACTCGTAGGAATAGTCAGAATGGAATACCTGATGGATCAACTCAAATGGACAAATGATATTCTCAAGCAGTTTGAAGACAGGTGCGAAGAGTATGAAGTGATTTTTAAGAATTACTACGATTCTATATATGACATCGCTGCAGATGGAACGATATTGATGGCAAACCCTGCAACCAAGAGGACCATAGGAATGGATCCTATGGGAATAATTGGCCGTAACATTAGAGAAATGGAAAAAGATAAGCTATATTTTCCATCTATTTTTGACAGCGTCCTCACTAAGAGAGAGACAATAACGATTGTTCAGAATATCGAAGCAGACCGTAAGGCAATTGTAACCGGAGTACCTGTTTTCGGTGAAAATGGATCCATTACTAGAGTGATCGCAGCAACGCGTGAAATCAGCGCGCTAGTAGATAATCTTGAAAAAAGCACTCTAATAAAAGACATGGAAGCTCTTCAGTGGAAACTTCAGGAGATGGAAGAGACCGCTGAAACATATTTTTCAGAGATAAGAAAACTCCGCAAAGGTAATAAGGAGAAGATTCGAATCAAAACACAAAACAGTGAAATGAAGAGAACGATTGAAATGTGTGAAAAGGTGGCTATCACAGACAGCAATGTGCTCATTCTGGGTGAGTCAGGAACCGGGAAAGACATGCTTGCTAATTTCATACACAATTTGAGCGGACGTTCTGAAGGCCCACTTATTAAAATCAATTGCGGAGCCATACCGGAGAGTTTACTGGAGTCAGAACTGTTTGGGTATGAAAAAGGTGCATTTACCGGCGCTAACAAGGATGGCAAGGTTGGATTGATTGAACTGGCAGACGGCGGGACCCTTTTCCTCAATGAAGTTGGAGAAATGCCGCTCAATTTGCAAGTTGAACTCCTGCAGGTAATACAAGACAAAAAATTTATGAGAGTTGGGGGAAGTAAGGAGGTATTTATAGACATAAGGATTATTTCCGCAACTAACAAGGCGTTGGACATTGCAATAAAGAATGGGGAATTTCGCGAAGATCTTTACTACAGGCTTAACGTGGTTCCTATTGAAATTCCGGCCTTAAGAGACAGAAGAGAAGATATACCTGGCCTGTCGCTGAACTTTCTGGAATGCGCGAATAAAAAGTATAAGCGTAACAAGACATTGTCTTCTCACGCCATGAACATGCTGATCAACTATGATTGGCCGGGCAATGTGCGTGAGTTGGAAAACCTCATAGAACGATTAGTAGTAGTAAGTGAGAATGATACGATTTACCCTTACGACTTCCCGGATAATATCCGGATGATCGATCCGGTTTACGAACGATCATGGATTGAAAAACGACAAGGCGAAACCCTTAAAGACATGGTCGAGGATTTTGAAAAGGAAATCCTTAAGGACACATACATGAGATACAAAAGCACTATCAAATTGGCAGAAGTCTTAGGTGTAAACCAGTCAACTATTGCGAGGAAAATGAAAAAGTACAATTTGTATTTGGAAGATTGAGACAGAGTTGGCATGTGAATTGCGATTCATAAATACATACCTATTGAAAGGCAGGTGGATTTATGAAGAACATGAAACTTCAACTTGAATATGTCAGGATCGATGATTTGAGATTTGGACAGAAAACCGAGATCCAAGATCATATTCTATATGTTAATAAGGCTGAGGCGATTGCGGAATTATCTTGTAAAGAATTCTCATCGATCGATTTGGATATAGCAAATCCAGGCGATTCCGTGCGTATCATCCCAGTCAAGGACGCTATTGAACCGAGAATCAAAGTCGATAGTAAAGGCTTTTTTCCAGGATTTCTTGATGGATTCGACAGCGTTGGCGAGGGCACGACCAGAGTCCTCCAAGGGTGCTGCGTAATCACAACAGGTAATATCGTATGTTTCCAGGAAGGCATTATCGATATGTCTGGTCCAGGTGCAGAATACAGCATCTATGCGCATATGCATAACCTGGTTCTGATCGCAGAGCCAGCAGAAGGCCTCTCAGCGGAAAAACATGAAGAAGCCGTCAGGCTTGCAGGCATTCGGCTTGCTCATTACCTTGCAAAGGCATCGCTCGAAGCAGAAATCGACGATTCAGAAGCTTTTGAACTTGCTGAAACTGATGAAAAACTGCCGAGAGTCGCATATGTCAATCTTGTTCTGGCACAGGGATTACTCCATGACAATTATATCTATGGATCCGATGCGAAACATCTTCAGACAATGTTGATGCACCCTAATGAGATGATGGACGGTGCAATTGTATCCGGAAACTGTGTCACTGCATCTGATAAAAACACCACATATGATCACGAAAACAACCCGGTAATCAGAGATCTTTACGCTAGGCATGGGAAAGATCTCACTTTTGCTGGTGTAATTTCATCACCAACATGCACGATGCTTGCTGAGAAGGAGCGCGGGGTTATGTCCATTGTGTCAAATGCACGGCTTTTGCAGGCAGACGCCATTGTTGTAACGGAAGAAGGCGGCGGCAACCCTGAGGCGGACATTATGCTGATTGCCGAGAGAGCAGAAGCTGCAGGGATCAAGACAGTACTGGTGGTTCATGAAAACGCGGGAGATGACGGATCCTCCGAACCTCTGGCCAATTCCAGTCCGGCAGCAGATGCTGTTGTATCCGCGGGGAATAACAATGAATTTGTTTTGCTTCCACCGATGGACAAGACAATTGGACATCTTGAGGCTGCAAACGTACTTGCCGGCGGTATCAGTGATGCGTTGAAAGATGATGGCAGTGTTCTGGTAAGGCTAGCAGTAATCATGGACGCAACCAGCAATCTTGGAATCACGAATTTGAGAGCAGTTACATATTAAGGAGAATGAGTAAATGAAAATTGTACACTATATCAATCAGTTTTTTGGTCAGATAGGTGGCGAGGAAAAGGCAGACTACCCGTTTGAGGTCAGAGAAAAAATCGTAGGCCCGGGGATGATGCTCAATTCACTTCTGGCTGAAGAGAACAGTATCGTTGCAACGATTATCTGTGGCGACAATTATTTTACAGATCATACAGATGAAGTCAGCGAGAAAATAAAGCAAACGCTGCGGGATTATCAGGCAGACATGCTTGTAGCCGGACCGGCATTTAATGCAGGAAGATACGGAATGGCATGCGGCGGCGCCTGCAAAGCGGCCCATGAAATGGGGTTGATCGCTGTTTCAGGAATGTTCGAAGAAAATCCCGGCCTTGAGCTTTACAGAAAATACGGATATATTTTTCCTACTGTGAATAATGCGCGCGGTATGCGTGACGCAATGAAAACCATTGCAGAATTTATCAATAAAATAGCTTCAGAAGGTGAACAATACGACTATCTGAAAGAAGGCTACTTCAGACGAGGACTCAGAAAGAATATATGGACAGACAGCAATGGTGCGCATAGGGCTGTAAATCTGGCTCTGGCAAAAGTCCGCGGAGAGGAATTCGAAACAGAACTGGAAATGCCGAAGTTCAGCCGCGTAGAACCGAGTGCTGCAATTAAAGACCTGAGCAAAGCTAAAATCGCGGTTCTGACTACATGCGGGCCTGTTCCTGAGGGCAATCCAGACAGGATCGAAGCCCATGCGGCGACAAAATGGCGCATATATAAAGAGGATGATTTCGGTGAGGATATGACCGGCAGTGAAATCGCTCATGGCGGATACACTCCAGTATTCGGCACGCATAACGGAAACAGAGTCGTTCCGGTTGACGCGATGAAACGTCTGGCGAAAGAAGGCATTATAGGAGAACTGGATGAGAACATCTACGTCACAGTAGGAAATTCAATGCCTGTAACACGTGCCGCCGATTTCGGTAAAGAGATTGCACAATCGTTAAAAGACAGCAACGTCCAGGGCGCTATCCTGACCTCCGCATGAGGAACTTGTACGCGTTGCGGTGCAACGATAGTAAAAGCAATAGATGAAGCGGGAATACCTGTAGTACATCTTTGCACGATTGTACCTATTTCAAAGGCAGTAGGTGCTAACAGAATATATCCTGCGATTGCTATTCCTCATCCGACAGGATTTCCTGAAGACGATGCTGAAGTAGAAAAGGAAAAAAGGTACGAGCTTGTGAAAAAGGCGGTTGAGACACTTGCGGTCGATGTGACCGATCAGACTGTTTTCAGTTGATCCATGCGGAATCATGTAAGGAATGACCAATGATCTTGTTTAAAGATATCATCACCCAAAATGAAAAGATGCTTGAAAATATTGAAAAGGCAAGGATTTATTGTGATAAGAATGTTCCGGTATTGATCTATGGGGAAACGGGAACAGGAAAGGAACTGTTTGCCCAATCTCTGCATTACGAAGGGAATAGGAAATCTAAACCTTTCATAGCGCAAAACTGCGCAAATATTGGGGAAGGTATTTTCGAGAGCGTTATGTGGGGCGTTGAGCGCGGAGCGTTTACAGGAGCGGTTGAAGGCGCAGGTCTGTTTGAAACTGCCGACAAGGGAACTCTATTCATAGACGAAATCAATTCCTTACCGCAACATCTTCAGGCAAAGCTTTTAAGGGTCATTGAAAATCAGAAGGTTGTCAGGGTTGGCGGCACAAGGCCCCATATGGTAGATGTCAGGCTGATTTTTGCGATGAATGATACGCCTGAAAATGTAATTAAAAATAATATAATCCGAACAGATCTGTTCTTCAGACTGTCAGAGTATTCTCTGAGGATGATTCCCCTTCGAGACAGGAAGGACGACATACCTCTTTATGTTGAATATTGCATTCAAAAGTATAACCGTGAGAACAACAAGGGCATAAGAGGTGTAACAGATGAGTTATATGAAATGATGTTCGATTATCAATGGCCTGGGAATGTCAGAGAACTCATGCATTACATTTCGTTTGCTTGTACGGGTTGTACTTCCGAACTGATCGGAAAAGATGACATGCCGGATTTCTTCTTTGACTTCTATGATGATGAGGCGGAGACGGTCAATGTGAATACGGTGGAAGATATTTCTTCGAAAATTGGAATAAATGGGAAAAGCTACGAAGAACTGATGCAAGTATACAGTGAAGTCGTTCTGCGGATCACACTTGAAAAAGCTAATGGAAATGTGAGCCGAGCCGCAAGAATGCTGAAAATGCCAAGACAAACATTGCAACATAGACTCCGAAAGGCAGGGCTGGACAATCAACGGAATTGATAGAAGAGAGCCAATCATATGAAGCGAGGTAGTAAATGGATTTCAAGCAAATAGAAGCTTTTGTAAATGTTGTTGAATATAAGGGGTTTTCAAAGGCTGCGGAGGCTTCATATCTAACACAGCCGACAATAAGCGCACATATTAACACTTTGGAAAAAGAACTGGGCACACACCTATTTGACAGAACGGGAAAAGGGGCCACACCAACGCCGGCAGGCAGGCAGTTCTATAATTACGCATTGACAATGCTGAACACAAGGGAACAAGCAGCTTTTTTAATTAAAGATTTTATTTCTAACATCACTGGAAACATATCTATCGTCACTTCCAGCATACCAGGCGAATACATGGTCCCGGAATTGATTACACGATTCAATAGAAAATATGAAAACGCTAGGTTTCAGATTACCCAGATGGACAGCGCAGCTGTTGAAGAGTGGGTACTGAGCCACCGCGCTGAGATTGGTTTTTCTGGGCAAAAGGAAGACAATGGTTTGACCTATTCTCTGTTGATGCAGAATAGTCAGGTTCTTATCACACCGAATTCGGAGTATTATGCAAATACATTCGACGAAAGAGCATTATTGAGTGATATTGTCAAAGAGCCGCTCATTATAAGAGAAAGCGGTTCGGGAACAAGAAAAAGCCTGGAGAACGCGCTCAGTGAAGAGGGAATACCTGAAAAAGAGCTGAATATAATTGCCGTTATGAATAGTATCGAAGCCATAAAGAATGCGGTATCAGGAGGGTTAGGTGTTTCCGTGATTCCTAAAATAGCAGCAGATACAGAAATGGATGGTGACCGATATATGACGTTTGATCTTGATTACAGCTTTCCAAAACGAGATTTTTATCTCGTTTGTAATGACAGAATAACAATGACTCCGACGGCGGAAGCGTTCAGGTATTTTGTTTTAGATTATTTCGGCATTTCAGACAGTGTTTGAAATAATGCTGAAAAATTAACCAAACTGCCCAAAAAACCGAGCGCCTTTTAAAAAATATAAAGAAAGATTACGCCAGATCAAAGATATCCGATTGGTATATCAAGAGATATAGATTTTTACAATGGCAAAAAATATGGCACAGCCTTTGCTCTTCTATAGTTACCGAAAGGAGATGATTTTTTTGAATGAAATGAAACTGGATCTTGAAGTAGTTAAAATCAAAGATGTTCAGTTTGGTGTAAGGACAGAAATCAAAAGCAATGTTCTCATTATCAATAAAGAGGAAATGCTCGATGAACTGAGCAGCGTAAAACTTCAAAACATGGATATCGATATTGCCCGTCCGGGCGAATCTGTACGAATCGTTCCCGTGAAAGATGTTCTGGAACCACGAATCAAAGTCGATGGTGATGGAGGTTCTTTCCCGGGATATTTTGGTGATATCGGAAATTGCGGAACCGGTGTAACAAGAAGTCTTGAAGGATGTGTTGTAACGACAGTTGGAAAAATCGTTGCATTTCAGGAAGGGCTGATCGACATGACAGGACCTTGTACAGAGTATTGCCATCACTCATCAAAGATCAATGTTGTAGTAAAAGCGGACCCCGTTGAGGGTGTAGAAGGCGTTGAACATGAAGAGCAGATGCGGGTTTTAGGTGTAAAAGCAGCTGCTTATCTTGCAAAGGCTGCCTTATCAACGAAGCCGGATGAAATCAGGACATATGAAACGCCGCTAGTCAAAAAAGACCTGCCCCGGATCGCGTATATTTACTGCGTAATGGCTCAAGGCCTTTTGCACGACAGTTCTCTTTATGGTATAGACTGCAAGAAGATTCATCCTACTGTATTGCATCCAAATGAAATTATAGATTGTGCTCTAGTGTCCGGCAGTTGTGTAACCGCCGGTGATAAATGTACGACATACGATCACCAAACGAATCCTATAATAGAAGAACTTTGCAGGAGACATGGCAAGGATGTAGATTTTGTGGGCGTGGTGATTTCGCCGATTTGCCCGGGACTCGCTGACAAGGAACGCTGCGACAGCTTGTCTGTCAGAATGGCGCAGATGTTAAAGGCAGATGGAGTAGTTATTTCTGAAGAGGGGGGCGGAAATCCTGAAGCAGATGTTATGATGCTTGCCAGAAATTCCGAGAAGTCAGGAATGAAAACAGTTGTGCTGTTAAAGGAAAATGCCGGATGGGACGGAACCAGTGAGCCAATCACAGACGCAACTCCGGAAGCTGATGCCGCAATCAGCGTAGGAAATATGAATATGGAACTGATACTTCCCCCTATGGATCGGGTAATAGGATATCCGGAAGCGCTGGAGAATCTGTCCGGCGCCTGTAATCCATGCTTTTTAGAGGATGGAAGCGCGAGAGTCACTCTGGCTGTTGTTGTGTCTTCAATCAATGATACTGGGAAGACACGGTTTTCATCCAGAGTTTACTAGGGTTGAACGGAAGGGAGGCTTATTCATACAATGAGGATCATACACTATCTTAACCAGTTTTTTGGACAAATAGGGGCTGAAAGCGCAGCCGATTATCCGCTCGAGATAAGAGAGGGAACTGTTGGACCCGGAAAAGTTTTAAATAATATGATTGGCGATCAGGCAGAAATAGTTGCAACGATAATCTGCGGCGATAATTATTTCGCTGAGAATACCGAGGAAGTTTCACCGATCATCGAAGGGTTTTTGAGAGAATACAAAGCAGATTTGGTTGTTGCAGGGCCGGCATTTACTGCAGGGAGATACGGTATGGCATGCGGTAACGTTTGCAAGATAGCCCACCAACAGCTTCATATTCCTGCGGTTTCAGGAATGTATGAGGAAAATCCAGGGCTTGAAATGTATCGGAAGTATGCATATATAGTACCTACAGCCAATAATGCCAGAGGTATGAAGGATGCGCTGACCAAAATCGCAGCGCTCGTAAGGAAAATGGCAAATGGAGAGACCCTTGGCAGCCCAGAAGAAGAGGGATACTATGCTCGAGGCGTAAGGCTGCCATATTTCCGGGAGAAAAATGGCGGACAGAGAGCTGTAGAAATGCTTCTCAAAAAAATGAAAGGGGAGCCTTTCGAAACAGAGTTGGAGATGCCGAAATTCACAAAGTTCAAACCATCGAAGGCGATCAGCGATATAGGCAAAGCAAAGATTTGCATAATGACAAGCGGCGGAATCGTTCCGGCCGGAAATCCAGATGGCATGGAAGCCTGTTTCTGTACAAAATACAATTTTTACCCGTTTGAAGCATATGGGGGAACAGATATTCCAAAGTCAGAAGTCGCTCACGGCGGATATGATCCGACGTATGCAAACGCTGATGGAAACAGAGTACTTCCATCAGATGCGATCCATGAGCTTCAGGCAGAAGGTCTTCTCGGAGAAGTCTATCCGTATGCGGGAGTTACCGTCGGCAATGCTATGGCAGTGGACCAGGCAACGACTATTGGCAATGCCTTTGCGAAACAATTGCTTGAGGATCACGTCGACGGGGTAATTCTAACAAGCACGTGAGGAACCGATACACGTTGCGGTGCAACGTTAGTAAAAGCGATAGACGCTATGGGGATCCCCGCAGTTCACATCAGTACGATTACTCCGATTTCATATTCTGTCGGTGCGAACAGACTGGTTCCAGGCATTTCGATACCTCATCCAGTTGGGAATCCGAATCTGCCTATTGATGAGGAAAAGGAACTTAGGAAGGGTATTTTGATAAAGGCGCTGGAAGCGTTATCAACCGATGTTAGTGACCAAACGATTTTTAAGTAATAGATTTGAATAATACAGGAGGTATGAAATGAGTAGAAAAGTAAAACTGGCTCTTGCCCAGCTCACGCCTAAAGACGGTGATCTCGAGTATAATCTTAGTAAGGCGATGGACTGCATCGATCAGGCGGCAGTTCAGGGCGTAGATATTATCGTTTTTTCTGAACTTTACTATTGCGGGTATAATGGGAATAGAGAAAAAATCAGAAGTTACGCAGAGCCAAAAGACGGGAAACTGTTCCAGATTCTCAGCAAAAAAGCAAAGGAAAAGAAGATTCATATTATCATGGGTTACCCAGAAAAGAATCTTCACTCGAACCGCTGTTACATCTCACAGATGTTCGTGGATGATGAGGGCAAGCTGATAGGCAACCACCAGAAAACTTTCAGATGGACAGATGATTTCGGAAGAGTATCTCCGGGAGATGACTTCCCTGTTATTGACACTAAGTTTGGCAAAATCGGTCTCCTCATTTGCTACGAGATCGAGGCGCCGGAACCTGCGAGAATCGAAGCGCTCAAGGGAGCGGAACTACTCATCAGCATCTCAGCGTTCACAATGGCATCTATACACGAAAGAGACCTGCAAGCCCTTGCCATTCAAAATCTCGTGTATGTGGCTGGCGTCAATCAGTTCACTGATTCATGCCCGGGCAACAGCGCAGTCATCGATCAGTACGGCGAAGTGCTGGCAAGAGCATCTACCACGTCCGAAGCATTGCTTATACAGGAAATTGACCTCGACGTTGACAGAAGAGAATCATATCCAGCATTCGATGATTTCGTAAACGAATTCAGCCCGATTGCATATAAACGTTATTCAGAGGCCATCGAGAAACTATAAAATGTTGTAAGCGGTCATATTAAGAAGAAAGAGGCAATGAAGTGACTAAATTGTACGATGTAATAATTATCGGCGCAGGACCGGCTGGGCTTGCCGCAGGATTGTATGCGGGACGTGCCAGGCTGTCCACATTGATTATCGAAAAAGGCCAGGATGGCGGACAGATATCCATTACCGATGAGATTGAAAATTATCCGGGGCAAAATCCGGAAGGCGAGTCGGGTCCTGAACTCATTGCAAGGATGGCAAAACAAGCAGAGAAGTTCGGCGCGGAGCGAGCTAGTGATACGATCAAAGAAGTCGACCTTACAGGTGACATCAAGAAGATAAAAGGCACAAAAGGCGAATATGAAGCAAAGACCGTGATTATAGCTACGGGGGCATTTCCTCGGCCTATCGGATGTAAAAATGAAGGTCAGTATATAGGTAAAGGCATATCCTTCTGCGCTACATGCGATGCTGCATTCTTTGAGGATTTCGAAGTATATGTTGTAGGCGGCGGGGACGCTGCAGTAGAAGAGGCTGTATACCTTACCAAGTTCGCGAGGAAAGTTACGATCATCCACAGAAGAGATGAATTGCGGGCGGCAAAATCCGTTCAGGAAAAAGCCTTTGCAAACGATAAGATAAGTTTCCTTTGGGATACAGTCGTCGACAGTGTAGACGGCGATGGAATCTTGTCGAGCATGGTTGTTAAAAACAAGAAAACAGGTGAACTGACGACTATAACAGCTGACGAAGACGACGGCATGTTCGGTCTGTTTGGATTTATCGGTTATCTGCCTAGGTCAGAACTGTTCGAAGGACAGGTCGATATGAAGGACGGATACATAATAACAGATGAAGATATGAAGACGAATCTGCCGGGAGTTTTCGCCGCGGGAGATATAAGAGTGAAGAGCCTGCGCCAGGTAATAACTGCCGCAGCAGATGGAGCTATAGCGGCGGTGCAGGCGTATAAATATATTGAAGGATAAAAGGAGGAGATTAAATGCTGATTTGTGACAAAACTACATTTGAACCGGAAGTGCTGCAGGCAGAAGGAATCGTTTTGGTAGATTTTTTCGGTGACCAGTGCGTACCGTGCGAGGCACTGATGCCTCATATCGAAGGTTTCGATGAGAAGTATGGAGATAAGATCAAGTTCTGCAAACTGAATACGACCAAGGCGAGGAGACTTGCTATAGGACAGAAGATCATGGGTCTTCCTGTGATTGCGATCTACAAAGACGGAGAGAAAGTAGAGGAACTGGTAAAGGACGACGCCACTCCGGAAGCGGTGGAGGCGATGATACAAAAATACATTTAGAGGAAAGGAGGGAAATCGATTGGCAGTGCTTAATGGTAAAAAGGCCGTAATCATCGGTGACAGGGATGGAATCCCGGGCCCGGCGATTGCAGAATGTGCAAAGAGCGCAGGAGCGGAAGTAGTTTTCTCATCCACGGAATGCTTTGTCTGAACGGCCGCCGGAGCCATGGATCTGGAGAATCAGAAGAGAGTACTGGAATACTATGAACAGTATGGAAAAGACGATCTCGTTATTCTGCTGGGAGCAGCAGAAGGTGAGGCAGCAGGCCTCGCTGCTGAGACCGTCACTCTCGGAGATCCGACATATGCAGGTCCTCTGGCGGGAGTCTCGTTGGGACTCGAGGTATATCACATCTGTGAACCGGAAGTGAAAGCGGAAGTAGATGAGGCTGTTTATGATGAGCAGATCAGCATGATGGAAATGGTCCTCGATGTTGATGATATCATCAATGAGATGAACATGATCAGAGAACAGCTTTAGATATGAGAAAACGACGGGAAGGCTGCGCGGCGCGTGGCCTTCCCGTATTTCAAAAAATGAGGAAAGCCCTAAAGGTATATAGAAAAGGAGAATAAAATGAGCGGATACGCGGTGCTTAAAGGTGCAAGCTATACACTTGCGCATACTCCAGACATGGTACTGCATAATGGAACAACACAGACGACAGAAAGAATAGTCAATCCGGAATCAGATTACTTGAAAGAGCTGCCACAGCATCTCAGAAGCTACGAGGATGCTCTTTCATATCTACCTAATCAGGTATACATAGGAAACAACACGCCTGACGATTTGGCGGCAATGGAGTTTCCGTACCACGACAAAAAAGTCGAAGGAAAGAGAGATGGCAGGTTTGGTGAAATCATGCCGCAGAACGAATTCATAGGTCTTTTGCAGATCTGTGATGTGTTCGACGTAGTAAAGCTCGAAAAGGGCTTTGCACAGGAAACAGCAAAAAAACTGGCTGCACATCCTCTGATTGGTGCAGAGCGTGCAGCAGTTCTCGATAAAAATGAAGATGATGAAGCCGAAATCAAAAGGCTTGTAGACGAAGAATCAGCGGAGCCTTTGTATGATGGTGGAAGGCTCGTCGGCGCAGTAAAGAGAGCCCATGATATCGATGTGAACTTAAGCGCTCACGTTATGCTGGAGAATCTGGTCACGAAGTCATCCAGCGTGCTTTCGCTGATGTACCTCGTTAAAACGACAGGAATCGATCCCGGCGAGATCGAGTACGTGATTGACTGCTGCGAGGAAGCGTGCGGAGACATGAACCAGAGAGGCGGCGGCAATTTCGCAAAGGCAGCAGCTGAGATCGCGGGTCTCACCGGAGCATCCGGTTCGGATGTCAGAGGCTTTTGCGCGGGACCTGCCCACGCGCTGGTCGATGCAGCGTCACTTGTCCAGGCCGGAACGTTCAAGGCAGTTGCCGTAACGGCAGGCGGCTGTACAGCGAAACTCGGAATGAACGGCAAAGACCACGTCAAGAAGGGTCTTCCGGCATTAGAAGACTGTATTGCGGGCTTCTCAGTACTGATCGTTGCGAACGACAAGGAGAGCCCACAGATACGTACGGACATAATCGGACGCCATACGGTAGGCACAGGCTCATCGCCACAGGCGGTTATCGAGTCGTTGGTAACAGATCCGCTCGACAAAGCCGGCCTTAAGATCACCGATATAGATAAATACTCGCCTGAGATGCAGAACGCTGACATTACAAAACCTGCGGGGGCCGGCAATGTTCCTGAAGCGAATTACAAGATGATCGCGGCTCTCGGTGTCAAGCGTGGCGAGATAGAGAGAAAGCAGCTCATAGAATTCGTTCAGGGCCACGGCCTCACCGGCTGGGCACCGACACAGGGACACATTCCTTCAGGAGTTCCGTATCTCGGATTTGCCAGAGATGATATCATGAGCGGCAAGATAAACCGCGCGATGATAATAGGTAAAGGCAGCCTGTTCCTCGGAAGAATGACAAACCTGTTCGACGGAATCAGCTTTGTGATCGATGGGAATAGTGGAGCCGCGGAAGAAGCCGGCGCAGGAGTCAGCGAACAGAGGATCCGCGAGCTTATCGGCGAGGCTATGGAAGAATTCGCTAAGAATCTGATGGCAGAGTGATTGAAGAAAGGAAAAGTGTTATGTCAGAACAAGATATTAAAAAAATGATAGCAACGACTTTTCTGGATTTGGCAGAAGGACTGAAGACCGGCGAATTTACGTCGGGACCCGTCATTGGTATTGCGGTCAGCGAAAGCGAGCACGGGCCTGAAGAGTTTGAAGAAGCGATCAGACTTGCTGCCGAAAAAGGCGTCAAGGCTGTACTGATAGAAGATGAATCAGAAGGCGAAGATTCCCACGCGAAGATGGAAAAGATGCTCGAGAGCGGCGAAATCGCTGGAGCAATTACGATGCACTATCCGTTCCCAATTGGAGTATCGACAGTAGGTAAAGTGAGTACGCCCGCCAAGGGAAAGTCTATGTACATCGCAACAACAACAGGGTCCTCAGATACGAACAAAGTTCGCGCTATGATTCGTAATGCCTTATACGGCATTATTACCGCAAAGGCTGAGGGAATCAGCGAGCCGACTATAGGCATTGCCAATATTGATGGCGCCCGCCAGTGCGAAAAGGCACTTTTGAAACTTGCTGAAGGCGGTTATCCTATAAAATTCGCTGGGTCATCGCGTGCGGACGGCGGATGCATCATGCGCGGCAACGATCTATTGCAGGCATCCGCAGACGTTATGGTTATGGACTCGCTGACAGGAAATCTGATGATCAAGATATTCTCCGCTTACTCCACAGGTGGCGGATACGAGTCGACAGGCTGGGGCTATGGGCCAGGGATAGGCGAGGATTTCAACAAGATCATCATGATTGTTTCCAGAGCATCTGGCGCTCCGCTGATTGCAAGAGCGTGCGAGTTTGCGGGACGCCTTATCAAGGGCGGCGTGTTTGAAGTTGCAAAGCGTGAGTTTGACGCGGCAAAGAAAGCGGGACTTGACGATGTTCTTAAAGAGGTATCGGAACCAAAGCAGGCGGGGGAAGCGTCAGGCCAGGTTACCGCACCGCCGACAGAAGTCGTTACTGCACAGATAGCCGGTATCGAAGTCATGGATCTTGAAGACGCTGTGCAAAAGCTTTGGAAGGAAAATATCTATGCAGAAAGCGGCATGGGGTGCACAGGTCCTATTGTATTGATAAGCGAGGCTAACGTAGAACGCGCGAAAGAGCTTTTGCGCGGGAGCGGATACATCAAATAGTGTTTGTAAAGGAGTCGTAGCGAGTACCTGACAAGATCGTTTTTATTGCGACAAAACGCATATAAGTAATCAAATTACAACTTCTATTTAATGTATGGTGAACTAATTATAGACTATAAACCGAAGGGGCAAGGATAAATAGCATGAGTAGATGCGAGTCGACAATTCGATACAAGTTATTAAAAGCGACAGAGCATAATTGGGGATTAGCGTGTCCGGGAGATTGGAGCACGGTTACTTGGCAAATCTATTCGGATGGATCATATAGCGTTAGAGCGGTGTTTATTCCACTCCTAGAAGACCTGAAATGCTGCAAGAAAAGCAAGTCAATGAAAGGACAAATGGATGCAAAGGCATTTTCGGAATTGAAAAAAGCATTGAATGTAAAGCAGTGGAAAGACCCGAACATTAAGATCGATGCATGCGATGGAGTGGCCTGGGACATCAAGCAGTATGCTTCTGATGGAAAGCTTCTAAATACTAGCGGGAAAACAGGATATATATGGAGTTGATTGTCTGGAGAAAATCGTCAGCCCGCTTCCGGAAACAGATGCTTTGTTTGTCGAATAAATGGTGAGCCTACTGCTGTTAGCAGAACAAGGAATCAATTCGCTCGCAAGGGTCTCCCTATATTACATCAAGTGGTCCGTGCAAATGATAAAGTAAAAATTCCCAGAATCACCGTATGAATAGAAAGTGCAACAACCTCCTGAAGTTGAACGATCTGCCAAATTCAGCGGGTCGTTCAGAACTCGACTCGTTAGGACAGGTTGTATATATGTTAGTAAATGTGACGATAAAAAGCACCGCTTTATGAGGGTGCTTTTTTCGTGCAAGAAAAAAAGGGTGTAAGCACGAAGAGGACGTTCTCTAAAAGATAAATCTTTACAACGTCAAAAGGTTGAGCATGCACACCCTTTCATAACAATATTCAACAACGAATGACCCTTCAAGTTCAGCGGGTTATTCACCTTAAGAGTAAAGGAATATTATATGGCAGTCAAGATATATGCCAGTCACTGTCCCAAATTTTTACGTAATGCAATATTTCTGGGCCCAGTGTCCCAGTTTTCAGCAAAGACAGAGAAAAATGGGCCAAAGCCTGACGATGCGCTCTGTCTTGGGCAACGAACCCAAGAGGATTTGTAACGAAGCGATCGAAATCATGCAGGTCGTTACTTTTTTGCAAGAGCAAAGCCTTTGCAAAAGACTTCCTGGAGAAGACACGGCACAGAAAATGACTCGATTGATTCATTCTGTGCCGTGCGGCACAAAAATTCAAACATTCGCAAAAAAATGGGACAAGCGCGAACGGAAGAATACGGTAAAACACAAGCAAACATCATATCAGTAAAAGGATGTATGTAGCGCAACATTTGAATACTGAGACTCGGTGGAAAGTATTAAAATGACTAGACGCTTGATTATTAATAATCAAATTACATGCAAATAACAGCAACATCAGTTTTGATTGATAATATTCGTATCAAATGTCATTTACATAAGTCTGATTGGCAATATGCGAATTGCATGAATATGATTGCCAATGTGCGTTCTGTCGTCAACTTTGATTATCGGCATTCGATCACAGTGGTAAGTACAAACAGTTTTTGCGATCAGACAACTATTTTGCGACAGCTTCCTAAAATGTTAAACAAGCACTTTCTCCAGAATGGGTAGGGCGCCTTGAATTAATGCTTTACCGTAGCAAAGAAACCCGATATAATTATCTTGATAGAAAACGCCTTTGAGAATAAAGGGGATTGCCGTCTTTGAAGGTGTCGGCTGTAATCAGGAACTTCTTGTCCGTAATCTTCTCGCCATCTATTTTGAGACCGCCATGTTCGATGGTCATGAAGCCTTCGCGGTTGCTTAGGACAAGACTGAGCTGTTTTGATGAATGACCTGCTGAATCCGGAGGTGACCGGAATCAAGTTTGGAAAATATTTCAAATAATTTTTTGGTGCAGTTTCTGCTATTTATGTTGGGAACTTCTATAGTTTGTGTATCTATATCTGTAGGAGAGTTAAATAGATTATATAGATAACATGCAGATAAAACCTCGGTAGGAAGGAAGACGGGATGAAACTGCAAGAAACGGAAAAGAGGATAATGATGAAAACGGGACTGAAGAAGAAAACCAGATCTTTGATTGGCGGGATGATAATGGTCCTTATAGGCCTGGCATTTTTTATCATTCTTCCGCCACAGGAAGCACACGCGTCGAGCACCATTACGCTACAGCCGGGAGAAACGTATGATTGCTCAGCGAAGAGCAGTTACAAGAAGTATGGCGCCTTGTATGTTGATATCAAGAAAGACGGATATTATACACTGGAAGGCAGCGCGTGCAACACCATGGTACGCATTGATCCTAAAAAAGGGGATACTGTAACGGTCAACCTTAATGGGGTCAGACTGACACCAAATGATGATGCTCCGGGGTATTATTCCGATCGTG
Organism: uncultured Eubacteriales bacterium; assembly: GCA_902795135.1. GTDB lineage: Bacteria > Bacillota > Clostridia > Peptostreptococcales > Anaerovoracaceae > Lentihominibacter. The sequence goes on from CADBJW010000023.1 coordinate 62,275, forward strand.
CAGCAATTGAGATAGGCGATAGCGGCGGAACAGTTATATTAAGAGCAACTTACAACAAGGTCTGGGATGACAGTCAGATGGGTAATATTTTTGAAGGACAGGGCCGAATGCCTGCCATCCGCAAGGACACCACATCAACAAAGCTCGTATTTCAAGCAAAAGACAATGACCAAATCATTATAGCCAGAGCAGATCCCAAGGCTTTTCGTACCTGCGCCATCGGTTGTTATTCAAAGGACGCAGGCATAACATCCAGGCTATATTCAAATACGACCGGTAATATTTATTTCGAAATGGGAACGATTTATGCGTATGGCAGCAGGGACTTTACGAATGGCGGCAAACTTGGATATGACAGATGGGATGGTGGTCCGGCGATCGGAGCAGGCTCATACGGCAGCGTTGATGGTCTGACGATCAATGGGGGCAACATCTACGCATATGCAGGAGATACAGGCTGCGCCGCGATTGGCACAAGTTCACAAGTAGATACCGGGCCGTTGTTTTCCTGTGCGGTCATGTGCGGACAAGCAAATAACATAACGATCAATGGGGGCAATATTACCATTGGTCATTTTGCTGAGGTCGGATCCAAGGGAGCCACTCTTTCCGGAATGGGTGCCGGCATTGGAAGCGGATATTGCGGCACTGTCGACAATTTGGTAATCAACGGCGGCAATATTACCGTCGATAAGGATTATCATTATCCATACGTTGGTATCGGCGGAGGTGAGGAAGGTGACGCAAAATATATCGAGATCAATGGAGGCAATATCGATCTTGAAGTCAAACAAGTGGGGATCGGGACCTTTGCAATCAAAGAAACCGATGTCCTTGGCGATACCGCATGGCTTGGTGATGTCAAGCTCAAGATCAACGGAGGAGACATTAAGATAACGTCAGATAAAGAATGCCTCGGGGGAGGCGCTCCGGACAACAAAAAAAGTTATGTTGAAATCAACGGAGGAAATCTGGATCTGCATTCCAAGGCGAAAACGTCTTGTCCTGTGATCGGGCCTACGTGCTACAAGGGCAAGCTTGTACGCATAACGATCAATGGCGGTATTATCAATGCGCATAGAGATTATAATTCATATAATGATGAACATCATGTCCCGATGATCGGAACACCGCATTATCCTTCTTTAACCGATCATCTGGCTAACAACAGCATTGTAAACAAAATTGAAATTACGGGCGGTACGATCCGCTTGACAGAGACAAATGACAAGAAACCGGGAAAGATCGGAGGCAATAAGGGCGCAGATTATAATAGGGACTATACGGATGTTTACATCAGCGGCGGAAACATTTATGCCAACATGCTCGATGATCGTATACCGTTGGACGAATCAGGCGGCAACAAGCTTAAGTGCTACAAAATCAAGCTGAATGGAGATACAACGTATTCCGAACGGGATTTCACCAACGTCGAAGAGGAAAAGATTGTCACCAGAGACAATGATGCGATCGCATATGGAATAAAAGACTGCCGCGTGTTCAAGGCAAGTCCGGAACTGTGGTTCTGGCTTCCGGAAGATTCTGAATGGGGAATGATCAAAACTGATTACGCTCCGTTTTCTTCATTAAGCGCAACAGTATTTTCAGGAAACTTGTATCATGATAAAGCATTCTACATAGATGAGAACTTCTATCCACCTGTATATCTGAATCTGATAGCCGGTGAGGCCCCGGATAGAGAAAAAGACGGTTCAGGAATGCTTCTCTACGCAGACAAGGCCCTGAGCAGTTTCCAGCCTGTAGATGACAGCGGATGGCCGAAAGTCATAGACAGTTATAATTCTGCCAAAACCGGAGGATTTCCGGTTCTCGATAGAAATGGAGGATTTATAAGCCTCGAAGGATCATATTTTGAAGACGGCAGATGGGTGTACATAGGAGGAAACGGCACCTTTGATCCTGATATCTTTGATCCTCATAAGGGCATGGATCTTTACGCAACAGTTGGAGATTTTGATCTGGCCCTGAAATTTGATGAGAATATTCCGGAGAGTACAGAGTCAAAACTGTCTGGGACCATGCCGCAGGATGCTGAGTATCATAACGATGATACCGTAACGCTTCCGACAGACTACCAGTTTCACCCATATTATCATTTCTGGCTCAACGGATATAAATTCATAGGATGGAATACAAAAGCTGACGGTACAGGCAAGCAATACGAGTCCGGGCAATCAGGAGTGCCTGCCAGTGAATTCCGCAAAAGCTCATCGGACCCTTCGGAAATCACACTTTATGCACAGTGGGAACCAATCAAGTACGAAGTCAGCTATACATCCACATCCGTAAGCGTACCAAAGAGTATCAAGGTGGAATACACATATGATACCCCTGCGAAGGTTGCATGGAGCGATGATCTGCAAGACTGGGGAGATCAGCGCAAACTGATTGCAGGATGGTATGATGAAGATGGCAAAATTTACGGCAACAACTCTGAACTGCTGAACTTTGTTGACTTCAACGATAACGGAGAACAGGTTACAAAAACATTGTATGCTCTTTGGATGGACAAGGGAGAATTGCGTATCAGGATTGCCACAGACGGACAGGGAGTCAGCGGTTTGGAAGATGATATAAGTATTGAGAACGAGAACGGGTCCATCCCTGAGACCAAGTTTGAGGAGGATTCCGATAAGCCGGGTACGTATGTGAATGTATGCGATACACCGATCCTTAGCGGCACTTACACCGTTACCGTCGGAGAAAGGCCTTTGGATCCGGACGAAGCAACCTTTGAATATGATCGAAACACGGCTGGCTTTACGGAGCTGAATTCCTATACAACAACGATCACGAAACCTGAATACCTCACCGCAGTTACCATGGAACCAATGGATGGTACAGATGACGAGGGGAGACCATATGCTGTCCTTCCAAAAGGATATAAAATTAAAATAGACGCGCAAGGCAATTCAGAGCAGGGTCGTATTGCGGATGGCTGGAAATGTAAGGGCGTGACCCCAGAGTGGGATCCTTCTAAAACAAAACAGGTAATTACAGTAAAGGGCACGTCAGAACTTACTCCTAACGTGAGAGGCGTGAAGTATACCGTGGTATTCGATCCGAATGACGGAGCTTATCAGGGTTCAGAACCCGCAACTGGGAAGATGGATCCTCAGGAGTTCACAGTTGGTGAGCTCCAGAAGCTTTCAAAAGCAACATTTAAGAAAAAAGGATACGAGCAAGGCGGAACGGGAAAAGGATATTGGAGCACAACTCCATCAGGTCCGGGAAGGTTCCTGTGGGATCAGGCGGAGATAGGAGATTACAGTACACCGAATGGGTATCCTTTATCGAATAAAGAAGGTGACACAGTAACGCTTTACGCACAATGGGTTCCACTGAAATATAGCGTCGTGTACCATGATCCGTCCGGCACGTATCAGGACAGCTCATTCCAGGGCTTCTATGACAGCGCCTTTGATCTTCCGAACCTGACAGATACCGCGGTTCTGCCGGGATGGGGAGAACGTGAAGGATTTGAATTGTATGGTTGGAAAGCCCGCGACATTTCCGACGAACAGATCAGAAAACCGGGTGAAAAGGCAGTCAATCTCTGTACGCTCAACGATGACGATACAGCGACTGGATACACCATGGATGCGGTATGGGTAGAGAAGGGGAGCATTGACCTTGTTTTGACACTGGATGGAGAGTCTTTGAGCGGCAAAGCATCAGATATCAAACTGACTGATGGAAGTCAGGTCTATGAAAACTACTTTACGGAGGATCCTTCTGTTGCGGGCCGTTACGTATATAAACGCAGTGATGATAAGACCCTTTCGCAGGGCACTTACAATATCGTGATCGATGGCTTTGACATTCCGCAGACGTCAGCCTTTGATTATGATCCGGCAGTTCCAAGTGAGTTAAAGTATGATTTCTATACGGTTTCAGTCGATAAGGATGATAACATTACTTCTGCCGGTGTAAGCGCGCCTGGAGGAACGCCTGCAGATTCAGTCGTTACGCTGAACGGGTCGCAGGTTGACATCAGCGCAGGGGCTGCTAAAGGCTATCATTTCGATGGCTGGTCATGGCTTGGCGACGAAGGTGAGCCTCAGTGGGAAGACGGAAAAGATAAGACGATTGCAAATCAGCGCATCACAGTGAACAAAACACTGGAACTCACGGCTCATGCGGAGGGCAATGTCTATAGTGTAAGCTACGATCCAAACAATGAGGCTTACCCAGGCACGAATCCAGCGACCGGTAGCATGGATAATCAGGACATGGTATACGGTGAACCGCAGCGCTTGTTTAACAACGGATTCACCAAAGAGGGATATCAGTTCTTATGCTGGAACACACAACCGGACGGTGAGGGTGACTCATATGGCAATCTGAAGGCAGTGCATAACCTTACAACAGTAGAGGGTGAGACGGTCAAGTTATATGCCATATGGGAACCTCGTGAGTACACGATTACGTATGTCGATCCTTACCGCTTTTGCAAGACCCAGAAGCAGACGGTGAAGTATGACGAACCGGCTTCGTTAAAATCAGCAGATGATCCGGATTGGCAACCGACGGGACACGCCCTTCTTGGATGGGAAGGTGAACCGCTTGGTTCGTTCTACTCACCGGGCACGCAAGTGACAAATTTCTGTTCAGTTAATGAGGACGGAAGTCTGACAGGAAAAGTTCTAAAAGCAGCATGGAACGATGAAGGATCGATCCGCGTCATCATAACACTGGATGATATCGGAGTAGACGTTGACCCTGACGATATCGAACTGATCAGCGATTCCGATGGGACAGTGTACAGCGGATGCTTTGTAGCAGAAAGCGATAATCCGGGCCGTTACATGTATGATCCGAGCGGACTAATTGACCCTGATGAACCTGACCCGGATAGTGTGGATGTAGAGGGACTGCTCCCTGAAGGGGACTACACCGTACATCTGAACAACTACAAAAACTATGGTCTTGCTGACGCACAGGTAAAGATTTATTACGATTCGGTGTCTGCAGCATCAGCGCAATTGGCTTCGGATACAGTAGCAGTAGAGGCCGGCTCACATGTGAGCTCTGTCAAAATAAAAGACCCGGTTAGCGGCACGGAGGGCGATTCCATAGTTGTTGTCCGTGGCAATAAGGCTATAGTCTCCGCTGTCGTCGATGAGACAGGTTATCACTTCGATAGCTACGCGTTCAGCGGCAGCATACCTGACATGAACTTGGCTGAAGCGAATCAGGAGATTACTGTTTATGGTCCGGTAACTCTGACAGCGCAGGCAGCTCCGAACGTCTATTACATCCACTACGACGCGAACAAGGGCAAAGGCACCAAAGGCGATCAGCCGGTAACGTACGACCACAAAGACAAACTTGCAGCGAACACGTTCACGCGCGCTCACTACTACTTCACTGGCTGGAATACGAATTCGAGCGGAAGTGGTACGGCATATAAAGACAAACAGGAAATCATCAATCTGGCGAGTGAAGAGGGCGATGTTGTCACCCTTTACGCACAGTGGAAACAGTTGCCAAAATACACCGTCAGCTTCGTAACGAACGGCGGCAGCAAGATTGCTTCGCAGACTGTCGAGAAAGGAAGCACCGCGAAGAAGCCAAAAGCACCTACCCGCAATGGATTCAGCTTCGCCGGCTGGTATGCGAACAAGAATCTGACCAAGCCTTATGACTTCAGCAAGAAGATTACAGCCAACACTACAATATATGCGAAGTGGAAGGAAGCGAAAGTTCCTGTACTTATGGCACAGGGCAAAGCGAGCAAGCGCACGATCAAAACATCCTGGAACAAAGTAGATGGCGCGTCGAAGTATCTGGTCTACGGGGCAAAATGCGGTGACAAGCTGAAGCGGATAAAGGTTACGAGTGCTAACAGCTTCAAGGTCAAGAAAATCAAGGGCAAGAAACTCAGGAAACACAGCCCATACATCTTCCGCGTCGTTGCAGTCGATAAGAAAGGCAAGGTCATTGCGATCAGCAAGGAATTCCATGTGATCGCTGGCAAGACCATGGGTGACTGCGCGAACATCAAGAAAATCACAGCGAACAAGAGGGCAGTTACAATAAGTAAAGGCAAGAGCGTGAAAGTTAGCGCGAAGCTCACTCTGCCAAAGGGCAAGAAACACATTGGTAAGGCACACGGACCAAAGCTGAAGTTTACATCAGACACCCCGGGCGTTGCCACCGTGAGCAAAGATGGAACGGTAAAGGCAAAAGCTCCGGGCAAAGCAACGATATACATTCAGGATACGAGCGGAATTTACTGCAAGACTGTTATAACAGTCAAATAGAGTAAAACAAAACATTACAATCGTGTCGGGTGAAAAATAAATGATTAGAAGTCATGTTAGATAACTGTTGAAATTGCAGTATCCAGTCTGGTTTCTAATCATTTTGTTTTTCAAAAATCGATGAAATCAAGATGATTACAAGCCAGAATTATAATTAAACCAAATACGTAATGAAAGTTGAATGATTAGAAGTCGGAGAATTGCAATATATTTGATTAGAAGTTTGAACAGTAGGAAGAATTAATCTTACTGCAGTTTTTCATTGACATTGCTGCAAGCATATGCGCTTGTTCATGACATAATCCGTAAATATTTCTATGGTATGTGAATATTTCAATAAGCAGTCGTCGATTATATCCGCATCAAAAGAAATCCACAAATAGCATTCCTATCGTCTTTTATATATTGCTGTGTAGAATCGTTATTTAGGTATATTTTACGGACTGAACATAAATTACGATGGAACATAATAAAAGTGGTATAATAAGAGTGACAAATGGAATCAAATTTAGAAGACAGCTTATTAGACTGGCATATATAGTATTAACACTTTGATCGGTACAAAATGCACTGTTGAATGACCCTCCGAATTCAGCGGGTCGTTCAACCTTGACTCGCGCGACTCATTTTTTTGATAAGCAGCAGGAAATCTGAGTCACATGGCTCGGATTTTAAGGTGCTATCCCGATTTCCGAGTCATATTGTCTACAGCTTAGAGAATCCGGCCAAGAAACTCGTTTTCTCCTGTCATACCATTAAATCTGAGTCTCTTGACTCAGAAAATGGGGTGAGATGGTAAATTCTGAGTCTTTGGAGAAAACGCACTCTTGAAGTTGAATGACCCTCCGAATTCAGCGGGTCGTTCAACGGAGTCTAATCCTGATTTAAATAAAAATGTTGTTCTAGAGTCTTTAAAAGAACAAGAATTATTACTTCGAAAGAGTCTGACTGAATCAGGCTATCCACCAAATGGATAAGAAAGGAGTTTAACGATGGAAACATTAACTAAGAAGGAATATTTACCTCCAGGCACGATATTGCGGACAAAAAAAGGTAATGTTAAGGTTATGATAATTGGTTATAATGCTCTTGGGGAGAGAACCGGTAAAACTTTTGATTATGGAATTTGTCAGTATCCGGATGGTTTAAATAGCCTTGGTAGTGAAACTATAAATAACGAAGATATAGCAGAAATTTTTGCTTTGGGTTATTATGACAAGGAGAACGAAGATGTTATAAAAAATATTGTGAACAAATATAATATAGGAACAAGGAAGTTTAAGAGTCAGAGCGAATATACTGCTCCTAATCACATATTACCTATGGGAACAATTATACGAAGTTATGACCAAGAACTGTATATGATTGTAGATTTTTTACCACTCTTAGCAGATAATACTTTGCGTGACTATACAGTGTATAGATATCCGAATGGCGAATTTTATGATTGTATTAATCAAGATGAAATTACTGAGGTTATATCAATGGGATTTATAGACAAAAAGTGTTACAAAAATTTAAGAGCTATGCCTCAGGTTATGGATAGGATTAAAAGAGAACATGAGGCTGGTACAATAAAACCAGAAAAAAGAAGATAGATGAAAAAGAAAGGAAAAGATTATTCACGTGCGACGTGCTTATTATAGCCATCTCATTATTAGTGAGGTGGCTGTTTTGTTGGAAGAAAACTCCGGTTTATAATCAAATAGAATGAACAAATACTCTGGCTTCTAATCAAAAAAAGTTCTGATTTTGCAAAATAGAGCGCGGTTTCTAATCAATTATTTATTCATAAACAAGCGATCAGTGGCAATTATCAAGTTTCTAATCAAATTGGATGACGCAATAGAAACGTTGATATCAGTGAGGTTCAGATTTCTAATCATTTACGTTTCATTTTTCTAATCGAAAGTTTTTCACCAAACAGATGCACGGTGTACAAAAGAATAAAAGGAGAGAAAAAAATATAAAAAATATTAGCACTCGCACTTGACGAGTGCTAACAACGGTGTTATATTATAGTCAAGAGGGGACGATTAGAGAAAATAATATGGGATCACATAGAGAATATAAAATAAAAGGAGGTATTAATTATGATGATGCCAAGTATTTACAATAACGGATTGTTTGATGAGTTTTTCGATGGATTCTTTGCTGAGCCGACAAGAAAGGCTCCGGAAAAGAGAAGATACGACCTGATGAGAACCGACATCAAAGAGCTGGAAGATGCTTTTGAACTCGACATCGATATGCCGGGTTGCAGCAAGGAAGATGTGAAGGCACAGGTCGTAGACGGATATCTTGTCGTTAGCGCTTCGACAAACTCAGAAAATGAAGAAAAGGACGAACAGGGCAAGTTCATCAGACGGGAGAGATATTCCGGATCCATGAGCAGAAGATATTATGTGGGAGATCAGATCAAACAGGATGATATCAAAGCCAGATTCGAAGACGGTATCCTGAAGCTGACCATTCCAAAGGAAGAGCCAAAGAAGGATCCAGAACCAAAGTTCATCACAATCGAAGGTTAATTTCAACCGAAGGTTAACCAAAAACCAATCACGAAGGGATCGGGTAGCGGCTCATTTTAGGGCTCGCTACCCGATTGAAATTCACGCATCACACTATAGTCGAGGAAAACACAATGGCAAAAAAGCAATTCAAAGCAGAATCGAAGCGTTTACTGGATCTGATGATCAACTCAATCTACACAAACAAGGAGATCTTCCTTAGAGAACTGATTTCCAACGCCAGTGACGCGATCGACAAAATGTATTACAACGAAATCGTAAGCGGTAAGACGGGTATCAGCCGTGACGATTACCAGATCGTCATCGAGGCAGACAAAGACTCCAGAACACTCAAAATCTCCGACAACGGAATCGGTATGAACAAAGAAGAACTGGAGAAAAATCTGGGCACCATCGCCAAGAGCGGGTCGTTAGACTTTAAGGAAAAAATGGAAGAATCCGCCGGCAAGGATGAAGAAATCGATATCATTGGTCAGTTCGGCGTGGGTTTTTATTCCGCCTTCATGGTCAGCGAGAAAGTCGAAGTGCTCAGCAAATCCTGTGACGAGGACCAGGCCTATATCTGGACATCTACAGGCGCTGACGGGTACACCATCAAAGAGGCCGAAAAAGAAGATCACGGCACGGAAATCCTGCTCACGCTCAAGCCGAACACGGAGGACGAGAACTACGATCGTTTCCTGGAACCGTACATCATCAAAGGCCTCGTCAAGAAGTATTCCGATTACATCAGCTACCCGATCAAGCTCGTGAAACAGGTCGAAGCCAGCGACGCGGATGCCGCCGAGGAGGCAGACGCCGAAGCCGACAGCAAACCAGAAACCACCCTGGAAACCCTGAATAGCAGAGTGCCGCTGTGGAAAAAGCAAAAGAGCGAGATCTCAACGGAAGATTACAACAACTTCTACCGCGACAAGTTCGATTTCGCCGATCCGGCCAAAGTGATCCACACTAATGTGGACGGCCTGATTAGCTATACGGCGTTGCTCTTTGTTCCATCCAAGGCACCGTACAACTACTATTCCAAAGACTATGAAAAGGGCTTGCAGCTCTATTCCTCCGGCGTTCTGATCACGGAGAAATGTCCGGAGCTTTTGCCGGATTGCTTCAGCTTCATCAAAGGCCTGGTGGACTCCCAGGATCTGTCTTTGAACATTTCCAGAGAGATGCTCCAGCACGACCGGCAGCTGAAGGCCATTGCAAAGACCCTGGAGAAAAAAATCAAATCTGAGCTGCTGGACATGCTCAAAAAAGACCGGGACGCATACCTGGATTTCTTCAAGAACTTCGGGCTGCAGCTTAAGTTCTCCATGTATGACAACTACGGTATTTACAAAGACAAAGTCAAGGATCTGGTCATGTTCTATTCTTCCGAAGAAAAGGCTTTGGTCACTTTGGAAGAATACGTTGGCAGAATGAAGGAAGGGCAGGATGCCATCTACTACGCCAGCGGCGAACGGATCGAGCAGATCGACCGGCTTCCGCAGACCGAGGGCCTGAAGGACAAAGGCTACGAAATCCTCTATCTGACCGACGACGTGGACGAGTTCGCACTGCAGATGCTCCACGAATACGACGGGAAACCGTTCAAATCCGTCCAGTCCGACGACATTGAACTGGAAGGATCCGACGAAGAAAAGGCAGATATGGAAAAACAGGCCGAAGAAAGCAAAGACATGCTCCAGGCCATGCAAAAGGCTTTGGAGGGCAAGGTCACCGAAGTCAAGTTAAGCAAACGGCTGAAGGACCATCCGGTTTGTCTCACCACAAAGGGCGGTCTGAGCATCGAAATGGAAAAAGTCTTCAGTCAAATGCCAATCGACGAAGACATCAAGGCCAAAAAAGTGCTTGAAATCAATGCGGATCATTCCGTCATGGACGCTCTCGCAAAAGCTTATGAGAGCGGGGAAGAGACAATTGGCAAGTACGCGAAGCTTTTGTATGAGCAGGCCAGATTGATCGAAGGGCTTCCGGTAGAAGACCCGATTGAATTTTCCAATTCCATCTGCGAACTGATGACAAAATAGTAGAAGATACACGGACCACTATGGTATAGTATTACCATGGCAGCGATTAAAGAACACGCATACATAAAAATAGGCAAAGACATCAAGACCGGCAGGATACCCGGTCTTGTTGTGTTGCACGGAGAAGAACAGTATCTGGTGAACTTCTACGGGGATCTGCTGGTCAAGAAATTTGTCAACGAGGCAACCAAAAGCCTGGATCTGGTGGAACTGGACCGGGACAACATGTCCGCCGCAGAAGTGATCGAGAACCTGGAAACCATCAGCATGCTTTCCGAACGAAAGGTGGTTCTGATCCGGAATTTCATCGATGCCAAAGGCAAGCTGCCAAAGAACATGGATGCCAAAAGCAACGAGTTCAAAGCCTTTGCAGAATACATCAAAAGCGTTCCGGATAGCGCGCTGCTGATTCTAACAGCAGCCAAACAGGAAGACACCAGCGCCGCCTCCCAGAGAGGCTACGAAGCCCTGATCAAAAAAATCAATCCGGCGGGCAAAGCCTACGATTTTACGCCTCTGGACCCGCCTCAGCTGCGCGGCTTTATTGAGAAGCGGTTTCATGGGAGCGGCAAAGCCTATCGTCCGGCAGTCATTGAGCTGATCCTGCGCGAATGCGGGTACGGAAACAAGAACATCGACTACGGCCTGTACGAACTGGAAAACGATCTCAAAAAAATCATTGCCCACTGCGGGGCAGCACCGGAGATCACCAAGGACGATGTCATTGGAGTCATCGCATCCAATCCGGAAAACGATGTTTTTGGGATGATCGAAGCCATTGCGATCCGTCGTAAAGACCGGGCCTTGAAGCTTTTGCATAACATTATGGAAGATGGCGGCAGCGAGTTCGCCGTACTGGCGCTGCTTACCAAGCAGCTGGAGATCATGCTCATTGCCCGGGAAATGAAAGACGAGGGGATGAGCGGAAGTGCCATCGAAGCGGCCTTAAGCAAAAGCCACAACGCCAGAGATTTTGTGGTAAGAAGAGCCCTGACCAATGCCAGCAAATTCCGGACCGAAGATTTGAAACGCATTTTGTCCGCCGCTTACGACATCGACTACAACATCAAAAGCGGACTGTATAGCGGCACTTTGGCGCTGGAACTGTTTATTGCGGGAATCTGATTTGGAATGAATCATAAAGAGAATCAACAATTCAAAGCAGACATGATGCTCGTCCTGGTCACACTGGGATGGGGTGTCTCATATTATATGATGGACCTCTGCCTGGAGGAGATGGGGCCGCTGACACTGAATGCGCACCGGTTTTTGGGAGCCTTTGTCATAGCGGCGCTTTTGATGTTTCCAAAGATCAAAAACGTAAACCGGATGACCTTGAAGTATTCGCTGTACGTTTCCCTGAGTCTGGTCTTTGTCTATATTTTCGCGACTTACGGGGTGAAATACACCAGCCAGTCCAATGCGGGATTTTTCTGCGCCACAGCGGTTATATTCACGCCGATTCTGACATTTTTCATCAAAAAAACCCTGCCGGAGAAAAAACTGAAATTCGCCTTGGTTCTTTGTGTGATCGGCATGGCGCTCATGAGTTTTGACGCACAGTTTCACGTTGCCATCGGCGATGTGCTCTGTTTGCTGTGCGGTTTTTCCTATACCTTCGATCTTTTGATTACCGAGAAGGCCGTTGGGCACAAAGAAGTAAACGCCTTCCAGCTAGGCGTCTATCAATTGGGATTTACAGGGGTTTGGATGGTGATTTTATCCGTCATTTTCGAAGATCCCGTCCTGCCGCAGACGGCCGGGTGTTGGATCTCGACAGTATTCTTAGCGGTGTTCTGTACCGGCATAGCCTACATCGTGCAAGCCATTGCCCAGCAGTACACACCGGCCACCCATGTGGGGGTCATATTCACGCTGGAACCGGTCTTTGCACTAATCGTCGCATTTCTCTTTGCCGGCGAACGGCTGCTCCCCCGCGCCTATATCGGTGCGGCGCTTATGCTGATCAGCCTGCTGGTCATGGAACTGGATTTCAGCCGGTTTCAAAAGCGTTAGTTCTATCCAAAAGCGTTAGCTCTATCCAAAAGCAGGGGAGGCGGTCCTAGCGGAGTGCTTCGCCGTAACGATCCATGTCTTCTTCGGCTTGCTCCATGATCTTGGCCATGGTGCGCACCACTTCCACCGGATATTCTCCGGAAGCTGTTTCTCCCGTGACCAGAAGGTCCGTGGCTCCATCAAAGACTGCGTTTGCAATATCGGATACTTCCGCACGGGTCGGAATGAGGTGATCCGTCATGGATTCGATGAGCTGGGTGGCGATGATCACAGCCTTTCCAAGCTGCCGGCTTTTGCGAATCAGACGCTTTTGCATAGCAGGCACTTTCTCAAATCCAATTTCCACACCCAAATCACCGCGGGCGATCAGAATCTGGTCCGCGGCTTTTGCGATTTCTTCAAAATTCTGAATGGCTTCCAGGCACTCGATTTTGGCGATGATGCCGATGTAATGGCCGCCGTTGGCATCGAGAAAATCTCGGATGGCCTGTACGTCATCGGCACGTCGGATGAAAGACCCGGCAATGTAATCGGCGCCGTGGTCGATGCACCAAAGCAAATCCTCTTTATCCCCATCGCTCAGATAATCCATCTGCAGTTTTACGCCGGGAACGTTGATGCCTTTACGGCTGGCGATTACGCCGCCCCGGTCCACATAGCAGACGATTTCGGAGTCCGATACACTCTCTACGTTCATGCTGACTTTACCGTCGTCAATCAGAATCTGACTGCCCGTTTGGACTTCTTCGCAAAGTCTGGGATAGTTGATCGCAATGCGGTTGTCCGCAAAGCCTCCGTAGCGGCTGTCAAAGGCATCTTCATAAAGGCTGTCTGAATAAAGGCCGTCTGCTTCCCCATCTGAGCGGGGATCCTCACAGCAAAGAACCAGCGTCTGGTCTTTCCAGACTTTCACGCTGCCGCCGGGCAGGTCGCAGACACGGATCTCCGGCCCGCGAAGATCGTACATGATCGCAGCTTCCAGCTTGCCGCGAGCGTCTGCAGCGGCGCGGAAGTTTTCGAGTTTGTCCTTTTGGGAAGCGGCGCTTCCGTGGGATAAATTGATCCGGGCGACTTCCATACCGGCATCTAACATATCTCCGAGAGTCTGTGGGTCATTGCAGGCAGGGCCGATGGTACATTGTATTTTTACTTTTCGCATAGTAATTCTCCTTCATGACGCACCTTTATTATAGCATTGGAGGGCTTCATGTATACATGGACTTTTTGTGCTGAAATTGATACAATTACTATCGAGCATGGGTTTTGTTTATGCAAAAGAACATGGATTTCGGTTCTTGGATATTGTATACAAGACTTGGTTCTGTTACAATATATGGGGATCTGACCTGTTCAGATCAGTATAATTAAGATGGAGGACAATATAATGAGTGACAAAGCTTGCAATTGCGATTGCGCAAAGGAAAGAGCGGCTCAGTTTACTGAACTGGCTCCGACTTTAGAGCAGTACGCAAAGGTTCCCGGCAGTCTGATCACCATACTGCAGAAAACGCAGGAGATTTATGGATATCTCTCCGTAGATGCCATAAATTACATTTCTGAAGTAACGGGTATCAAACCGGCAAAGATCTATGGTGTTGCGACATTCTATGCGCAGTTCAGACTTCAGCCAATCGGAAAGAATCTCATCATGTTATGTAAGGGCACAGCATGTCATGTAAATGGCGCAGACATGATTGAGGAAGCTATCTGTGAACATTTGAATATTCAGGATGGCGAAACAACTGAGGACGGTGTGTTCACGCTGAACAACGTAGCATGCCTGGGCTGCTGTTCACTGGCTCCTGTAATGATGGTAAAGAGCGTCGAAGGTGATGAAACTTATGGAAATCTGACAAAGGATTCCGTAAAGAAAGTCCTCGATGAAATCAGAGAAAGAGCATAGGAGGTGACAGCATGAGAGTTGTAGTAGGACAGGGCAGCTGTGGTGTTGCCACCGGCGCTAGAAAAACAGCCGCAGAATTTGAAAAACAAATCGCAGCAAAAGGCCTGGACATTCCTGTATCCGTTACAGGTTGCGTAGGTACTTGTTATCTGGAGCCGATCGTTGACGTTTACGACGACAACGATGAACTTACAAGATATGTCAAGGTTCAGCCTGACAAAGTAGAAAAGATCGTCGAAGAACATCTGGCAGGCGGCAAGCCGGTCGTAGAAGATGCCATTTCCGATGAAGACAAGCAGTTCGTTGCTAAGCAGCAGAGAGTCGTTCTCAGAAACTGCGGTGTCATCAATCCGGAAAACATTGAAGACTACATTGCCGTTGACGGTTACAAAGCGATCGAAAAAGTATTAAAAGAAATGAAACCGGAAGATGTCATCGAAGAGATCAAGATCTCCGGTCTCAGAGGCAGAGGCGGCGCAGGATTCCCGACCTGGTTCAAGTGGAATGCTGCAAAGGCCAGCCCGGGAAATGAAAAGTATCTCGTCTGCAACGCTGACGAAGGTGACCCGGGTGCATTTATGGACCGTTCCGTTCTGGAAGGTGACCCGCATTCACTGCTGGAAGGAATGATCATCGGCGGATATGCCATGGGAGCATGCGAAGGCATTATTTACTGCCGTGCTGAGTATCCGCTGGCAATCAAGAGACTGGAAATTGCCATGGAACAGGCTAGAGAAAAGGGCTTCCTTGGCAAGAACATCTTCGGATCCGGATTTGATTTTGACATTCGGATCAAGGCCGGTGCCGGAGCTTTTGTATGCGGTGAAGAAACGGCACTGATCGCTTCCCTGGAAGGCGAAAGAGGCATGCCTAGACTGAAGCCTCCTTTCCCTGCAGCAAAGGGCTACTGGCAGAAACCTACGGACATCAACAACGTAGAAACACTGGCAAACGTTCCATGGATCATCTATAACGGCGGAGCGGCATTCGCGCAGTTCGGAACAGAGAAATCACCTGGAACGAAAGTATTCGCTCTCGCCGGCAAGATCAAGAAGGGCGGACTCGTAGAGGTTCCAATGGGAATGACGATCCGTGAAGTTATCTTTGATATCGGCGGCGGCATCAAAAACGATAGAGAGTTCAAGGCCGTACAGATGGGCGGACCATCCGGCGGATGCGTTCCTGCAAGTCTGGTAGATACACCGGTAACGTATGAAGACATTACGAAGACCGGCGCCATCGTTGGTTCCGGCGGTATGATCGTTATGGACGAAGATACCTGCATGGTTGACATGGCCAGATACTTCCTCAACTTCACCCGTGACGAATCCTGCGGAAAGTGCAACTACTGCAGAATCGGAACGAAGAGAATGCTGGAGATTCTGGAGAGAATCACAAACGGTGAAGGTAAGGACGGCGACATCGAACTCCTCGAAGAACTGGCAAACAAGATCAAGGATGGATCCATGTGTGGCCTTGGCCAGACCGCTCCAAACCCTGTACTGACGACGATTCGCTACTTCAGAAATGAGTACGAAGATCACATTTACAAAAAGAAATGTACAGCCAAATCCTGTAAGGCACTGATCACTTACAACATTACAGATGCATGTAAGGGATGTACGCTTTGCGCTAGAAATTGCCCGGTTGACGCAATCACAGGCAATGTAAAAGAAGTACACGTCATCGATCATGACAAGTGCATCAAGTGCGGCAAGTGTATGGATCACTGTAAGTTCAATGCAATCGTGAAAGAATAGGGAGGAGGAAGAACCATGGATAAATTCAGACTTAATATCAATGGCAAGGAAGTCACAGGTCTTCCTGGCCAGACAATTCTGGAAGTTGCCAGAGAAAATGACATATTCATTCCGACTCTCTGCTACGACGAAAGAACCAGAATATACGGTTCCTGCGGCATTTGCATGTGCGAAGTAGAAGGCAATCCGAAACTGTGCAAGGCATGTGCTACGGTCATTGCCCCGGGAATGGTAGTAAAAACCAATACAGAAAGAGTTATTGAATCGAGAAAGACAAATCTGGAGCTTTTGCTTTCGAACCATACGGGAGACTGCAGACCTCCATGCGTACTGGCTTGTCCGGCTCAGACCGACTGCCAGGGCTACGTAGGCCTGATCGCCAATGGCGAGTACGAAGCAGCTCTGGAACTGGTCAAGGATAAGATTCCGCTTCCTGCTTCACTGGGAAGAGTTTGCCCTCATCCATGTGAAAAGGAATGCAGACGCGGTCTGATCGATGAACCGATCTCCATCCAGTGGTTAAAGAGATTTGCTGCGGATCAGGATCTGGGAGATGCAGAACCGTTTATCCCTGAGATCGACGATGAAACCGGCAAGAGAGTCGCTATCATCGGCGGTGGCCCGATGGGTCTGTCAGCGGCTTACTTCCTCAGACAGAGAGGCCATGAAGTAACCGTATTCGAATCCATGCCAAAGGCTGGCGGTATGCTGCGTTACGGCATTCCGGAATACAGACTTCCAAAGGCTGTTCTGGACGAAGAAATCACAACCATTGAAATGATGGGTGTAGATATCATCTGTAACACGAAGATTGGCGAAGACATTCCGTTTGAAACCATTCGTGAAGAATTCGATGCAGTACTGCTTGGTATCGGTGCATGGATCTCCACAGGCGTTGGATGTCCGGGCGAAGACGCAGATGGCGTCATCGGCGGTATCGACTTCCTGAGAAAGGTCGTAAGAAACGAAGAAATCGAACTGGGCAAGAAGGTTGCCATCGTCGGCGGCGGAAACACTGCCATGGACGCTTGCAGAACAGCAGTCAGACTTGGTGCGGACGAAGTATATAACATTTACAGAAGAACCAAGGACGAAATGCCGGCAGATATGGTAGAAATCGAAGAAGCCGAAGAAGAAGGCGTTATCTTCAAGAACCTGACGAACCCTCTGGAAATCGTCAAGGACGAAAACGGACATGTTAAGGAAGTTATCCTGCAGTGCATGGAACTTGGTGAACCTGATGAGTCCGGCAGAAGACGTCCGGTTCCAATCGAAGGCAAGACAGAAACCATCGCACTGGATAACGTGATCCTGGCCATCGGTCAGGCAGTTGATGCCAGCATCTTCGATTGCGACAAGACCCGCAAGGGCGCCATCGCATACGATAAAGAAACATTCATGACCAGCATCCCTGGCGTATTCGCTGGTGGTGACTGCGGTAACGATAAGATCAGCATCGCCGTTGAAGCCATTGCAGACGCTAAGAAGGCTTCCGAAATCATCGATGCATATCTGGATGGCGAAACGATCCGTTACGAAGAACCTTACTTCGTACAGAGAGACGACATCACAGAAAAGACCTTTGAAGACAGAGAAAGAGAATGCAGACCGGAAATGCCGCAGCTTTCTGCAGAAGAAAGAAAGGGCAACTTCTCAGAAGTCATTCCGGATGGATATACTCCGGAAGAAGCAGAGAAGGAAGCAAACAGATGTCTGGAATGCGGATGCCACGACTACTTCGAATGTAAGCTGATCGATCTGGCACACCAGTATGACGTAGAACCGTCCAGATTTGATGGTGACAAGAATACGATCGAATATGAAGATGATCATCCATTCATCGTCAGAGATCCGAACAAGTGCATCCTCTGCGGCCTTTGCGTCAGAGTCTGCGACGAAGTTATGGGAATCGGTGCTTTGGGACTGGTTCACAGAGGCTTCGATACGGTTGTAAAACCAAATCTGGAAAAACCTCTGGCTCAGTCCGGATGCGTATCCTGCGGTCAGTGCGTAAGCGTTTGTCCGACCGGTGCGCTTCAGGAAAGAACCACAATGGTCAAGGAAGTTCCGTTGGATACCGTCGAAACCGACACGACTTGTTCGTACTGCTCCATCGGATGCAGCCTGAAGCTGGAATCCTATGGTGACATGCTGATCAAGGCAAACCCTGACAAGTACGGCGTTGTAAACGGCGGACTGGCTTGCGGCAAGGGTAAGTGGGGATTTGACTGCGCAATGCTGGAAGACAAGCTGGATATTCCGCTCATCAAGGATGGCGATTCCTTCAGAGAAGCGGATTACCACGAAGCACTGACTCTGATCGCGAAGAGAATGCAGTCCGTTGCTGCGAAGTACAGCCACGATCAGATTGGCGTAGCCATCTCTGACAGATACACCAACGAAGAAGCTTATGCAATCAAGACCATGGCAGAAGCAATGGGCGCCAAGTTATTCTCCATGAACAACCGTGCAAGCGGCCTCAAGGACATTTTAGGCTACGATGCTTCACCAAACACCATCGACGAACTGCTGAGCACAAACTTCATTCTGGCCGTTGGATATAACGCAACGGATAACCCGATTATCCAGATCAAGATGAAGCAGGCGACCGACGCTGGCGCGAAACTGGCTCTGATCAATCCGACCGACTTCCCGCAGCATCTGGCAGCCGTAAGCAAGGAAGTTTATGTGGACGATCTGGGATTCCTCAAAGAAGTCGCTAAAGCAATCATCGATGCCGGCAAAGGCAAGGATGTAGAGGGATATGAAGATCTCGCAAAGGCACTGGAATCCGTTCAGGTAAGCGACGATGCGAAGGAAATCGCCGACATGTACCTTGGTGCAAAGAAAGCTATGATCGTATTCAATCAGAATCTGGTCAGCGTAGATGCTGCGAAGCTGATTGCAGACATCGCACTTCTTTCCGGTCACATCGGTACACCGAGAGACGGTATCCTTCAGGTCAAGGCAAAGAACAATTCACAGGGTCTGGTCGACCTGGGTATCACAGATGGCGCAGAGACCCTCGAAGGACTCAAGGCACTGCTGGTATTCGGTGAAGAGTTCGATCTCGACAGAGATGCGCTGGAATTCCTGGCTGTTTGCGATACACACATGACAGCTCTTGGAGCCAAGGCTGACGTTGTGATCCCTGGAACCGGATTTGCTTCCACCGATGGTACTTACACCAACACAGAAAGAAGACTGCAGCTGGTACAGGCAGCCATCGACGAAGACATTTATCTGTCCAACTGGGAAGTTGCTGCAGCCATTGCACACATCTTCGAAGTTGACTGTGAATGGGAAAACACTGAAGACATCTCCGCAGAGATGGATGACTGTGTTCCGGCTTACAAGTACGCTTCCATCGATGAAGTGCTGGGCGGCGTTCTCGCACCAGTTGACGCGAAATTGGCCGTTGTAGAAGGCAACGTATTCGGTGACAAGCTTGCATGCACCGACAGTCTGATGAACGTCATCGCGGAAAGACTTCCAAAAATGGCAAATCCGACCGACTAATGGATTATAAGCAGCTTTAACAAAATGTGTCAAAAGGGCTCGTTCCTTTTGACACATTTTTTAATGCATCGAGAACCGTTTTTTGTTATAATTACTTCATGAGCGACGTATTACAGAAGAGAGTGTGCCGCATAGGCGACAGAGCGGCTCTCACGAAGACTTTTACTCAGGATGACCTGGATGATTTCACAAGGCTGACCCTTGATGATAACGGCATGCATACGGATCCGGATCTTGCCCGCAAAGGAATCTTTCGCAGACCGGTGGTGCATGGCGTTTTGGTGGGCAGTCTGATTTCGTCTGTGATGGGAACCAAACTTCCGGGAAATGGAACGGTTCTGCAGGGACAGGATATTCAGTATCTGGCGCCTGTGTATCCGGGTGAAACGGTTACTGCAGAAGTAGTTCTGACAGAAATCGAGGAATTCGATCATTATTACATCGCTACATTAGAAGGCAAGTGCGTCAATCAGGACGGCGTCGTGGTCGCAAAAGCAGTCAGCAAGGAACTGATGCTGAAACGCCTCTTTGAAGTTGGCAATTAAGAACCAGTTTAGAACAAGGAGAATACGTAACATGACTAATTTAGAAAAGTACGATAACGCTTTCAAGTTGAATTTCAAGGTATCTGATGAAGATCTGCCAGGCCTGGTTTATCAGGGAATCTTTGAGTGGGATTCTGTAGGACACATGGATCTGATGGCAGATTTTGAAGCAGCGTATGGCATTCAGATGTCAACAAAGGATGTTCTTGATTTCACATCTTACGAAAAGGGTAAGAAAATACTCACTGAACGATACGGTGTAAATTTTGACGAGTAGGATATAGAATTGATTGAATGCATCGCTTCAGAGAGAATTGAAACAAATTGTTATTTGATTGAAGAAGAAGGACATGCTTTGATCATCGACCCTTCCTGCGGCAAGTTTATCATCGATAAGCTTACGGAAAAGGGATGGGAGCCGGATTACATCATCCTGACCCACGAACATTACGATCACATCTGGGATCTGGAGGAAGTCCGGGATCATTACGGGATACCGGTCATTGCTTCCAGCCTTTGCAGCGAACGGGTTCAAAGTATCCAGACAAATCTTTCTTCGATTGGAGATATTCTCATATATTTCAAAACCGGTGAGGAACCAAGCGAGCCTGGCAAGCGGTTTACCTGCAGAGCTGCTGAGATCACCTTTGATGAAACCTACACTATGAACTGGCGTGGTCACGATTTTGAATTTCAACGGATTCCCGGACATTCTCCCGGAAGTGTTTTGATTACCATGGATCAAAACAGTGTTTTCACCGGGGACTACATGATTTACGGGGAACCGGACATGACGCGTCTAAAGGGTGGCAGCAAAAAAGATTACGATCGGATCACGCTGCCGGTGCTTGATGCAATTCCTGCCGACTTTCATGTATATCCGGGACATGGACCGGATTATATCAAAAAGAACGACACGAAATGAACAAGGACAATTTTAAAACTGCAATCCATGAATTAACCAAACATCATCGTAATGCGTGTAATGCTTACGATGATATTTGTAATGGGGTATCGGGCCTATGGACTGCCGAAGGCGAAGGCCCGTTTTTGCCTGTATCGGTTTTTAAGGATCTGGATTTGATGAGCGTACCGGAAGACCAGATCCGGAGAAAGCTGACTTCATCCGGCACGACCGGTCAAAGGGTATCCAAGATTTATCTCGATGCAGAAACATCCGCAAACCAGCAGCGGGCTCTTTGCGAGATCGTCTCCGAATACATCGGCGAGAAGCGGATTCCCATGCTGATCATCGACTCACCCGACGTGTTACGAGACCGGACGAAGTACTCCGCGCGTGGAGCGGGCATCATGGGATTCAGCATGATGGCCTCCAAGCGGTTTTATGCTCTGGATAACAACATGGAGCTGGATCTGGATTCCATCCGGGCCTTTGCAGAAGCCGCTGACGGCGGACCATGTTTTGCCTTTGGCTTTACCTTTATGATCTGGCAGTATTTTTATGGCGGGCTGATGAAGCTGGATGAAGACCAGCGTCCGTGCCTACCAAACTGCTATTTGATTCACGGGGGAGGCTGGAAAAAGCTGGCCGATCAGGCCGTATCCAACGAGGCGTTTAAGGAAGGCCTGCAGCAATCCTGCGGAATCACCAAGGTCAGCGATTATTACGGAATGGCAGAACAGACCGGCAGCATTTTTATGGAATGCGAGTGTGGCCATCTGCATGCCAGCTCCTATTCGGATATCGTCTGCATCGATCCCATGGATTTTTCAGAAAAAGCTTATGGGGAAGAGGGGCTTTTGGCCTTATCCTCAACGCTGCCAAAATCCTATCCGGGACACCGGCTGTTGACAGAAGACTGGGGCGTTGTCCTCGGTGAGGATGACTGTCCTTGCGGCAGACCGGGTAAATATTTCAAAATCCAGGGCCGCATCAAAAAAGCGGAGATACGAGGATGCAGCGATACCTTTAGCGGCATGCAGACGGCATCAGCAGCAACGTCTTCGACTGGTGGGAAAGACAGCATTGCCGGTTCCGTCCGGCGTTTGGCAGGGTCCTATCCGGTGGCCGTCAAAACCCGTCCGAATTTCGACCCGCAGATTATCAGGTTTCTCAATGAACTGTCTCAGATTTTTATGAAAAAGCCGCGTTTCCGGCAGGTTCCGGAGATCTATGCCCTCGGCTTTTGGTGCCGGAAGGCGCATTTGCAAAGACTGCAGAGCCGGCAGCAGGAATCCTGGGCGGATGCATCCCCTCAGATGGATCGGGGCCGAGGACTGGTGCTTCACATTGCACCGTCCAATATGCCGACTATGTTTGCCTATTCCTGGATCACTTCACTGCTTGCGGGAAACAGCAATGTAGTACGCCTCTCCGAACGGGAATCGGATATCAGCAACCTGATTCTGGAAGGAATCGAATCCCTGCTGTCCCGTGAGGAATTTCAGGAAATCAAGACCTGCAACGGCTTTGTTACCTTCCCGCACGGGGACCGGACACTGGAGGAACTTTCCATGCAGGCATCCGGCCGGGTTGTTTGGGGCGGCGATGAAACCGTGCAGACTATTTGCCAGATTCCGGCCCGAAAAGGGTGTGTGGACGTGACGTTCCCAGATAAATATTCCATCGCGGTGTTCGATGCAAAAGCCATGGCCGCCATGAGCGATGAAGATATGAAACTGCAGGCCCATCTGTTTTATAACGATACTTATGGGGCGGACCAGAACGCATGCTCCAGCCCGCGAACCGTATTCTGGATCGATCCGGAAGGACAGGCGGAGATCCGGACAAAATGGTGGGATGCCGTGGCCCGCGAGTCTGAGAACTACGACTTGCAGCCTTGGATGGCCACCGAGAAATACCGGATCCTCTGCTGCGACTATGGGGAAAACAAAGGCCTGAAGCCTGCGATCTCCAACGACAACCGGCTCTATGTGATTCCGTGTGAGCAGGTCCAGCCGCCACTTTGGAATCTGGAGGCGAAGATGGGGATGTTCTTTGAACATGTTGTCGCTTCCGCAGAGGAAATAAAGCCTTTGCTGGATGGGAAAATACAGACGGCAGTGACGAATATGGATGGACTTGATTTGGATGTGGACCGTATTGTTGCAGTCGGCGAAGCCTTAGATTTCGATACCATTTGGGATCGAAAGGATATCATCCGGCTGCTTTCAGAATCGGATCGGTAGGATAGACCGATCAGGACGTAGGATGAGGATCGATTATGTACTTTTTTGACAGACACGAGGAATACAAAGACCGGATCGCCTGTATCGACGATACCGGCAGGGAATATACTTATACCGAGGTGTGGGATCTGGGCGATGCCCTGATTGGAGATGTTCCGCCACGCCAACTGGTGCTTTTGCAATGCTCCAATGACGTGGATAGCCTGGCGGCCTATCTGGCCTATTTAAGACGCGGCTGTCCGGTGATTCTGATTGGAAAGTCCGTGGACGCGTCCATGGTTTCGGAAATGAAGAAAACCTACCTCAAAGAAGATGGAGGGCCGGTGGATCCGGAGCTGGCGCTTTTGCTTTCGACATCCGGGAGCATCGGCGCGCAAAAGCTGGTCCGGCTTTCTTATAAAAACCTTCAGAGCAACTGCGATTCCATCGTAGAATATTTAGGGCTGACGAAAGAGGAACGGCCGATTACGACGCTGCCCATGGAATACACCTATGGGTTATCCGTGCTCCATAGCCATTTGGCAGTAGGGAGCACGATTATCCTGACCAATAAGACCCTGTTCAATGGGGAGTTTTGGGATATGGTGGAACAGTACGGCGTGACGTCTATGGCGGGCGTTCCGTATACCTACGCCATGTTTGAGCGGCTTCGACTCAGGGAGATGGACCTGCCGGCACTTAAGACGTTGACTCAGGCAGGCGGTCATTTGGCGCCGGAGCTTCAGCAGACCTATGCGGCCTGGGCAGCAGAAACCGGGCGGCGGTTTTTCGTCATGTACGGGCAAACGGAAGCGACAGCCAGAATCAGTTATTTGCCGCCTGAGAAATGTTTGGAGAAACCGGGAAGCATCGGGTTGCCGGTACCCGGCGGCAGGCTGGAGCTGGAAAACGACGGGGAACTGATTTACTACGGTCCGAACGTATCTATGGGATACGCCACTTGCCGGGAAGATCTGGCCAGATCCGATGACAACCATGGCAGACTGGAAACGGGAGATATCGGATACCGGGATGAAGAGGGCTACTTCTATATTTCCGGCCGGAAAAAGCGCTTTATCAAATTGCAAGGCAAACGAATCAGTCTGGACCACGTGCAGGAAATGATCCAGAAGGAATTTGGATCGGAGGAGATTGTCTGCACGGGCGTCGATGATCAGAAGGTCATTGTTTGGTCATGCGTGGATTTGGATGAGGAGAAGCTTGAGAAGCTTTTTGAAGAGAAAATGGGAATCCGGGGCAGGATGATCGAACGCCGGAAGATTTCGAAGATTCCGCGTAACCCATCGGGGAAAGTCGTGTATAAAGAACTCCAATAAGAAAAGCTTCAGTAAGATCAGAAAGGGTGCAGTAATGCTTCGCGCTTAGGGCAATATTGCACCATAAAAGGTTCGAACAATACAGAATCAATCATAAAACCACAGAACGTTGTTGAAATTTCAACGTTCTATTTTTTTGGCATAATCAATGCATTAATACTTTAAACAAAGATAATAGTAATTGGTTTTGAATTGATTTATAAAGGAGGTCAATTATGAAGGTAATCGTTTTAGGAGCAGGTTTACAGGGAATCGCGACTGCAATGGACTTGGCGTGGAATGAAAATATGGAAGCTGTAACAATCGCGGACTATGAATTTGAAAGAGCAGAAAAGGTTGCGAAAATTTGCAACGATAAGTATGGACCAAAGGTAACCCCGATCCATCTGGATGTTTCAGATTTTGACGCGCTTGTGGAAGCCATCACGCCATTTGATGTCGTCATCAATGTTGTGAACTACTATTGGAACGTTCAGGTCATGAAAGCCTGCCTCAAAGCAAAGAAACACTACATGGATCTTGGCGGACTCTACGTTGAATCCGTAAAACAGTTAAAGCTGGATCAGGACTTCAAAGATGCAGGTCTGATCGCTATTACCGGTATCGGCGGCTGTGCCGGCGTTACGAATATCAGTTCTGCATGGGCTGTCAATCAGCTGGATGATGTGGAAGAAATCCACTTCTACTGTGGCTGCAATGACTGGTCCACCACTTCAAAAGCCTTTGAAGTCAGCTATGCAATCGAAACCATTATGGATGAATGCAGAATGAACCCGATCCAGTTCGTAGATGGGGAATTCAAAGAGCTGGAACCTCATGCAAATAAGAAGGTTATGAACTTCTCCGAACCGGTAGGGCCACAGGTTGTTTGGAACATTACACACTCCGAACTGGGAACCGTTCCGGTCAGCTTCGTCGATAAGGGCCTGAAGCAGTGTACTTACAGCATCGGCTTCCCGGATGAACTGGCTGACAGACTGGAGTTCCTGAATCTGTTAGGTTTCTCAAGCAGAGATCCACTGGAAGTAGACGGCGTGGAAGTAAAGCCTGTACGCGTTCTTAAGAAACTGATGGATGATATGCCGGATGATCCAGATGCGGTCATCAATGATTGTGATGTTATCAAAACCATCGTAACGGGAACCAAAGACGGACAGAGAATCGAATATACGCTGGAATCCGTATGCAGACCTGTTAAGTGGTGGCCAGAACTGATGGGTGCACAGGTTTATATCGGCGGTGCTTCCGCATGGACCGCAGAACTTCTGAGAAGAGGTCTGGTTACATTGACTGGTGTACACGGACCAGAACTGGCTGTACCAGCAGAACCGTTCTTCGAAGAAGCTGCAAAGAGAGAAATCTATGTAGAAGTCAGCAAGAAGTTCCTCGTTGGAAGCAATGACTGGGATGCAGTAGCGAAGAAAAAGCAGATTAATCAGTGGGATTAATTATTTGATAAGTAAGGAGGAGAACCAATGATTAGAATCGGAAACAGTGAAGTCCGGATCAGCATGGTTATTAAACTCGCCGGATCCTTCTGCGCTTTCCTGATCGGCGCTGGGTTTGCATCCGGACAGGAACTGATGCAGTACTTTACCAATTACGGTCTCGCCAAGTGCGTAGGCGTGCTGCTCATCAACTGTATACTGGGCGCATGGACCTGCACGGCCGTTATGAACATCGGTAATGAACAAAAGGACGTGAGAGGACTCGACTGCTATACGAACCTGTGCGGTAAATACGTAGGAACCGCTCTTTCCTGGTTCATTCCAATCTTTATGTTCCTGACATTCGTACAGATGATGTCAGGTTTCGGGGCAACCTTTAATCAATACTTTGGAGTTAACAACTGGATCGGTGCCGGGATCCTGGCGGCAGCATGTCTGGTCATCTGTCTGCTCGGACTGAATAAGATCATCGATACGCTGGGATTTGTGGGTCCTTGTATCATCATCATCGCCATCGTGTTAGCCATTGCCGTCTTAGCCACCCACGATCTGGACATCGGCCGGTGGAACGATTTCGTAGCAACCGAACATCCGCTGACAGCGGCCGGCAACTGGGTCGGCGCGGGAATCTCCTATGCACTGTGGAATATCTGCATGTGCATGCCGTTCCTGTCGGTTATGGGATCTAAGGCGCAGAATAAGACTGAAGTAGCAACGGGCGTTATTTTGGGGAACGTGCTGTTCTCAATTGGCGCTTTCATGCTGGTACTGGCCGAAGCTTCCCAGATCGAAGCAGTACAAAACTTCGAGATTCCGGCACTGCACATGGCAAATGAGCTTTCACCGGCATTTGGATTCATCTATGCAATCGTGCTTTCCTTCGCGATCTTCACGACAGCCATTCCACTTCTGTGGTCATCGGCAGCGAGAATTTTCCCGGAAGGAAGCGGCAAGTACAAGATTCTGGTAACGATCCTGATTATCGCAGGGGTATTCGGATCCTATATCCCGTTCCACTATCTTGTCAACATCATTGAACCGATGGTCGGATATGTAGGAATCCTCGGATGGCTCTTCATTATCTGGAGAGATATCAAGCTTGTCAAGGGACATTTTGCGAAAGACAAGTTGCCAGATCCAAAGGAGTAACAAATGGCTAGAAAATATAAACAATACGAATACATTCCACCGGGATTTCATGGGAAATATGGGATCAACCCGGGCTCCATCGGAACCGGAGAGGCCGTCGGAGTCATCGTGTTGAATTCCCAAATTCCATGCCCGCCCGGACATATCACAAATGCCTGGACCTTTGATTTCCCGGTCCACTACCTGCAGGTGGACGAGGCCGGATTGGATGAGGTCGTCAATAAAGGCGACCAGTCCATCGTCGAGGCAATCATCAAAGGAGCAAAACAACTGGAACTGGACGGGTGCAGAGCCATCATGGCAGACTGCGGATACTTTGGGCACTACCAGAAACAGATCGCAGCATCCGTGGACGTGCCGGTGTATATGTCCGGCGTGATTCAGGCATCCTGGATTGCCATTGCACTGAAACCGGACCAGAAAGTGGGCATCATCTGCGCCAATAAGGACGGCATTTCGGATCAGATGTTCGAGGCCTGCGGCGTCAGCGAAGAAGTCCGCAAACGGTGTGTCGTCCGGGGAGCCGGCGCGAAGCCGGAGTTTGAGAAGCTTTTGGCAGATTATGGCGAACTGGATTTTGAGATCATCAAGAACGAGGTCGTTGAAATTGCCGTGGAGATGACAACCGAGCATCCTGAAATCGGCGCGATCCTTCTGGAATGCACCGATATGTCGCCATATTCCTATGCCGTGCAGGCTGCTGTGAATCTGCCAGTTTATGATGCAGTCACGTTATTAAAATATGTGAACAGTGTGGTGACACATCGGCCATATGGTGGATTTATTGGCGGATGATGTTTACGGAGGAGGCGATTTTGTATGACAGAAACCAATAACCTGAGAAGTGTGCCGGTCGCCGTATTAGGTGGAGGCAACGCGGCTCACGCCCTGGCAGCGGATTTAGCCGATCGAGGGTTCAAAGTCAATATGTATGAGATGCCGCAGTTTAAGCATCAGATGAAACATGTCTTTGAGACGAAAACCATTGAGTCCATGGGCGTGATCAACGGCAGGTATGAACTGAATATGGTAACGGATGTGATCGAGGATGCAATCCGGGATGTAAAATACATCTTTATCATTACGCCGGCCTTTGCGCATAAAGGGTACGGAGAACTTCTGAAAGATGTTGCAACGAAGGACCAGGTCATTGTATCGATTCCAGGATCCTTTGCGGCACTTCAATATAAAGAAATCTTTGGAGACAGGGAATGTCCGACCTTTGTCGATGCGAACAACCTGATGTACGACACACGGCTTGTTTACGATGGAAAGGTAAACATTCTGGAGCTTGATACGATTGATGTGGGGTTCCTTCCGGCTGATCGAGAGAAATTGTATCTGGAGGAACTCCGCGAGATGGTCGATATCAAGGCGGTATTTCCGGACGTTCTTTCCTGCGGACTGGCTCTGGTGAACCCGGCTCTTCACAGCGGACCGTGTCTGCTCAATGCCGGACCGATCGAAAGTCCTCATGTGAACTTCTTCCTGTATCAGGATGGAATCACACCGTCTTCCATGAAACTGGATAAGAGGCTGGACGAGGAGCGTAAGGAAATCTGCGCGGCCCTTGGGTATGAAGGAATCAACCCGTTCCGCTGCTTCCCTCTGATTGAACGACTGGAGCAGGAGGGCAAAGACTACGAGTGGGAAGATCTTTACCGGGACGTACATGGGGATATCGGGCTGACACCGATCTGCGGTCCCAACGATATCAAAAGCCGGTATCTGACGGAGGACGCGCCGTGCGGTCTGGTTCCATGGTCGATCATAGCCAAAACGGTAGGCGTTAAAACAACCGCGATCGATGCGATTATAGACATCTATAGCATCATACATGAAACGAACTGGTGGGATAGTGGATTTACATTAAAAGACCTTGGCCTTGAAGGACTCACCAAAGATGAGATCAGAGAGTACTGTAGGACAGGCATAAAATAATTCATCTCATTAAGATTCCGGTTTGCTACTTTATGTAGCAGACCGGAATTTCATAACGTTTGATTTTTCTGTTCAGTGTCGTTTTATCGATGCCCAGTGCTGCGGCCAATTCCAGAGAATTCGGGTATCGTTTCATTTGATCTAAAATGATATCCCGTTCAAAGGCTTCCGTCATCTCTTTCAGAGTTTGGTTGTCTACCTGTTTCAATGAAGGAAGTGCTCTGCCGGTTATTTCTAACTCTGCAAGGATGATTTCCTCATCGATCAGATCCTCTGTGTGTGAGACGACCATTCGTTCAATGAAATTTTCCAGTTCACGAACGTTGCCAGGCCAGGAATAGCGCGTCAGCAAAGTGATGCCTTCATTGCTGATCTGTTTGTGCGTTCCATATTTTTCATTGAAGAGAGTCAGGAAATGATTTACCAAAGGCAGAATGTCTTCGGTACGGTCTTTCAAAAGCGGCATGAAAAGGGGAACAACGTTCAATCGATAGTAGAGGTCTTTACGAAAACGTCCCTCATCGATCAGGGCTTGCAGATTGCTGTTTGTTGCAGCGATGATACGGACATCAACGTGGATCTGTTTGTTTCCACCAACTCTGAAAAATTCATTATCCTGAAGTACGCGCAAAAGCTTTGATTGCATGTGAATCGGAATCGTATCAATTTCATCCAAAAACAGAGTTCCTTTATCAGCCAGTTCAAAGAATCCGATTTTTCCCTTGTTGAGAGCTCCGGTGAAAGATCCTTTTTCGTAGCCAAACAGCTCCGATTCGATGAGATTTTCGGGGATCGTCGCACAATTGATTTTGATGAAGGGCTGATTTTTACGGTGGCTGTTTTTTTGGATCAGATTGGCGATGACTTCTTTACCGGTTCCGGATTCTCCTTGAATCAGAACCGTAGCGTCATTGGAAGCAACATGTATGGCGGTGGAAACCAGCTTTTGCATCCGATTGCTTTTGAAAATAATATCGGAGTCTTCGTAATTTTGCCGTCGGTAGTGCTCCAGTTCCGCTTCGTATTTTTCGACACGGGAGCTCTCCGTGTCCAGCTGCTTTTGGAGGTTGGTTATATTGGTGACATCTCGTTCGGTAACGATGACATATTTGATTTGGTTGTCTTCTTTATATGGTGTGGCAGTACTGAGAATGTCGTATTTTCCCTTTCGGCCTTGCTGGATCTGATGGGTTTTCTGACCTGTTTTCAGTGTTTTGATGCTGACGGTCTCATCCTCGTCAAAAATGCCACGTTCAACCAGTTCGAATATGTTCCGATTTAGCATTTCTTCTTTAGGCACGTCAGTAAGACTTGCAGAGGCTTCGTTTAGGCAAACGATTTTTCCGGTGTTGTCGATTAGAAAGACACCGTCCTCGATGCAATCTAGCAACCTGTTGATTGCTGTTGAACTCAGATTCAACTCGTTTTTCATTTTGGAACCTCGCTTTCCAATGAAATCAAACATGGTGCAATAATGCACCGTCGATTACAGTTACTATACTCCTTTAAAGTAAAAAAATCAATCTTTTTCAATTTGACATGAAACATGATGGAATAAAATCGTGTATAATTATAAAACGAAATGAGTTTATGATATGACGAAATTATCTTTTGGTGAAAAATTAGGCTATGGATCCGCGGCAGTCGGCGATGCTGCCGTATATACGTTTATTTGCACATTCCTGTTGTTTTTCCTTACAACGGTAGCTGGCATTCAGCCCGCCATTGCAGGAACGATTACCGTTGTGGCGTCTGTTTGGAATGCAATTTTTAATCCTATTATCGGCTACATTTCAGACCACTCTCGAAGTCCCTTCGGCAGGCGCAGACTGTACATGCTGGGATTTGTCATTCCTTTGTTTTTCGTAACCATTCTGCTATTCACATCCATCCATATTACCTATGGATTGCGCGTCATATATTATGGGTTTATGACCATGGCTTTCTGGACCTGCTACACAGGATTCTTCGTTCCGTTTTATGCCCTTGGTGCCGAATACACAAGCGACTATAACGAACGAACTGTTCTGCGGTCCTATGCATCCTTTTTTAACATTATCGGATGCTGTCTGTCGATGACGGCACCGACAACGATTGTAAAAGCCCTGACCGATACGGGGCGGACCGAGATGGAGGCCTGGGCGATTACTGCATTTATTATTGCAGCGTTTTCCCTGATCAGCATTTTGGTTACGATCATCGCTTCAAAGAAAATCGATGCACCAGGAGTCAATGCTGCAGATGCGTTGCCTCCTGCGGATGCGTTGCCTCCTGCAGGAGAGGCATCGCTGGAAGAAAACCCTGAAGAGGGGAGAAGCGCCATTCTTAAGATCTTCCGTGAATACATTGAAGTCCTTTCTCTGAAGCCCATTCGAATCGCTTTAATGGTGTGTGTATTTTATCTGATTGGCTATACCATTATCATGTCGGACCTGATGTATTTTCTTACCTACAACATGGGGTATTCCGGCATGCAGAACTCGATGGCTTTGTTATTCCGCAGTCTCATCGCGATGCTGCTTTTGATTCCTTCGGCCTGGTTATGCAAAATCACCGATAAACGGACGGCGTTGATTATTACTTTTCTGGTTGGGGCGGCTGGGATCAGTGTGATGCGGATGATCCATGTGGAAGGGGTGCTCTCCCTCGGTCTTCTGTTGATCATGACGGCCGTGTGCACGGTCTTTTACTGGCAGATCATGCCTTCGATTATATACGATATTTGCGAATACGACGAATACGAAACCGGAAAGCGCAGGGAAGGGGCCATCGTTTCGATCCAGGGTCTTGTAGAGGCAGTGGCCGCTGGAATCGGTTCGCAGATTCTCGGCATCATCCTGCAAATCGTCGGATTCGATGGAGATGCGGCTATGCAGACACCGCTGGTTGAGAGCTGGATCTTTAACTGTGCAACCCTTGTTCCGGCAGTGCTCATCGTGATCGCAGCCATTTTCATGTATCGCTTCCCAATCACCCGCAAAGTCTTTGAAGAAATTATGCAAAATTTAAAAGAACGATTGCCTGAAAGGAAATCGTAGTACATAATATGGATATGGACAATAACAATAATAGCAACAAAAAACTAGCACATCTTTTAATGATTTTCCTCGTGTTCGCATGGGGATTTGACTATGTTCCGGCGAAGTGGGGACTGGCGATTTTATCGCCCTTTGGGCTTTTGTTCTGGAAATATATTATCGGTCTCCTTGCTATCGCGGTCATCATGTTTATTCGCCACAAACGGCTCATGTTTCATTTGAGAGACTTACCGATTTTCTTCATTTGCGCTTTGTTTGGAGAAGTACTGTATTATGGCTGTGAATATGCCGCTATGGACTATATGCCGGTTTCGATCATCACGATCATCCTGGGATTTGTTCCAATCATTTCGATTGTTGTGGAGCGCATTATATACAAACGAAAGGCCAACCGGATCATAATCATCAGCATCATTTTCTGTGTCATCGGTGTCATTTTGGTGATTGGAGCAGACTTTGGCTCCTTGTTCCAGGGGAGCGCTCTTGGGTATGCCTTTGCGATTGGTGCGGTCTTTAGCTGGAATATATTCAATTTCATTACCTCATCACTGGGACGATACGATGTGTTCAGTTTGTCCTTTACACAGATTGCTTGTTCTCTGATCATTACAGCACCCATTGCTCTTCGGGAAATGCCGGCGCTCAGTGAATTTGAAGGGACGGTTATCATAGGTATTGTTTGGATCGGCGTGGTCAATTCCGGAATCGGATTCATGCTCTATGCCTTTGGGCTTTTGCGATTGGGTCCGACGACAGCGGCCCTGTATTCAGACTTTTTGCCTGTAACAACGACTTTCTTTGGAGCTATCTTCCTGAAAGAATCCATCACGGTCCTTCAGATCATTGGCGGCATCGTGGTCATTGCCGCGGCTTTTGTGGCAATCAAAGAAAAAGGGAAACTTGATGAGATGAGGCTGGAATGATACAATACTGTTAGTTGTAATGAATGGTTAATATGATTCAGATGAAAGGAATTGATATCATGTACGAAACGATCAAATATGAAGTAAAAGAAAACATCGGTTACATTACTATAAATAGACCGAAGGCGATGAATGCGCTGAACAGTCAGGTTCTCGATGAACTGCAGAGTCTCATTGAAGAAGTTTCAAAAGATGAAGAGCTGAGAGCTGTGATCCTGACGGGAGAGGGCAAAGCTTTTGTTGCCGGCGCAGATATCGTTGAAATGTCAAAGATGAATCCGGTTGAAGCCAGAGCTTTTGCGATCAAAGGCCACGGCGTCATGAACGCGCTGGAAAACCTGAGAATGCCGGTTATCGCTGCAGTAAACGGATTCGCTCTTGGCGGCGGCTGCGAACTGTCTATGGCCTGTGACTTCAGAATCGCATCCGAAAAGGCGAAATTCGGACAGCCAGAAGTTGGCCTGGGACTGATTCCTGGATTCTGCGGAACTCAGAGACTGTCAAGACTGGTTGGAAAGGGCATGGCAAAATATCTGATCTACACAGCAGACATGATCGATGCAGCGGAAGCACTGCGGATCGGACTGGTCGAAAAAGTCGTTGCTCCAGAAGAACTGCTTCCGGAATGTGAGAAGATCGCCAAGACCATCGCATCCAAGGCACCGATTGCGGTAGCTGTTGCCAAGGATTGCATCAACAATGGATTCAATGCTGACATGAAGACTGCTTCCCAGTACGAAGTCAATGCATTTGGTATCCCATTCGCATCAGAAGACCTGGTCGAAGGAACTACCGCTTTCATCGAAAAGAGAAAGGCTGTATTTAAGAACAAATAAACTAAGAGCAACGCAAAATGTGTCAGAAGGTGTGCCAAAAGGACGGTTTCTTTTGGCACATTTTTTGTGTTTAGTTGTTTCGCCATCCGGCTGGCGTGACAGTGCCCGCGCGTTGTCCTCACCTGCGACGATCACCACGGCTCACTCGCAGCGCATAGAACTTCACCGAAACTCGGGGCTTCGCCCCTCAAACAGTCGGTGAAGTTTGCTATTCTCCTGGCTCGTTTCGCCTGTGATCGTTACATCGCCTGCGGATTCGCTCCGGCACGATCCCGCCAGCCGGTTGGCTAAAACCATACACTCAAAAGCGCAAAGAACCGTCCCGTTTGTCACAGCCTGAAAGCATTCTTGTTGGGGGATCGGTGCTTGAGGGATGCTTTCGTTGATCTTCCTCTGGTTGTCGGCTTCTTACGGATCAGCGATGGATCCCCACGGATACGGTCGATGTAAAATAATACTTTACTGTGTTATAATGGCAGTGTGACAGGAAGGGGCACATTGGCCGACGGGTTAAGAATGATAGATGTGGTAGGAGAGTATGAGGGGAGTACGAAATGTACTACCTGAATGACCCGCTGAAACTGGGAGGTTGTATAACTTAGTTCCTTTCCAGATTCATAGACTCAGGTTTTGGCCATTCAATTAATAATCTGAGTCTCTAGACTCAGATTTTGCTCAACG
>CADBJW010000024.1 GCA_902795135.1 uncultured Eubacteriales bacterium
TAAAAACTCCAGCTCCCAAATTAGGAAGCTGGAGAAAAAATATTTCTTTTATTTCGACTGTCTACTTGACGAGTAGCAGTTC
This sequence comes from uncultured Eubacteriales bacterium, assembly GCA_902795135.1. Lineage (GTDB taxonomy): Bacteria > Bacillota > Clostridia > Peptostreptococcales > Anaerovoracaceae > Lentihominibacter. The sequence goes on from CADBJW010000024.1 coordinate 83, forward strand.
AACGGTGCACCTTTTTTTGTTTTCTTATTCTTCTACTGCAAGCTTCTCAAACTCTGCGGCGACCTGTTTGAATTCTTCCTCATCTTCGATATCGAGGAGTTCATAATCTTCGTCATATTCTTTGTAACCATAAAGATATACGTCTTCCGTTCCCAGCGGGTTCAGCGCCATATACTCTTTGCCCAGAGCATCGAATACGCCTAAAATCCCACATTCTTCTTCAACACCGTCGTCATATTCAAGAGTAATGATATCTTCTTCTTCGTATCCAAATAATTCTTTATCTTCTGCCATTTGTCAGCCTCCTTTGCAATTGTTTTTCAAGTATCGATACTATATCATTCAATATAACTTTTATCAAGTAAAAAACGCTTTGATGTTTTCTGCGGCCCTCCGGTCCATGCCCGGTGCCTCCGCAAGCTTTTTTAAATCCTCCGGATTTCCGGAAACCGCAAGCTGCCTGATGTGATCTATGCTCCCAAAGGTTTCCAAAAGTCCCCGCCGCCGCGCAGGTCCAATCCCTTTTATTTCATCCAGCAATGACCTGGCAGCGCTTTTGCCTCTTACTTTGTGGTGGTACTCAATGGCGAACCGGTGGACTTCCTCCTGCATCCGGCCGATGTACTTATAGAGCAAAGGCTTATCCGCCAGCGGGATCTCCTTCCACTCTTCTCCCGTTTTATACACGAGTCCCCGGGTTCTGTGGTGATCATCCTTTACCATACCGACAACGGGTATTTCCAGTCCCGTTGCCTCAATGACTTCCAGGGCAGTCGTTACATGCCCTTTGCCGCCATCCATGAATATGATATCCGGCAAAACGGCAAACTTTTCATCGTCTTCCAGGGCTCGGATAAATCGTCTTGAAAGCACTTCTTTCATCGATGCGTAGTCATCCTGTCCCTGAACCGTACGGACTTTGAATTTGCGATAGCCGCTTCGTTCAGGAACCAGACCCTTAAAAACAACCATGGCGCCAACGGTATCGATCCCGTTTGTATTGGAAATATCGTAGGCCTCCGCACGGTACTCTCTGCCATCGTATGCCGGCAGTTCCACTCCGTCGTTGGCCTGTTCCATCTGCGCCAGAACATCCCAGATTTCCCGTCCCAAAGTCTGTTTTCTTTCTTTCGCTGCCGCAGCTCTCTCGCTGATCGTATGGACCATTTCCTCGGCATCTTTGAGGGCCATCTTCACCAGGGCCCGTTTTTCACCGCGCTCCGGTTTTATGATTTTGACCTGATGCCCGGCCTCTTCCGACAAAAAGCTCTGTATCGTTTCACTGTCTTTGGGCATTTTGCTCACTAAGATTTCTTTGGGGATGCTGGCCATTCTGCTGTAATGTTGGGTAATGAATGCAGAGAGCATAGACGTGTCGCCTTCATCCACCGATAACTTGGCGTCCATGCCGTAAGATTCTCTGCCAATCAATTTGCCCTCACGCACGTAAAAGATGACCATGAACGCTTCCTTGTCGAAGGATTCGCCCTCTTCCCCCGCCACAACGCAGGGCACGATAATATCCGCTTCATCCTTGTGTCTCATAACCACACGCTGGGTCTCGGCCAAAGCCTTTGCGGCTTGAATATAGTCCCGGTAGGTTGCCGCCTCTTCGTACTCCATGGCCTCGGATGCGGCTTGCATTTTGTCGTGCAGTTTTGCGAGAACCGTCTGGTTTCTGCCATTCAGAAATTCAACTGCCCCTGCTACGGCTTCGTCATACTCCTCTTTTGAAACAAGGCCGGTGCAAATGCCCCGGCACTGTTTTATATGGTAATTCAAGCAAGGCTTAAAGCCTTCAGGAAATGACGGCGCAGAACACCGTTTTAATTCAAAACTCGCGTTCAAAAAATCCACGATCGTATTGACCGCTCCGGCATCACTGTAAGGACCGAAATATTTACTCCCATCCTTTTTGAGCTGCCGTGTCTTCATGACACGCGGGTATTCTTCACTCGTGACTTTGATGTACGGATAGGTCTTGTCGTCACGAAGAAGAATGTTGTATTTTGGCCTGTACTTTTTGATCAGGTTGCACTCCAGAATCAGCGCTTCCATCTCGCTGCCGACGGTAATGTATTCGAATTCGGCAATTTGAGAAACCATGCTCCTGACCTTTGGAGCCATATTCTTAGACGACTGAAAGTATTGGCGCACACGATTACGCAAATTGATCGCCTTGCCAACATAGATAATGTTGCCAAGTTTATCCTTATGCATGTATACACCCGGCTTGTCAGGGAGTTTTTTTAAATTTTCCTTAATATCAAACATTCCTGTGCTTCCGTCGCTTCTGCCGTTGCTTTCGAGCCGCCTTCTTTTCTCTCCGCGTCATGGTTTCGCCCCTCCGAACCGGCTGCTCACCGGCATCGGATCTTCTTCTCTGATGACTGCTTCTTTCCCGAGACTCTGCGGAAGACCGCTGGCCGGCGGCAAATCTCTGAGAAGCTTGGTATTCCCCTTCTTCACGAAGTAAGTCGCTTCTCAGTGGTGGCTCGATTGGTCTTGAATACTCACTGCGAACAGGAGGCTCTCCGCGCCATGGGCTGTCAACCACCACATGGGACTCGATGACATTGCTGATCGGGCCACTCTCTGCGGCTTCACTTCTGAGCGGCGGAGCGATGTTTCTGGACTGACCATGATACATCGGTTCCTGCTCCGGTTCATACTTCGTTTCGTACTGCTGTTTTCGGGTTTCTTCTTGACGTCTTTGCGTCTGTTTCTTGGATTTTTTCTTCTTTGCTGTTGCTTTCGCCTTCGACTTTGTCTTTTCACTTCTGTGAGCTGCGGGGGCGGCTTGTGTTTTCTTTCTTCTCTTTCTCTTTAATACTACAATCAATACGATGATGAGAATGATCAGAAGAGCAATCGCACCAACGATGGTAAAGAACTTACCTAAGTGTTCATCCGGGATTCCGATGTAAGACAGCGGTCCGCCCTTTTTCACGTTTTGGAGCGCTACCAGATCGGTCTTTGCAACCAGCGCACCGGTTGCATCAAAGGCCTCCACCGTACCCATTACCTGGCCTTTTTTGATTGGTGCCATCGGCTCCTCATCATTGATTGTGACTTCGGTTGTGATTTTGTCTTCATCGGCGTAATCCTTATTCATTGTGATGTCCAGATTTTCTTCAATGCCGACGTTGACCTGCGCAAGCGCACCCCGCTTAACGTCCAGCTGCTTGAGTGTCTTTTGGGACTTCTCAGCCGTATAGGTCTTGTAGTGATCAAATCCATAATCCCAAAGGTTAATGGCATCTGCAAACCGGTTTTGATAATCGGTGGAATGCAGTGTAACCGCAATGAGTTCCATATTGTCGCGTTTGGCCGATCCAACGTAGCAGTCGCCCGCCGAGCTGGTGTAGCCAGTCTTGATTCCTGTACAGCCTGTATACTTATAAGGAATATTTTTGCCGTTGATTTCCACCGTTTCCAGTTTCCAAAGGCATGCATTGTGGTTTCTGAGTTTTCTCGCCTTGGACTTATTGGTCTTAGGAATCGTATAAGTGACCGTTGATACGACTTCCCGGAATTTCTCATTCTTCAAACCTTCATAGGCAATCATTGCCTGGTCGTAAGCGGTCGTATAGTTAAGCTGTCCTTCGACTTCATTCAGCCCGTTAGGATTCTTATAGTTGGTGTTCGTTGCACCGCACTCTTTTGCCTTTGCATTCATCATCTTGGAGAAGGTCTTCAGATCGCCTCCCGCAAGTATGCCCAGAACTTCCGCTGCGTCGTTTCCGGATTCCAGCATCATGCAGTAAACCAGGTCATTTACGGTCAACTGTTCTCCCGGTTTCAGATTTACAGAACTGCCTCTCGTTTCAACATCTTCCGGTATCGTAACGACATCGTCCATGTTCAACGTATCGAGAACGACCAGGAAATTTAGTATTTTTGTTACGCTGGCAGGTTCCCTCACAACGTGAGCATTTTTTTCATAAATAATGTCCCCATTGTTGGCATTCATCAGTATGGCAGAGCTGCCGCCGACGTCCGGTACTTTGCTGTCATCGTACGTGGCCAGTGACTTTAACTTGTCCTCCGGCTCATTATCCTGTTTTGCAAAAGCAAAATACGGCGCTGATCCTGTCAGAATGAGCGCCGCAATTGCCAATGTTGCGATAATATTTTTGATCACTTTAATATTCTTTTTCACAACAACCTCTGTTCATGTTTTATTTGTTTTCTTCTGCAAACTTCTTCATAAACTCGATCAGTGCATCAACGCCTTCTTCCGGCATAGCGTTGTAGATGGAAGCTCTCATTCCACCGATCGATCTGTGTCCGCCAAGATTGTGCAGGCCTGCAGCCTTTGCTTCCGCTACAAACTTCTTCTCAACGTCCTTGTCACCGATTACGAATACGACATTCATCAGGGATCTGTCTTCTTCTCTTACCGGGCACTTGTAATATCCACTTCCGTCGATATAATCGTACAGTTTCTTTGCCTTTGCAACATTCTTAACGTTCATTGCTGCCAGTCCGCCGTTCTTCTTGAGATACTTGAAGACTTCACCGGCAACGTAGATTGAGAATGTGTTCGGTGTGTTGTAAGCAGAATCATTATCCGCATGAATCTTATAATCCATGTAAGTAGGGATATCTGCAGCTGCCTTACCGATCAGATCTTCTCTTACGATTACAACAGCAACGCCTGATGGAGCTACGTTCTTCTGAACGCCTGCCCAGACGATTCCGAACTTTGTTACGTCAATTTCTTCGGAAAGAATGCAGGATGACATGTCAGCTACGAGCGGAATGTCTCCAGTATCCGGAATGTATGGGAAGTGGGTTCCGTAAATCGTGTTGTTAAAGCAGATATGAACGTAATCGGCATCCGGTCTGATGTCGTCCTTTGTGATTTTAGGAATCCAAGTGAATGTATCGTCTTCTGAAGAAGCGATGACCTTAGCATCATAACCCATTTTTACGGCTTCTTTATAGGCTTTCTTTGCCCAGTTTCCTGTCAGAACGAAATCGATCTTCTTGGAATTCACTGCCAGATTCAGTGGAACCATCGCGAACTGCAATGTGCCGCCTCCCTGAATGAAAAGAACCTTATAATTGTCAGGAATATTCATAATGTCTCTGAGATTTGCTTCTGCATCTGCCAGGATTTCCTTGAACTCTGCTGATCTGTGAGACATTTCCATAACGGATTCACCACATTCATGATAGTTGAGTAAATTATCTGCTACATCTTTGATAACTTCCTCCGGCAACATTGATGGACCTGCTGAAAAATTATAAGCTCTTTCTTTCAATTTGATTACCTCCTAAATGTTGTATTTTTTTAATTTAATTTCCTCTGAGAAATACTAGATAGATTATAGCATGGGGTATATAAAAAAACAATTATAAAAGGTACATCATTTTTGTCTAAAAACTGCTTTTTAGTGGATATTTCACGTGGTTCTATGTTAGAATGAATCCTGATATGAATATCAATCATTTCAATGATAAAATTATACGAAGAGGTGACGTAAATGTACAACATTGGAACTTTTAACAAGATCTCACCAGTAGGACTGGGCAAACTGACAAGTGACTACGCATTGGTTGAGGATCCGAACTGCGCTCATGGCATTATTCTGAGAAGCTATGACCTTCATGAAATGGATTTTTCAGAGGATCTTCTGGCAATCGGCAGAGCAGGTGCCGGTACAAACAATGTCCCTGTAGATAGATGTTCTGAAGAAGGCATTGTAGTCTTCAACGCTCCTGGTGCAAACGCAAACGCAGTAAAAGAGCTCTGCATCTGCGGAATGATCATGGCAGCTCGTAACGTTCCTGCCGGAATCGAATGGGCAAAGACCCTTCAGGGCAGCGAAGGTGTTGGCAAGCAGATCGAAAAAGGCAAAGGCCAGTTCGCAGGAACGGAAATCATGGGCAAGACATTGGGAATTATCGGGCTTGGCGCAATCGGCAGACTCGTTGCTGATGCCGCCGTTGCATTGGGAATGACGGTTGTCGGATACGACGAATTCATGAATGATGCGGTAAGAAGTGTCCTGAACCCTGAAATCAAGGTCCTGGATAGTCTCGATGAACTTTATCCTCAGTGTGACTACATCTCAATTCATGTTCCTGCAAACGATTCCACGAAGGGCATGATGAATGCAGAAGCTTTTGCGAAAATGAAGGACGGCGTTATGTTCATGAATTTCGCGAGAGATAAACTGATGAACGATGCAGATCTTTTGGCTGCTTTAGAAAGCGGCAAAATTGCAAAATACGTAACGGACTTTGCAGATGATGCAGTTCTCAACGCAGGACACCCTGGCATTATCGTTCTGCCGCATCTGGGCGCGTCCTCTGCAGAAGCAGAAGACAACTGTGCAACCATGGCTGTAACGCAGGTAATGGATTACCTCGAAAACGGAAACATCAAGAATTCTGTCAACATGCCGAATGTTTCTCTTGGCAAGCGCCAGGGCGCCAGAATCTCTGTCATCTGTAAGGCAAACGCCGCATCCGACGTTCTGTTTAAGCTTAACGAGCTGGAGCTGGAAAATGTTGCGTCCGAAACACGCGGTGAATATGCGTACATTCTCGCCGACCTGGACGACAAGACGATCGATCTGAAAGTCGCGGGCGTTATCCGTTGCAGAATCATCAAATAGATGAATCCTCAGTATTTGAGACTAAATAATTGAAGTGAAATCAAAAACTGTCGCATCAGAAAACACTTTTGGTGCGACAGTTTTTTTGTGTGATTAGCAGGCTGCACTTTGGAAGTTTGCCACCTGCTCTCAATAGGAGTGCTTTTGCTTCGACATGATAACAGCCTACAAATTCTCAAAATCAAACGGTTTATGTGGATTTCTGAGAACAAATTCTAAATTTAATTGCCCGAACTGCAATTTTTAAGAATTGGTTCATGAAAGAACAGCTCACGAAGTGATGTTTTTGCTTCAAGGAGGACCCTATACTCCGACTTTCTCGCAAAGGCCATCCAGAACACATTGGTCACATTTCGGATTGCGGGCCGTGCAGCAGTTGCGTCCATGAAAGATCAGGCTATGATGGGCTTCGGACCAACGGTCTTCCGGCAGCACCTCCATCAAATCGTATTCGGTCTGCAGGACTTCTTTGGCACCAGCGGATTTCGCGGATTTCGCGCCTGCAGATTTCGCGGATGCCGGTTTCGAAGCTTTTGCATTGGCCTGTTGTTTTGGCGACTCCTTCTCATGGACCAATCCGATCCTGTGGGAAACACGGAACACATGGGTGTCCACGGCAATCCTCTGCTGCCCGAACCCGACAGCCAGAATCACGTTGGCGGTTTTGCGGCCCACACCGGGAAGCGCAACCAAAGAATCATAATCCTCCGGAACTTTGCCGCCGTGTTTCTCGCAAATCGCTTTGGCCAGATTGATAATGTTTTTGGACTTTGTCTTATACATACCAATGGTCTTGATGATGTCCATCACATCTTCCTGCTTTGCCGCTGCCAGAGCCTCCGGTGTAGGATAAAGATCAAACAGCCCCTGCCCCGGTTCTCTTACTTCCGTTCCACCATGGGTAACTTTGTTCACACTGACATCCGTTGTCTGTGCACTGAGCACGACACAAACGGCAAGTTCAAAAACGTCCATATGTTCCAGCGCGCATCCTGCGTCCGGATATTCTGCTCTTAAAAGATCCAGTATTTTTGTTATTTCTTCACTTCTTTTTGTATTTTTATTCATCATCGTTTACTCCATCAAATGCCGCGGGTTGCTACACCATTTATCCCATGATCGATGCTATCCCAAATCACTTGATTATTATGTCACAATCCTTGTTGTTTTTCCATCAAAATAATTATCTTGCTGTTGACTAATATTTAACAATGACAAGTGTGCTTTCTTAGGTGTTATTTGAATTTCTTGAAAGCATTGCATTTTCCAATATTTCTGCTATTTTGAACGGTTCGAGCGAAATTTTTTTGCTATTCAAAAAATTTTTTTTCGAAACTTTTTTGTGGTAAATCTTTCAGAACTGTTTTATTTCAACGCATCTAGCGATTTTGTACCTTTTTTGACCTTTTTCATGCTCAAAAAAAAGAACAAAAACTAGTTACATTTCACTTTTTTTGGTGTAAAATAATTTTGTTATAATTTATATCTAATTTCAAATGGAGGTGTTTTATGGCAACTTACACACAAGTTGAGACGAACGGCCTGTTTGAACTTTCAGAAGAGGCACGTGCTGAACTTCAGGCATCATCATACTATAATGAAGACCTGAAACCTTCCACGGTAGCTGAAAGAAAATGGACCACGTACAACATCACGATGCTGTGGGTTGGTATGTCGATTTGTATCCCATCCCTCTCACTGGCATCCGGACTTATCGGCATGGGCGTATCCCCATGGCTGTCAGTACTGAACGTAGCGCTCGGAAACATCATCATCCTTATTCCAATTCAGTTGAACTCCAACGTTGGTACTAAGTATGGTATCCCGTTCCCACTCTTCGCCAGACTGACATTCGGCTCCATCGGAGCACAGATCCCGGCTCTGTTGAGGGCACTCACCGCTTGCGGATGGTGTTCTGTACAGGCTTGGGTAGGCGGCGGTGCTGTTGGCGCCATCATCGGCGTATTCATCAGCAAGTTCGCTGATCAGAACTGGATCATCAGCCTTCCTTCATGGGGCGGCATGGCTCCTGTAATGGCTGGACAGTTCATCGGCTACATCATCTTCATGTTCTTCATTTGGTGGGTAGCTTATCATGGCATGGATAGAATCAAGTTCATCCAGAACTGGGGTGGTCCTATCCTGATCGCAGTCATGATCGCACTGCTGGCATGGTCATACTCCCTCGTTCACGGCCAGATGGGATTCTGGGAAGTAATGAGCATGGGTAACGACGATGCACTGATCGAACAGAACGGCGGATGGTGGGCTGTATACATGGGAGGCCTCATGGGTAACATCGCATTCTGGGCTACAATGGCTCTGAATATCCCTGACTTCTCAAGATATGCAAGATCACAGAAAGACCAGTTCTGGGGCCAGATGCTTGGTATGCCTATCCCAATGGCATTCTGTGCATTCGTTGGTGCTTACTATGCACAGGCTTCAAAGGTTGCATTCGGCGAAGCAATGTTCGACCCGACCATGGTACTGTACTATCTGGACAACAAGATCATCGTACTGATTTCCGCACTGGGTACTGTAGCAGCAACAATTACTACTTGCGTAGCTGCTAACGTAGTAGCTCCTGCAAACGGAATTGCTAACATCAACCCTAGGAAGATCAGCTACAAGGCTGGTGTAGTTGTTACAGTCCTGTTCGCGTTCTTCATTCTGCAGGCATGGTGGATCTATGGTTCCGGTGCTGCATACTTCACTTGGATGAACGCTTATGGTACTATCCTGTCACCTATCGCTGCTATCCTGATCGCTGACTACTGGATCGTTAAGAAGCAGAGAATCGACGTTAATGACCTGTTCAAGGGTAGGGAAGGTAGATACTGGTATTCAGGCGGCTGGAACTGGGCTGCAGTAATCTCATGGTTCGCAGCATTCATCCTGCCACTGCTGCCTTACTTCGGAGCTGGCGGTTCATTCCTCGGCTTCATCAACACAATCAACTATGTATGGTCTTTCGTAGTAGCATTCGTTCTTTATCTGATTCTGATGAAGACTGGAATGGCTGGAAAATCATACGTAACAGAAGAAGAGCATGAAGCATTCACAAAGAGAGCATAATCTGCAATCAATGTGACATATTCGTAACGAGACACGGTCTCAAAACTTATAAAGTCTATTAAAACTTTATATAACCGCAAGAGCCTTTGAGACCCAAAGGCTCTTGTATTATCCGACACTTTCTAAAAAAGGAGGGACAATAATGGATTTATTAATCAAAGGCGGCAAAGTCGTAACAGCTACAAGTACATTTAAGGCTGACGTTGCTGTAACAAATGGTAAAATCTCTGCTATTGGAACCAACTTAAAGCCTGAGAAAAAGACTGAAGTTGTAGATGCCAAGGGCAAATACATTCTGCCAGGCGCACTGGATGGTCACACTCATATGGCAATGCCTTTTGGCGGAACAATCTCAACAGATGACTATTTCACAGGAACCAGAGCAGCTGCTTGCGGTGGTACAACAACGATCTTTAACTTCGAAACACAGGCTCCTGGACAGCCAATGATCGACCTGGTTGAAGAAAAACTGGAACTGGCAGACAGCCAGGGTCCGGCAATCGACTTCTCACTGCACGTAGGTGTTGGCGACGTAACGACAAAGGAAATGCTCTATGGCATGGACAAAGTTGTTGATGCTGGTATCACTTCATTCAAAGTATTCATGGTTTATGACTTTGGTGTAGATGATGGTCAGTTCTACAGCACTCTGACTCATGCTTCCGAAATTGGTGCTTTGGTCGGCGTACACGCAGAAAACAATGACGTAAATAAATTCCTGGTAAACAAGTATCTGGAAGAAGGAAAAGTAGAACCTTGGTATCACTACATGTCCAAATATGAAGCAGTTGCCGGCGAAGCAGATGAAAGAGCAATCAACCTGGCTAAGATGGCTGGTGCTCCTCTCTACATCGTTCACCTGGACAACGCTCAGGGTGTTGCTGCTGTTGCAAAGGCAAGAGCAGAAGGATATCCAATCTTCGCAGAAACTTGCCCACAGTATCTGTACTTCACAAAGGAAGTTTACAAGAACGGCAGAAAAGAAGTTGGCCTGAGACCTCAGGACTTCGTATGCTCACCTCCAATGAAGGGCAAAGAATCCAAGGATGCTCTTTGGGAAGCTATCAAGACTGGCGTAGTATCCACTCTGGCAACTGACCACTGTCCATTCCTGCAGTCAGAAAAAGACTGGGGTATTGTTCAGAAAGATGGAAAGACTCCAGGAAACTTCACAACAATTCCTAATGGTTGTGCAGGCGTTGAAAACATGTATCCGTTCATTCTGTCAGAAGCTAACAAGGGAAAGATCAGCTTCAACAAGGCTGTTGAAATCGCTGCTACAAACCCTGCAAAACTCTTCGGAGTTGACTACTGCAAGGGCGCTATCGAAGTTGGCCTCGACGCTGATATCGTAATCTACGATCCTAAGAAGAACGTTACAATCAACAACGAAAAGAACCAGCACGGCGCACTCGACCACACTGTTTGGGAAGGTGTTGAATGTAAAGGATATCCATGCGCAGTATACAGCCATGGTAATCTGGTATTCGACGGCAAAGACTTCGTTGGTAAGCAGGGCGCTGGTAAATTCGTTAAGCAGAAGAAGTTCAAGGCAAAAGGACCTCAGCTCTAAGCAAAACGAATTGCATCATGCAAAAGCATTGAAACAGAAAATGTGCGATGATCATTCATCGCACATTTTTATTACTGCCCTTCTTGTATAAACTCCGTCCCTCATAGGGATGCCTAAGTTTTCGGCATTTTGTCGCATTTTGGTGTAGGTCTTTTCCGACATGCCTTTGATTCGGTATCCGATTTCCGCCAGAGAACTGACGGTAAACCCGCATTCATTCTGAATCACAAAATCTGCCGCTGCCGATTCGCTCCAGACGATGACCGGAAGCCCCGAGGCCAGGAACAGGGAAAGCTGTTCCGGATTGTCTCTCTTTAACCTCTCCCCTGCGATTCCGAGGCATGTCATCGGTGAGGTTCCATCCCAGATAAGGCCAAAGGAACCTTTTAGCATAAATGGCAAATCCTCCGGTTTATAATCACCGCCGAACTCTACATGATCTCCCGCCTTGCCTTCAAATCCACTGCCATATACGATGAATTTGTAATTATCCGGGAGGTGATACAGAAAGGCCGATTCCTCTCTGCTCAGTGTCCCTGCGAAAATAACCGGTCCCTTTCGATCGTATTCCCCACATGCTCCACTGATACTGTCCGGAATCAGATAGTCGAACAGTTCCAATGGAATCACCTTGTTCATATCGAATTTCATGCGGATCAATTCCAGAGCACATTTTTCGTTGTTCACGAAAACGCCGTCACAAATCCTGCTGATTGCCGCTCCGTTTTTCTCAAAGTCGTCCAGATCATGCACGACAACGTATATTTTGACACCACGCTTGGCGAGGCTTTTGAACAATCGTCTTAAAATGATAGGACTGGTCATCATCGGTAACTGAAAGATAATAACATCGTCCTGCTGCAATGCTTCGAAACTGGTTCTGATTTTTCGATAAGCCCCAAGATTAACCGATGGACTCCCGAAAACATGGATGAATCCGTAGCCCATACTCCTGAAAATATCGTCGATGTCTCTGCGTGGTTTACTGCTGATATAAACTTGTTCCGTCTCCGGATTGATTTCCTGCACAATGTATTTCATGGTTCAATCATAGTCGATAACCATCCATCTGTCAATTTGCTTTGAAGTGGAATACCCGCACCATTTATGCTATAATGACGTGAAACAAAATCGACTCTGAAAGGAATAAAAACAATGGATTACAACAAACTGGCAGAACTGCTATTCCCTGATATTCAAAAGACTCCGGCCGACTACGAAGCCCTGTACCCACCACGTGAAAACGCGGAGCACGGAGCATGCATTACAAGGCTGGGACCTAGCCCGACGGGATTCATTCATCTCGGGAACCTCTACGGTGCTTTTGTTGACGAACGGCTCGCCCATCAGAGCAAAGCTTCCGATGGTACTGGCGGAACATTCTTCCTGCGCATCGAAGACACCGATGACAAGCGCTATGTAGAGGGTGCCGTCGAAACCATTATAAATTCCCTCGGATTCTTTGATATAAAATTTGACGAAGGTGCTGCTTTGGACGGCCACGATTCCGGTAATTACGGGCCGTATTACCAGTCTCAGAGGGGTCCGATTTATCAGGCCTTTGTGAAGGAACTGATTCGAAAGGGCCAGGCTTATCCGTGTTTTCTTACGGAAGATGATTTGGCAGCCATCCGTCAGGAACAGGAAGCAAATAAGGAGACCACCGGCATCTATGGCAAATATGCCGAAAAGAGCCGTAATCTTTCCTATGAAGAAATCGAATCCAATATCGCTGCCGGAAAGCCATATGTAATCCGTCTCAAATCTAGCGATACCAGCACCGCAAACCCTGACAGCAAGGTTTCCTACGAAGACCATGACGGTGTCACCTACATTAGCATCGTCGATGGAATCCGTGGCAAGGTTGCGATGCCGGCCAATGATCAGGATGTCGTCATTCTCAAAGCAAATGGTATCCCAACCTATCATTTTGCCCATGTCATCGATGACCACCTGATGCATACGACCCACGTAGTTCGTGGTGAAGAGTGGCTCATGTCCCTTCCGATCCACGTAGAATTATTCGAAAAGCTTGGCTTCGAGCTGCCAGTATACTGCCACACTGCGGTACTCATGAAAATCGATGACGAAACCGGAAATAAGAGAAAGCTGTCTAAGCGTAAGGATCCGGAACTCAGTCTGGATTATTACCGAAAGGAAGGATATCATCCAAAGGCAGTGAAGGAATACCTTCTCACCATTCTCAACTCCAACTACGAAGAATGGCGGGCGGAGCATCCAGATGCGGACATCGATGAATTCCAATTTACTACCGATAAAATGAGCAGTGCAGGTGCACTCTTTGACCTGAATAAACTGATGGATATCAGCAAGGACGTGCTCCTGGGAATTCCAGCGGAAGAACTGGCTGCGTTCATGCTCAACTGGGCACAGGAATTTAAGCCGCAGGCAGCCCCTCTCCTGGAAAACCAAGAGTACCTCAGCAAAATCCTTGATTTGGGAAGACACGATAAGAAACCGCGTAAGGATCTGATTCACGCGAAGCAAATCTTTGATTTCATCAGCTACTTCTATGATGAATACTTCACCATCGAAGAGCGCATTCCAGAGCAGGTCAGCGACGAAGATGCCCGTGAAATCCTTACCCGTTATCTGGAAACCTATGACCACAGTGATGACCAGTCAGAATGGTTTGAAAAAATCCGAACCATTACTGCTGATCTTGGTTACGCCGTCAAGCCAAAGGATTACAAGAAACATCCGGAGGAATACAAAGGCAGTGTTGCCCATGTATCGACCGTAATCCGTATTGCTGTCATGGGACGAAGCCAGTCACCGGACGTCTGGGCCATCCAGCAGATTCTCGGAGAAGAACGGGTACGCAGCAGGATTTCTCAGCTCATCGGATAAAGAAGTACAACGTTTCAGGATACATAAAAGGATCGCCTTTTGGGGCGATCCTTCTTTATTAGAATTGCCAGCTATTCAGATACTGCTCCTGCTCCGGCGTCAGTTTGTCGATTTCGATGCCCCAGGCATCCAATCTCCTTCGTGCAATAATATCGTCGATTTCTCCTGACACATCGATGACACCTTTTGGAAGTTGTCCCGCGTGATCTTTGATGTACAAAGCGCTCATGGCCTGAACTGCAAAACTGAGATCCATGATTTCTGCAGGATGTCCATCACCTGCCGCGATATTTACCAGCTTCCCCTCTCCGATCACGTTGATCAGTTTCGTCTCACCGGATGGATGATCGGGATCAACCGGAAGCACATAGCCGGTTATATTCTTTCGCGTTTCGTATTTGGAGGAGGCTGCCTCTTCCAGACCTGCCATATCGATTTCCACATTGAAGTGCCCAGCGTTTGCCAGAATGGCCCGGTCCTTCATCGTCCGCATGTGATCCACTGTGATGGTATGCTTACAGCCCGTCGCGGAAATGAACATATCCCCCAGAGGAGCTGCCTGTTCCATTTTCATGACGTCATAGCCATCCATTTTAGCCTCCATGGCTTTTACCGGATTGATTTCCGTGACGATAACCCGTGCGCCTAAAGAGGCTGCCCTCATAGCGATGCCTTTGCTGCACCACCCGTATCCGACAACGACGACCGTTTTCGATGCGACGATGAGATTCGTATTTCTCATAATACTATCCCAAACGGACTGACCGGTTCCATAACGGTTGTCAAAGAGATGCTTGCAATCCGCATCATTGACCGCAACCATCGGGAAACGGAGAACGCCGTCCCGTTCCATCGCCTTAAGCCGGATGACGCCGGTGGTAGTCTCTTCACAGCCGCCCCAGCAGTCTTCTCCAAGATCCGGTCGTTTCTCATGAATCAGACCGACCAAATCGCCGCCATCGTCTATAATGATGTTCGGTTTGTGTTCCAAACACATCTCAATGTGCCGCTTGTATTCTTCATCCGTGGCACCGTGATACGCAAAAACACTGAGTCCATCATCCACCAGTGCTGCGCACACATCGTCCTGCGTACTCAGGCTGTTGCTCCCTGTAATGGCCATTTGGGCCCCGCCTGCAGCCAATACCTTGCTCAGATACGCCGTTTTAGGCTCCAGATGGATCGACAGACTTATACGCACGCCTGCAAAAGGCTTCGTTTTGATAAATTCTTCCTCTAGCCCGCGCAGAAGCGGCATATTATTTTTGACCCATTCAATTTTTGTATGCCCATATGGCGCTAAAGATAAATCTCGAATGTCTGATTTCATGAATTCTATTCCTTTGTCTTACTTTACATTGAACGTTGCGCTGTACTGTGACAGATGGTCCACTGTTACACCGCTGACATCATCCGGTAATGATATTTTTATTTCCACTTCGTTCTCACCGTATTCACAGGTGGAAACATCCACATAGGCTTCCAGACCTTCTTTTTTGGCTTTATTGACCTCCGATCGCTTGCCGGTAATCGTGGCATTGATCATCTTCGGTCTGAGCAGAGTCGCTTCGAGGCCAGCGTTTTCGAGGGACTCTGTTCCCTGCATCTCAACGTTTATATCGGTAACTGTAATGGTGGCCTGAGGATCCACCTGCCCCATTACATAGGCCCATACACAGATTCCGATCAGGAGAGAGCATATCATTTGGATCTTTTTATTTTTAAGCATTTGACTCTTTCTCCTTTATTTCTTCTTCTGCATTTGCGCTTTCCGTCAGGTCTTCTGCAAATGCCTCGTTGATTTCGCTTTCCTGTTTAGGAACGGTATCCGTGTATTCATCTTCACCGGAATCCGCTACGCGCTCGGTTTCATTCTTCTTGTTTTTTTGAGAAGATTTCGACATTCCGAAAAACGAGGAAAGTCTTCCGCCAATGTCTCTTTCTTTCATATAAAAGTCAAGCAGCTTCTTTTCAATGGTTTTCGCGTCCAAAAACCGTTCTAGTTTACCATCTTCGGCCAAACTGATAATACCCGTTTCTTCGGACACGATGATTACCAGCGCATCGGAATTCTCCGTAATTCCAATGCCGGCCCGGTGACGAGTCCCAAGGCTTTTGCTTAAATCCTGCCGTTTCGTCAACGGAAGCACGCATCCTGCAGCATAAATCGTTCTGCCACAAATGATGACAGCCCCATCGTGGAGCGGCGATCCTTCGTAAAATAGGTTGCCGAGAAGCTGTTCGGATATTTTTGCATCCAAAATCGTACCGGTTTCAGAAATATCTTCCAAAACGGTATCTCGTTCGAATACGATCAGGGCACCGGTTTTTTCCCGGCTGAAGGTTCGAACGGCATTGGCAATCGCTTTTACAACTTCTTTGTTTTCTTCTTTTTCGGCTTGGGTAACACGGCTTTTCACAATTCTGCCGCGGCCCATGAGTTCCAGGGCTCTCCTGAGTTCTGGCTGGAATACAATGAGAATCGCGACTGCACCGAGGGTTACGGCGCCTTTGCACATCCAGTTGAGCGTATGTAAATTGAATAAATCAGACAGGAATGTGACCACAACAAGTATCAGAACACCCTTAAAAATCTGTTCTGCTCGCGTCTCAAATATGAATTTCATGAGAGTGTAAACTACAAAAGAAACTAACAGGATATCAAAAACGTCCGTCAATCCGAATCCTGTAAACACAATATCAAAAAATTCCCTTACTTCCTGCATTTTTTCTCCACTTTCTACTCATTCCACTCCAATGTTATTATAGCATACAAAAATATCCGTTTCATTAAAAAGCCTTGGCTTTCATGTGAAAAAATATTAAAAAAAGAGGATGCAAATGCATCCCCTTCATCTATCAACCTTAATAAGTTGTCTCCAGTACTCCGTAGTTGCCGTCGCTTCTCTTATAAGCCACATTTACTGAATCCGTTTCCATGTTAAGGTATACGAAGAAACTATGGTTCAGCATTTCCATCTGCATGATGGCTTCTTCCTGTGACATTGGCTCAAGCTGGAACTTCTTTACTCTTACTACATTGATTTCTTCAGGAGCGTCCTCAAATTCCGGTAATTCTTCAAATCCAAAGTCCTTTTGGCCTTTGTACTTCTTCTGAAGCTTTTTCTTGAATTTGCTCATCTGATTGGAAAGCTTCTCAATACATCTGTCCACACAATCGTACGGATCAGAAGATCTTGTTTCCGCTCTAAAAATATTCCCCTTCGTGTTGATTGTTGCTTCTACCTTATAACCACCTTTCTCTTTTATGGTCATTATATTACCTGTAATTTCATCGGAGAAATACTTATCCAACTTTGCGAATTTTTTCTCAATCGTTTCTTTGAGCTTGTCGCTTGGAGTGTAATTTTTGCCAGTAATAATAGTCTTCATAATGAACAACCTCCCTTATTATCCTTTTCTATATTTTAGCATTCTAAAGTGTTTTGGTCAATGAAACAGAGGTCTAATTCTGCACGAACATGAAGATGATTCCACAAAAAATACGTCCCTTACATATGACTCAGCTGACCTGATCTTTGCCCCCACACTCGCCTTGACCGGGATTTTCCCGAGGACTTACTTCTAAACTACGCCATGATCGCCGGGTACTCTCTCTTCCCCGGTTTACGTGGGACCTTTTGCCCGTAGCTGGCATGGCCTTTCAATCACAGACCTGAGTCATATATAAAGGACGTATTTGATTGCCATTACATTATAATATAGGTTTGCGGTTGCCGCCACTGGCCAACGTCAATAAGTATACTTTGTTGGCGCCGCTTTCAAGCAGCGTCCGGCTGCAAGCGTCAGCCGTCGCACCCGTCGTATATATATCGTCAATAAGCAATACGTTCTTCCCTTGTATTGCAAGCCTTCCAGCGCTTGTTGACTCAAAAGCACCCTGCATGGCCATGACCCGCTCTGCAGGATTGAGGCTGCGAAGCATTTGGGTGTTTTTGATTCGGCGAAGAGCATTCGTGCAGCATTTCGGCGCAGGTGCACATGCCTCATCTTCGCCATATGTGTCCGCCCAGGTCCGCACAAAAGCTTTTGCCATGATGCCAGCTTGGTTATAGCCTCGTTTTCGGAGCCGTTCTTCACTGACCGGAACGGGCACCACAACGTCCACCGACAGTGCTCCGGCAACGATTTCCGCTGCCATCCGGTCAAACATCGCCTCTCCCATTTTCGTAGCGATGTAGCTTTTGCCGTTGTACTTCAGATCCATCATGAGCTCGCGTTCATGAAGCCCATAGGTCAGGCAGCTAAACCCTCGCTCAAAGAAATGCTCCGTGCTCATACAATCGTAACAGCGTGCTCCGCGATAGGACGCCGGCAGCGCCTTCCCGCATTTTGCGCAGGTCCGCTGCACACTGCCATCTTCCTGAATGCTTTCATTGATCCAATGCAGCTTCCCGACGCATTCATCGCAGAGACTGTAGGGGCGGCTTTTATCGATCAGCGCCCCACAGATCATGCAATAGATATTCGAAGGGAAAACCGCTTCATCGATTGCTCTCAATAATCCCCTGATATTCATTTTTTCTAACCTCTAACCTCTAATCTCTAATCCCCACATCTATTCAGTTATTCAAATTCAAAAAACTTTTTCAACCGAAAAGCCAGCCCGGAATACCGGTAGCTGATTCGATTATTATCCACCATGCCGCACAATTTATCCTCAGAGCCTACCAGCACAACAATGTGCTTGCCTCTGGTGACACCTGTGTACAGCAGATTCCGCGTCGCCAGTACCGGCGGGAACCAACTGATTGGCATGATCACAATCGGAAACTCGCTGCCCTGGCTTTTGTGCACGGTAACCGCATAGGCCAGCTCCAGCTCATCCAGTTGGCTGAAGTTGTAGGTCACATACCGCACGTCGTCGAAGACAACGGTCATTTCACTGTATTCATGATCAATGTGAACGATTACCCCAATATCGCCATTGAAAATGCCCTCGCCGTCGGAAAAGTCTTCGTGATTTCGCCATTTCAGCTCGTAATTGTTCCGGATCTGCATGACCTTGTCGCCCTCGCGAAACAGCTTGTCGCCGTACTGTTTTTCGGCTTTTGGATTATCGTCCTCTGCAAAAGCCGGATTCATGACCTCCTGCAGTTCGCGGTTCAAATTGATACAGCCCAGTCGCCCTTTGCGAACCGGCGTCAGAACCTGTATATCGCGCGCTGGCTTTAGTCCGCCTGGAACAATGTCGCTATAATAGTCCGGAAGCCGCTTCGTGCAAAGCTCTTTGATGGTTTCGAGCATGTCCACCTCTGACCTGCGGTGGAGCATGAAGAAATCTTTCCCGTTCACGTTGCAGTCCGGGTATTCACCGCGATTGATGCGGTGGGCGTTGACAACGATCATGCTCTCCCGTGCCTGGCGGAAAATCTCCGTTAGCTTGGTGCAGTGGATGTATTCGCTTGCAATAATGTCCCGCAAAACATTGCCGGCTCCCACCGATGGCAACTGGTCATCATCGCCCACGATGATTAGCCTCGTCCCCGGCAGAATGGCTTTGAGTAGATTGTTCATCAACATCAGGTCGATCATAGATGCTTCATCCACGATGACCGCATCGTATTCCAGCGGATTGTCGTCATTTCTTCCAAATCCGCCGCCGTTTCCTTCCTCAAAAAACGAATACTCCAACAGTCTGTGGATGGTCGAGGCATAATGTCCGCTCGTTTCCGTAATGCGCTTTGCTGCGCGGCCTGTCGGCGCGGCGATGGCAGTCTCAAAGCCACTGTCTTCCAAAATGTCGATCAGCGTGTTGATGATGGTCGTTTTTCCTGTTCCCGGGCCACCGGTGATGACCGAAACTCCCCGGCTGAGACTTCCCGTAACGGCCTCCTTTTGTTGTGCACTCAAGGCAATTCCCGTCGCCGCTTCCGTTCGCATGATCAGACTGTCGATCACCCCGTTGATTGGCTTCAGTGTTGCGTTTGTCAGCTGTCTCAGGATTTTGCAGATGTTTTGCTCCGCCTCATAAAATGTCCTGAGGTACACGACCCGCTGCTCCTCGATCAAATCGATGTGCAGTTCCCCCATAAACGCCATGATTTCGATATTGTTTTCAATGAGTTCCCGCGGCAGATCCAAAAGCTCTCCGGTTTTTTCACAAAGTTCACTCTCTGGAAGGAAGGTGTTGCCTTCCCCCGCAAACCAGTTCAGCGTGAATTTGATGCCGCTTTGAATGCGGAATTCATCGTCTTTTTTGATGCCGATTTTCTCAGCGATTTTGTCTGCTTTCCGAAACCCGACTCCATAAACGTTATCGATCAGTGTGTAGGGGTTTTCCAAAATGATTTCAACAGTATCCGCGCCATAAACGTTGTACAGTTTCAAGGTTTGGGCTGCACCGATTCCGTATTGCTGCAGCTCCATGACGACCCGCGCGAATTCTCTTTGGTCCGCAAAAGCATCGGATATTTTCTGAGCGGTTTTGACTCCGATTCCCGGTACTTCCACCAGGCGCTCCGGATTTTGTTCGATGATTTCAAAGGTTTCTTCGCCAAAGGTTGCAACGATGGCTGCCGCCGTCTTCTTACCGATGCCTTTGAGTGCTCCCGATGACAGGAATTCCCGAATGCCGTCTTTTGTAGATGGCATGATTTCTTCGAAACTGCTAATCGCAAACTGCTCTCCGTAACGCGGATTGACGGTAAACTGCCCCTGGAGCCGGTAGCTTTTGCCCACGCTAACTGCAGGCAGACTCCCCACTACGGTAAAGGCTGCCTCTTCCGTTTCAAAAACGGCTACTGTGTAGCCGTTTCCGTCGTTATGAAAAATGATTTCGGCGATCACGCCTTCATATTCTTCTAACATGCTCTTCCTATCTAAGCCAGGTCACGTCTCTGAACGCTGCTCTGATTTTGCTCTTGTTATAGATTCGTGCCTGCTTGAGTAAAATATCGCGATCGTTGTTCTGAACTTTTGTGTGGACGATGTCCGTCAGCATCATCAAAAGCTCCTCCGCACGTTCCCGGTCTTTGGTGATTCCCGCTTCAATGATATCGTCTGCATCGATCTTAAGATCTTCTACGAAGATTGGCTGATGCTGTTCGAGGATTTCCTTCAGAATCGCATCACGTCCGGTAACTCTGTGATTGCTGTAACCAAAAACAATGACCTGTGCTTTTGCAAGCTTATCAAAGAAATTGTACTTGTCCCATCCATGCCTGCATATGAATTTCTTGATGGACTTATCATCTCCGGCAAAGTACAATTTCGGCAGTTCCTTCTTCGCGTCGATGAGATATTCTTTATCCAGCTCATCGTGAGGCAGATATTCAACTGCCTTGTAGTAATGTTTGTCGAAACACAGATAGAAGAGACCTAATCTGCGGAGAGTAATATGTTTTACCCGGTCTATATTCTCGCAAAGAATGTCGTAATCGTTCTTGTCGCGGCGGTCTGAAACCATTCCCTCCTGGCCAACAAGCTGCGGAAGCAGACCGAGGCCTTTGACCATCTTCAGATATTTACCGGCATAATCCCCTGTAATCGCTGTCGAAAACTCATACAGGATTTCTTCTTTATCCGCGAATGCGAGCCGTTCTCCATTGGCTTTGATCGCGTTGTACATATCTCTGCTCAGATCAAAACCATACAGGCCGACGTATCTGAGGGCCTTTAGCATCAGGATCGGCTTGTTGGCGAATTTTTCGTTGGCGTCCCCTACTGGCTGAAGAAGTTTCCGCTTGATATCGGACAGTCCCCCGTAAGGATCGATGGCGACTTTATTCGGATGATCTGCGATGGCTTCGCACGTAAAATCGTAGATGCGCAGCTGATCTTCCATATCCCGGTCCAAAGTGACGATATCTGCAATGATGCCATCATATCTGTCTGGTACATTTAAGTCTGTCGATTCGACAAATGTACTGTAGTCAAGTCTTGTGGTTCGTTTGCCTAATGCTTCTCCTTCTGGAAACAGCTCGCGAATTTTTTCCTGCGGACATGTGGTATACATATCCCAGTCCAGTGGATCCTGTCCCAATTCTGTCGCTGCTACACACTCACCAGCACAGTAAATGTCATATCCTTCCGCTGTAATCTTATTCAGGATATCCATTACCTCTTTAGACTTTTTTCCCATTTCCACATCACCTTTATCTATTGATTTCTCTTATATATCGTTCTGTTATCGAGTGTCCAGACTCTTTCGCTGAAACATCCCGGTTCTGTCTTTTCTAGAGCTTCTTCCATGTCAAACATTTTGGCGTCGATCATATCCAGATAGTGCAACATCTCTGCCTCAGGGAAAAGCGGTTTTTTAGGGCTTCCGAATTCCGGTTCGTAATGATGTGACAACATCATATGCTCCAGCATAACCGCCTTCTCTCTGGACATGCCAATTTCCGTGGCTAATTTATCCAGTTCACGAACTCCCATGACAAGATGACCTAGCATTTTCCCTTCAAAGGAATATCCCGGTGAAATGCCCTGTTCATTGGACTCGATTTCGTTGAGTTTTTCGATATCGTGGATGATAACACCCGTCATAAGCATTTCACGGTCGAGATTTGTATATACTTCACATACGCGTTCTGCGGTCATAAGCATTCTCTTTTCGTGATAAAGAAGACCTGCCAGTTCTGCGTGATGGTTTTTTGATGCCGCTGGATAGTAAAGCAACCGGTCTTTGTTATTGTCAAGGAGCGTCAGACATAGTTTCCGGAAATCTTCATCTTCAAAAGCTTCCGCCTTGCTATGAATGAAGTCGAACATGTCCTCCGGCTTTTCCGGCGCTGCTTTGATATAATCCGTCATCTCGATGCCATCTTCTGCACTGGTCATTCTGACTCGGATGACACGAAGCTGCTTTGTTCCGTTCCATTCGGTAACCATGGCGCGGACTTTAATAACGCTTCCTTCTTTGATTCGTTTGATCCCGGCGATTTCTTCATCTGGAATGTCCCATTTCTTCCCGTTTATCTCGCCGGTTTTATCACAAAGCAAAAGATCAAGGTATGTTTTTCGGTTTGAACCTACCTTGAGCATGACGCTTTTTACCATGTAAAATTCAGTAATATCTTCGTTTAGTTTTAAGTCTGCTATGTATTTTTCCTTCATGTTTTCCTTACTTTCTTCGTGCCCACATACACATTTATTTTATCACAACCGCCCTATCTTGTATACCGTCCGCCGTGACTTGTAATGAAACAGTCCGGTGGGTCGGATGAGGGGAATTTCGCGTATGCTTCCGCATCCGCCGTCCTGCGCCTCCCCACTCGGTCGGCTTGGACACACCGCTACGAAACAGTCCACCGGACTGTTTCGCTTCACGCGGCGGCCCGTTGAGAGGCCTATCCCGGTGAACGCAGTGAACCGTTGGAAGGCCCTCTGCCAGGACCGCAGTGCTTCAGCACGTGGCGGTCTACGGCCGGGTTCGATTCCCTCCCACTTTATGGAACGAAAAAAGAGGCCAATGGCCTCTTTTCGTTCCATGGAGCGGATGAGGGGAATCGAACCCCCAACCTCAGCTTGGGAAGCTGATATTTTACCACTAAACTACATCCGCGTGGAGTGGTTCCTGCCAAATTATACCACATTCATTGCGCCCTCTCAAGATGTGGTTTGGATTATTCTTCCGGCATTTCCCGTTCTCGTTCTTTTTGCCGCAGAGCGGCTTCCAGTCCCGTGACTGCCGCAAATGGCATAAACTGTTTGGCCCGCACCTCGATCGGCATGGGTGTCCTGCGAGGATTACGAGCCTTTTGTACGCCGCGTTCTGTGCCGTTTGCATTCTTGTTCAGTTGTTGATCATTCCCTTCTTTATTCGCCACTCTTGTGCCCTCCGATCTGTCGGTTTCGTTCAAGTCCTGTTGACTCTTCGTGCAGGTTCATGCCCTTGACCATAGCGTTTTTGCCGTATTTTTCTTTGATATCTATGATGGCTTGCTGGATTTTTTTGTCTTTCTCAAGAACTTCCTGCTTGTCTTTACTGCCCGCGGATTCTGCGATATCAAACATGCTGATCTGCCGGAATCCCTCGTCTTTACGTACGTTGTTGCAGGAAATCGTAACGCGCCGGATATCACGATCCCGATCCATGATCCGGTCGTATAATCCGACCACTTCCGGAACGATCACCGATTCCTCACAGCTGCCGCCTTCGAACCGGACGGTTCCGCCTTCATGGGGACCAAAATAACTATCGCTACCTTTGGTCTTTGCATATCCGACAGAAATGGTGATGGAATCGGTCACCAGGCCTTTGCTTACGAGATCAAGGCAAAGTTGGTCTGTCATTTCCCGAATGATGGTCCGGCCCTCGTCAAAGGTGTAATCGCGCATGAGCACCTGACCGTTGGACAGGGAGTTGGTCTTCGGTTTGTATTCTTTGATGTCTTTGATCGTTACCGGTTCCCGACCCCATGCGTGATCAATCAGAAGCTCCGCATCCACGCCAAAGATTTTATACAAAAGCTCTTCGTCGGCTTTTGCGATTCCTTCCATGGTGTAGATTCCGATTTTCTCCAGACGACGTACGGTTCCCGGACCGATGCGCCAAAAGTCCGTCAGCGGCCGGTGATTCCAAAGGGTTTTGCGGTAGGTTTCTTCGTCGAGGACACCGATAAAATCCGGGGAATGCTTTGCTGTAATGTCCAAAGCGATTTTGGTAAGGTACAAATTCGTTCCGATCCCGCAGGTTGCACGGACGCCAATCCGTTCCGTGATCTCATTCATTACGCGTATTGCAAGCTCTCTGGCGTCGCAATTGTACACGTGCAGGTAGGCGGTTACGTCGATGAACGCCTCATCGATGGAGTAGACATGGATGTCATTTTTTGAGAACAGGTCCAGGTAAATATCATAAATTTCCGCTGCGTAATCGATGTACTTCTGCATGCGCGGCGGAGCCATAATGTAATCAATGTTTTTAGGTATCTCAAAGACACGGCATCGGTTGGAGACGCCAAGTTTCTTCATGGAGGGCGAGACGGCCAGACAAATGGTTTTGTCGCTTCGTTCAGGGTCCGCAACGACCAGGTTGGTCGTCATCGGATCCAGACCTCGTTCCACGCATTCTACCGATGCATAAAAAGACTTCAGGTCGATGCATATATAATATTTTTGCCGCTGTCCATTCTCTTTCATAGCACCATTATACAACAAAAGGCATTGGCCCGACAGCATTACAAAAAGGAGCTGCCAAGTGGCAACTCCTTTTTCGTTATCGTTTATCACATTATTCGATGATCTCAGTTACAACGCCGGATCCTACTGTTCTGCCGCCTTCTCTGATAGCGAATCTCAGTCCTTCTTCGATTGCGATCG
>CADBJW010000025.1 GCA_902795135.1 uncultured Eubacteriales bacterium
AGACTCAGATTCACAAGAAAGATAGGAAAACATGAGTCTGCACTGCTTCGCGAGTCTTCGCCGGCCGATGCCCATTCTTACCTGAATGACCCGCTGAAACTGGAAGGTTGCTTAACCTAATATCCTGCGAAATGTTTGTCTAACAGCCTCGAATAATCCGTCAAAAACCCCACTGAAGGTGTAATTTTTCAATGCATTCCAAGACTGAAGAGGGGTTGGATCCCAACCAAAGCCTTTGCAG
Organism: uncultured Eubacteriales bacterium; assembly: GCA_902795135.1. GTDB lineage: Bacteria > Bacillota > Clostridia > Peptostreptococcales > Anaerovoracaceae > Lentihominibacter. The sequence goes on from CADBJW010000025.1 coordinate 242, forward strand.
GATTAAAGGAAGAGGGGTTTTTCGGACCGAAAACGGTCTCATCTTTGCCGATATATTTCAATTATCACTGAAAATGGAGCTCGGGGCCCCCACCGTGAAGCCGCAACCGCTGTAAATTAAAGCAGTTGGAGGGGTTTTTGGACAAAGATTCAATTCAGGATTGGACAAAGATTCAATTCTGGAGATGCATGAAAGATAGACCGTTCACAGCGGTTGGAAAACCGTAAAGATTAAAACGACTAAGAAAAAGTCAAAAGTCTTTAATATTTAACAATAAAAAACTGCTACACGTTTGTGCAGCAGTTTTTCTCAGTTAGGGGTTACAAAATGTAACTGTAGGTTGGACTTATACCAAGCCCTGTTCCATCATTGCAGCAGCAACCTTTTCGAAACCAGCGATGTTTCCACCCTGTACGAGCAGGTTCTTGTTGCCATAGTACTTTTCAGCAGCAGCAGCACTGTTCTTGTAGATGTTCTTCATGATTGTGTGCAGCTGATCATATACATCCTGGTGCTGATATACAGTGTGGCCAGCGTTCTGTCCCATTTCGATACATGAGCAAGCAACGCCACCAGCGTTAGCAGCCTTAGCGGAACCTACTGCGATTTCGTTCTCGATCAGATATTCAAGAGCGTCGTTAGTTGTAGGCATGTTAGCTCCTTCACAGTAGAACTTGCAGCCGCCTTCTACGATCTGCTTAGCGTGTTCCATGTGAACGTCATTCTGCATAGCGCAAGGGATGAACATGTCAACCTTGATGCCTTCATCCTGCTGTACGCCCCAAGGCTTCTTGCCTTCATAGAACTTAGCACCTGGGAACTTTTCTGCGTAAGGTGCGCAGATGTTCTTTCCGGATGATCTCAGCTCGAGGAGGTAAGCAACCTTTTCGTCTGTGGAGATTCCATCTGGGTCATAGATGTATCCGTCTGGACCTGAAATTGTAACGCACTTAGCGCCGAGGTCTTTCAGCTTCCAAGCAGCACCCCATGCTACGTTACCAAATCCGGAGATACCAACAACCTTATCCTTGAAGTCTTCGCCGTTAGCCTTCAGCATTTCTTCTGCGTACCATACGATACCGAATCCAGTTGCTTCAGCTCTTCCAAGAAGACCACCGTATGACAGACCCTTACCAGTAAGAGTTCCTTCATATCTGTCAACGATTCTCTTATACTGTCCAAACAGGTAACCGATTTCTCTGCCGCCTACACCCAGGTCTCCAGCAGGAACGTCTGTGTTAGGACCAATATGTCTGTACAGCTCAGTCATGAATGCCTGGCAGAATCTCATTACTTCTGCGTCGCTCTTTCCGTTAGGATCGAAGTCTGAACCGCCCTTGCCGCCGCCGATAGGCAGACCAGTCAGGGAGTTCTTGAAGATCTGTTCGAAACCGAGGAACTTGATGATTCCAGGATATACGTTTGGAGCAAATCTCAGACCACCTTTGTAAGGTCCAATAGCGCTGTTGAACTGATATCTGTAACCTTTGTTGACATGTACTTTACCAGCATCGTCAACCCATACTACTCTGAAAGTAACTCCTCTTTCAGGTTCTACCAGTCTTTCGAGAAGTGCAGCTTCCTCATATTCAGGGTGCTGTTCTACAACAGGCTTCAGGGAAGTCAGTACTTCTTCTACAGTCTGATGAAATTCAACTTCGCCAGGGTTGTTAGCCTTACACTGTTCAATGACTCTTTCTACATAGTTTGACATTTGTTTCTTTCTCCTTTTTTTTTTTAATGCCTTGTTGTTCTTAATATATCACTTTGTGCATTTTCAGTCAATGCTTTCGGGGTGGTGAGACGATAAGTAAAAATTTTCTGAAAATGTCTCAAATTTGAGTATTTCAACACTTTTCAGCATTGCTTAGAATGAGGCAAAGAGCAAATTTTGGCTTTTCATTACCTGCTGTATTTGATATACTATTTTGTGTGCAAATTAGAGCATGTTGGACATAGAAAGGAGGCAATATCATGGCGGAAAACAACGAAATGGTTATGGATATGGAATCCAAAAATCGGCAGTTTGATGAAGACGTTGAACAGATACTTGAACTGCTGCAGGAAAGCAACTATTTCAAAGCGCGAGAGATCATCCTTAGATATAATGAGGTAGATATTGCCGAAATCATCGAGGAAATTCTCGACGAGATGGAAGTCGAAAAGGCGATCATCATATTCAGGATGCTCCCAAAGAACGTTTCCGTTGAAGTCTTTTCTTATCTGGATGGTGACGACCAGGTCAACATCATCAATGGAATTACAGACCGTGAAATTTCCTTCATCCTCGACGAACTGGACTTCGACGATATGATCGACGTATTAGAAGAGTTGCCAGCCAATATCGTGGATAAGATTCTGGATCAGACGCCGAAGGAAGAACGGAAACTGATCAACACATTTTTGAATTACCCGGAAGACTGCGCCGGCAGTCTGATGACACCGGATTACATCAGCCTTCAGGAGACCATGACGGTCAAAGAGGCTTTACAACATATAAAAACACAGGGTATGGACAGTGAAACCGTCTATACCTGTTATGTCAAACACGGAGGCAGGGAGCTCAAAGGCATCGTGTCCCTGAGCGCTTTGGTAACTGCCGATGAAGACACGCTGGTTTCGGACCTCATGCATACCGAATACGTATACCTGAACGTATACGATGACCAGGAAGAAGTAGCGGAAGCCTTTAAGAAATACGGTTTCCTGGCCATCCCGGTCGTGGATAACGAAAACCGGCTCGTAGGAATCGTCACCGTCGACGACATTATGGAAATCATCGAAGAAGAAACCACCGAGGATATCGAGCGTATGGGCGGCGTTATGAGCGACGACCAGGATGCGGAATATCTGGATATCGGTGTGTTTCGCCATGTCAAGAACCGATTGCCGTGGCTTTTGTTTATGACGGTGATGCTGATGATTACAGGAATGCTGATCGCCCAGTTTGAGGAGGTCCTATCGCAGGTCATCATCTTAGTCGCGTACCTGCCGCTGCTCATGGGGACCGGCGGAAACACTGGCACTCAGGCGGCAACACTGATCATTCGTGGACTTTCCGTGGACGAGATCGACCTGAAAGACGTCTTTAAGGTCATATGGAAGGAGCTGCGGGTCAGCGTCATACTGGGAATCGTGCTTAGCGCCTTTAACTTCCTTAAGATCATCATCGTGGACGGGCAACCAGCTCCGATTGCCCTTACGGTAGCATTGTCCATGATCGTCGTTATTGTGTTTGCGAAGCTGCTGGGAGGGCTGCTGCCAATGGCGGCCAAGAAAATCGGCGTCGACCCGGCGCTGATGGCTACGCCGATGATTTCATCGCTGACAGACATGGTATCATCGTGCATCTATCTGTTTACGGCTTCGGTGATACTGGGAATCACATTGTAAGGTATGGATCATTCAGCGGATAAAAACAATATCAACAGTATGGAAACAACGAGTTCGGATCTGGTGCGGCGCGTGTTGCGGAAACGTCCTAGCGATATGCACAAAGGCCATGCCGGCCGCGTCCTGATCATCGCCGGACAAGTAGGGATGGCAGGTGCCGCCGTGCTTAGCGCCAGAGGCACGCTCTATTCTGGAGCGGGACTGGTAAAAATCAGCGCGCCGGAAGAGATTTTTGACATTCTGCAGATCTCAGTGCCGGAAGCCATGTGCATTGGGCGCAAAGGCTTTGCGTCCGGCAGTGCCGGATACGATTGGTCGGCCTACGATGCCATTGCCATCGGTCCGGGACTTGGAACGGGCAGAGAACAGACCGCGCTTCTTAGGAAGGTCCTGGGTGAATTTGACGGGCCGGTCATCATCGATGCAGATGGACTGAATTGCCTTTGTACGGATCTGTCCATGCTGCAGTCGCGCACTGCGGTCACGGTCATTACGCCTCATCCGGGGGAAGCGGACCGGTTGCTCAAGGCAGCGGGTCTGCCGGGGTATGACAAGCAAGACCGGGAAGGCACCGCCCAACGGCTTTTGGAACTAATGGAGCGAGAGGGCAGCGGTCAAGGAGAATCCATCGTCCTGTTAAAAGGGGAAGGGACGTTGATACTCGCAAGCCCGGAAGACGGGGCTCAACCTAAGGGATACGTTAATGCGACTGGCAATCCGGGCATGGCGACAGGCGGGAGCGGAGATGTACTCACCGGCGTGATCGTCTCCTTGCTGGCACAGGTTCACGCAGGTGCAAAGGCCAATGCTAGAGAGAAGACGGAGCGCTTTATGAATGCGACCTATGTGGAGGCCGTGGCCTGTGCAGCGTATCTGCATGGTCTGGCCGGAGATCTGGCCGCAGCAAATATCGGGCAGTATGGAATGACATCGGCAGATATCGCAGATGCCATTTCCTCAGCAATAAATGAAGTTACTGGTTTTTAGGAGGATATGATGGATATCAAAGAACTCAAAAGAACAGCTTACGACGTAAGAATCGGCATCATTCAGGCGATACACAATGCCGGTTCCGGACATCCGGGCGGTTCCCTTTCATCAGCTGACATAGTTACGGCACTTTATTTCGATGAAATGAATATCGATCCCAAAGACCCGGCCATGAAGGGCAGGGACAAGTGCATCTTTTCCAAAGGACATGCAGGTCCAGCCCAGCTTTCGGCAATGGCGGTCAGAGGATACTTCCCGATGGAGGATTTTATGACCCTTCGAAAGCTTGGCTCGAAGTTTCAGGGTCACCCAAACATCAAGATTCCGGGAATCGAAATGTCAACCGGCTCCCTTGGCCAGGGCTTCAGCGTTGGCGGAGGAATGGCCATGGCAAACAAGCTGGACGGCGATCCGGGCAGAATCTACTGTGTGCTCGGCGATGGAGAACTTCAGGAAGGACTGGTATGGGAAGCGGCCATGTCAGCAGCCCATTACAAACTGGACAATCTGGTTGCTATCGTAGACCACAACGGACTGCAAATCGACGGAAAGAATGATGACGTTATGACGGTCATGCCAATCGATAAGAAATTCGAAGGCTTCGGATGGAACGTTATTACAATCAACGGCCACGATATGGCGGAGATTCTGGATGCTTTTGCAAAAGCAAGAGAATGTAAGGGCAAACCGACGGCAATCATTGCGGAAACCATTAAAGGAAAAGGTGTTTCCTTCATGGAAGATAAGGCAGGCTGGCACGGCAAGGCGCCAAATGACGAACAGACCCAGCAGGCTCTCGAAGAATTGGAAGCAGCCAAGGGATTGCTGGCAGCCGCATCAAAGGCAGTTGAGTCAGCTGTTTCCGGCGCAATCGATGCTGCGGCAGCGGTTTCGGATTCAGTAAAGTTATAACGGGAGGTAATCGATATGGCAGATAAAATCGCAACAAGACAAGCATATGGCGAGGCCCTCGTAGAACTGGGAAAGACATTCGAGAACCTCGTAGTTATGGACGCGGATCTTTCCGGATCCACGAAAACTGCAATGTTCCAGAAAGAATATCCGGAGCGTTTTTTTAACATGGGTATCGCCGAACAGAACATGTATGGAGCAGCGACAGGACTTGCACTGAGCGGCAAAGTCGTATGCGCCAGCACATTCGCCATGTTCGCAACCGGCAGAGCTTTTGAAATCATTCGCAATTCCATTGGATATACAAGCGCCAACGTAAAAATCTGCGCCTCTCACGCAGGCATTACCGTTGGGGAAGACGGTGCTAGCCATCAGACCTTTGAAGACATAGCACTCATGAGAACCGTTCCGGGCATGACGGTAGTCAATCCGTCCGATGCAACGGCGACGAAGAAATTGCTGAAGCAGATCCTGGAAATGGATGGACCGTGCTATTTCCGCATTGGCAGGGCAGCCGTTCCAGTCTTTTACGGGGAAGACGATGAAATCATTCTCGGTAAGGGCAATTTGATCCGCGACGGGAAAGATGTCACCATCATTGCCACCGGCATTATGGTCAACGAAGCCTATGAAGCTGCAAAAGCACTGGAAGCCGAAGGCATCGACGCCAGAGTCATTGACATTCACACCATTAAGCCGATCGATGAAGAGATCATCATAAAGGCAGCCAGTGAAACGGGCGCCATCGTGACCGCGGAGGAACACGGTGTGATTGGCGGACTGGGCGATGCGGTTGCACAGGTCGTTGTGAAGAATGCACCTTGTAAGATGGCCATGGTAGGACAGCTGGATACATACGGCGAGTCCGGAAAGCCGGATGAACTGAGAGAGAAATATCACATGACAGCAGCGGATATTGTTGCTGCAGTAAAAAATATAAAAGGTTAAATCGGGTACAGCGCATTGGAAATGATCGTTTTTGAAAATGTAACGAAACGTTACAAGTCAAATGTTGCTTTGGACAACGTGAGCGTCAAAATCAACAAAGGGGATTTTGTATTTCTCGTTGGACCGAGTGGAGCAGGAAAATCCACTTTTATCAAGCTGATTCTTAAGGAAATCAAGGCAGATAAGGGCACTGTTAAAGTAAAAGATATCGACGTTACGAAATTATCAGCCCGGGGTGTGCCAAAGCTGAGAAGAAACATCGGCATCGTATTTCAGGATTTCCGGTTACTTCCAAAGAAGACGGTTTATGAGAATGTGGCTTTTGCTATGGAAATCATTCATAAACCTCGGAAACTGATTAAGAAGGACGTTCCGCAGGTTCTGACGATGATGGGAATCTTGGACAAAGCCAACAAGTACCCGGATGAGCTCAGTGCCGGAGAACAGCAGAGAGTCGCCATTGCCAGAGCCATCGTCAACAAACCAAGGATTCTGATCGCCGACGAGCCGACAGGAAATCTGGACCCTAATACCGCATGGGAAATCATGCAGCTTTTGAATGACCTCAATCAGCATGGAATCACCATACTGATGGTTACCCACGCCAAAGACATCGTAGACAAGATGGGCAAGCGCGTTATCGCCATCGAAGACGGCAAAATCGTTCGGGATGAGTTCGGAATGTATGGTTATCAGGAAGCATTGGCGGCCGGTAACGAATCAGCCTTTGATACGATTTCCGTCAACCGAAGACGTACCATCAAGAGAAGATTTCGGAGAGGGGGCGGCAGATAATGAGAACATTATTCTATACGATCAAGCAGTCCTTTATCCAGTTTGGCAGAAACTTCAACATGTCCATCATATCCATTTTCGCCATTACATGTATGATGATGATTTTGAGCTTGTTTTTCATTCTGGCCATCAACGTCAATGCGGCAGCGGAAACAGTCAAGGGGGAATACGATTCCATCGAATTGTTCCTGCTGGATGAGACCAGTGAAGAAGACGCCCAGGTCATGATCGATGACATGAAGAAGCAAGAGGGCGTGGCAGACGCTTATTATAAGACGAAAGATGAGGCCATGGCCGAGTTCAAAGAACGCTGGGGCGAAAACGGGTATCTGCTGGACAGTCTCGAAGACAATCCGCTTCCGAATTCGGTAGTTATCCAGATTGCTGATCTGGAAAAAGCGGACGCTTTGGCAGAACGGGCTTCCAGTTATGAAGGCGTCGAGGACGTCAAGTATTACAAAGGCACAGTAGACAAGCTTTTGAGAGCGACCCGGTTCATACAGATTTCGGCGGTCATCATTATGATTTTCCTGATCATCGTTTCGATTATCATCGTATCCAATACCATTAAACTTACAGTATTTAACCGGTCTGATGAAATCAGCATCATGAAGTACGTCGGCGCCACCAACTGGTTTATTCGAGGACCGTTCCTGGTCGAGGGAATCATCATTGGCGTCATATCCGCAGCCATTGCGGTGGGCGTTACGGCTTTTGCATATGACAAACTGGTGGACGCGGTCGGAGATCAGGTCTATTCCATGTTGTCCATGCCGATGGTACCGGGTGACTTCCTGATTTATAATTTCGCCTGGATCTTTGTAGCTCTTGGTGTAGCGGTTGGATCCTGCGGCAGTATTATTTCTATGCGAAGATTTTTGAATGCTTAGGCCTTAGAAAATCGGAGGACTATTTATGAACAAAAGAATATTCACAGCGATAGTTGCTTTGATCATGGCCTTTGCAATGTGCACCGATGTGGGGCTAGCCTACACGAAATCGCTGGAAGAAATCGAAAACGAAATAAAACAGAAAGAAGCGGAACTCAAAGAAGGACAGGATAAAGAGAAGAGTCTTTCCTCCAAAGTCAACGAACTGGAACAGACCATTGTTGATCTGGACGGCCAGATTGCAGCCGGCGAAGTGGAGCTGGACGAGTTAAAGAAGGAACTGAACGAGGCCCAGGAGCTGGTTGATGAACAGAACAGTCAGCTGGGAGATCGCCTTCGGATCATGTACAAAAACGGGAGCGTGGGATTCCTGGATGTTCTGATGAATTCAAACAGTTTTTCCGAGTTTCTGACGAACATGGATCTGGTGGAAAAAATCTATGCCAGCGATAAAGACGTTCTGAAGGACCTGAAAGACTCCCACGACAAACTGGCAAAGAAGAAAAAAGAAGTCGAATCTCTGCAGTCGCAGCTAAAATCATCAAAGTCGACGGCGGAGGCTGAGAAGCAGGAAGTCGCAAACCAAAAGGCGAAAATCGCTAAAGACAATAACGAAACTGCCAAAATGTTGGATGATCTGGAATCAGAAGCCGATGCTGTTTCGGCAGATCTGACCAATAAATCCGAATCGGGAAAAGTCAGCAACAGCAAGACATCCGAATACAAAGGCGGAAGCATGGCCTGGCCGACACCAGGTTACACCACGATCACGTCCGGCTATGGCTGGCGTATGTGTCCGTTCCATGGTAAAGAATTTCATGGAGCCATCGATATTGCAGCCTCTGGCGGAAGCAGCATCGTAGCATCAGCTTCCGGGACCGTTATTTCAGCAGGCTATAACGGCGGGTTTGGAAACAGCGTGCAGGTCGATCACGGCGGCGGACTCATCACCATGTACAATCACTGTTCTTCCATTGGGGTATCCGTGGGGGACAGTGTGGAAAAGGGACAGACCATTGCCCAGGTTGGATCCACGGGTTCTTCAACGGGAAATCATCTTGACTTCCGGGTATTCAAGAACGGATCCACGGTCAGTCCAATGGGATATTTGAATTAGAGAAAAACATTTGTTAGGGGAGAATATGTTAGATTACAGGGAAACAATCGGAATTATACTGAATAAAAGAGGTATTACAGAACCGGAAGACATAGAAGAATTTCTGTCAGACCGGCCAAAGAAGACGTACGATCCATTCCTTCTCACAGGCATGAGAGAGGGAGTGGATTTACTCCTCTCTAAAATAAAAACAGGCGCGAAGATCTGTATTTACGGCGACTACGACGCAGACGGCGTCACAGCGTCCTGCATCATCGCAACGTGTCTGAAACGTTTGACAGATAATTACTTTTTTTACATACCATCCCGCATCGACGAGGGATATGGTCTGAATACAAAGGCCATTGATAAGATCAAAGAGGCAGGCACCGATTTGATTCTGACCGTGGATTGCGGCTGCGTCTCCTACAAGGAAGTAGAATATGCAAAGGCACTGAGGATGGACGTGATCGTGACCGATCATCACAACATTGAAGATGTTATGGCAGACTGCATCGTCATCAACCCCAAACACCCGCAGAACCAGTACCCTTGCACCTATTTGGCAGGCTGCGGCGTGGCTTATAAACTGGTTCAGGCACTGCAAAGAGAGCTGGATTTGCCGAGAGACGTGCTCAATGAAGCATTGGATCTGGCAGCCATCGGGACCATTGGAGACATCGTTCCGTTATTGGATGAAAACAGAACGATCACCAAGTACGGAATCCATCGCTGCAATACCGGCAGCAGGAAAGGACTCCACCGATTAGCCGAAAAAATCTCTCTAAAGAACATCAATTCCGAAAACATTGCTTTTGGAATCGTTCCTCATATTAACGCAGCCGGAAGAATGGGCACGGCCATGGATGCTGTCCGGCTCTTTGTAACCGAAGAGGAGAGTGAAATCGACCGGTTGACCGATCAGTTGATTGACTACAACCGAAAACGGAAAGATACACAGGAAACCGCTTATAATACCTGTTTGGACTACGTGAGCGGGGACGAAGACTTCATCCTGCTCAGGATGGACAATATCCATGAAGGAATTGCCGGCATCGTAGCCGGTAAAATCAAAGACCGGTTTTACCGTCCGGTCATCATCGTGACACCGTCCGAGGACGGCAGATACAAAGGCACCGGCCGCAGCATTCCTGGCATCGATCTGTATGAGGTTTTGAATCACTGCAACGAATTGTTTATTCGGTTTGGCGGGCACAAAAGCGCATGTGGATTTCTAATGGAGCAGGAGAATTTAGTAAAATTAAAGGAAGCCATTAACCAGCAGGCGACGGAAATCAAAGAAGAGAATCCAGAGATTCTGGTCCGTAAAACGGATTATGATCTGGAACTGGAGCCTGCTGATGTAACCGTCGACCTGGCAAAAGCGTTGAAAAAACTGGCCCCATTTGGGGAAGGCAATCCCCAGCCCAAGTTTCTCATAGGCAATGCGGTCATGCGCAACGTGAATTTCATGGGAAAGGACAGCACCCACGCCAGATTTTACGTAAGTGACGATAATCATAATTATGTTAACTGCGTTTTATTCCGGCGGGCACAGGAATGTAAAGAGATTCTCTTGTCGGGAAAACCCCATGATTTGATTGGGAGCATCAATTATCAGATTTGGAATGGACAGGAACGCGTTCAGTTTATCATCGAGGAGATCATATAATGGAAATCAGAATCAGAAAAAGTCTATTTATTTTGTCGATTATAGGTGCATTTCTTCTGGGCATCTGCTTTACTGGCGGAGCGATGCTGATTAAAGGCGGAGATTCCGGCAGCAGTCCGGTTAGCCCCGGGGGATTTCCCGAAGGCGATGATAAATTCGATACCTTGAAGTCTTATGTCGATCAGCTCTACCTGGAAGACTATGACGAAAAAGAGATGATGGAAGGCGCTTACAAAGGATATATCAGCGGTCTGGGCGATCCTTATTCGGAGTACATGGACGCGGAGACGTACAGCTCCTTTATGGCCAGCGCCACCGGGTCCTATGAAGGGGTAGGCATAACCTTCTCCGAAGACGAAGACGGTAATTTCGTCGCACTGGAAATCGCAAAAGGCTCTCCGGCGGAAAAGGCCGGTTTCAAACCGGGCGATATTCTGCTGACGGTGGATGGCGAAACCTATACAGACATCAATATTATGGCTTCCAAGATCCGCGGCGAGGCAGGAACAGAAGTCAAGCTGGAATACAGTCGCGATGGAGAGGTCAAAGAAGTTACCCTCAAGAGGGAAAAAATCACCCAGCAGAGTATCGAATATAAGATGCTTGAGGGGAATGTTGGATACATTGAAATCGGATCCTTTATTGAGTCCACGGCAGCAGACTTTGATAAAGCCCTTTCTGCCCTTGAAGCAAAGAATGCAGAGCGGCTGATTATAGATCTTAGGGATAACGGAGGCGGCCTTGTAGACCAGAGCGTCGAAGTGGCTGACGAGTTCCTGGACGAAGGCGTTGTATGTTACACCGAAGACAAGAACGGAAACACCGATTCCTACGAAGCGAAGGATGGTAAGACCGATCTTAAGACCGTCGTCCTTGTGAATGAATACAGTGCCAGCGCTTCTGAAATACTGGCGGGCGCACTGAAGGACAACGGATACAAAATCGTTGGCGAGAAGTCCTTTGGGAAAGGTGTGATTCAGACAACCCTGGAACTGGAGGACGGATCTGCGTTGAAACTGACCATCATGCAGTACCTTTCACCGAACAAGAACGTAATCCATAAGAAGGGAATCACACCGGATTACGAAGTGGAGGAAAAGGAAGATACAGAAAAGGATGAACAACTGGATAAAGCGCTGCAGGTCGTGAAAGATCTGAAATAGATGGAAAAAAGATTCAGTGCTATTTGACTTTACAGCACGAAAGTGTTACAATGTCATTACGCAAGGGCATCATTGAAGCAGAAAGGAGCTGATGTTATGGCATATGAATCGAAATTCAAGAGAGAAGACATTGACGAGCTGTTCCAAGCTGTACTTCTTTTGGAAGATGAAGAAGATTGTTACAGATTCTTTGAAGACATTTGTACTATAAACGAAATTCACGCCATCGCGCAGAGATTGCAGGTCGCTAAGCTTTTGTCCGAAAACAAGACGTACAATGAAATCGAGAGCATCACAAAAGCATCCACGGCAACAATCAGCAGAATCAACAAGTGTCTCGTATATGGTGCTGAGGGTTATCAGAGAATTTTGGCTAGAATGAAAGAGGCAGAAGAATAAATCGTATTGAATAGTGTATAATGATCTGGCGGCACATTGGCATGTTCCGCCATTTTCTAGTTGAGGGAAAAGTGTGAATGGTACTTTTCATTGTTGAAAACTATAGAAAGATTTATCCGGATTTGGAAGGCAAGCCGCTGACAGATCGTCTCGTAGAGGAGCTTTTGTCCCGAAACTTGCCGGATCGATCAAAGGTAAAAATACAGATTCAAAGAACAGAGAGCGGCAAGCCCTACGTGGTATGGAACAGAGACCAGCAGGCCCCCTGCATATCCGTAAGCCATTGCGATGGGGTGTTTGCGTGCGCCTTTGATGATGAGAATGTCGGCATCGACATCCAAAACGAACGGGAAGTGGCCGCAGATCGGATCAAAGGCAGATATTTTACGGAAGCGGAGCAGTCGGAAGATTTTTATAAAATCTGGACGCGAAAAGAAGCCTATTCCAAGTATACTGGACGAGGTCTAACCCAAATCATCGAGGGTGCAGAAGTCTTAAATCTGCGGGATGTCACTTTTGACGATTTTATGATACTGGACCGCATCCACGTCAGTGTATGCAGACCGGCATCGAAAGACAGGGGGGAGAACTATGAAATTCAGTTTTTTGATCGAAAACAAGACAGATAATCCGGGAGTTGTTGCGGAACATGGGCTTTCGATTTACATTGAGGCACATGATAAAAGAATCCTGTTTGACGCAGGTGCTACATCCCTGATCCTCCAGAATGCCAAAAACATGAAGGTGGATCTTGCATCCGTTGACTATGCAGTGATCAGCCACGGCCATTACGACCATACAGGCGGCATTCCGGCCTTTTGCGAGATCAATGCAAAAGCCCCGGTCTACATTCACAGGAATGCGTTTCGCAAATCCTATGGGTACGAAAAGGGTGTGATGGACAAGGAAACCTGCGGTATCTTATGGTCCGACGAGGAACTGGATGCCATGGAAGATCGCATCGTGTTTACAAACGGTCCGATGGAAATTACCGACGATATCTTTATTACCGGCACAGTGCCGGTGGGGGAAGATTTCCAGCCGACGGAACGGTTTTCTTATTACAATGAAGAAGGCGAACTGGTGGAGGACGACTTGTCCCACGAACAGTGTCTGGTCATCCGCGAACCGGAGGGCATCTATATCTTTTCCGGATGTAGCCACAGAGGCGTATTGAATGCGTTGGAATGCGGCAAGTCCATGTTTCCGGGAGAACGGGTGGCGGCGCTGATTGCAGGCATGCATCTTTACAGCGCGACAGAAGAAGACCGGAAACGAGTGGTCGATGAAATCGCAGGAGAAGGATTGGATAAAGTTATGCCGGTGCACTGCACAGGAATCAACGCCATTTGCGACTTAAAGGCGCGACTGGGCGATAAGTGCGTTGTGGCAACTGCAGGAGATGTGTTTGATGGCAGCGATCGATAAAGCGATTTATTATTTGAATATCAAACCGAGAACCAAGGCGCAGGTCATCCGGTACCTGGAACAAAAGGATTTCACGACGGAGGAAATTCAGGAGGCGATCCAGGAACTCGAAAGCTATCGTTACATTGACGACTTCAATTATGCACAGATGTATTTTGAAGTGGCCTTTGAGAAGGGAAAGGGCATCGCGCGCATCAAGCGGGAATTGGCCGAAAAGGGTGTGGACCGGCAAATCATCGAGGAAGCTTTTGAAGAACTGGAAAGCGTGCCGGATCAATATGAGACGGCCCTGCAAACCGGGCGGAAGATTCTGTTGGAAGCCGGTGAGTTTGATCCGGATCAAAAACAGAAAATCAAGGGGCGTATCGCCAGACGTCTGGCGAGCAAAGGTTTTAGCTCCGACATCGTATACAGTGTCATACGGGAATTAATGGATTGATAGTAGAGTCATGGAGAGGAGACTTAAATGGACTACAGACAGACCCTAATCAGTATGGTTGACAAGTTCAATGTTAAGGCAGTAGAAGAATTTAAGGAAATCGAATTAAAAATCATTGCGGATGCCAGAAGCATTTTCAAAAAGAACAAGGATTACAGCGGGAACATCGAAAAACTGCGTAAGTGTAAGTCGTCCGCACAGAAGCTGGATCCAAGATCTGTAAAAGTTCCGGAAGAGGACAAAATGGCAAGGGAACTGAAGGAGCATTTCCAGCGCTGCATTGTGATTTTTAATGCCTTGTGTGACGCTTACATCCAGTACCAGACGGCACTCATGAACAAGGCCAATGGATCCGAAAAAATCAAATTCAGTGAAATCAAAGGCTACAACGAAAAAGCCAGGTCTGCGAAAGTAAACCTGAACAACCAGTTAAATGAAGTCAATATCCGTTATTCCGAGTTCAACGAAATGGAACGGGCGGACGAAGAGGATGAAGATATCAGCGGCGTCAAATACATGACGTATGAATCGATCAAGGGGTCAGAGGATTAAATGAGTCAGGGAATCATAGGGATTATCATAGTGGCAATCGTCATTCTGGCGATTGTAGCGGTCCTGTTCATTTTTATTCAGAACAGCGTGAACAACAGCATTCGCAATCTGGCGGAAATGCAGGACCGTAGAATGAGCGAGTTCAGCGATGCCCTAGCAGATGTGAACCGGGGCATGGGTGAACTGCGCAATCTGTCTTCCGGCGTGGATGACTTAAAGAAGCTAATGTCCAATGTGAAAACCCGCGGGATCATCGGGGAGCTGCAGCTTGGCGGCATTCTGGAAGAGATGATGTCTCCCTGGCAGTACGAGGAGAATGTTGCGGTCAAAGGCGGAAGCGAACGGGTCGAGTATGCAGTTAAGATCCCAATCGATGAAATCGATTATATTTATCTTCCCATCGATTCCAAATTCCCGGGAGACGCTTATCTGAACCTTTTGGATGCGTACGATACAGGTGATCCCTATGAGATCAAAGGCGCCCGTGACGCATTGAAAAACGCCATTATAAAAGCGGCGCGTGACATCCGCACCAAATACATCTATCCGCCCCTCACGACGGATTACGGAATTATGTTCCTGCCCTTTGAAGGCCTATACGCAGAAGTGCTCAGGCTGAATCTGACAGGGACACTGCAACGGGAATACCATGTGAACATTGCCGGACCAACGACGATGGCAGCCATGCTCAATAGTCTGCAGCTTGGGTTCCGGTCTTTTGCCATGCAAAAGCATTCCAGCGAAGTTTGGGATACGCTGGAGAATGTGAAGACGGAATTCGATAAATTCAATGAAACCCTGATCCGGACGCAAGCCAAAATGGATCAGACCCAAAAGGAACTGGAGAATCTCATCGGCGTCCGAACCAGAGGAATACAGAAGGCACTCAGAAACGTGTCTGAAATCAACGACGAGGAAAATTATTAATGAGCCTATTTGCCATAGCGGATTTACATTTGTCCAGAGCACCGGGTTTGAGCAAACCCATGGATATTTTCGGGGACAGATGGATCGGTCATGAAGAGAGAATCAAAAATAACTGGCAAAAGACCGTCCAGGAAGACGATACGGTCGTGGTTGCCGGTGATATATCCTGGGGATTGAAACTGCAGGACGCAGCTTACGATTTAGAGTGGATCGACAAACTGCCGGGGAAAAAGATCCTGCTCAAGGGCAACCATGATCTCTGGTGGGCAGGAATCCAAAAGCTGAACCGTATGTATGACAGCATTACGTTCCTGCAAAACACCAGCATCGCAGTAGAAGGTGTTTCCATATGCGGCAGCAGAGGATGGATCACGCCCGATGACGATGATTATACAGAACAGGATGATAAAATCTACAAACGGGAGCTTTTGCGGTTGGAAGCTTCCCTAAAGGAAGCGACGCAGGACCGGATCATCGGATTTCTCCATTATCCTCCGGTTTCCAATCCCAAACGGTTTTCGGGATTTCAGCAGCTTTTTGAGGACTATGGCGTAAAGGAAGTCTATTACGGCCATATCCACGGCGAAGAGGGGTTCCGAAAGACGATCCAGGGGAACTATTACGGAATCGATTACCGCCTTATTTCCGCTGACTATTTGAATTGCAAGCTACTGAAGATTATATAAGGAGTGGAACATGAGCAAAAAAATCAAACGCGTGACGATCATTGTACTGGACAGTCTGGGAGTTGGGGAGCTTCCTGACGCCGCAAAGTACGGCGACCAGGGAACCGATACGCTGGGACATATTCTGGATCAGTATCCATTGGACATTCCAAACTTGCGAAAACTCGGTATGGGGAACATACTGGGCGCTGCGGGAGGAAGGCTCAGGGTTTCAGAACCGGTAGGCTGTTTTGGACGATTCCGGGAACGTTCTGCAGGAAAAGATACGATTACCGGACACTGGGAAATCGCAGGCCTCCTTACAGAGGTACCGTTTAAAACCTATCACAACGGATTTCCACAGGAACTGATGGAGGAGTTTGAAAAACGCATTGGCCGTGGGTACCTGGGCAATTGCGTCGCATCGGGTACGGAAATCATCGAAGAACTGGGTGAAGAACACGAACGGACCGGGAAGGTGATCGTTTACACCTCTGCGGACAGCGTATTTCAGATTGCAGCCAATACGGATGTGGTACCATTGGAGGAGCTTTATAGCATTTGTAAGACGGCACGGGAGCTGCTCGTCGGAGACTATTCCTGCGGCAGGGTCATTGCCAGACCATATATCATCGACGAAACTGGCAAGAGGGTACGTACTGCTGACCGACATGACTATGCGGTTTCACCTCCGCAGAAAACCATGCTGGATTACATTTCGGAATACGGCAAAGAAGTTTATGCCGTCGGTAAGATCAGAGATATTTTCAACGGTCAGGGCATCAGCACGTCGGTGCACATTGAGAGCAATGACGACGGTGTGACCAAAACCATAGATGCATTAAAACAGGATTTCGAAGGATTGATTTTCACGAATCTCGTTGACTTTGATTCAAAGTATGGACATAGACGGGATCCAGTTGGATACGGGAAAGCCATTGAAGAATTCGACCGGCGCCTGCCGGAAATACTGGATGCTATGCATGAGGATGACATTCTTATCCTGTGCTCCGATCATGGAAACGATCCGATTCACACAGGATTTGACCATACCCGGGAGCATATTTTCGGTTTGATGGCCGGTGATTCCCTGAATCAAGGCGTCGATTTGGGAACCCGGGACAGTTTTGCGGATATTGGCGCGACGGTGACAAGCATTCTGACGGATGGAACCTGCAAAACACAGATCGGAACAAGCTTTGAAGATGCAATACTTTCTGGAGGAAGCAAATGAGAAAAATTATAGCAATATGGATGGTGATAGCAATGGCACTGTGCTTTGCTGCCTGCGGTCAAACGGAGGAGACAGCCCAGGAAGAAGAGGACCAGACTGCTGAAATCGCATTGATCATAGATGGTGATATTGAGGATGGCGGATTCAACCAGGTTACGTGGGAAAGTATCGAAAGCTTTTGCACGGAACATGAATTGACCTGTGCCTATTACAAGTCGTCCGGAGATACGGATGAGGCAATCGACAAAACCGTCAAAGAAATCATAGAGAAAAAAGGAAAACTGTTGATTTTCGCGGGCAGTGATTTTGAGACCGCCGTATACCGGCTGCAAAAGGAACACGAAGATCTCTATTTCTATCTGATCGACGGAGTGCCTCACGATAAGAAGGACAAATACGAATACGGCGTTGCGGACAACTCGATTGGCGTGCTCTTTGCCGAAGAACAGGCCGGATATCTGGCTGGATATGCAGCGGTGATGGACGGATACAAAAGCTTCGGGTTCCTGGGAGGCGAAGAACTCCCATCTGTAAAGCGGTACGGATACGGCTTCCTGCAGGGAATCTCCGCAGCGGCAACCGAGAAGGGCATGAAGGATGAAATCGATGTCCGCTACCAATATGCAGGCACCTTCGAAGCTACTCCGGAAGTCCAAAAGGTCGCAGAAGAGTGGTACGCTGACGGTACGGAAGTCATCTTCTCCTGTGGAGGCGCCATCATCAAATCGGTCATCAAGGCGGCCGAAGCCAAAGGCGGCAAGATCATTGGCGTTGACACGGACCAGAGCGGTCTGTCAGAAACGATCATCACATCTGCCAAAAAGAGAATCGATGAAGCGCTGGACGACGTCCTGAAGGAATACAACCGAGGCAATTTCGTAGGCAACAACGTGTTCAACTATACGGCAAACAACAAAGGGGTTGGGCTGGAAATGACCAATGCCAGGTTCAACAGTTTCGATCAGAGCCAGTACAAAGAGATCTTTAACCAGATCAAAGAAGGGTCTGTTCAGATCGATAAAGATGCCGAAGAAGAGGACATGGAAGACGAGTTAAATAATATACATTTAATAAGGTAACATTAACGAATATTAAAAATACAAAACCCCTAAAAACGTTGACTTTTCAACGTTTTTATTTTTATAATTTTTAAAATAGGGGTACTAAAAACGAGGTCATTTTCATGTTAAAAAAGACGACAAAAAGCATTGTTTGCTTCATGCTATCTGTGCTATTAACGGTGACTTTAACACCGGTGTTTTCTTATGGAGAAACTACTTCGGGACAGATCACAGGCTTTGTTCCATTGGAAACGGACAGCTATTATTATGAAGGTGACCCGGAGGAAGAGGACATTACGGTGAAACTTCCAAAGACATTGGATGTATACGTTGATGGAAGCAGTTCAGCAACAGCCATTCCTGTTACCTGGGAAGCGGTGGAGAATTTTGATAAGACGGATTTCTATTTTTATTCGATGAAACCGGTATGGGGTGACAGTTATTCACTGTCTTCCGAACTAAATGAATTGACGGACGTTCCGTGGATCACGGTCTATAAGCAGGAGCCTTTGGTGGACGACGTGGAACCGATGGCTACGGAAGACGAACTGGAGCCGGTTTATGTGGATAAACAAGAAGCTGAGAAAGAGGCTGGAGAAGTAGATTCCAATGGGACAGAGGAAACGACGGTCAGCGAACCGGTAACGGAGACACAGTCCGTAGATCCGTCCGCGGAAGGCCAATCTTCCGATGGGACCGATCCGTTCCAAGAGACCGTGACCCAGCAGACAGAGCCAAGCGGCAGCAACAATACAGGTCTTAATGTGATCGAAAACATAGGAATGGGTATCATGGGACTCGTTGCCGAGGAATCCTATGCCGCCAAGACTTCCAATACCGATATTATTTATAATTATCTGACGAAAACCATGGGACTGAACCGGGCAGCTGCCTGCGGCGTTATGACGAACATCAATGCGGAAAGCGCTATGAGTCCAATCAACCTGGAGAACCAATACAACACCAAGTTTGGACTCTCGGATGCGGAATATACGAAACGAGTGGACGCAGGTAAAGGCGCCTATAAAACAAAAGGCGGCAGCAGCAGAAACTTTAAGTCGGACTATTGCGGATACGGTATTTGTCAGTGGACTTCTTTGAACCGAAGAAAGAATCTACTGAACAAGGCCCTGAATAAAAAGACATCCGTCGGCGACATTACCATGCAGCTGGAGTTCCTGAAAGATGAATTGAACAGCAACTATTCTTCGGTCATGAATACCCTTCGCTCTGTGCCGGACAATCCGCAGGGAGCCTATATGGCGGCCTTTGTATTCTGCATGAATTTCGAAGTGCCGGCAAACACCCTTGGAACGTCTGCTTCCAGAGGGAAGACTTGTCTGTCCAGCAACGGCTATTGGAAGAAATACAGCGGAAGTTCTGCAAGTGTTACAGGAACCTCGTTCCTGTCACTGTCCGGGTATACGTATCCGGTTACGGTCAAGGCCGGTAAGGGCGTCACGGTAAAAGGGTACGCGATTTCAAACTACAACATTTCTAGCATATCTGCTGTGATTACAGATGCCAATGGGGTGAAGAAGTATTCGGCAAGTGCATCGCCGAACAAGACGGTGTACAGCCTCTACAAGTTTGACGACAACCTTATGTTTGGCAAGCTGGCCATTGGAAATTACACCTACACCATCACGGTTAAAGACAAGTCAGGCAAAACAATCAAAGCGGTGAAACACTTTACGGTTTCCACGTCCGCTGCGGCGAAGAACGCCGTTGGCTTCTGCATGACCAACGAAACCGCCAAAGCACCTGCCAAGACAAAGACAACGACAACAACGAAATCGGGAACGACTACGACGGCAAAGACGACTACGACTACGACTGCCAAGACCCCGGCTTCAACCATGGATCTGTACAAATTCAATTATCCAAAGAAGCTGAAGCGAAAGAAGCCATTTAATATCAAGGGTACGATTCGTTCCAACTATGCGATTCGCAAAGTTACGGTACAAGTTGTCAACACATCGGGCAAGGTGAAAATTTCTGCATCCAAGAAGTTGACCGGGAGCAGCAAGAAATACAAACTCAAAAAACTGAATAAAAAAATCAAGTTCAAGAAATTAAAAAAAGGCACTTACTATTATCAGGTCATTTGTACAGACACGAAAGCAACCAAACGATTGTTAAATAAAAAATTCACTGTGAAATAACAGTGAATTTTTTATTGGTTGTGTTTGTTATTGTGTTCGTTTTACTTGAGATTCTCCGGATTGAGTCCCTCCAGCTCCGGCAAAACGAAGAGACCGTCTTTGCGGATCAGTACATCGTCAAACCAGATTTCGCCGCCGCCGTACTCCGGTCTTTGGATCATGACCAGATCCCAGTGGTTGGCGGATTCGTTTCCGTTTGGTGCGTCTTCGTAACACATGCCCGGCGTCAGGTGGAAGGAACCTGCGATTTTCTCATCAAACAAGGTATCCTTCATCGGTTCCAGAATATACGGATTCACACCCAGTGCGAATTCTCCAAAGTATCGTGCGCCTTCGTCCACATCGAGAAGTTCGTTGATCCGTTTCGTGTCGTTGGCCTTTGCGTCGACGATTTTACCGTCTTTAACTTCGAATACGATGTTTTCGTAGGTGAAGCCTTGTTCTTCTGACGGCGTGTTGTAGGAGATGATTCCGTTCATGGACTCCCGCACTGGTGCAGAGTAAACTTCCCCGTCCGGAATGTTCCGCAGACCATCGCACTTAACGGCGCCGATGCCTTTGATCGAGAAGGTCAGGTCCGTTCCGGGACCGCAGATATGCACTTTGTCGGTTTTGTTCATCAGTTCGACGAGGGGATCCATGGCTTTACTCATTTTCTGATAATCCAGAGTGCACACATCGAAATAAAAGTCTTCGAACTGTTCCAGACTGCTGTTCGCAAGCTGTGCCATGGAATAATTCGGATACCGCAGAACGACCCACTTGGTTTCATTCACACGATAGTCCAGCGTCGGGCGCGTCAGTTTGCTGTACAGATTCAGTTTCTCAGAAGGAACATCGGACAGTTCCGCCGTGTTGTTTCCGGCCCGGATGGCGATGTAAGCCTGCATGCCTTTCATCTGAGCCAAATCGATTTCATCCTTGAACCGGATTTGTTCTTCCGTGCATCCAAGGAGGATTTCACGGGTGATCTGAGCGTCGCGGATGGAGCAATATGGCAGTCCGCCTTTGGCGTAAATATTCTTGATCAGTTGCCTTGCCAGGCTTTTGCTGCATTCACCTTCGTAATCGACGAGAACCTTTTCACCGGGCTGCACGTCGCAGGAATAATCGATCAAAAGGTCTGCCAGTTTCTTGATTCTTGGGTCCATATAATTTTCCTTCTTTCTTGTGTTTGGATTGTAAAAATTCTATGGATATTATACTACCAGTATGGTATGTTTTGTCTATGAAATACTATTTTATTCTCAACCCGGCTTCGGGCACCAAAAACCATAAAAACGACATACTATTTGAGATCCGTGACGCCGCCCGCGCGCTCAAGGTGGATTTTGATGTGTATTTTACAAAGGCCGCAGGCGATGCACAGCGGTTTGTCCGTGAGACGTGCCTGGCCCGTACAAAAGCTTTTGCACATGACACGCCAGATCCGGAACCAATTCGCTTTATCGGATGCGGCGGCGATGGAACAGTCAACGAGTTGGTGAACGGGGCTTATGGATTTGAGAACGTGGAGATTGGCATCATCCCACAAGGGACGGGCAACGATTACATCCGAAACTATGGCGATACGGAACTCTTCCGAAGTGTCAAAGGCCAGATGCTAGGGGAAAGCCGGTACAGCGATCTGATCGAATATGTGGCGGAATATCAAGGGAACGTGACCCGCGGCTTTTGCGCGAATATGTTTAACATCGGCTTTGACTGTAATGTGGTGGACATGACGAACCGCGTCAAAACTTGGCCTGTTTTGAAAGGGTCGATGGCCTATTTGACATCGGTCTTTATCACTCTGGCAAAGAAGGAAGAAACGAGTCTGCATATCGAATACGGTGACGGTACGATTTACGACGGGAAAGTGCTATTGATTTCCGTTGCGAACGGATGCTTTTGCGGCGGTGGCATCAAAGGCGTCCCAAAAGCCGCGCTGGATGATGGCAAGATGGATGTCAGTCTGGTTCACAGCGGGTTGAGCAGACGGTTTTTCGTCCGCTTGTTCCCAAAGTACCAAAAGGGGACGCACCTGGAAGACCCGCGTATTGCCAGCGTTCTCGATTACCGGCAGGAAGCATCTCTTACGATCACAGCCAATGATGCGTATTTGCGGCTGTGCGTTGACGGGGAAATCTCCACGCAGAAAAAAGTCACCTTCACATTGGTTCCAAAGGCCATTCGCTTTATCGTGCCGAATAGAGTGTGAGCAGATCGTTTCTCCTTAATGTGTTTGAGTCGATTAGCCAAGAATTCTCAGAAAATAGTGGAAATAGAAATTTCTGAGACTACACTCTAAAAATACGGTCCGCTGTATCTTCTGCTGGAACAGATTCATCTTGAAGTAACTTCCGATTTCATGTATACTAATTTTCGTTATGGAAGCGTATCGAAGTGGTCATAACGAGCCGCACTCGAAATGCGGTTGTCCTCCGGGGCACGTGGGTTCGAATCCCACCGCTTCCGCCAAAACCGAACGGGAGACCAAAAGGTCTCCCGTTCGGTTTTTTGACAGAAGAAGGGATTCGAAC
Organism: uncultured Eubacteriales bacterium; assembly: GCA_902795135.1. Lineage (GTDB taxonomy): Bacteria > Bacillota > Clostridia > Peptostreptococcales > Anaerovoracaceae > Lentihominibacter. The sequence goes on from CADBJW010000025.1 coordinate 23,493, forward strand.
CCGAACGGGCCTCGGCGTGAATGGAAGCGTCCGGTGGACGGTGGAATAGCCGAGTGTTCAAGCGGTCCGCGGGAGGGACCGCGTAGAACGGCGGGTGCGAAGCAGACGCGAAAATCCCACCGCTTCCGCCAATACCCGCGACCTGTCTGCAAAGGCAGGTCGTTTGCTTTTCAGGAAAAATCTTTCAGAGCCTTATATCATTCTTCCGATTCCGCAATAATATGCGTGATGAGCAAAGGACAAAAATGATTCTTGTATCAGGAGCAACCCTATGGTATCCTTTTATCAAGGAAACTGCTTCGGCAGTTTGGGCTGGTCGTAAGACCCGGGTCCACCGAATGGCGGGGAAGTTCCTCGCTTTTTTCTTAGGAGAGTTTGCTCTTTTCAGCTGATGTCGATACCGATATAATGAAATGGGAGAACGATGTTTTATGGACAGGATATACTCACTCAATGAAATAAAAACAATGCTGCATCCAATCTTCGATGCATATGGTGTCAGAAGAGCGATTTTGTTTGGCTCTTATGCGAAAGGTGAAGCAACGGATCGGAGCGATGTAGATCTGGTCATTGACTGTAATCAGCGAGGGCTGAAGTTTTATGGTGTCATTCATGCGATTGAGAGCGGATTACAGAAAGAATGTGACGTGTTCAGAACCAGCAGTATTGCAGCAGATAGTCAAATCTCAAAAGAAATAGAGAAAACAGGGGTGGTAATCTATGAAAACGCATGAACGTCTGCA
>CADBJW010000026.1 GCA_902795135.1 uncultured Eubacteriales bacterium
CGATCGCAATCGAAGAAGGACTGAGATTCGCTATCAGAGAAGGCGGCAGAACAGTAGGATCCGGCGTTGTAACTGAGATCATCGAATAATGTGATAAACAACAATGAAAAAGGAGTTGCCACTTGGCAGCTCCTTTTTTATACGTTATTTTTTGATTTCAATGGAATCGGAGGCAAGAACCTCGTTGGTGTTTTTATCCTTCACCACGAATTTAAGCGTTCCTTCTTTTGCCAAAAGGGCGATTGGATTGACAAAGGTAACCGTGTCTTTGGAACCATTCACCCAGTTCGCTCCCAAATCATGGGTCTCAATATGCCCGGACGGCTCGGTCATTTCATAATAGACGCTCATGGACCCATCCGGAGGACCGCCGCTGGCTAAAACGTGGAAGTAGACCACATCCGCACGTCCGGCGGTATCGATATCGCTGGAATAGTCTTCCCGCTGGAGATTCGTAACGACGGTAAAATGCCAAGCATAATATTTATCGTAAATGTCTTGGGATTCTTTATAGCCAGCGCCTACCAGCTCGTCTAAATATCGTTCGAATTTCTCGCCGCCTTTTTCCTGTTTCGCATCCACATACTGATACTTCGCTTCGAGAACTTTGTTCTTTAGCTCATCGTTGTCATTGATCTGCTGGGCCTTTGCATAATAACTGATGGCGGTATCATAATGATTGTCGTCCAGACTGGCATCACCGGCAGAGATGTAACTGTTCCAGAAAAATTTATCGGTTTCGCTAAGCGAATCTGCAACGCCGGAACCAACCGCTTCTGTGGTGGTTTTGATTTCATCAGCCTGCTGCTTTTCCATAGCTGGAATAATCATGTAGTAGTAGGTGAAGAACGCGGCGCAAAGAAGCAGTATGGCAATCACCGCAATGGCAATGATCAGCTTGGCTTTGGTCGAGAGCCGTCCCTTGCGGACGATAATTTCCTCGACTTTGACCGGCATGCCTTCATATTCGCCAGGTTCCTCACCAGGCTTATGAAGAACGAACAGAGAGCGCAGCAAATCTCTGGTAATGCCGCAGTTGGTGCAATACTCGCCCTTGTTCAGGTGTCCGCAGCTGCAGGACCAATAGTCCCCAAACTCTTCAAACCAGTATTTTGGCTTGGTCGGTGCAGCGGTGAACTGCTCCATGATGTCCTCATAGCCGGCATCCTCAGGACGGAGAGGGCGAGGCTCATAGTCCCGGGCAATTTCCTCTTCGATGGCTTGGAGGTTGTCCTCTGGATGGGCTTCCACCTCGATCGTTCCGGTGCCCTCCGCCTCGATTGTTCCGGTGCTCTCCGCTATCGATACGTTCTCCGCCATGGATACGTCTTCCGCCGGCAGCGAACTATCCTCGCTTTGTGAGAATGCAGGTTCCGGTGGGGTCTCTTCGGCAGGCGGAACGTCGCTGTCCGGGAGTTCTTCCGTTTTGTCTGCATGGGCTTCTGCCTCTGCACGGGCCGCTGCCTCTGCGCGGGCTTCTGCCTCGCGTCGTTCAGCGTCCGGATCGTACTCCTTGACCGCATTCAGGACATTATAATTATGGGTGTTCATTTTCCCATTGCGTTCGCCGGAGCGCCTCTGAAATTCCGCCAGATCCTCCAGCTCTTCGGCCTGCTGCGTTTTTCTGGACACGGGCGCTTTGCCGCTATCGTAGTCCTTGACGTCTTCCGGTTCAAAGTTTACATCTATGAGAGTTTCTGTACTAAACTCTTTTTCTCTTCGTATGATCTTTTTCACGTGCTTATTATATCAGTAAAAACCAACCAATGGTAATTATTTGTGCATCGCGATATAAGCCTGTCCCAGCGCAATGCCGCCGTCGTTCGGGCTGACCGAAACATTGTAGAATGGTTCGAATCCATCGGCGCGGAGCTTTTGCAAAACCCCTTCCATAAGGATCTTGTTCTGGAACGTGCCGCCGGTGAGGGCGACTTTGGTCGTGCCGTATTCTTTGCGTATCAACTGGCACTCATGAAGAATCAGATCGATAACGCGTTCGTGGAATGAAAGGGCCAAATCGGATGCCTTATCGCGGCCCGGGTTTTTCTGTGCAAAAGCCGCGGCATCTTCCAGCATGATGGCACATTGCCCCTCGTAGTCGTTATAATCTTTAATCCCAAGCAAGGAAGAAACACTATCAAAGAGCCGTCCCATGCTGGAGCTTTGGACCATATTGATGCCTTTGGACAGGGCCTTGAGAATCAGTGTCGAGTTCGGCATCTGAAGCAATTGATCGACACCAAATTCGATGATGTCCGAAATATCAAAGGCAATCTGCCGGCTGCCGTCTTCCGAAGGTCCGCTGTGTTTTAAGTAACCGCGTTCGTATGCCGAAACGTAGCTGAGGGCAGACCGGAGCGCGTCTTTCATGGAAGAATCTCCGCCGATCATATCCACATATTTAAGATGCGAGATCCGTTTCATCTCGCCGCCTTCACAGAGCAGAAATTCTCCGCCCCAGATTCGTCCGTCCGTGCCGTAACCGGTGCCGTCAAAGCTGACGCCGATGATCGGACCGTCAATATTGTTTTCGGCCATGACACTGGCAACGTGGGCATGATGATGCTGCACCTTAAGCAAAGGCAGTTCGTGCCGCTTCGCGTAAGATTCTGCAAAGGCCGTCGTATAGTAAAGAGGATGCATGTCGCAAACCACCGTCTCAGGCCGGATTCGGAAAAGACGGCTCATTCGGGTAACATTTTCCTCATAGATTTCCTGGTTTTCGACCGTATCCATATCGCCGAAATACTGGCTGACATAGATAAAGTTTTTCTTCGTAAGAGCAAAGGAGTTTTTTAGCTGGGAGCCGGTTGCCAAAATGCTTTTGGTATGTTCTCCTGCATCCACATAAAGGGGTACCGGCGCATAGCCTTTGGACCGCCGGATCATCTGCGGCTGGTCGTCGATGACCCGCGTCACGGAATCGTCTGCACGGACACGGATCTGGCGCTGATTGTACAGCACGCCGCTAATGAGACGTTCCATGGAATTGAGTCTTCTTGCCAGATCAAACATGGTTCGCTCGTCTTTGACCATCGGCAGGTCGGAAAGATTTGCACTGGTAAAAATCAGCGGGCTGATCCGGTCCAGCAGCATGTATTGTGCGGCAAAGGACGGTAAAAACGATCCGATAAACCGGCTTTGCTTCAAATCTTCAAAGGAAACATTCGCTCTGCCCTGCAAGGCGTGTTCGCTAAGATCATCCAGCTTATGCTCCAGAAGGATGATCGGCCTGGCGGAGGATTCCAGCAGGCTTGCTTCCACTTCATTGACCCGGCAAAAGGTGCGGATCTCATCCAGACTTCGAAACATGACTGCAAATGGCTTGCTTTCCCGGTTCTTGGCACGTCTTAGTTTTGACGTTGCCCGGAGATTGAAGGGGTCAGCCACCAGATTGTAGCCGCCAACGCTTTTGAAGGCTAAGACACCGCCGTTTCTTAAGATGTCAGCCGCCCGGTCTAAAATCGCAGCATTGTCCTTTGGATCGATGGAAATGAAATCCGGATTCGCGAAGGAAAGATCGTTGTCAAAACGAAGGAGATCCTCGTCGTTGATCGTTTCATAGTCACGCCAAATCAGCCGTGGGCCGCATTCATGACAGGAAATCGTCTGGGCGTGATGACGTCTGTTTTTGATGTCCCCGTATTGCTCCTCACAAAAGTCGCACATAGGAAAGTCGATCATGGAGGTGTTATCCCGGTCATAAGGAATCCGGTCAATAATCGTATATCTCGGCCCGCAGATCATGCAGCTGATAAAAGGATGCTGGTATCTGGGGTCATGGGAGTCATAGAGTTCCTCCAGACAGTGGGGGCAGATTGCCAGATCCGAAGGAATCATCGCAGCCTCATCGTCGCCCTCGTCACTCTTTATGATTTCAAAGTCTTCAAAATCCCGATCGTCAATGATCGTCCGCTTGATGTGTACGATTTCGGCAGGGCCGGGCTTTTGCTCCTGAATGGTTTTGATAAAAGTGTCAATTCGGTCCGGCGAATCCGTTACTGTGATTTCCACCAAACCGCCGATGTTGAGAACTTCGCCTTTCATCTCCAGTTTTGAGGCGATTTTAGCAACAAAGGGCCGGAAACCGACCCCCTGAACAATGCCCCATAATTTTATTTTTTCTGTCTGCTTCTGTCTTGCTTGTTTCGTGCTCATTCTATTTCAATATCTCTGATATAAAATTCCTTGCCGATATCAGTCGCTTCGCCCTGACCATCACAGTATGGACAGTCAAAGGTTAAAAGCTGCTTGGTAAAAAGCTTGCCGCATTTGTTGCACTTCAATTTCGGTGAGACATGCTCTACATTGCAAACCGCGCCTTCACACAAGGTGCCTTCTGTAATAATATCAAAGTAGGTTTGGATGGATTCTCCGACGTATCCGGAGTATTCTCCAACAACCAGATTTACTGTCAATACGCGGCTTCCGCCGTTGTCGCGGCAATGCTGCTCTGCAATATCGATGATGTGTTTTGTTACAGGTAGTTCATGCATAAATCTATTATATATGAAAAGATTGTAGCAAACAACAAAATTAGCCTTATGTTTCATTTAGTTTTTGAGTGTAAACAATAAAGGCAAATTTTTTTTGTGAGAGGGTACAAAATCAGTCCTTGACACCCTTTCGTCACATGTCTATAATGTAGTGGTGCGCAACGGCATATTTTTTATTATGATCATATTTTAGAGGAGAGTGACAAAATTGAGAGATCAATGGAACAGTAAACTGGGCTTTATCCTGGCTGCGATAGGCTCGGCAGTTGGTCTGGGTAACCTTTGGAGATTCCCATACATAGCTGCAACGAATGGTGGCGGGGCATTTATCTTCCCGTATCTGTTCGCAATCTTAACAGCCGGTATTCCGATCCTGATTCTGGAATACACATTAGGTAAGACATACCGTTCAGGAGCTCCTGGCGTGTTTGTCAGAATCAACAAGAAGTTTGAGTGGCTTGGATGGATTCAGACACTGACCGCATTCCTGATTCTGGTATACTATTTCGCAATCGTTGTATGGGTTCTTTCCTACATTGGATTTTCCTTTGGAACAAAATGGGGAGATGACACGGCCGGATTCTTCTATGGATATCTGGGAATCACAGACTCCATGACAGATCTGGGCGGTCTGCAGGGACACCTGATCCTTCCGTTCCTCATCGTATGGGCGATTGCAGGATTCATTATGTACAGAGGTATCAATAAGGGTATCGACATTGCATGTAAGATTTGTCTGCCGATCCTGCTGATATGCGTTGTAATCATCTTCTTCAGAGGAATTACACTGCCTGGAGCAATGGATGGTATCGCATACATGTTCACACCGGATTGGTCCGCGATCGGACATGCAGATGTATGGGTCGCAGCTTATGGACAGGTATTCTTTAGTTTGTCCATTGCTTTTGCAATCATGCTCGCATACTCCAGCTACCTGCCAAAAGATGAGGACGTTGTCAATACAGCATTCCTGACAGCATGCTGTAACCATGGGTTTGAAATCTTTGCCGGAATCGGCATTTTCTCCATCGTTGGTTATCTGGCTTATGCACAGGGCGTTGGCATCGAAGACGTTGCCGCTGCAGGAATCGGACTGGCATTTGTTGTATTCCCTACAGCAATCAGCACGCTGCCGGCTCTGAATTCACTGTTCGGTATCCTGTTCTTCCTGTCACTGTTTACGGCTGGTGTAACCTCACTGATTTCCATCGCGCAGGCGGTTATCACGCCAATTCAGGATAAGTGGGAACTGTCCCATAAAAAGGCTGTAACCATCGTTTTGGTTCCTGCCTTCGTGCTGTCGTTCCTGTTTATCACTGGCGCAGGCCTGTACATACTGGACCTGGCAGACTTTATCGCCAACAATATCGGTATCGTTGCTGGCGGCGTACTCGAAGTACTGCTGATTGGCTGGTTCTTTAACCCTGAAAAGATCAGAAAGATCGCCAATGATACTTCCAACTTCAGCGTTGGCAAGTGGTGGACATGGTGCTTGAAGTTCGTCACAGTGATTGTCCTTGGCTATACATTCATCACAAACATCATCACGTACTTCAAGGATGGATACGAAGGATATCCTATGTGGGTCGGCTATCTGATCCTGGCGCTTTTGGTTGTTGGAGTTATCATCCTTACCTCCCTCAAGGGCAAGGCTGGATTTTACAAGACTCCGGAAGATGCTCCTAAGTGGGAACCGGTTGGATTCTACAACAAGCTGGCAATTGGATGCGTCATTGTTTTGGCAGTTCTGATCACCATTGCGCAGATCGTTGCGGCCGCAGGTGGCTCCACCGGCATGGGCACAGGTGGAAATGCCATGATGATGGTTGCTTGCATCGGACTTTGGGGCGGTATTGCTCTGGCTCTTATCATTATGCAAAAACATAACAAAATGTCAGCCAAAGAAGTGATCGAAGCCATCGAAGAAGCAGAGCCTGAAACAGCAGTTGGTGAACACGACGAATAAAACAGAGCCACTGTAAAGCTTTAGAAACAGACAATTTGAGGACGGCGTGCTGTTTACCGCGCCGTCCTTTTGTGTTATCATAGACGTCGGAGGTTTTAAAATGGCAATCGACAAAGTAAAAGAGTATTTCCGTCAATTCGGAATGGAAGATAAAGTCATGGAGTTTGATGTTTCCAGTGCGACCGTTGATTTGGCCGCGGAAGCGGTTGGCGTAGAAGGCGCCCGCATCTGTAAAACCATGTCCTTCCTCAAACCGGATGGTGCCGGTGCGATTCTTGTCCAGATGGCAGGTGACGGACGTATCAATAACAGGAAATTCAAGGATCAGTTCGGATTCAAGGCAAAGATGCTCAAACCGGATGAAGTTCTGGAGTATACGGGACATGCCATCGGTGGCGTCTGTGCTTTTGCGATTGAACGAGACGATGTAGATGTTTATTGTGATGTATCCATGAAGCGGTTTGACACCGTATTTCCAGCATGTGGATCCGATAACAGTGCCATTGAACTGACTTGCGAAGAACTAGAGAAGTATTCCAACTCAAAGGGTTGGGTTGACATCTGCAAACTCCCTGAAGAAAACCAGTAATTCACATAGAAAGGAACCAGACAAAATGTGCGTAGCGATCCCGGGAAGGGTCACAGAAATAAACGGAACAACAGCGAAGGTTGATTTTAACGGCAATACCGTCAATGTAAACATCGGATTGATCGAGCCGAAGGTCGGTCAGTATGTTTTGGTACACGCCGGTTGTGCCATTGAAGTAATGGAAAAAGAACAGGCACAGGATATTATTGATCTGTTTGCCGATCTGGAGGAACTTCAGTCATGAACGTAAAAGACCTGATCGATTATCTCAAAGCATATAACGGCAGGGAATTAAAAATAATGGAAGTTTGCGGCACTCATACTGCCGCAATTTTTAAGAACGGCATTCGAGACCTGATTTCACCAAAAATCAAACTGATATCCGGTCCGGGATGCCCGGTCTGTGTTACGCCGACTGCATACATCGATCGGTGCGTGGAATTTGCACGCACGCCCGGATGTCATCTTTTGACCTTTGGTGACATGATGAAAGTTCCGGGAACCCATGGCAGCCTTTCCGAAAACAAGGCCGCCGGAGAAGAAGGCGCAGCGGCGAATATCACCATTATGTATTCGCCTTTTGAGGCCATAGAAAAGGCCAAAGAAAATCCAGACATTACCTATGGGATCGCTGCCGTAGGCTTCGAAACGACGGCTCCGGTTTATGCCTTATTGGTTCAGCAGGCAAAGGCTTTGGGCATCCAGAACATTCGCCTGATAACGGCGCTGAAAACGGCCATTCCGGCCCTTAAGTGGATCTGTGAAAATCAGAACGACATCGATGGGTTCATTTGTCCGGGACACGTAAGTGTGATCACAGGCAGCAGAATCTATGATCAACTGGCCGAAACATACCGGAAGCCTTTTGTCGTATCCGGCTTTGAGGCGGAGCATATTCTTGCGGCGATCTACCGCATCGTAAAACAAATCGAAGAAGGCAGGGGCAGAACGGAAAACATGTATAAGAACGCTGTCCACACAGAAGGGAATACAAAAGCCCTGGCAGCGATGGAACAGGTCTATGAAGCTGGACCAGCCATGTGGAGGGGACTTGGCATCATCCAAGGATCCGGTCTTTATCTGAAGGACGACTACTCCTGCTATGACGGTGGAAGTCATGAACTCTATGAAGATATGGAACTGCCGGCAGAATGCTGCTGCGGCGCTGTGATCACGGGTAGAATCAATCCGGATCAGTGTCCGATGTTCCGTTCGGGCAGATGCACGCCGCTGGAACCATTCGGACCGTGCATGGTTTCCAGTGAAGGTTCTTGCGGAATATGGTATCGAAATTTGCATTAAAGGAGAGAGAAATGGAAAAAATCACAATGGCTCACGGAAGCGGTGGCAAAAGCTCCGCTCAGCTTATGGCCGATATATTTGGAAAGCATTTTAAGAATCAGGTATTGGATAAAATGGAGGATGCCGCAATCGTTGAGGTTACTTCCGGAACCTATTCCATTGCGAAAATCGCCTGCAGCACCGATTCCTTCGTCGTATCGCCTCTCGTATTCAAAGGCGGTGACATCGGCAAGCTGTGTGTCTGCGGTACAGTAAATGACCTGCTTATGATGGGCGCCGTTCCGAAATATCTTACCTGTGGATTTATTCTGGAAGAAGGACTCAGCATCGATCTTCTCGATAAAGTGGTTGAATCCATGGCCCTGCAGGCAAAAGAGGCCGGCGTTATGATCGTTGCCGGGGACACGAAAGTTGTCGAAGGCAATGGTGGAATGTACATCAATACAACGGGCATCGGTCAGATTCCAAAGGGCAGAGAGGTCAGCAGCGCGAACTGTGCAGCAGGAGATGTGATTCTCTGTTCCGGCAATCTCGGAGATCATCACGCGTGTATCCTGAGCCACAGAATGGAAATCAAGAACAACATCCAAAGCGACTGTGCGGCGTTAAATGATGTCGTAGAAGGACTCTTTGAAGCCGGAATCCAGGTCAAAGCCATGCGGGATGTAACACGGGGCGGACTTGGTACCGTGCTCAATGAAATTGCGGACAGCTCCGGATGCAGAATCGAGCTGGAAGAAGAAAGTATCCCTGTGGATGAAGAAGTAAAGGGTTTTGCGGATATATTAGGCCTGGATCCACTCTATATGGGAAATGAAGGCAAAATGATCGCCGTCGTTCCTGCAGATCAGGCAGAAAAGGCATTGGAAGCCATGAAGGCTTCAGAGCACGGCAAAAATGCTGCCATTATCGGCAGCGTTCTGGAAGGGGAAGGAACCTTTATCAAGACCAGGCTGGGAGCAACCAGAAGGTTTGATGTCCTGTACGGTGAAGGATTACCGAGAATCTGTTAATCCTGCCAGGCCTTGAGGATATCGATGGAAGCACTGCAGCCAAGACGGTCAGCACCTGCTTCGATCATGGCTTTTGCGTCATCGAGGGTGCGGATGCCGCCGGCTGCTTTGACGAGCAACTCATCACCAACTGTTTTTTTCATTAATGCAACGTCTTCCGCTTTGGCACCGCCGGTGCTGAATCCGGTAGACGTTTTTACAAAGTCGGCACCTGCGATTTTGGCGGATTGACAGGCCTTCACGATTTCTTCCTCGCTAAGAAGGCAAGTTTCGATAATGACCTTGATGATGGCACCGTCGTCGTGACACATTTCGGCGATGGCATAAATCTCATCCTCAACGTAGGCCCAGTTCCCGGCCTTTGCCTGTCCGATGTTCATGACCAGATCGATTTCATGGGCGCCATCTTCCAGTGCCAGCTGCACTTCATAGGCCTTTGCATTGGTCGACATGGCACCGAGGGGGAACCCCGCCACCGCGGCGACTTTTACGTCTGAACCCGCCGCATCGACGAAACGCCGGACGGATCTGACGTGACTGCCGTTTACGCATACGGCCGCAACATCATACTGGACGGCTTCCGATACTAACTTCAGAATGTCCGCAGATGTTGCCTCTGGTTTTAACAATGTGTGGTCAAAATACTTACTGATTTTTTTCATAACCTTTTCTCCTATGATATAATCGATTATACCATGAGTATTGAAATCAAAGAACTATACAAAATCAAAGAATCGGAATATGAAGCGGTGTACCAGATGCTTTTGGAAGCCTTTGCGAAATACCCGAAGCTGCAGGTTGCCTTTCCTGATGAGAAGACACGTATGGTTGCAATTGAAATGGTGCTCCGGTTTTACGGTCAGTACGACCTGACCTATGGCGCCGGGTTCAGTCTGGATGAGAACCTGAACGAGGCCGTATTTATGATGCACTCGGATTACGTTGGGTTTTCTGATGAAATGGCCCGTGCGGCCGGCTGCTACAGTGAGGTATTCCAAAGCCTTGCCAGTCGCCTGTCAAAGGAAGACGTTGCGCGCTGGGAAGGGGTCTTTGAGGAACTGGATCAAAAGGAGGCGGCGCTCAATTTGCCGAAACCGTATCTGTATTTGGATTTTGTCGCAGTGCGGCGGAATCTGCAGGGCGAAGGGCGCGGATCCAGACTGATTCAGGCCGTGTGCAGCTATGCGAGGGAGCAGGGCCTTCCGGTCATGCTGTTTACCAACGGCGAAGAGGATGTAGCCTTTTATAAGAAAAACGGGTTTCGCATTGTCGGCGTGACGCGTTCCGAAACCTACGGGTTTGAAAATACATATATGTGGTATGAAGACGGACGAACTATTAATCGCGCAAATCGAAGATAAAATCAGGCAGGCAGATGATTGGAGCATGATGACCTGCGGTGACTTTCTGGATGTGCATCAAAGGAAGGTCGCTATGGATTACGCCAAGGTTGGGAAACTTCCGGTGCGGATGTGTTTTTACGGAGGATACGCGGATGCGGAGCGATGCATACCGGTGTTTTTGCCGGACTATATGTCCTGGGATGGATCCTCACTGGATACGATTCCGGAGGAGGTAGAGGATCTGCTTCGCGTGATCCGGGTGACGATTCCCAAAGGCGGGAAAATCTTGACCCACCGGGACTATTTGGGGTCTTTGTTGGCGCTGGGTCTTGACCGGGAAGTGAGCGGTGATATCCTGGTGCGAAGCGGCGGGAAGGAAGCCTGCGGGCCAGGTGCGGATATTATTGTAAAGGCGGAAATCGCCGATTTCATCGAGCTGCATTATAGCAAGGCCGGACGAACAAATCTGGATGTGTCCGTCCTTCCCATAGCGGAGCTTTGTATTGGAGAGGTCCACATCGTCCAAAAACACGATACCGTTGCTTCTTTGAGGCTGGACAGCATCGTGGCATCGGCCTTTGCATTATCCCGTGCAAAAGCCTCGGACGCCATCCGGCGGGGAATCGTTTCGGTGAACAGCATGGAAGCGCTAAAGACGGACATGGAAATCGAAGCTGGCGATAAAATCGTATTGCGTGGAAAGGGTAAGGTCGTGCTTGCGGAAACCGGCGGCGTGACGCGAAAAGATCGGATTCGTATCACGTTTGATGTGTATCAATAAAATGTCATAGTTGTGAAAGAAAGGAGCGTCAGTCGGACAGACGGCGGTGAATCAATGAAAATACCTGAGTTGTTTCGTGAAAGAAGGGAAGCGGACAAGCCTGTTTTTTCGCTGGAAGTCTTCCCACCAAAGAGAAAAAAGAATAAAGAATCCATTTATCATGCGGTGGAAAAGCTTAAGGTCACGGACCCTGATTTTATCAGTGTCACCTACGGAGCCGGGGGAAATATTGCGGATAACTCCACTTGTGAGATTGCGGCGAATATAAAAAAACGCTATGGAATCGAAACGGTGGCACATCTTACCTGCATCAATTCGACCCGCGAAGACGTGGCGGTTATGATCGAACGATTCCGGGATGCAAACATTGAGAACGTTATGGCTCTGCGCGGGGATATCGTTCCAGGAGAAGACATCCAAAGGGAATTCGCTCATGCGAACGAATTGGCTATCGAAGTACAGCGCAAGTGCTCCGATGACCTGGAGATATTGGGAGCATGCTACCCTGAAGGCCATTACGAAAGCAAAAGCCTGGAGGCAGATATTCAGAATTTAAAGTATAAGATCGGAGCAGGCGTCAGAGCGTTGATCACGCAGCTGTTCTTTGATAACAGCGCGTTCTATCAGTTCATAGATATGGCCAGAGCAGGCGGCATCAATGTACCGGTGTCTGCTGGAATCATGCCTATCGTAAAGGCCAGTCAGATTGAGAAAACGGTACAGCTTAGCGGGGCCAGCCTTCCGCACAAATTTACGGCCATGATCGCGGATTATGAGCACGATCCCGAAGGACTCTACGAAGCCGGCATTCAGTATGCTGTGGAACAGTGCCGGGATCTTTTGGAGCATGGCGTTGATGGCGTGCACATCTATACGATGAACGATCCGACGGTGGCCGTTCGCGTGTGGGAAGGGATTAAGGATCTGCTGTAAAAAATATGGCATAGAAGTAAGAGGCTGCTGCTTTGATGTGGCAGTCTTTTTTGATACACTCAGGCACACGCTACATCACCGCATCAAAAAGGCCTGCACGTTCAAGTCCCCTGATTATACACGCGCCATTAGGGACTAAGACTTTTTCGCCATGTACTCGCTGATAGCTTCTTGCATGACTTTGGACAAGCTTAGGCCATGTGCCTCGGCATAGGTATCCATATATGCAGGAATGGTAATGTTCTTACGGACAGCCTTGTTGCCATACTTTTCAGCATAGGTATCCATATCCAAAACGAGAAGGTTGACGATTCCACCTTCTTCAGGGTTCAAATCTGAAGCGGCGCTGGCAATCGGAATCGGGTTGCCGTCTTCTAGCTCGTCAAGAATCCATCCAGATGCAGCATCAGTTCCCATTAAGATTGCATCTGCGAGGGTGTCACCTTCACTGACACAACCAGGGAGATCGGGAATCTCCACGGTATAGCCTTCGCCTTCATCAAATGGATAAAAAATTGCTGGATAGATAAGTTTCATGACTTGGTCCTTTCTATAGTGCAGAAGTCGAAGAGATTGACTTTATTCAAGCCCCGCTTGCTTCAGTATCGATTTTGCAGTTCTCTTATCAAGGTCGCCTCGGTGAAACGGGATAGTTACCTTTCCAGATTTTATCGGATGTTTGTAATGGCGATGAGAGCCCTTTTGATTTTTCAGGTACCACCCGTCTTCTTTGATGATTTTTTCGATTTCGTCTGCCCTCATGTCCCTTTTTCCCCTTACGATTAAATCATACACACTATACACATTGCTGTCAACAATGAAATGCGCATAATACATACTATGACGCCCTGGCCCTTGCGGGTTCGAGTCCCTTGATTATATGCGCACAATAAAACAGACGAGAAACCAAAAGTCTCTCGTCTGTTTTATGGCGCGCCATTAGGGACTTACGTGGAGTGGCTCCGCCACTCCACCGTCCGGCGCCGCCTCACGCAGGCGGCTTGGACACAGGGCTGTTTCAGCGTCCACCGGACGCTTGCACTGACGCCCTGGCCCTTGCGGGTTCGAGTCCCTTGACTATATGCACACAAAAAATAACTGAAAAACCTTTTGGTTTCTCAGTTATTTATGGCGCGCCATTAGGGACTCGAACCCCAAACCTCCGCATTCGTAGTGCGTTACTCTATCCAATTGAGCTAATGGCGCATGTCATTAGCACTGACTATGAACTTTGGATTATGATTTCAATGTTTTTCTTGTAGAACCAATTTACAGTTTTTTTAGATGTTTATTGATATAGAATCTGTTATAATTGTTAGGCATGGAGAATTATAATTCGGACTACAGGTCCAGACTGATTAAGAAAAACGTCGAGTATTATGCTCCCAGACTAAGCGATCTCGACAGCAATAGTAAGAAAACATCATGGAACTGGTTTGCATTTCTGGTTCCATTCGTTTGGTTTGCCTATAGAAAGCTGTATTTGGAGTGTGCCGCGTACTATTTGATCACCAACGGACTCAATGCTGTGATCACAGATATTTTGTCACGGCACGGTATGATCGTGAATGTGGGTTGGACCATCGACATTCTTGCCATGTTTTTCAGCGGTCTTTACGGGAACTGGCTCTACAAATGCAAACTGGACCGGCAGGTCGAAAAATGCATCGATATGCCGCCGGAGAAGAGGGAACAATATATCAACCGTCATGGAGGCACAAGCGTTTTGGCAATCATTATCTCGTTTTGTATCACGATCATGATTGCGTTCCTGCTCTATTACTACGTCCTTCCAAAGGACGCGCTGACCCAATAACGCAGATCATAAGGGAATCTGATAACAAGGAGGATGCAGCATGAATCTATTAGCCCTGACACGGAAAAAGACAAGGTACATGTCACAAATCATATCCGAATTGTTTTACTGCCAGTCTAAGGGTGAATATACGAGCAAACGGCGCGAGAAATTGTTTTCAAAACTTTGGAATATCAACCTGTTGTTCACCGATTATGATGCCATTGTCAAAGAAACAGGCTACACGCTGGAGGATTTCAAGAATCAGTGCATCACCATGGAGAAACTGGGATTCAACCGCAATGGGGAAGATTACGTTCCTTTGGCCACGATTTGCTTTGCAAAGCCTTTGCGGTATATGGCGGAGCACAGAGACGAATTCGCCGAAAGCGATGAAGACTCCCAAAGAGACATGGTTTACGAGGCGCTCCGAATCCTGGATGATGGTTATGCGGACAACGTGGTAATCCTAAAAGACCGTGAGTAGGGGCCATTTCAGATTATGATAAGGATACAAATCACAGAAAATGAGGCTGAACAGCGACTCGACAGATTTCTCAAAAAATATCTGAAAAAGGCACCGCTCAGCGCAATATATAAAATCATCCGAAAGGATTTGAAAGTCAACGGAAAAAGGGCCAAAGAAGATTCGGTTCTGCATGCAGGGGACGAGCTCACCTTTTACATCTCCCAGGAACGCATGGAGGAGATGACAAGGCAGGCCAGAAAACCAAAGGCAAAACGGCAGTTCAAAGTTGCCTATGAAGACAGCAACGTGCTCATCGTCGAAAAACCGCGCGGCCTTCTGACCCACGGAGACCGGACCGAGAAGAAAAACACCCTGATGAATCAGGTGTGCGGATACCTTCAGGAAAATGGCGAGTACGATCCGGCCAATGAAAAAACCTTCACTCCATCGCCGGTAAACCGGCTGGACCGAAACACCACGGGGCTTGTGATCTTTGGAAAGAATGCCGCCAGTCTCAGGACGCTGACCAAACTGCTTCGTGAGCGTGATGCCATCGCCAAGTATTACATCACCATCGTGGCAGGAGATTTTGCCAGAGAAATGGTGATCGATGAAGCGCTCCTAAAAGACGAACGCACGAATACCGTTCGAATTGCAAAAGCTTCGGACGCCGCTGGCGAGGCCAAGCGAGCCATGTCTATCGTGCGGCCTTTGGAACGGGGAAAGAAGTATTCGGTCGTCGAGGTCGAGCTGGTGACGGGCAGAACCCATCAGATCCGGGCTCATCTGGCGTCAAAAGGATTTCCGTTGGTTGGCGATTCGAAATACGGCGTGAAAAAAAACGGGATCACAACCCAGCTTTTGCACGCTTACAGGTTGGTATTTGGGGACATGCCAACCGTAGAGGATGGTGCTCCGGCAGGCTTTGAAGAACTTTCGGGTCTTGAGGTAATGGCCAAAGTACCGGCAGAGTTTGAACGGGTTTGGGGACAGTTAAAAGAGGAATGACAGAATGAAAGAATTTATTAAAGATTTGATTATAGCAGTTGTAATCGTTCTCGCGGTTACGATGGTCATAAAACCGACCATCGTAAAAGAAAGTTCCATGGAACGAACGCTTTATGAGAACAATTATCTGTTTGTAAATAAGCTGGCATATAAGTTTAAGGACCATCCGGCACGGGGCGATATCATCGTCTTCAAGTCGAATCTGGATAATACAGAGGATGGCAGTAAAAAGCTTCTCATCAAACGTGTAATCGGCGTCGAAGGGGACACGATCACCATCAAGGATGGAAATGTTTATCGAAACGGTGAACTGATCAACGAACCGTACGTTCACACCCCTGGTGTGACCTATGAAGAGGACATGACAATCGATGAGCTGCAGGTTCCGGAGAATCGGGTCTTTTGCATGGGAGATAATCGCGAAGTCAGTCTCGACAGCAGGTCTGAGGAAGTTGGAACGGTTGCAGAACGAGACATCGTTGGGAAGGCTTTTGTGAGATTGTTCCCGTTTAGCGAATTCGGATCCCTCTCTACGTATTCGGAGAAAGAGTGATTCGGGGACGAACTGAGGTGTATAGATTATGAAACTTGTTGCGAACAACAAAAAAGCGCGACATGACTACTTTATAGAGGAAACCTATGAAGCGGGGATCGCCCTGACGGGTACGGAAATCAAGTCCGTCCGGCAGAGTAGAGTCAGCATCAAAGAAAGCTATGCGAAGATCGTGGACGGCGAAGTGATCATCTACGGGATGAACATCAGCCCCTACGAACAGGGAAACCGCTTTAATGTTGAGCCGCTCAGACCGCGGAAGCTTTTGCTTCACAAACGCGAAATCAGGAAACTGATTGGGTATACGACGCTGAAAGGTTTGACTTTGGTTCCGTTGCGGATGTATATTAATGACAAGGGGAGAGCGAAAGTAGAGCTCGCCGTTGCACGTGGAAAGAAGGAATACGACAAACGGCACGACATCGCCAAGCGTGACGCCGACCGGCGCATGCAGCAGGCAACCAGGAGGTAATAATGGCAGGATTATTTGATATGTTAACCAAAACCGCTACAGAGGCCGCAACGAAAGCAGGTGCAAAGGCTGAGGAACTGATCGAAGTCAATAAGATCAAAAGCCAGCAGACCGACCTTAAAGGTGAGTTAGCAAAAGCCAAGCGGAAGATCGGTGATTACTGTTTCAAACAATATGAAGACGGCGTAGAGCTTGACGAGACGTTGACAGAACTCTGTAAGGAAGTCGAAAAGCTCAAAAACGAAATCACAGAACTGGATGAGAAAATCATTGAAACCCGTGAAGGAATCAGATCCAGACAGTCTGATTACGACGGGGACAGATTATAAACATGGGGGTGTACTGGTTTCGACGGGGGTGTGGAAACCGGATAAGCGAGCCGCAGATTGCCTGACTGCGTTAAAACTGGCACGTTAAAGATAAACGCAAAAACTAATAATAATTTCGCACTGGCAGCTTAGTTCTGCCCCGCGCGTCCGCCTTTGTTCACCTGCAGGCAAAGATCCGGACGTCGATCATGCAGGAAAACCTTGTGCGTGATCCCGGCCGCATAAGGGACTTACGGGATAGCTGATGACATAGCCTGCTTTTGGGCGCTGTCTGAGGCGAATCAATAAAACAAAAGCTGCGCTCGGAGAAATTCCAGTGGAAATGCTTTCGGACATGGGTTCGATTCCCATCATCTCCACCAATTAGAGTTCTGGTCGAACTCGACGAGATCCTCAAGCTCAAGCGGCTCTACGCCGGTAAGATTGAGTTCAATGAGGATCTTTTCGTTTGTCTTGACGACTTTACGGACAAAGGCTTCAAGTATCCGCTGGACGTACTTTTCATCATCATCAAACGAGAATCCATTCAGGAAAGCAAGAACTCCGTCTTTCAGAGCATCGGGATCCTGAAGTGGGTCTTTCTTATACGTGCCATTGTTGATGGCGATTTCAGCTTTCAGTTCATCGCGTTCGGCTTCCAGCTCATCAAGTTTATTCAGAAGAGCATTAGAGCCTGGCCGATGCGATAGATTATACACAAGAGCATCCAGCTGCTTTTCAACTTTGGCCAGACGTTTCTTTGGGTCATCAGGGGCATCAGAAGAAGCCTGCTGTTTCTTTTGATAATTACATAATTTCTCGGCAACGATATCAAGCATCTCCGGATCCCGGAGAGCATCGGAAACCTCTGTCGCCACATATGCCTCGAATTGTCTTGCGGGAATCTTTGAGGCATCACAGTCTTTACCGGTACATTTGTAGTAATAATACTTTTTACCACTCTTCCCGGTACCGGATACGCCCTTATAATTACTGCAGCAGTTACCACAGAACAATTTGCCTGACAGGTAATACTCTGCACTCTTTGCTTTAGGCGGATGATCTTGTACAATTTTCTTCTGAACCATGTAGAATAAATCCTCCGGAACGATGGCAGGCATGCCATCCTCAATAGTTACGTCTGACCATTTATACTCACCTATGTACCGTTTGCTTGTGAGAAGCCGTTTTATTGCCTGTCCGCTGTGCAAATTGCCTCTGCCGGTGCGAATATCATGTTCGCCAAAATATCGCGAAATTTCCGCAAAATTTGATCCCTGCATATACATCTCAAAAGCATGGAGCACATGAGGAGCCACATCCGGATCGATCTCATACTGACGATTCTCACCGACACGGTATCCGATCGGAATAGTCGAACCGGTAGATTTCTTTTTCAGAGCTGTGTCGTGCATCCCTCGGAGTATCTTCCTGGACAGTTCTTCAGAATAGTACTGCGCCCATCCCTCCATCAGTGACTCGAGGAGGACTCCTTCAGGGCCATTAGGAATGTTCTCTGCAGCATACATGATCTTGACGCCGAAATTCTTCAGCTTACGTTTATACAGCACGCTGTCATATTTGTCTCTGCTGAAGCGGTCGGTAGTATATACGACGAGCACATCAAAAGCGCCGGCCTCTGCATCGCTGATCATCTTCTGGAATTCAGGACGACGATCCGTGCGGCCAGTGATATGTCGGTCGGCATAAATACCGACCAGCTGTAGTTTATTCTTTTTTATGAATGCCTTGCACTCGCGAACCTGGCCTTCGATGGACTGATCGTTCTGGCCGGACCCGGCAGAGTAACGTGCATAGATTACAGCTCTTTCCATAATCGTTAATCGCGGCTATTATCTTTTTTCTTCCTGTTCCTGTTCTGTGCGGGCCTTGATATCATAGGCAACGCCATTATATGTGCCGCGTCTGCGGAACGGGTATTCAGTTTTATTTGCCATGATATCCAAAAATGTTTATTAAGAATGCATCAACCCCATTGCATATTTGGCGGGATAGGTTATAATATTTGTAGAAGTTAACTCGTGAAGGATGAAAGCTGGGTTCCCGAATGGGAGTAGGCGTAAGCCAAGAATTCCTTTGCTCCTGGGGTTAACTTTTTTCTTTGCTGAGATTCTCACGAAGCACCTCTATGATATGATTGGGGTTTTTTAGAATCTCCTCATAAATCAAGTCAATAACATGAATTGAGTAGCTGTACGTGGGATTAGCATAGATTCTATTGATGAAACAATATTTTTCGTCAGTTTTGAGATTGTAGTAATCACAAAATAGACGAAAATGGTAATCGTTGAATTTTTTGGGCTCGCCCTTAAACATTAATGTGACACCGTCTTTAGCAAGTCTTCGATTTATTTCAGAACAGCACTTTTTACAGGTGTATTTATGTGTTTCATTAGGATTCCTGACGTCACGTACGATTTTCACTTTCCCTTCTGACTGGGAATCTATGGCAACAGTGGCCGATGCTTCATTTTTATTTTTCGTAAGATAATAACGGTGATCCACACGGATTGCAAAATCTGCATTCCCGGTTTCAATATCAGAAGACAATTCTTCATTAAGAGCAATCAGTTTGTTGGCTATCTCTTTAGGATAACGAGCACGGAGTTCTTCGTTGTTGAAGGACGATGTGGAAACAGATAGCGTAAGAAAACTTTGAGATATATCTTTTGTAACATCTTCGCCGTGGAACTCCATCATCTTTCTGACATAATTAAAAACGCAGGCCTGAAAAAGTGGAATATAGATAATCTCATACTCTTCAGTAATAAAATGTGTACTCGTATTCCTAAGATCGATGATTCGTTCCAGATTGAGTCGTAAAGGAGCTTTTTCATTTGTAAAAACCTTTTGAATGCAGTTTTCGAGAGAAAGAGTCCTCTCGGGATGGTCTTTGTAGTAAATACTGGACTCACCGAAAGTTTTTATCATATATGCTTTGAGCATAAGCTCCCAGGCATTGCAAATAAACAAGCTGAATCCTTCAACTCGATAACGAAGAGTCGGTTTATTGTACAACTCTATAGCAAGCATAAAGGCTTCTTTTGATTTTTCTATAAGCTTTGATTCGATACTGTTCATTTTCTCCATCTCCTAATAATTAACAACTATCTATGCACTCTCCTCGCCAGATCCAGATCCAGAACCTTTCCCCCTGTCAAGAGAATAACGACCGGAAGCGACGAGGTCGGAGGTATACTCGCAGACCTTATCCTGGCCGTCGTCGTTCAGCTGGCGGAACAAGGTCATGAGCGACTTTTCCTTTGAACTATCTTCGTCTTGTGGAATGGTGGCGGTGACGGGTTCTTCATCATACCAACCAAGAATGTAGGAGGCCTTCGTACCAAGTATGTCTGCAATCATTTTCAAGTTCTCAATTTTCATACTTGCTATATCATTGTTTTCGTATCGGTATATTGTAGAAGGCGAAACACCGATTTTATCAGCAATATACTCAGCAGATATGCCAAGGCTTTTTCGCATTATCTTAATTCTTTCACCAGCATTCATAATAACAATCCTCCTGTCTTTACAGATTATCTTATTATAGCACTTGCAAATATGCAAGTAACAATAATAAAGAAAAATCGCAAAAAAGCGAGAAGTTATGTTGACATGTTGCATTTATGCGAGTAAAATAAAGAAAAAATCGCATTTATGCAAGAAAGGAGAAAGCATGAACGTCGCAAAGATGAAAGAGTTTATGAAAAAACATAATTTATCGCCTAATGATATGGCTGAAGCGGCAGACATCAATGTGGCTACATGGTTCAGGAAGGTCAACAGAGAAGGAGATACCATTACAGTCAGAGAAATGAATGCAATCATTAAAGCTTTTAATATATCTAAAGCTGAAGCGGCAGATATTTTTTTTAATGAAAAACTCGCATAAACGCAAGAAATGAAATTATAGAGGTCATAGAAATGGCAAAAGCGATAATCAACCCAGACAGGGTAATAACCATAGAAGACGAACTTATAGAAGATTTAGCCATGAGCAAATTACTCGTCTACGTCAAGGAGGCGATGGACGCAAAGGCAGCTCAGGAGCAACGAAAGGAGAAAACGTCATGAGAACGGAAAGATTCAATGCGCTTGCAGGAGCGGTGTTGCTGCTCCTGTTCATCTTTATCACAGGATTGGGCAATCATCTTATCGACGGATTATAGGAATGAGATTCCCTGGAGACAAACCGCAGTGGCAGGTCATGGCCGATGAGGCCGCGGAAGCGGAAGTGAACCGGAGAATAGAGCGCCAGTTGATCGGCAAACGCCTTCCGGAGCGGAGTTACATCATAGAAATGATGAGGAGAAGATATGCGCGATACGGAAAACAAGCAGGTGATATGCAGGTACCTTCTTTGGACACTGCAGAAAACGAGAGGACTGACGGATCTGATTGATCTCCGCTACGACGAGAAGAGAGGGATCGTAGAGGCCGTGACCTGGAGAAACGGTCAGATGGAAAAGAAAAAGGAAATCAACGTTGAGGCAGACAGCGGCATAGCGATGATCAAAGACATCATCCGGGCGCTGGAATAGGAGGAAGGAATGCAGGATATGGAGAACATGAAGAACTTCATTGGAAGATGCAACAACTGCGGCAGAGAGCAGAGTACGTTTGCCGTTTCGCAGAAGATAGCAGACAGAATGGTTACAGAAAATTGCGACTGCAAGGGCGGTGACATCAAAGAAAAGAGGATCCTGATGCACCGGCAGCTGAATACGTTATGCGGGGAAGAAGCACCGGACTACGGATTTGAAGCAGTCCGTCCAGGAACATATGATGTGATACTCGATATAGCGGATCTGGTCGTCGAAGGGAAAATACAGACAGCAACCTTCAAGATAGACGGGACTACGATCTCCATGTCAAATGCCGGAGGCAAGATCCGCGCAAAGCGCTCGCAGAAAATCGAGCAGGGAGGGAACATTGAGCAGTAATAATTATTACCAGACTTGTCCGTTCCCAAAACCAGGAAAGACAAAGAAGAACAAGGCTCAGAACGGATATAAAGATAAGCCGAACAGATACTGCTGGTACTGCGGTAAAGATTATGCAGAACGCCATGAGGTGTTTTCAGGTCCGTTCCGGGAGATTTCCATTGAACTTGGGTTTCAGGTCGATGTCTGTCCGGCACATCATCGAATGCTGCATCAGTCTGCAGACAGTTGGGCGAAAATTGAAAACTGTAAATGGGCGATGTATTACCAACAGAAATGGGAAGAAGAACAGATCGCTGGTGGCATGGATCCGGAGACTGTCAGAGAAGCCTGGATCGACATGATGGGGAGGAATTACCTGTGATGTACAGATTCGAAGCAGAGAGACAACAGCATATTGCGCAGTACGGATCGTTTCTGTATTGCCCGGAACGCGATGTCCTCTGCAGCTATATGGAAGATACGTGGAAGACAGGCTGCAGATGCAGTCGAAGGCCATGTGTTCTGGAAGATCCGGAATACATTTCATTGAAGAAAAGACAGGAAGAGACTGTCGCTCAGCGGAGTGCGGCAGAAAAAAGATACCGTGAGGAAGAAAAGGATGCAGCTCCGATCAGGATGCAGAGCAAGTCATGGGAAGTCCTGCAGGAGGAAAAGATACGCAGACTGGAGGAAGAATCCAGACAGGCATACAGAAGGAACAGGCCAAGAGTCGGAGAAGCGAAGCTTCATGAGGCGATCATGATGCGCAGGGAACTGCGAAGGAGAAAGGAAGAAAGAATCATATGAACGAAGTGAAAAAGATTTATCTGTCAGGTCCGATATCTGGAAGGCCTGAAGCAGAAGTGGACATGCACTTCAAACGTGCCGGCTGGAGACTTACAGAAGAAATGGAAAAGCAGCATCAGAAAGTGCAGATCATCTCACCAGCGGCACTGAGCTACATGGATCTGGAATGGGATTCATATATGCAGATCGCCAGGACCATCCTGAAAGATGCAACGATCGATGGCATGTGCTTACTGAGAGGATGGGAAAAGTCAATAGGCTGCAACATGGAAGTCGCATGGGCCAAAGCAGCGGGGCTGCCAATCATATATGAGGCGGGAGCAAAACAAATATAAGAAAGGATGAGGATGATGTTTGAAATCGAAAAACGAAAATTGCAAGAAGAGGCTGGCGAAGACAGGTTCCTCCGAATGATGGCCGCGCAGACCATCGAGCTTATGGAGGAGCGGGGGTCCGCCGGTCTTGTCATGGAAGCAGGAAAAACTCTGGCGGATCTGAAGAAGATCTTCGATAAATTTGCCGGAGAACACAAAAACGGGAGACAGGCAGTGATCATGCCGGACGAAGCGGCGGAGATGATATGTGACTACTACGAGATCAGCGAAACCAGTAGGAAGAAATCGTCAGGCCACCTGGATATCATGGATCTGCTGTAGGAGGTAAAGAGATGTTGATCAAGAAGAAACTCCTGCAGATCGAGCCGCAGCCGTGTCCGAAAGGGATAAAACTAAACCGACAACCAGTATATGAAAGAGAAATCCTTATCGCCGCTGTCCAGGTCGTGGATGGAATCGTCGTGGTCGATGGTTACACAAGAGAAGGGAAACTGACAAAACGTTTCTTCGCAGACGGAAAGAACTGGCAGTATTACGATCCAGTGAACGACGCCTGGGACCAGACGCAGGACGGAGGCTGGTTTGATCGTCAGGAGTACAAGACAAAAGGTGCCGTTCCGGAAGAGGCAGCAGAAATCCTGCGCGCAGATAAATTCGCAAGGCAGGGAAACGACCTGTCGCGAATGATATCAGACTACACGTCACGGATCGCGACGAAAAAAAGACGTGATTATGAGGAACGAAAGTATCAGAAGATCAACCGGATGCTGGAAGAATCGAATCTCTCGATTGCAGAAGAAAAGAAAATGGACAAGTGGCTTTTGAAGGAGATCCTTCCGGCTATATCGATGATCAGTCCGAAAGGGAAAAACAAGAAGAACCAGATCAGGTGTCTTTCCTGCGGCTGCAGAAGGCAGGTGACGGGAGTAAGACATAAACAGAGATGGATCTGTCCGAAGTGCGGAAGAGAAACGATCGTCTATGAGAAACGGTATATCACGTCGAGAAAAGATAGAGAGGACGTCGCTTATGCCGCTCAGGTTCCAGGCGGGTTTGCAGTAACAGCCGGTAAGATCAGAAGAACCTTCGACGAGGATGGCAAGCAGGTCGCGACTGCCGAATGGTATGAAGTGTATTACGACGGAAGCTCGGGAACAAAGGCACTCTACTGTCCGGTCACATCATGGTACGGGTTCAAATATGCGAAGTATCCGCTGGATGGGAAGTTCTATCTGTATCCGGGTAATCTCACTGACGTATTCCCGGAAGGAAGATTCGGGAAGATCAATCTGGGAAAACTTAATGGAATCAAGTTCAGCATATTCGACCTGATGCAGGGAAACAGAAGACTGGCGGAGAAAACCTACAAGGCAGGGCTATACGGTCTTGTCGGATATGCAGCATACCGGCAGGGCGATGCAGCAAGCTTTGCGGAGCTGACCGGGATCGATCAGAATTATGTCACCGAATTCAGAAAGAACAGATATGGGACAAACCTCATGTATACGCTCCAGTATTTTGAACGGGTGTATCAGCGGAAGGGAACATACAACGCAGAGCAGCTGAAAATCATGAATGGATTCAACTTCAGCGGAATCAGTGAGGTCTACCAGCTCAGTGAGCAGATGTCGGATCTGAAACTGATCAACTACTTCGGCCGGCAGATGAAGCGGCATCCGGAGAAGTCTTTCAGGGCACTGCTGGATATGTATATGGATTATCTGGAAATGGCAGAGCTGCTGAACAATGAGGGAATCGAAGCTATAGATCTAAGCCGAACGTATTTTCGGTTCCCGAAGGATGTAGTAGAAGCACATGATCGGATGGAGCTGATCTGTGAACCGGTCATGGAGGCGATCGAAGAGGAACGCTACCGCAGGGACAGACAGAAAAGAGATTCAAAGATCATAGCAGACCATCTGGACGACAACAGCAGTCTGGAGCAGCGGGCCAGACAGTACCAGAGGATCAAACAGCCGGGCGGAAATCTGATAGCGGTATTTCCGGAAACAGTTGCAGATATGGTGAACGAAGGTACGGCGCTGCATCACTGTGTCGGCTGGAACCCGGTCTACCGGGAGCGGCAGATCACAGGTGAATACATCACGTATTTCATTCGTAAAAAGGACGAACCGGCAAAGCCGTATTTCACAGCCACATACATAATCAGAAACGGAAAGGCAGAATTCAAGGAAAGCTACGGAGAAAAACATTCAGCTCCGGGCAAAACGGTCCGGGCATTCATAGACGCATTCATGATGAACGTCAATCAGGCACTGGCGTAGAAAGGAGAAAAAATGAGCAATATTGTTGAAGCGGAATACACAATAATGCAGGAGAGGACCCTGCCGGTGATCATATCAGAGATTCGGATCATCGAACAGAACGTGGCAAAAACAGCGTTGGAAGGAGCTGTGCAAATCGGAGCCAGGCTACAAGAAGCGAAAACGCAAATCGGGCACGGGAACTTTGAACAGTGGTGTCAGGAAAACCTGAATTATTCCAAAAGAACAGCAGAAAGATTCATGAAATTATCATCTGAATATGGTGAAGAAACTGCACTGGATTCAAAAGCGACAATATTGTCGCATTTGAGCATTTCCAAAGCGTTGAGCCTTCTTAAGGTGCCGGAGGAAGACCGCGAAGCGTTCATTGAAAAGCATGACATTGAAGATATGACCGTCAAGGATATGGAAGCGGAGATCAAGCGTCTGAATGAGGAAAAGGAATCAAGAACAAGAACCATCAACGAACTGAACCAGAGTGTGATCAATCAGAGCGAAAAGGTCCTGCAACGTGAACATGAAATCGAAGAACTGAAGCGACAGCTGCAGGAAGCGGAAGTGAACGCAGTCGATGCAGCGGAAATCGACATTCTTAAAGAAAAACTCGAAAAGGAAAAGCAGAAAGCAAAAGAAGCGCAGGAAAAACTGAAAAAGGAAAAGAATTCAAGGAAAACTGAAATCGATGCTGCAATTGAAAGAAAAAAGGAAGAATTGCAGAAGGAAGCGCAGATAAACGCAGGGAAGGTGATTCAAAAGGCAGAAGCGGAAAGAAAAAACCTCAAAGAAGAAAATGAAGCGATGAAACGTAAGCTGGCCAATGCCGGGAATGAATCCATTGTGAAATTCAAGATCCTGGTCGACCAGCTGCAGGACATTTTTGATCAGGCGGGCCAGTGCATTCTGATCGAACAGGATCAGAACAGAGCCGACAAGATGAATGCAGCGCTGCGGCAGGTGGTGGAAAAATTCAGGGAGGAACTGTGATGAAAAGCGAATGGATGGTGAGTTATCAGTACATAAACGGAATCAAACTGTATAGCGTATACCGATTAAAAGATGTGGAAGAAGTCGATCACAGCGGCAACCGTGAGACGCGAGGTGAGGAAGAATGAGCGATTTAATCAGCAGATCCGATGCGATAAAAGCGATAGTAAACACGGGGTCAGAGGTCGCATATCATGACACATCGGGATCTGTGCTGTTTGGTTCTGCATTTAGACAGAAGGAAATCATAGACATAATCAACGCACTCCCATCAGCCGAAGCCGTAACCCACGGCAGACTTATTGATGCGGATGCGTTAAGCGAGAAGTTATGCGAGACAACAATTTTCATCAAAGATGGCGAGGTGTTCCAACGCATGATAAATGATGCTCCAACAGTATCAGCCGAAGCCAAGTGGATTCCATGTAGTGAGAGATTGCCGAGCAATGACGGATGTGTTCTTATTTCAATCGCAGGGGACATTGAGTTCGGAGCATACGACAGGCAGAACAGTGACTGGTCTATCTGGATGGACAGCCATTGGGTCTGGATTGACAGCCATTGGGATGGAGGAAAAGTGGTTGATGCATGGATGCCCCTGCCGAAGCCGTACAGAGAGGATGGTGAGTGATGATCGAATACATCGCCAATGGGATGCCTACATGGGCATACGTCCTTATCGGGATTGCGGTATATGAGATAGTAAGGCGGTTGATATGAGAGGATGGTGAAGCATGATAGTACGAATGGATATGACAGATGCAGAATACGAAAAAGCAATAGAAGAAATCGTTGCAAGTGGGCGAGGGCTTGAAGCCATAAAGGCAATATCACAAAGAGAAATCCTTTATAGAGATTTATCAGCCAACAGAGCAAGAGAGAATGAAGCAAGGCTTACGGCAATCAACAAAATAGCAAATTCAAGTCAGACCGCATCACAGAAATTACATGGAATAAAGCCACTGGCAGAAAGAGAATAACATGACTATATACATAAAGGGCATGGAGATGCCGAACAGTTGCGTGGAGTGCCCGTTATACAAGGAATCGGTGTGCGATGCTTTCGAAACGCTGGCACCATACACATTCAAGGATAACGAAAGGGCTTCGTTCTGCCCGCTCACGGAAGTGGCAGAGCCGCACGGAAGGCTGATTGATGCCGACAAATGTAGGGGAGGAGTCGAGATGGATAGAGAAGAAGTCGATGAACTGAAAGAACAAATCATATCCAAAGCGAAATTAGCGCTAACAGCAATTACCAAAACATCTAGCCCGGAGGGAGACCGCGATGCAGCGGCAACAGTACTTGCGCTGATTACCGGGCTGGAAAAATTGGAGAATTACGGGACAGAAACTGTGATGATCCAGACAGGGCCATTAAACGGGCCGAGAAACGGATTCGTCGCAGACGAATGGTACCGGGAAGAATTCAAAGGAGAAATAGACAATGACCAGAGATGAAACGATAAGGGTAGAGTACACGTATCTACTGCAGAAGGTACAGAGTGTGGAAACAATCTGCGGGTTGATCGATCAGCCACTGAGAAGTCTGTGGAGCGATATCAAGAACGGCTGTATGACAACTGAGTGTACCGCAGAGCTTAAAAGATGGATAAATGAACTGCAGGCGAAGGTTCCGGAGATCATGGGGCACGTAGATGCAATCGAGCATGAAATAAAACAGTTATCAACAGAAGACCAGATCAGAATGAAATTTAAGGGATAGGAAGATGGAATACGAGGTTATAAAACGGCTTGGAATCCTGGAGGGAAATCCAGAAGGATTTCATATTGAGGTGAACATCATATCCTGGGATGGGAATCCTCCAAAATTGGACATCCGGAAGTGGAATGCAGATCGAATGAACAGGGGACTCAGCCTGAGCGCAGACGGCCTGAAAAAACTCCGGGAGATACTGAAAGACGTAACACTGTAAAAGGAAATATCCGAGCAAAAAGCATGGGGACTGAAAGCGTCCCCATGGAGCTTGATAAGTGTATTAAACTTGCGACGTAAAAATGAAAATTATAAGAGAGACCATAGTAGCTGGTAGGACGATCATGAGATCGCTGCATCCGGGAGTGGGGAAGAGAACGCCTGGCCTTAAGAGAAAGGCAAGAGAAAACCACACTCCGGAAAAGGTTGCAAGGGTCAATTACAGAAATGCAGTCAAGAAACTGACGGCCATACTGAATCATAATTTCAGAGACGGGGATTATCACATCACTCTGACCTATGCGACTGAAGCGGATCAGCAGCAGGCGAAAGACTGCCTGGAGAAATTCCTGAGAAACATGCATGATTACTGCAAACGTCACGGTATCGAGTGGAAACGTGTAGCCGTCACTGAATATGAGAACCAGAGGATCCATCATCACATCGTGTGCTCTGGAGTCGACCGTCAGATCATCGAGGACCGATGGAAGCATGGACATGTGAACTTCCGGGAGTTATATTCCAAAGGCTGTTATCACGAGCTGGCGGACTATCTGGTCAAGGAAACGGAGAAGACATTCCGTAATCCGGATGCAGTCAGCAGACAGAGATACAATCCATCCAGGAACATCGTGATCCCCGTTCCAAAGATCGAAGAGGTATCCAAAGCACAGCTGGGAAGAGATCCGAAGCCGCTGAAAGGATACTATATCGTTTCCGGAACGGAAAATCGGTATGAGCACGAGTTCTACGAGGTCGATTGTCTGGAATACATTGAGGCAACGGACGCACCGGTGCCTCGGATCCGAAGCTGGAAGGGAAGACCGGGCAAATACGAAAAACTGCATAAAACCACAGAAGATCAGCTTGAATGGGAATTGGAGTTCTGAAATGACAAGAGAAGAAGTGAGCCAGATCTATTATCTGAACCAGGAGATCAAGAAGCTGCAGCGCAACCTCAGTGAATTGCGCGGCAGCGGCTTACAGTCTCCGAAAATAGACGGAATGCCGAAAGCGCCGGGGCGAACGGGCAGTCCCACAGAAAGGCAGGGCATTGCTGAAGCGGATATCGAGATGCAGATCGAGCGGCTGCTGGCGGCCGTGAAACAAAAGCAGAGGGAGATATTCGAATACATCGGATCCGTAGAAGATTCCATGATACGGATGATCATCATTTTCCGCTGCGTGGACCTTTGCACCTGGGCAGAAGTCGCAGAGAACATCGGCGGGCCGATGACTGCTGAAGCGGCAAGAAAGGCATTTTCGAGGCACTTTGAAGCGGAAATGTCTCGTTCAGAGACAGAAAATGCACGAAAATAGCAAAAAAAGCACGCAAAACGGAATAGTTGTCCGTTTTGTCCGGTAAGGGTGTGATATTATGATATTGGGCAAAGCGCCTGAACAAATCAAACATCATCCTGAATATGGCACTGCATGAAGCGGCGCCATATTTTATTATAAATAATTATATTATATTGCATATGCAATTATAGATAATGACTTAGGTAATCGGCCGTTTTCGGCCCCCGCAAGGAGAAAAATGGCCATGGAATATGTGAAGGTCTCAGAAGAGTACAGCGGCATCGCAGAAAAGGTCATAGACGAGCATGAAGATCTGCACTGGATCCGGAACCTGAAAGTGCGAATCGGATACCTGGCATCGGACAGGGAAAAGAAAAAGGACGGAGGACTTGTGCTGGGAGAATGCATCAAGGTAAAGCCTCTGTACCGGCCGTACGTGCCGCATGATTTTCTGATCGTGATCTACGAGACGAATACAGCAGGACTCACGGAAAATCAGATGGAGATCCTGATGTACCATGAGCTTCTCCACATCGGCATCGATGAAGCGGGCGAGGAACTGAAATATAATATAAATCCACATGATGTCGAAGACTTCCGGACAGTGATAGACCGTTACGGAATCGACTGGGCAAAGAGAGGAGCATCCAAAGAAAAGTTATCCACAGGAGGGGAGAATCGTGAGAAAAAACAAATACAGAACGCATGTGGCTCCGTTCCTGAAGGAGATCGGCCAGATGGCAGCGGACGGAGCAACTGAAGCGGAGATCGCGGAGAAGCTGAGAGTGGCGTATTCCACATTCAAGGGATACAAACACAAACACAAAGAGCTGGCGGACGTGCTGCTTACCAGCAAGGAACTGGCGGATCTGAATGTTGAAGCGGCGCTGTACAGAAGAGCCAAGGGCTACACGACGAAAGAAATCACAAGAGAGCGCAGACTCAACAGGCAGACCGGAGAATACGAGATGATCGAAACGAAGGTCGTGGAGAAGGAGGTTCCTCCGGACACGACAGCAGACATGTTCTGGTTGAAGAACCGAAGACCGGATGAATGGAGGGAGCATCAGAGCATCGATGTAGGAATACCGGTCAGTGAAGCGGCCGAGAAGATCCAGGAGATACTGAACGATGGATGAGAAACTGATTCGGTCACTGAAGCGGGAGCCGGTGAAATACGCACGACTTCTGGGAATGGATCTTCTGACAGATATCCACAACGGATGGATCCGTATGATGGCATTTGGCGAAGAGGACCAGACACTGCTGGGGCACAGAGGATCCTATAAAACGACATGCCTGTCCTTTTCCATCGCACTGATTATGATCCTGATGCCGCGAAAGAATATTATATTCCTGAGAAAGACCGACGATGACGTAATCGAAGTGATCCGGAGCGTAGCAAAGCTGCTGAGGACGGAGTACTTCCGATACATCGTGAAGCGGCTGTATGGAATTGACCTGATCATAACCGAGGAGAGCGCATTCAAGGTCAGCACGAACCTGTCATTGCAGATCGGAGGAACGTCACAACTGCTGGGGATAGGAATCAAAGCGTCCCTAACAGGAAAGCATGCGGATATCGTATTCACCGATGACATCGTAAATACGAGAGACAGAGTATCCAGACCCGAGAGGGAACAGATCAAGTTGCAGTACATGGAGCTGGAGAACGTAAAGAACCGGGGCGGCAGGATATTCAATACAGGAACGCCCTGGCACAAGGAAGATGCAATATCGATCATGCCGAACGTAGTGAAGTTCGACTGTTACAGCACCGGCCTGATCACAAGAGAGAAACTGAACGAGATCCGTCAGAAGATGACGGATTCTTTATTTGCAGCAAACTACGAGCTGAAACACATCGCCGACAAGAACGCGATGTTCAAGGAACCGCGATTCGCTGAAGCGGCCGAGAAGATCTACGGCGGGATCGCACACATCGATGCATCCTACGGTGGATCCGACGGAACAGCCTATACGGTATTCCATGAAGCGGATGATTATATCTACGGCTTCGGAAAGCGCTGGGACAGACACATCGATGACTGCCTGCAGGAGATCGCCTACTGGCACGGAAAGCTGCAGGCGGGATCCGTAGCATGTGAGAGGAACGCAGACAAGGGGTACCTTGCAAGAGACCTGGAAGACATGGGATTCATTGTGGATTCCTACGCGGAGACCATGAACAAATTCGTCAAGATATCCACGTACCTGAGAAAGAACTGGCACAGGATAAGGTGGCTTCCGGAGACGGACCCGGAATACATGGCTGAGATCTTGGACTATACAGAATTTGCTGAGCATGACGATGCACCGGACAGCGCGGCGAGCTTACTGAGAAAACTGGAGAACAAACTGGAATACAACCCGATACATGGAGGAATCTAGGATGAAAACAGGACGATACATCTACAAACTGGGAAGAGATGAGAAACTAACGCTGACTGAGCTTCAGCGTTTTTTAGCGCTTCACGACAAGGAAGTCAACAAGAGGCTTCGGCCGCTTTGGCAGGCATACATGACAGACTACAAGATATTCCGTCAGGCAGCCAAACCAGACTGGAAGCCGGACAACAGGATCGCAGTGAATTTTGCCAAGTACATCGTAGACACCATGAACGGATTCTTCCTGGGTGTCCCGATCAAGGTTCTGGCTGATGATGAAGCGGTAGCAGACTATATCGAATTCCTTGATGGCTACAACGATCAGGACGACAACAATGCGGAACTGTCGAAGCTGTGTGACATCTTTGGAAGAGGATATGAACTGTATTTCGTGGATGATGAGGCACAGATCGGGATCACTTACGTGTCGCCGATGGATGCATTCATGATATTCGATGACTCCATACTGGAACGGCCACGGTATTTCGTCAGGACCTACAGAGACAGACACAACGTGCTGCATGGTTCCATATCGGATGAAACGTCGGTCAGATACTTCAAGAGGAACCCTGCACTGCTGTGGGAAGGGGAAGACTGGCAGCCTCACGGCTTCAACGGAGTGCCGGCGACGGAATACAGAGAGAACGAAGAGGGCCTCGGCCTGTTCGAACCGGTCCTCTCGATGATCGATGCATTCAACAAAGCGATTAGTGAAAAGGCGAATGATGTTGATTATTTTGCCGACGCATACCTGAAGATCCTGGGCGCGAAGCTGGACAACGACACCATCAAGGACATCAGGAGCAACCGCATCATCAACTTCAAAGGCGAAGGCGTCGACAAGATGATCGTTGAATTCCTGCAGAAGCCTGACGGAGACACATCACAGGAGCACCTTATCGACAGACTCCAGCAGCTGATATTCCAGATCAGCATGGTAGCAAACCTGTCCGATGAAAACTTTGGTTCTGCAACGGGAGTCGCATTGAAGTACAAGCTGCAGGCCATGAGCAATCTGGCCAAAACGAAAGAGAGAAAATTCACATCCGGAATGAACCGGAGATACAAACTTATATTCTCGAACCCACAAAGCAGGATGACATCCGATGCATGGATCCCGCTGAAGTACCAGTTCACTCTGAATTATCCGAGCAATGATTTGGAAGAATCACAGATCGCAGGGAACCTTGCAGGGATCACCAGTAAGGAAACACAGCTGAAGACGCTGTCGGTTGTGGACAACGTCAAAGAAGAACTGGACCGTATTGAAGCGGAACAGGACAAAGACGGATACATGACAGACTATCCGACAAATCGCACCATTGAAGATCCTGATGAAGCGGGACAAGGCGAGGGAAATGAATGAGCTACTGGAGCGACAGACAGGAAAAACTGAACAAGGCTCTTGAGAAGGACGAAGAAAAGCTGAAGAAACGCCTGAACAGGATCTATGACGCCGAAGCAAGAAGACTTGAACGTCAGATAGCCGCCTATTACGAAATGTACGGCGAAGACAATGTGATTGATTACCGCAAGCTCCTTGAGGAGTTGCCTCCGGAAGACAAAAGACTTCTGATCGAGGATATCGATGAATTCGTTAAGCGCTATCCGGATTATGCAGACCTTGTTCCGGTCAGAGAGTCCATCTACAAGCTGGACAGACTGGAAGGTCTGCAGTAGTCTGTGAAGATGCAACAGCTTCGAATCGGAGCACAAGAGCAGGAAATGATTAAAGACCACCTGGTCAGAACCGCCTACAGAGGCGCCAATGCATCCGCGGAGGCAATGGGATTCGGATCTGCATTCTATTCGATGAATGAAGACATCATGAAAAAGTTCGTAGACGTGCCATGGGCCGATGGGGAATCCTTTTCCGACAAAATCTGGGCAAACAAAGAGAAACTGACAAACTATCTCAATAAGGACATCGCGCAGGGAATGGCCAGAGGAGACAGTTATGCGAATCTGACGAAGCAGATCATGGAACGGATGGGGAAAGTCAGCCGAAATGACGCGTACCGGCTTATATACACCGAAGGGACCTACGTCATGGCAGAATCCTCGATCACACCATTTGAGGAGGATTTTGAATACTTCAAGGTATGTACCGTAGGAGACAACCGAGTGTGCAGCATCTGCAAAGGGCTGGAAGACGCGGAGCCGGTGCCGATCAGCAAACGCGTTCCGGGAGAGAACTTCCCGCCGCTGCATCCGTGGTGCCGGTGTACATTCACCATCGAGGTCGAGGACTGGGATGCCTGGATGGATGATTATGTTGCCAAGCACGGTCAGGCGGCAGCTGATGAAGCGGAACAGATTATGACATACCTTGAAAATAAAGATGGAACACTTCACCGAAGGAGTCTGCTGGTTAATGATGGAGAAGTAGATATCGAAGAATTGCAACGCAGGATGGATTCTGTGATAGAAGCATTCAAAGAAGAGGGGATATCAGAAGATATCTTTAAGCAAGGGGCCAGAGATGATTCGTGGCAGTCGGCATCAAGACTCTTTTATTCATTGCAAGACGCGGCTTTGATACCGAGGTTTAACAAGGATGAACCAACGGTAATTGAACTGTTTAGAGGCGTATCTTCGGAGGAACATGTATCGCAGTTTAAGGCGGGACCTCTGTTTATAGGAAATGGAACATACGGATCTGGATCGTACTTTACGCCGAAAAGAGAAATGGCACTAAAATCCTTTGCAGGAGATGATAAGGCGAATCTCATTTCGGTGGGTTTATGTGAATCTGCAAGAGTGGTAAAATATAGTGAGTTGTGGGATATCAGGCAGAAGTTGGGCGATAAAATTAAAGACACGCATGGCATTCTCGAAGATGATGGTCGATTTGCTTCAATTCTCGGATATGATGCAATCCATACCCCTGTAAATACGTACGTGGTTCTTAACCGAGGAAAGGTTGTGATGAAAAATGAAAAAAATTCTGGACGTGGACACGTTAAGAGATCCGGACGCTGACTGGAGTAGAGCAAAAGGTCATATAGGATACAATCCAACACATGAAGAAAAGATCATTTTGCAAAAAAGGCGAAAGACTTCAGTGAATTAACCCCAAGACTACAAAAGTATGTAAAAGAATCTATAGACCATTATAATCAAACAGGCAAGTGGTTTGGACAGTGACAAGGAGGAAAACAATGGCGAAGAATGATATGGAAGTTATCGTGTACAAGATTTTGTCATACCTTTATGAATGCATGAAAAACGGAACAACTCCAGAAATGGAGGACATGTGCCACAAATGCAAGTTGTTCAGAATCCCTAGAAACTACTGGCTCATGATAATGAAGGGTTTGATTGATTCTGACTACATAACTGGTTTCAATGTTTTGCAAACCAAAGACGGACCCTACATTCTGATGTTGGACAATGTAGGTATCACGCTAAAAGGCAGAGAATACCTGTGCGAGAACAGCAGGATGAAAGAAGCGGCGGAAGTATGTGGAGCTGCATTCAAAATTGTTCTTGAGTCAGTGATAGCTGCGCTCCTTGAATCGCAGAGAGCATAACAAGAGACGGTTGAGCACCTGAAGCGGGTGTTTTTTTATTGGAGGGAACATGAAAATAAACATACTCGGGACAGAATACACAGTAGACATCACACCAGCGAGTGAAGACCCACGGCTTACAGACATTAACGATGGATACACCGATACTACAGAGAAGGTTTGCGTTATCGATGATATGTCAGAAGCAGAAAAGGACATATGCTCAAAAGGAGATTTGAAGAAATACCGCAAGCAGGTGGTCAGGCACGAGCTGCTGCATGCATTCCTGTTTGAATCAGGGCTGGATGTAAACAGCTGGGCCGGGAACGAAGAAATGATAGACTGGTTCGCAATCCAGTTCCCGAAGATCACAAAGGCATTCGATGAAGCGGATTGTATGTAGGAGGAATCATGATCGAACTGAGAGATAAAAGCTTTGATGGATTTATTGCGAAAGGAACGTCCTTGATCATGTTCGGCACATGCTGGTGCCAGGCATGTATTCTGGGAGCGAAGAGATTGGAAAAGTTCCGGCAGAAAAATCACATCAAGGTCGCGAAGGTGGACCTGCAGATGTGTCCGGAAGTTATGAAGCGGTACTTATGCGCAAAGGTGCCGTTTTTTATATTGTTCCGTGACGGTGAGGTCATAGCCCGCCATCAGGGAAATGATATCAGAGGATTCGAAAAATATCTGAAAGGAGGCAGGAATGATCCGGATCCACCATGATCATAACGGGATCACGATCGTAGGCCATGCAGCCTATGCGGAAAGCGGAAAGGACATCGTGTGTGCAGGGGTTACAGCTCTGGTCGAGCAGCTTATACTGTCGATCGAGAAGCTGACACCAAACACACCGGTGTACAAGATGGAACCCGGATATGTAAACGTTCAAGTAGGCAGTCCGACGGAAGAAACAAAACTTCTGGTCGACTGCTTTTTCATTGGTGCGGAGAACATCGAAGAGCAGTTTCCGGACCATGTAAGAGTGACCAGGCGTGAGCGTCGATAAACCTTACGGAAGAGCCAGGCGTGGAAGCTATAAGCTACGTGGAGTTAAGCACTACAACTATAAAATGTGGAGGTACAAAATGATCAATAAAAGATTTCAGAACTGGTTACAGCTTTTTGCAGACGACCCGGCAGGCGGAACGGATCCTGCAGCAGGAGGAACAGATCCGGCAGGAACAGATCCTGCAGGTGGCACTGATCCTTCCGGTGATCCTGATCCGAAGAAGCGGCCGAAATACTCGGAGGAGGACATCGACAAAATCATCGGAAAGAAATTCGCCAAATGGCAGGCAGAACAGGAGAAGAAGATAAAAGCTGCAGAGGACAAAGCAAAGCTGTCTGCAGAGGAACTGGCTGCCGCTGAGAAGAAGGAACTCGAAGACAAGGTTGCAGAATATGAAGCGAAAGAGAAACTCGCTAATAACAGAAATCTTGCCCGCCAGACGCTGGCCAAAGCAGAC
The DNA here is from genome assembly GCA_902795135.1 of uncultured Eubacteriales bacterium. Classification (GTDB taxonomy): domain Bacteria; phylum Bacillota; class Clostridia; order Peptostreptococcales; family Anaerovoracaceae; genus Lentihominibacter. The sequence goes on from CADBJW010000026.1 coordinate 36,996, forward strand.
ATCACTGTTCCGGACGAGTTGCTCGTTGCCATTGTATCAGACGAGGAGGATGCGACGCAGGAAGCAGCGGACGCATTCGTGAAGCTGTTCAAGGCAGAAGTAGCCAAAGCAGTCGGCGATAAACTTAAAGGAGGGACACCGAAAGGCGGATCCGGCGGAGCAAAGACGCTGACCAAGAAAGAAATCATGGCGATCAAGAATCCTGCAGAGAGGCAGAAACTGATCGCTGAGAACATCGAATTATTTCAGTAAAGGAGAAAAAAATGAGAAACGATAAATTACAGCTGTTCGCAGCACCACAGAACATGACAGGGAAAACACAGATCGCTACCGCAGCAAGAGAGATCGACTTCGTATCAAGCTTTTCAAGAGATCTGCAGGCGCTTCTGGACATTCTGAGCATTTCCAACATGATCAAGAAGGAAAACGGAACTAAGCTGAAGAAGAAGGTGGTAAGCGGAACACTGCAGTCCGGTTCCGTAGACGAAGGGGATGAGATCCCTTACAGCAGGTATGCGGTAACAGAGACGGATGCCGGATCCATCTCGATCAAAAAGTATAAGAAGGGCGTATCCATTGAAGCAATCGCAGAAAAGGGTTATGCAGCTGCAGTACAGGCCACGGACGATGAACTCAAGGCAGATCTGCAGGATGTCATCGTGGAGGATTTCTACGGACAGCTCGCAAACGGAACACTGACCGCGACGGTCGGAACGTTCCAGGCAGGCGTTGCAAAGGCAATTGGCTCGGTCAAGAATAAGTTCAAGAGGATGCATAAAGCAGCGACAGGCGTTGCGGTATTCGTGAACGTCCTTGACGCCTATGACTATCTGGGAGTTGCTCAGATCACAGTTCAGACTGCGTTCGGCCTGGATTATATCGAGAACTTCATGGGCGCGGATGTAGTATTCCTTTGTCCAGACACACTGGTAGACAGCAACAAAGTCTATGCGACCCCGTTCAATAACCTGAACTGCTACTACGTAGATCCTGGTGATTCAGAATTCGCACAGGCAGGACTGGAATACACCACAGACGCGGAAACATGCTTCATCGGATTCCATACTCAGGGCAATTACGACAGAGCAATCTCTGACTGCTATGCCCTGATGGGAGTATGCCTGTTCGCAGAGTTCGTTGACGGAATCGCCAAGGTGACTGTAAACCCCCAGTAGCCCGTCTATCTAGCCTGAAGATAGGCGGAGGAACAGTTGATTTCGGAACAGGCACTACAGCTACATTCACGACAACCAATGCAAGCAACAAGGTAGTGGCTGAAGCCGAAAACCCAGGCGACACGATTGCCATTACCCTGAATGACGTAGCATTCGAGAATGGCAGCACAGCGACATGGACAGGAGAAGGGGAAACGGATGAACTGGAGATCACAGTCACCGACGAACTGGACAGCTCCATCACGCAGACGTATACAGTTAGCATCACTGTCGAAGAAGAGTAGCAAGAGGAGGGCGCATCATGACGATTCTGGAAAGGGTCCGGCTTAGGATCCCGGATACGGATGAAGCACCGGATACACAGCTGCAGAACTACATAGACACGATCACAGCACGTCTCTGTCTCCGCCTGGGGGCAGAGACGCTTCCTTCAGTTTTTGAAACGATCTGCGCAGACGCAACCGTCAAGATGTGGCGTCGGACCTATTATGAAGGGATATCCTCAGAAGGGTCAGCCAATATCACTACATCATTCGTTGAAGATATTCTGGCTGAATATGAAGGAGAGATCCAGGATTACAGGTCAGATCATGCAGATGACGAGGAGTCCACGCAGACGAGGGTGGTGAGTTTCATATGATCTGGAAAAAGTGCATCCTGAAAGCGCTGCGTTCTGAAGGAACAGACGAATTAGGTAATCCGGTGTTATCAGAATGGGAAACCGTGGCACAACTGCCGGCCAGAGAAACTCCATGGACAGACGAACAGATCTCGCTTGAGGGCAGAGAAGTCACCAAAAGCGAACAGCGTTTTATACTGCCGGTCACCGGCAGGCTGCTTCCGGAGTTTCAAAGAGCTGTGATAGATGATATTCCATATGACATTACGCAGGTAATTGAACTGGATCCAAGGTGGACAGTGATACAGGGAAAGGTGCTGAAGAGATGAAGATCACCGTAGAAGATGTGAACGGGCTTAGGGAGGAACTGAAGCGGCTTGCGAAGCTGGAGCTTGAAGCGGTCACAAAGAAATCACTGACACAGATGCTGAACAGGGCACGTCAGGGAGGAACGCCGGTAGACAGCGGAGAACTGCGACTGAGCAGTGCCATATCCATGGATGAGATGGGATATGGAAAAGAGTATGCGGCCCATGTTGAATATGGTCACAGGACGCGAGGAGGCGGCTGGGTGGCCGGACAGTACTTCCTGAAGAAGAACGTTGAGACTCAGGGACCGATATTCGAAGAGGATGTGCTGAAGAGAATCAGAAAGATTTAGGAGGTAATTATGGCACTCATACAGCTTGGACTGGTTGATCTTATAGCAGCAGTCCAGACACTTGTTGAAGAAAAAACAGGATTGAGATGTTATGACGCAGTACCGCAGAATGCAGAAAGCCCGTTTTATTTTGCGGAGGTCGTTGGGAAACGCCCGGACAACAGCAAAACGATGTTCAGAGACGTTTTTACAATATACATCCATGTAATTGCTCCACCGGATGAGTTTGGCTCGTCAAAAGCGGTATATGAGCTTATACAAAAGCTGGATGAAGCCCTCACAGAGGAGATAACACTTCCTGATGAATTCTGGCTCATCTGGCAGAAGAACAGCGGCCTGCAGGTGATCAAAACAGACGAAACGGAAGAAAAGCACGCCGTATGTTCGTTTGAGTTCTGCATAAGCTATGGTTTCAAAGTGAAAATATAGAAAGGGAAAGGACATGAAAAGAAAGAATATAAAGAAGTTACAGACATTTGCGTATGATACGTATTGTGATTTCAATTCAACATCTGCAGCAGCAGTAGCAGGTAAAGATATCATTCTTCAGGTATGGAATGAAGACGGAACGGATCTGCTTGCTGTAGCAGGTCAGAAATCGCTGACAATCAACAGATCCGCAGATACCATTGAAGTGTCATCCAAAGACACGACCGGAGGATGGAAGTCCAACATTGCCGGAATGAAGGAGTGGTCCATTGAAACAGATGGACTGTATGTAGCGTCTGATGAATCACACAAAACGCTGTCAAAAGCATTCCTGAATTCTGATCCGGTTTGCATCAAGGTTATCAACGCCAAACTTGGAGTTCCTCTTTTCGGCGGCCTTGCGTACGTTACAGAATATAACCTCGAAGCTCCTTACGACGACGGAATGACATACAGCATCACGCTCTCAGGAAATGGTGCGCTTGTGGATCTAAGTACGATGTATGCATCACCTGACCTGGTTAGAATAGAAAAACCGTCATCAGGGACAGCGACTGCTGAAGTAACGGTATACGGTGCACCAAGTACGATCAGCGCATCATCTGAGGCATCCGGAGTAACGGCTTCGGTATCAAATGGCGTTGTAACGATCAGTGTGGCCTCAACTGCATCAAAGGGGCTTGCAACCGTAACGATCACATCAGGTGAAGAAACCGCTGATGTAGAAGTAATCATTTACTAAGGAGGATAGAAAATGGCAATCGAAATTCAGGGAGACACTTACGATTTTCACTTTACGGACAGAAGAATCGACATTATTGAAAAGGCGACCGGAAAGCCTATTATCGCAAACTTCATCCAGAACGGCGGTGTCGTTTCGCTTTCGGATCTGAAGGTAATGTTCATCCAGGGGCTGAAAAAAGAGGACGGGCCGTACATTCTGCCGAAAACGGGAGAACAGGCCTTTAAGGAAATCCTTGAGGAGCATGGATACATGGCCGTTAACGGAATGATAATCGAGGCACTTGAAAGAGATTGCCCTTTTTTCTTCCGCGAGGGTTAGTTGAATTAGAATACCTTGGCGGGCAGACAACCAATGATGAAGAAGCGAAGCGGTATCGTTTTGATACTGATTTCGCTTTTTTTGTTGTTAATTTCCATATGTCACGAGCTGATTATGAATCACTCACACAGAGGGAGAAGGCATTCATTAAAAAGGCATACGAAAATAAGGTCGTGTTTGAATCGACCTTACTGGACAATGCTGTAAACAATGCCGTGGCAAATGCACTCAGGAAGAAAGGCAAATCAGCAGCTCCGTTATGGAAGAAAAAACCGAAGAGAGCTGACAATGATGAGCTGAAAGCAGAGCTGAGCAAAGGCTCCAGAGAAAAAGACAAGTCATGGGTTGAAAAGATCTACGCTGCCAATGGCAATCTGAAACGACTAACAAAATTAAGAAAGGACAAGAACAATGGCTGATTACATTTTATCGGTCAAAATAACTGGCGATTCCAAAGACCTTGAGAAAAAAGCAAAGAGCGCCAGCTCTGTCTTTGAGTCCTTTGGCCAAAAACTAAAATCGGTATCAAACGGATTCTTCATGGGAGCAGGGATGAAAGCATTCGAAGTGGGAATGTCTTCGATCTCATCGCATATGGATTCTGCGATATCAAGATTTGATACACTGAACAATTTTCCGAAAGTAATGGAAAACCTCGGCATCGACGCAGGAAAAGCAGACGAGTCGATCAATACATTGAAAGAACGGTTGCAAGGGCTTCCAACAACACTGGACTCGGCAGCATCAGGCGTTCAGAGATTGACAGCATGTAACGGAGATGTAAGCAAATCTACGGACTATTTTCTTGCACTGAACGATGCAATCGTGGCAGGTGGCCAGTCCACTGATATCCAAAACTCAGCTATCGAGCAGCTTTCGCAAGCGTATTCCAAGGGCAAGATGGAAATGGAAGAATGGAGATCCCTCCAGATGGCTATGCCTGGACAGCTGAACCAGATTGCCAAAGCAATGGGAATGTCGACGGACGAGCTTGGTGAAGGTCTGCGTGATGGAAGTATCTCCATGGACGAGTTCATGGATACGATCGTACAGTTGGACAACACAGGCGTGGACGGGTTCAAGTCATTCTCGGACCAGGCGCTGGATGCAACCGGAGGAATCGGCACAGCACTGGCCAATCTGAACACAGCTATTACGAGCGGGATAACAGAGTCCATGAAGGCGATTGATGAGGCTCTGAAGGCGAACAATCTGCCAACGATCGGTCAAATGATCAACATGGTAGGAAGCAGAATCAGCGACCTTGGTAAAAAGGCTGCAGAACTCATACCGAAGCTTGTTACGGTCGGAGTGTTCGTAAAAGAACATTCCAGTACATTCAAAGTTCTCGGAGCAGCGGTTCTCGGTGTGGTCGGAGCATTCAAAATGATGTCGCTCGTAAATACAGTTGCGAGCGGTGTCAAACTGCTTTCAGCCAACATGCTATCTCTTGCGGGAAGAGCAGCGGCAACAGTACCAGCGCTGGGTGCTGAGGCGGCAGCATCGACTGCTGCAGGAACGGCATCCAGAGTATCAGCCAGTGGATTCATGAAAGCCGGTGCTGGGCTTCTTATGATGGGCGCAGGACTTGCTCTTGCAGCAGTTGGTATGGCACTGTTCGTCCAGTCCGCGATAGCACTTGCACAATCCGGAGGACTGGCAATAGCTGTTATAGCAGGAATGGTTCTTGCGGTGGCCGGACTGATCGTCCTTGTGACGATGTTAGGCCCGGCATTTCTTGTTGGAGCAGCGGCGATGGTTCTGTTTGGAGCAGGAATGATGCTTGTCGCTGCGGCAATAAGAGTAGCAGCAGGTGCGATACCGGCAATCAATTCACTACTTAGAACGTTGGCTATGGTCTTTGCAACGACCTGCGCCTCGATCAACAGTGTTATAAGCACATTGAGTCGGGGATTCTCATCGTTTGCGAGATCGGTTTCAACAGTAATGAATAGTGTAGGAGGCATCATTGAGAGCATTGGGAGTTCTATTTCCGGGGTTCTCGATTCAGTGGCAGGTATTTTTGATTCGATAGGCAACGCTGCATTGAATGCTGGCAGAGGTGTATACTATATCGCTGCCGGTCTGCGGATGTTAAGCACGATCAAGCTGAGCACGCTTGTATCACATCTTGGGGTAGCAGCAAAGGGACTGTCGAAGATAGGGAAGAGCGGAGAAGAACTAACAGCGGCGGCTACAGGAATAACAACGTTGGCCAATGGGTTTGCGAAACTGCAAGCCACTTCAACTGGATCTGCAACAGCAATGAAATCGATCAAATCGAGTGCAACATCAACATCGTCTGCTCTGACAAAGATCGGATCAACGCTTACCACAGTAAGCAGTAAGTTCAGAAGTGTCGGAGCAGCCGGAGCGTCAGGATTCAGCAGGATGGGGTCGACGATTTCCAGAACAATATCATCGGCAAGATCTAAACTGAACAGCTTCATCAAGGAGACAAATAAACTGAAAAACATCCAAGGGAAGGTTACCATCAAGGCCAAGCTTCCGCATTTCAGTGTTTCCTGGTCTACGCAGACAAGAGGGAAGACATCTGTATCGATTCCTTCGGTCAGACAGTGGGCAACAGGTGCCATCTTCAGCGGGCCATCATTGCTGGCTGGAGGAAACTTCGTTGGCGAAGCCGGTCCTGAAGCGGTCGCTCCTATATCGACATTGCAGCGATATGTTGCAGATGCGGTGTCGACAGGGATGAAAGGCGGCGACGAATATTCGACATTCAATGTTGTTATGAACATAAGCGGTGCCGATGATCCGAGAGAATGGGGAGAGTCATTTGTCAAGACGCTGCAAAGGACAGCGAGAATGGGGGTATAAATGGCTAAGACGACACCAACACCAAAGAGTCTGTCGATAAGTCGAAGCGGGCGAAATTTTACGTTCAGTTGGGTCAAGAACGGAAAATATGAACAGAGCAAACTGGAGATAGCGTGGAGATACAAGTACAAAAGCACCGGCAAGTGGGGCAAATGGGTGTATCCTTCGATCGGGGCGACTGCCACGTCTTTTACAATCAAGAATACTCCGACATCCAATCTGGCATCGGTTCAGTTTGGCGTCAGATCGAAAAGAAAGGGCAAGAAGTACGGTTTCTCTGCGTGGGCTTATCAGGAATTCAAGCTCGCAGCTCCTTCAGCTCCTAAAATTGGTTCCATAACTGTTGCTGACAATACGAACAGGGCGACTTACAACTGGAGCGGGTCTCATTCGGACAGTGACCATTATCCATACACATCGACACAGCTGCAAACAAAGACCGTCAAAAACTGGAATGGGAAATATGGATGGGCAGCGCCTACAGCAAGCAATACGGAAATCGTTGCGGAGACCGGGAGTAAAACTTATACAGACAACCCGCCGAATGGCGGATCGATCGCAAGGTTGATCCGTGTTCGACGGAGAGGTCCAGGCGGGGACTCTGCATGGAAAGAAATGAACCATGTTTTTGCAATTCCGTATGCGGCTTCAGTAAAAAGCGCCAAAATCACGAAAAAAGCCGGAAGCTGCAGCGTATCATGTACGTGGGAACTGAGCAGGGGCTGGGCACATCCGGTCGATTCTATCACGGTTCAACATGCGATAGGAGTGCCAGCGTCAAATGGAGCATTTAATAATGCAAGCTGGAATGACGGTGACACTTTGGCATATACAGCGGTGAAAATGTCTCAACAGTGGAATGCTGATGCAATCCCTGGAGATGACGAATGTCTGTGGGTAAGAGTCGTAGCCAAACATGATGGGAAGGCATCCTACTCGAACCCATACAGAGCATATCAGGGGAAGCTGGCAAAGCCAACACTCGGAGAAGTGACTTTGAGCGATGGAAATCTGACGATAGAAGCGACAAACAACTCAACCGTTCCTGATTCTTATTTGAAGGCATTCTTTAGAACCGGGGCAAACACCGCATGGAAAGACATGGGGAAAATGGTCAATGATGAGATCACCTTCTCCATCGGCAGTGTTACGAATTATCAGGTGGCAGTGCAGGCTTTTGCGCCGAACATGACAGCATCAGACAGAGCGGAAGGAGATGGATCTCAGATATCGGAAGCACCGGTTCCACCGACAACTGTTACAGCAACTGCAATAGACGCGGAAACGGTCACTCTGACGTGGGATTGGGCCTGGGAAAATGCGACATCTTTTGAGCTATCCTGGGCAACACGTTCCGATGCATGGCATTCGACGAAGGAACCATCCACGCATGAAGTAAACAGCCGGGAGACGAGCTGGAACATCGGAGATCTTGAAGCGGGACAGACATACTATTTCAGAGTCAGACTTGCGAAAGGGGAATTGAAATCCAGATGGTCGGACCTTGTTGAAGCGAGCATCAACCCGTCAGCAATTACACCGGATGCACCTGCATTAAGTGCTACTGAATATGTAACGGACGACGGGACCGTATCTTTCTCTGTTGGTTTTGATGGAGATGCACAGGCAATCGTTGCAGAAAAGATAAACGATGAGTACATCACGATCATAACCGGGAATGTATCGAGCGCACTATCCATCACGGTGGAAGATGTTAATGCAATCTTTAATGAGCTTGGAAGAGACGAGAATCTTTGGACTGTCGGAACAGAGCATGAGATACACGCAAAGGTTGTCAGAAACCAGATGGAATCAGGATGGTCCGTCGGGGCAACCATAGGAGTAAAGGCGAAACCAGACATTTCGGAAATTGCGACAAATCTGTCAGAGCTGGAACTGACATCAGTAGATGATCAGGGAGAAACGTTCACAAGAACAGTATTGGGAATCACAGCATTTCCGCTGAACATCACCGTGAATGGAACTGGCGAAGATGTATCTGTTGCGCTATCCGTCATTAGGGCAGAACCGTCTGTGGTTGCAAGACCGGATGAGACCAGGGAGGCGCACTTTGCTGGTGAAGTCATTTTCACGACGGTTGTCGGTTTTGGCGTGCAGCAGGCTGTAACGCTGGACAATCTGATTGGAGTATTGGATGACGGATTGCCGTACCGGATCATTGCATCCGCAACTGATGCGTATGGACAGAAAGCGGAAAGCAATCTTGACTTCGAAGTTCATTGGACGCATCAGCCGGTTGCTCCGGAAGTTACGATCGAAACATCTGAGGAAGACCTTATTACGAAGATTACAGTTGCAGAGACTGAAGCGATTCAGGCAGGAGACACATTCGACATTTACCGCATGAGCGCGGACAAGCCGGAGCTGATCGTTAGGGATGGCGTATACGGAGTAACTTACGTGGATCCATATCCGGCCTTCGGGGAACACGGAGGACACCGAATCGTTGCCAAAGCTGTGAACGGAGATTTTGTTATGGCAGACGGCGGACTGGCCTGGACAGACACAGACATTGAGGATGGTGATGTGATCGAAATGTCGAAGGCGGTCGTTGACTTCGATGGAGACAGCATCCTGATTGATTACAATCTCGAACTGTCGAACTCATGGGAAAAAGACTTCAAGCGGACGGCATATCTTGGCGGATCCGTGCAGGGAGACTGGAACCCGGCCGTAACACGGGACGGCACTATCAAGAGTCTATTCGTCATCAAGGAAGAGCAGGATATGGTAGATCTTCTCAGAGACATTGCGATATACGCCGGAGCGTGCCACGTCAGAACACCGGACGGATCATCGTTCTGGGCTAACATCGATTATAACGAGGAGTGGAAGTACGAAGAGTATCCTGTACTGAAAGCCAAGCTTGACTTCAACAAGATAGACGCTCAATCGTTGGACGGAATGACACTCGAAGAGTGGAACAAGATGAACGAGGAGGATGAGACATAAATGGATTGGAGCAAGGGATTCAGCGCAGAATATGAGTTTGTCATTGTCAACAAGGACAGCTGGGAAGATGAGAGGCAGATTGATTTTATAAGCGGAAGCATAGACAGAGGGGCAGATTCCGATTTGTTGGAATCTGCCACTGTTTCTATTACGGAAAGCATCGGTGAAGAATGGATCCGGATATATCTTCTTGCACATCAGGGCGGAAGCTTTTCACGAGTTCCGCTGTTCACAGGGCTCACAAGCAGCCCTGAACGTAAACTCGACGGCAACAGAGTTACATGGGATGCTGCATGTTATTCCGTTCTGAAGCCGGCGAGCGATGTTCTGCTTGAGCGCGGATTTTACGCGCCGGCAGGGAGCAATGCCGAACTGGTTCGAAAGCTACTATCAGTATCACCTTGTCCTGTTGAGATCGATGGGATAAGTCCGACGCTGTTAACGAGCATAGTTGCGGAGGACGGAGAAACGAATCTTTCCATGGCAACGAAGATAATCAATGCAATGGGATGGAGGATCCGTATTGCCGGGGATGGCAGGATCACGTTATGCGGCATGGGACAAGAAAGTCTTGCTGCGTTTGGGAACAACAATGATGACAGCATTGAACTCGATATTACAGACACATATGACTGGTATTCATGCCCGAACGTGTACCGGGTGATAGGCGATGAGACGGGCGTTGCGGTTGCCAGGGATAATTCTCAAGACAGTATGTTGTCAACGGTCAACCGAGGACGTGAAATCTGGAAAGAAGAGACAGGAGTAGTTCTCAGTAGTGGAGAAACACTGATAGAGTATGCTGCTCGGAAGCTGAAGGAGGCACAGTCACCGTCGAGAAAACTGAACTATAACAGGCGATATTACGAAGACATAACGGTAGGAGACGTTGTAAGCCTGAATTATCCGGTCCACGAATTAGTCGGAGAATACCGAATCATTTCACAGAGCATTGAACTCGGAACTGGATGCAGAACGACTGAGGAGGTGATGAAGATTGAGTAACAGCAAGCTGGCCAAAGAACTTCTTGAAGCGGTCAGACAGGAAACCGGAACGAAACCGTATGATACGACGGCAGAGGTCCTTCGTGTTGAAAACGATATCATCTGGGTACATATCGATAACGGCGCAGCGGAAACGCCTTGCCAGAGAACGATAGACGCCAAGCCAGGCGATATTGTGAAAATAAGAGTGGCGGATGGAGTCGCGTGGATCACCGGCAACCAGACCGCGCCGCCAACAGACGATGAAGTTGCGAACGCTGCAAAAGCAGCAGCTGCCAAGGCGTTCAACTATGCAGAAGAGGCACATGTTGCAGCTGAGGACGCAAAGAACACCGCAGATAGTGTCCATGCGATTGCCCAACAGGCTCAGACCGATGCGGATGCGGCGAAGTCATCAGCAGAGAATGCGTCCGAGTATGCGGCGAGAGCCCTCGGCAATTTGTCGACGGTGCAAAATGTTTCAGAAACGCTGGCGTGGATCACCCAGCATGGGACGATGGCATTGACTACAGACACAGAGCTTGATCCGACGCACGTATATTTTGTCCTGGATCCGCAAGGCGATTATGTTGTTGGCGGTAACCATTATAGCATTGTCCCGGCACCGACAGAAGATGATCTGGATTCATACTATGTGCTGGCAATTGATGAGAGCTTGAACAATTATGTCAATTCTCATTTGGCACTCACCAACGAGGGGCTGTGGATTCTGTCAGATGTGTCAGGGTGGAAGACACTGGTAGCAGACGATGGAGTGTATATCATTGATGAAAATGGCGATGTAGTGACTTCTTTTGGTGAAGATATTACATTCAGCTCAGGCCATTCACAGCATATAGGCGGAGAAAACGCATATATAACTTTTGACTCTGATGAGGGAGATATCGTGATCAGCGGAACGGATGTGACGATGGTTTCTCCAAGAGCAGTTTTTCTTTGGGATCCGATTTTGACGGCAGAAGAACGAATCTCTGTAAATGATAATCTTGGGTTGTCAGAGTCAACCGATTCATGGGCATACAATGACATTACTTCCACTGAAATGACAAATATTAATGATGGTCTTGATCTGTCTGAGCAAATATCGTCCTGGGACGCAAATGTTGAGCTGAATGAGTACAAAAGCTTGTGCTTAAAGCTTGTGATTGGATTCCAGTTTGGAGAATCTGTATATGTTGGGCTTGATGCAATATCTCTTGGCGACAATTTCTTCGTTGACAACAATGGCTACCTGATTGCAAAAGAAGGGAAAATTGGCGGATGGAAGATCCTTTCAGACGGTCTTGAAAATGGAGAGTCTGGCGAAAGAAATTACATCAATCTTTCTGCGAGCAAAGGCATCCAGTTGGGGAAATACTTCAAGGTCACTCCTTATGGATGGCTAACGGCAAGACGTGGCACTCTTGCCGGATTTGATCTGGTCGGAGTAGCAGATGGAAATGATTATATCAAGTCAGATTATAAAATAGGGAACGTTACCTGGAGAACGTGGATTAAGTCAGCCGAAACAACAGACGTGGGAGATTCTTGGGCATTTTCTACACAATCATCCGTAAATGATGGTGATTTTTATGGAAGGTTTGCGGCAAAGTCAAATGGAGAAATCTTTTCACATCCTTGTAATGACTCTGGGAAGGACACAGGAGTTTACTTTGATGTCCAGAACGATAGAATAAGCGCAAATGTGGACAATGGCGGAATGCTTATTGTGGACAAAACTGGGGTATATCTTTTTGCAAACAAAACTGTTACAGGCCAGCCGAATATCCGACAAAATCCATCAACTAATTATCTTGAATACACGACATGGAGCGCATCATCCGAGCAAATTAAGAAGAAGATAAAGAAAATAACAAGCAAATCTGTAAATCCCGAAAACTTATATGATGTTGATATTGTACAGTTTCAGTATAAAGACGGAGTTATTGATAAGGATGACATCAGAGCAAACACGGATCTTGTCGGGTTTATTATTGAAGACCTTGATAAGAAATATCCTATTGCTGTTGACAAGGCAGACGAAAATGATTCTAAAACATGGTCATGGAACAGTGCGTATATTATCCCACCAATGCTAAAGCTGATACAAGACCAAAAGACAGAAATTGATAATATCAAAGCAGAACTTGAAGAAATCAAACGAGCACTAAAGGAGAGTGAACAACGATGAGGTTATACACAGTATTAGATGCGATCATTAACCGGATCAAGATCGCCACGCAAAACGAGCTGACAAGAGGAACGGAATCTACACCAAGAGTTATTGCACCAAGCACGTTCAAGGGGGCTATAGACAGCATTTTGAACAGCATTGGGCTTGGGAACATTTCTTCGCTGAATAACAATCAGTTTGTGGTGGGAGCTATGCGGATGGCTTGGGGAAGAGTTTCGTTGAGCACAATAGCAGCGAATTCTTATGTGGATGTTTCGGTGACTTTCCCGACGTCGTTTGCAGAAGCTCCGCATGTTATGGTTTGTCAGGTTTCAACGTCGGTGGCTTCAGCATATGCTGCAATTGAGGTTGTTGTTGAGAGTGTGACGGCGTCAGGAGCTACATTTAGATTCTTCAATAATTCAGGAACATCAAGAATTCCTATTGCAAACTGGACGGCAATGGGAGCCGCTTAAAGGAAGGGAGTGAAAAAATGAATCTAAAACTGAGATTTAAGAACAAACCGGTACTTATTGCCATCGTAACTGCTACGGTGGCTTTTGTTTATCAGATTCTTGGCATATGCGGAGTTGTTCCGCCTGTTACGGAAGAGCAGGTGATTCAAGTCTTGGGACTGTTCATCAATGTGCTGGTAGGACTTGGGATACTGGTGGATCCAACGACGGCCGGCATTAAAGACTCAGCAAGAGCGAGAACGTATGAAGAACCAGCAAGAGTGACGATCCCAGACGAAATGTTTCCGGTAGGCGGAGAAGATAAAACCATTACTGATGAAGTTCTGCACGAAGCCAACGATCCGGAAGACCCGGAGGTGTAATATGGCATTCACCGCACAGGATTTCGTGGCCAATATGGAATCTCGGCTTGGAGAAGGCGGAGAGCACGTCTGGGATTTCTACAAATTGGCAACAGGTACACTATGGTGTGCTGCCGAGATTTCGTTCACGTTCAAAGAGATCGGAGCCAAAAGAAAGTGGTATGGTGGGAAACCAGTGTTCTATGTTCCATACGCTCAGGAGTGGATGGCGAAGCACTGGAAATGTGTGTATGACTACAGACACGGTGGTTCGCTGAAAGATGCTCAGAAGGGCGACATTGTTATCTTCATGTGGAAGAAAGGACAACGAGATCACATAGGCGCTGTCAGGGTCGATTGTGATTCTGCTTCACAGCTTTTGACTATCGAGGGGAATACGTCTGGGTCTAAGGTTGCCAAAAGGATACGAGTGAAAGCCAATGTGTACGCGATTTACAGACCGCCGTATGATGGCAGCAAAGCGGAGCAAAGCACACCGAAATCGTCACAGTCTGCCAAGAAAACGTCGCAGGCGACGAAAAAGGCTTCCGCTCCGAAGTACACCAATGGCAAGACGTATACCGTTCAGGTCGACAATCTGAATGTCAGGACCGGTGCCGGCACCAAGTACGGTGTGAAGACCAAGAAGCAGCTCACTGCAGACGGACAGAAGCACTCGAACTCTGCTGGCCAACTAATGAAAGGAACACGCATCACATGCCTGAAGACGAAGACAGTTGGATCTGAAGTTTGGATGAAGATTCCGTCCGGTTGGATCTGCGCCTGGAATGGAAAGAAGTATTATGTCAAATAATAGGAGGCATCAAATGGAGATATCATGGGAATTAATCGCAGGCATCTGCGGCGGGATGGTATTACTGTGTACAGCCGGTGAGAAGATATATCATATCTTCAAGCCGGCAGCAAATTGGAAAAAGAAAGTAGATAGTATGGAAACAGAGATCAAAGAATTACGTTCTTATACGGATCGTGACTACGAGGCTCTGAAACACAACGACGAGATTCTAAAAGGTATATGCAAGGGGCAAATCACGATGATGAATCATATGATAGACGGAAATCACGTCGAAGCGATGAAAAAGACCAGAGACGACCTTTTGGATCTGACAAATAAGATATAACAATATGCAAAATAAAAGTGGTTATCAAATGTCCAACCCCGGAGGAATCCGGGGTTATTTTTTGTATAAGTAAAACCCCGCGTTTGACGCGGGGTTGGTTTTTTCAAGTGAGGGCTTACATCAATTTGGGTAATTTGAAACTATTACCGCAGCCGGTCCACAGACTAAGGTTCGACCAAATGATGAACTGGACCACCATTGAACGAAAAGAGGCCTTGTGCCTCTTTTTTCGTTCAAAGAAGGAGAAGGGAATCGAACCCTGAGAGGTAAAAGTTTGACAAGTTAGCCACGGCTAACTATAATGTTAGACATAGCTAACTTATTTATTAATATAGGTATACAGAAAAGAAACAAAGCGATTTATCTGTGCTGCTTGGATACGCGGGAAATTACAAGGGATTAACATTTCTTGGACTCGCCTTATCTGCAGTAGCGATGATTCTGGGAATGGTTCCATATGTTTTGATATGGCTCGTTTCAAGAGATCTTATTGAAGTAGCTCCCAACTGGACGGCAGCAACGGGGATTTCCAAATATGGATGGATTGCCTTTGCTGCAGCAGTAGGAGGAATTCTTGTTTACTTTGCTGCCCTTATGTGCACGCACCTTGCGGCATTTAGGACTGCTGCAAATATCAGGAAAGAGGGTATGGCAAAGATGATGAAGGCTCCTCTTGGATATTTTGATAATAACGCTTCCGGACTTATAAGAAACAGGCTAATGGGAGCGGCAAGTGAGACGGAAACTCTCATGGCTCATAATCTTGCAGACATAGTAGGGACGGTTGCAATGTGTATTGCCATGGTGGTCCTAATGTTTGTATTCGATTGGAGGATGGGAGCTTCTTGTCTTCTGGCAGCAATCATTTCCATAGCGGCGCTTTTCTTCATGATGGGTGGAAAGAATGCAGGACTTATGGCAGAATACCAGGCTGCTCAGGATCAAATGAGCAAGGCTGGGACTGAATACGTAAGAGGAATCCCTGTAGTTAAGGTATTTCAGCAGACCGTTAATTCCTTCAAGGCTTTCAAGAAGGCAATCGAGGAATACAGCGAAAAGGCGGAATACTATCAGGGCGACGTATGCAAAATCCCGCAAGCTGTAAACCTGACGGTGACCGAGGGTGCATTTATCTTCCTTGTTCCCGCAGCCATCATGCTTGCACCAAGAGCTTTATCAAATGGCAACTTCACGGAATTCATTACCGACTTTGCTTTCTATGCGGCCTTTTCTGCAATCATCTCGACAGCACTGGCAAAAATAATGTTCGCAGCAAGCGGCATGATGCTGGCAAGTGCCGCTATGGGAAGAATAAGCCCTGTAATGAATGCTCCGGAGCTAAAGAAAACTGAAAGTCCTAAGTCCATTACAGGAAACTCCGTTGAGTTTAAGAATGTGACATTCTTCTATGAAGGCTCCAGTGTGCCGGCTCTCGAGAACGTAAGCTTTAAGGCGGAACCGGGTGAAACCATTGCCTTGGTTGGCCCATCGGGTGGTGGGAAAACAACTGCAGCGAGTCTTATCCCAAGGTTCTGGGATGTTAGTAGCGGTTTCGTGGAAATAGGAGGAATAGATGTAAGAGAAGTTGACACCAAAGAGCTTATGAACCAAGTGTCATTTGTCTTCCAGAACAACAGGCTTTTTAAAACTTCCATCTTAGAGAATGTGCGTGCTGCAAGACCAAAAGCCACGATTGAAGAAGTGGAAGCGGCGCTTGAGGCTGCTCAGTGCAACGACATAATAAATAATTTGCCGGA
Organism: uncultured Eubacteriales bacterium; assembly: GCA_902795135.1. Lineage (GTDB taxonomy): Bacteria > Bacillota > Clostridia > Peptostreptococcales > Anaerovoracaceae > Lentihominibacter. The sequence goes on from CADBJW010000026.1 coordinate 53,627, forward strand.
CGGAATTAATACGGAGATAGGTAAGGCGGGGACGTATCTGTCGGGAGGAGAACAGCAGAGGATTGCTCTTGCAAGGGCGATTTTAAAAGATTCACCGATTGTGGTGCTTGATGAGGCGACTGCCTTTGCCGATCCCGAAAACGAGGTTTTAATTCAAAAGGCTTTAAGCAGGCTAATGAAAGGAAGAACCGTAATCATGATTGCCCATAGACTCTCAACCGTTGTAGGAGCAGATAAGATCATAGTTCTGGACTCAGGCCACAAGGTCGAAGAAGGGTCGCATGAGGAACTCGTTAAAAGGGTCGGACTCTATTCCAGGATGTGGGAAGACTATAACAAGGCAGTTCAGTGGAAGATTTCAACCGGCGAGGAGGTGGCATAATGTTTGGAACAAATTTTAAACGAAAAAATGCCTTAAGCGATAACGGAGTAAAGAATGCCAAGAAGGGCACCCTCTGGACGGTAATCGTGAATCTGATTGTAATGGGAGGAATCGGAATTCTCTATTTCCTCATGTCTGATTTTATGGGCACACACGTAGATGGTGAGCCTCTTCCCGAAGCTCTTAAGTATATAGCCCTAGTAATCGTCTTTATAGTTCTTTCCTTCATCACCCACCTGGAGCAGTATAAGGCAACCTATGGCCTGGTTTACGGGGAGGTTGAAACCATGAGAATAGGTCTTGCCGAAAGGCTCAGAAAACTACCTCTGGGTTATTTCGGAAAGCGGGACCTGGCGGACCTTACGGAAACCATCATGGGAGACGTAAACAGAATGGAGCATGTTTGGTCCCATGTAATCGGCTATCTTTATGGTTCATATATTTCAACTGCAATAATATTTATTGCTCTTGCTATAACCAACTGGAAGCTCGCCATAGCATGTCTCTGGGGCGTTCCGGTGGCCTTTGTTCTTTTATTTGGAAGCAGGAAGCTGGTTAATAAGAAAGCAGAGATAGGAAAGGCAGCTGCGATAGAGGTTTCAGACAGCATGCAGGAAGCTCTTGAGAACATCAGAGAAATCCACGCGACAAATCAGGAAGATAGATATTTAAACGGCGTCTATTCCAAGATAGACAATATGGAAAAGGAAATGATATCCGGGGAACTTGTGACAGGTCTCTTTGTTAACGGAGCTAGCGTAATCATGAGGCTCGGTATGGCCACAACGATTCTTGTGGGTGCCAACCTTATTCTAAGCGGCCAGATTAATTTCATGCTCTTCTTTATGTTCCTTCTGGTTATCACGAGAGTTTATGCACCTTTCGATCAAAGTCTTGCCCTAATTGCAGAGGTGTTCATGTCCCAGGTTTCCGCCAACAGATTGATGGAAATCTATGATACACCGATCGCGGAAGGCGAGGAAAGTTTTAACCCTGCAGGGCACGACATAGTATTTAAGAGTGTTGGATTCTCCTATGAAGATAAGGGCGAAAAGGAGCAGGTTCTAAAGGGCGTAAGCTTTACGGCAAAGGAAGGAGAGGTGACCGCGCTGGTTGGACCTTCGGGCTCCGGCAAGAGCACCTGCGCAAGGCTTGCAGCCAGGCTCTGGGATATAGATGAAGGCTCAATCGAAGTTGGCGGAGTGGATATTAAAACCGTTGACCCTGAGGTTCTCTTAACTGACTACTCGATGGTGTTCCAGGATGTTGTGCTCTTTGATGATACTGTAATGGAAAACATAAGGCTGGGCAAGTACGGCGCAACGGACGAAGAAGTTCTTGCAGCCGCAAAGGCCGCAAACTGCGATGAATTTGTAAACAAGCTGATGCAGGGCTATGACACACCAATTGGCGAAAACGGAGCAAAGCTTTCAGGTGGAGAGCGCCAGAGAATATCCATAGCCCGAGCCCTTCTTAAGGATGCGCCAATAGTTCTTCTCGATGAAGCAACAGCATCCCTGGATGTGGAGAACGAAACCAAGGTTCAGGGTGCTCTATCCAGACTTCTTCAGGGGAAGACCGTCCTGGTTATCGCCCACCGCATGAGAACCGTTGAAGCAGCGGATAAGATTGTGGTTTTAGATAAAGGAAGAGTCGTAGAAGAAGGAAAGCCATCTGAACTGAAAGAAAAAGAAGGAAGTGTGTTTAAGCATATGTCTGAGCTTCAGCAGGCGGGAGCCGGCTGGACGGTATAGGATTATGCTCGCACAAGTATTTTGAGGTTGGAAAATGGAAAAATACCACATTGAAAAGAATAGCGTACAGGAAACTCTAATGATTCCACTTCTGGGAAGAAAGCTTTGTACGGAGGCTTTTCCCGAACTATATAAAGACGATGCTGCGGTTAAGCTCTGCGAAATGGTAGACTACGACTTCTCTGAGCTTGAAAAGAAGGCCAATAACACCTTCTATAAATTCGGTGCGTTAGAAGCTGCCATGAGAAACCTGGATATCCAGTGGGAAACAAAGGACTATCTAAAAACGCATCCTGAAGCGGCCGTAGTAAATATGGGCTGCGGTCTCGACTCTACGGGAAGAGCGGTAGATAACGGCTCGATCAAAATATACAATGTGGACTTCACGGATATCATTGAAGCCCGAACGGGGATGTTACCTGACGGCGAAAGAGAGGAGAGCATTGCGACGGACTTAAATGAACTTTCGTGGCTTGACAAGGTGGATGGCTCAGGCGGCGCGGTATTCTTTGCTGCCGGCGTTTTTCATTATCTTACAAAAGATCAGGTAAAAGCGCTCACTCTTGCCATAGGCGAGAAGTTCCCAGGGGCAAGACTAATCTTTGATACAGTAGGCGCGGTAGGCCACAACCTAATGATGAAGAAGGTGCTTAAGAATTTCGGTATCACAGATGTAAGAGGATATTTTCATGTCGATGAAGTGGAAAAGGAACTGGGCGACTGGTCAGATAAGATTGAAATATCTTCTAGAGGATATATGCTCGGATACTATGACCTAAGATCTCCCGGAGTAACAGGCTTCCATAGGTTCCTAGCAAAAGCAGGGGATGGGCTGATGAAGATGAGAATTGTGAAAATGGATTTTGCAAAATAATAAGGGCACAGGATCAGGTAACCAGAAATGACAAAAGATATAGTAATAGGGATTATGATTCCTTTTATAGGTACAACAGGTGGTTCGGCATGTGTTTTATTTTTAAAGCGCACGTTTAATGTTTCTATACAAAAAATATTAATAGGCTTTGCCAGTGGTGTTATGGTTGCTGCTTCAGTATGGAGTCTGTTAATTCCGTCCATAGAGTTAGCGGCCGGAAAAGAAGTACCTGCTGTTGTTCCTGGGGCCGCGGGGTTTCTTGTAGGAATATTCTTTTTGCTGTTTCTAGACATCCTAATTCCACATTTACATATGGATGCAGATGTGGCGGAAGGCCCAAAGAGCAGCCTTTCAAAAACATCCAAAATGCTTCTTGCCGTAACCCTGCACAATATACCGGAAGGTATGGCTGTCGGGGTGATATACGCCGGATTGCTATCGGGAAAGAGCGGGATTTCAGCCGGAGCAGCCCTTGCATTGGCTCTCGGAATTGCTATTCAAAACTTTCCGGAGGGCGCTATAGTTGCTCTTCCATTACGTAGTGAAGGGATGAGTAGAGGGAGAGCCTTTATAGGGGGGCTTTTTTCAGGTGCAGTAGAGCCTGTGGCGGCTATAATAACCATATTTGCGACAAGGGCCATAGAAATTGCCCTGCCGTACCTACTTAGCTTTGCTGCCGGAGCAATGATCTACGTGGTAGTAGAGGAACTTATACCGGAGATGAGCCAAGGAAAGCATTCAAATCTTGGAGTAATATCTTTTTCTATAGGTTTTGTACTTATGATGGTATTGGATGTGGTGCTGGGATAGTGATATGTGCAATATTGAGAGGAGACAATAGAACGCACGAATACTAGACAAATAGTTTTAAAAAAGATTTCTTAATATGCATATTTATGAATATTAAGAAATCTTTTATGTTATAATAACTCTGTATCATTCTTATTCAAAAAACTATAAAGATTGATTTGAAATATAGATCGTTATGGAATCATGAAAGGGTAAGTTATTATCGCGATTGCGATTTCGACGCTCATATTATCTGTGTCAGTAATCTTTTTCCCTATGGGATGGGTAAGTGGCTTCTTTGAAACCCTGTTGGGAGGAGATCACGATGCCGCGGTTTTCCTGAAAGATTATTTTAATTTTTTCGGCATATGGATTGGCCTTTTTCTGGTGGTTCTAGTATTCAAAGCCAATAGGCCAATGTTGCATGCAGTGAAATACTGCAGACCGTATCTCAGGAAAGATTCCAGTGAAATGGTCGGTCCTAAGACGAATCGCGCCGGCAATAATATCAGAGGTCTATTGATAGGATTTGCTTTGGGATTTGGATGCAATGGATTTTGCATACTCATGTCCTCCTTGATGGGAGACATCCACTTTGAGTACAGCGGGTTCGGGTTGGTCCCGTTCCTTGTCTTTTTTATCTGCGTATTCATCCAGTCCGCAGGGGAGGAACTAGCTGACCGCTGGTATCTCTACCAAAAGCTCCGCAGAAGGTATCAGGCACCATGGATCGCGATTTTTGTCAATTCCGCGGTATTTATGGCCATGCATCTGTTCAATCCGGGGATATCGATTTTACCGGTCATCCAAATCTTCATAGTCGGAGTTGTGTTCTCCCTGTTCGTTTACTATTACAACGGATTGTGGATCGCCCGCGCGTTTCACGCAGCCTGGAACTTCACTCAGAGCATCTTCTTCGGATTGCCAAACAGCGGGCTCGTGTCCGCCTATTCCGTATTCAAGCTAGATGCTGCTTCCGCAACAGACGGTCCGTTTTACTCCGTCAATTTCGGTGTAGAAGGAAGTCCCGGTGCGGTACTGATTCTCCTCGCGGTAGGGATCGTTGTTTTTCTGAAAAACCGCGGCAAAGGGGAACATACGGATATTTGGGCCAAGAACGATCAGGTATAAATGACGATCAGGAGTAAATGATGGAAGGAATCCTATTCAACATACAGCATTTCACGATTCACGACGGACCGGGGATACGGACAGAACTGTTCATGAAAGGATGTCCCATCCGTTGCCGCTGGTGCTCCAATCCAGAGGGGTTTGACCAAAAGCCTGAACCGGGAGTGTACAAGAAAAAGTGTCTGGGGAAAAAGGCCTGTGGCCTTTGTATTGCGGCTTGTCCCGTAATGCAGGCAGATTCCCAGAATCCGGATTCCGGTCCACTGAAGTTCTACCGGAACAAACTGACCGCGATTGACTACGAAAGATGCATCCGGTGCATGGCTTGCGCAGCAAGCTGTCCATCCGAGGCGATCAAGGAGTGGGGAAGAACGCTGACGGTAGAGGAAGCCATGGAAGAAATCCGCAGGGACAAGGGCTACTACGACCGTTCCGGCGGAGGCGTCACGATTTCCGGCGGAGAACCGCTCTTGCAGACGGATTTTGTTGCAGAAGTCTTTCACAGGTGCCGGCAAGAAGGCATTCAGACCTGTTGCGAATCCAGCCTTTGCGTAAGCTGGAAGGAAGTAGAAAAGCTTTTGCCGCTAACAGATCTGTGGATCGCAGACCTGAAAATGATGGATGAAGAGCGGCACAGAAAATATACCGGAAGCGATAACCGGCTGATTCTGGAAAATCTAAAAAAACTGTCAAAGGTTCCGGATCTGCAGCTCATTCTGCGCATTCCGGTGATTCCGGAAGTCAACGATACAGAAGCAAACATGACTGCCACTGCCGACTTCATTCTGAATGAAATGGGTGGGCAGGTCAGGACGCTGCAGCTGCTTAGTTTTATGCGGCTTGGAGAGGAAAAGTACGCATCCTTAGGAAAATCATACGAGATGAAGAGTGTCCGATTTCGAAGGGACTACTTTCAGAAAAAGATCAACCGGTTTGCGGATTATTTTAACAGCCGGGGAATTCACACACTGGTGGGAACCCGAGAAAAACAGGATGAGAAATAAAGGAGTTTTACGATGATGCACACAGCAAATAATGAAATGCATACGACGGCCTGTGGGTGCGACCAGATCGATCAGACCTATAGTCTGGGTTATGTATCGGGGCATGAGGACTGGTCACCCTATCCGAGAGTGAACCGGCTGCGTCAGGTTTTTCTGGATCGTCCTTTTAATATTGACATAGAGCGTTTTCGAAATGTGACGGAAGCCTATCGGGAGCACGAAGCAGATTCCGTCAAGATTCGATGTGCAAAGGCTTTTGAACGGATCCTGAGCCTTGCGACACTCTATATTTACGAGGACGACCTGATTTTAGGAGAAATCGCGGCTCCGGCCAAGGCATCTCCTCAGTATCCGGAATTCTCCGTTAACTGGATGCTCCACGAAGCACTCTACGAACCATTTGAGGAACGGGAGCACGACCAGTTTTATTTCGCATGCGACGAGGACCGGGAAGAATTTATTGAACTCTGCAAGTACTGGCAGGGAAAGGCTGTGGATGACTATGTAAATGTACGGCTGGACGATGAAATGACAAAGGGCTCGCAGACCGGTAAGAAAATATTCCAAACCAATCTCTATCATTATGGTGGCGTTGGCCATCTGGTTATGAACTACGAGAAGATCCTGCGAATCGGTTTCGATGGAATGATCGAAGAAGCAAAAGCCGGACTGGAACGGTTAACGAAGAAAGATGCAGAGTATGCGGAAAAGCGGGATTTTTACTATGCCGTTATCATTTGCCACGAAGCGGCAAAGAAATACATCGAACGGTATGCGGCTCTGGCAGAGGAGAAGTGCTTTGCAGAAAGGGACGAGAAGCGGCGGCAGGAGCTTATGCAAATGGCAGCAAACTGTCAGCAGATCGCAGGCGGACCAGCCAGGAGTTTCTGGCAGGCGCTGCAGTTGTTTAACTTCGCCACCACACTGACCCAGATCGAATCCAACGGCCATTCCGTTTCCTACGGCAGGATGGACCAGTGGCTCTATCCGTACTATGAAGCGGATATGAAGTCGGGAGCCATCACCAAAGAGTTTGCCCAGGAATTGCTGGAAGTGACCTTTGTGAAGATGAACAATCCGACGAAGATCCGTGACGGCGGAACGGCGAAAGTGCGTCAGGGCAGAGGATTCGGAGGCGAATGTCTGACCATTGGCGGTGTAGACAAGAATGGTAATGACGTGACCAATGACCTGACCATGATGATGTTAGACGCTTCGGTCCATACTAGAATGATGTGTCCATGGCTTTTGGTCAGAATGCACGAGAATACGCCCTACGAGCTAAAGGTCAAGACGGCAGAATGCATCCGTGCCGGATATGGACACCCGAAAATCTTTAACGATGCGCCTACGATCAAGGCGCAGATGCGAAAGGGACAGAGCCTAGAAGAGGCCAGAGATTACGCAGTGGTCGGCTGCGTGGAACCGAATCTTCCGTACCGGGAATATGGGTGGCATGACGCATCGTATATCAATACGGTCAAATTCATGGAAATGGTCTTAAATGGCGGACGTTGTCTGGACTGTGGACCCCACTGCTCCCGCTGGGAAAAATGCGGCGCCATTGGACAGCAGCTGGGACCGAATACCGGAAGTCTGGAAACCTATGAGACCTTTGAAGAAGTCCTGGAGAGTGTGGATCAACAGTTTGATTACTGGGCAGATCAGATGTGCGCAACCATGAACATTGTGGACCGGGCGCACAGAGAACGGAAACCGCTGCCTTATTTATCGGCCTTTTTCGAAGGCTGTCTGGAAGATGGCATCGATGTGACCGCTGGAGGAACGAAATACAACGGCATCGGCCCGCAGGCATCTGGCCTTGCCACCTGCGCAGATACATTGGCCGTCATCAAGCAACTGGTCTTTGAAGAAAAGAAATATACAGGCGGTCAGCTTTTGCAGGCTCTTAAAGATAACTGGAAAGGCCATGAGGTCTTGTATGCTCTGGTTAACAGCTCGAAAGTCCACCATTATGGCAACGACGATGATTACGCGGATGACCTGTTTAAGTTCATGTTTGAATGCTACTGCAGAAACCTGACAGGAAGACCGACCATCCGGGGCGGAGAATTCACACCGGGTGTCTATTCTGTCAGCGCCAATGTAGGCATGGGACTGAACACCAATGCATCACTGGACGGACGAAAAGCAGGCGAGGCCATCTCCGATAACATGGGTCCGGTTCATACAGACATGGGCTCCCACGATGTGAAAGGGCCCATTGCCATCGCTCATTCCATTGCCAAGGTCGATCACAGCCTGGCAACCAACGGGACTCTGTTGAATTTGAAATTCCCCCAGGAAGCGGTAAAAGGTGTCGAGGGAAGGGACAATCTGATCAGCTACATCGACGAATACCTTGCCGGTGGTCCGATGCACGTACAGTTCAACATTATGAGCTCGGAAACCATGAAGGCCGCCCAGAAGAAACCGGAAGAATACAAAGACATGTTGGTTCGGGTAGCCGGGTACAGTGCGTATTTCGTGGAACTGGGTGAGGCCCTGCAAAAGGATCTGATCCAGAGAACCGATTTATCGTTTTAACGAGATAATGGATTTCCAACAACCAACCAGATGAAAGGCGCAATCAAATGTGCGCCTTTTTTGTGTACCTGATTCGTGAGAAGAATGTCGCCGAATTCGTGAGAAGAATGCCGCCGATGATCAACGTTGCACCAAGCAATGCTGCAGCCAGCATGATGCGGACCTCCTTGACACTATAATAGCTCTGGTTTATCATTGAGTAAAACGCAAGATAATCATAATAAATTTGACAAATCATCAAAGAAAGAAAAACATGATGATAAAAAGAGGAGACGATCATGGATACAGAACGATGTAAAGCTCTCTTGTGTGCCATAGAAACCGGAAGCCTTACGGCAGCCTCAGAGGCGATGGGATACACAGCTTCAGGCGTTAGCAGGATGATGGCATCCATGGAAGAAGAGGCCGGATTCCCGCTTTTGGTGCGCAGCCGGGGCGGTGTCGTGCCCACGGAGGAATGCAAACAGCTGATGCCGCTATTGAAGGAGCTTGTACGGATTACGGAGACTTATGAGCAGATGACCGGCGAGATTTGCGGACTGACTCGTGGATCGATTCAGATCGGAACATCCTATTATGCATATTACGACTGGTTTGCCAGACTGATTGCGGATTTTGAAGAACAGTACCCAGGAATCAAAGTCGAAATCGTGGATGGTACGAGTACGGAGCTTTTGCGCGCCATGGATGACCACAGAGTCGATCTTTGTATCGTCAGTAAACGGGACGGGCGTCACAACTGGACTTTTCTTGAGAAGGATCAGCTGATGGCCTGTTTGCCGGAGAATCACCCGATGGCTGGGCAAAAGAGTTTCCCGGTCAGCGCTTTTGCATCGGAGGATTTCATTGAGTTGTATCCGGGCAGAGAAACAGATAACTCAATGATGATGATGGAATACGGAATTACTCCGAAGGTAAAGTATTCCACTTCGGACAACTATGCCGCATACGCCATGGTGGCTGCAGGGCTGGGAATTGCCTGTACCAATGCCATCATTGCGGAAGCCTTTACAGGGGGCGTGAGGTATCTGCCTTTGCGGCCGAAACGAATCATAGAAATCGGTATGGCAACCCCGGATTCGGAGGTCATGTCGCCGGCTGCAAAGAAGTTCGCCGAATTTGCATTGCAGCGTTTTCAGTGAAAGGAGAGAAAAATGAACAAGATCCAGCAGGAGCTGTTTGCGCTTCAGGATACGGCATACCGCGATTTCCAGAGCAAACTGATTCCTAACGTAAACCCGGAAACCGTGATTGGGGTTCGTACACCGGAACTCAGAGCCTTTGCAAAAGCGCTGGTCAAGAAAGGCGAGGAAGTGGAGTTTCTCGGTGCACTCCCTCATCAATATTTTGACGAAAACCAGCTGCATGCCTTTATCCTATCGGAAATCAAGGACTACGATCGCTGCATGCAGGAGACCGAGCGGTTTCTGCCCTTTATTGATAACTGGGCAACATGCGATCAGCTTTCACCAAAAGTCTTCAAGAAACATCGCCAAAAGCTGCTGCCACATATAGAGAAATGGATCACTTCAGAGGAAGTTTACACCGTCCGATTTGCAATCGGCGCGCTGATGCGATACTTTTTGGACGATGACTTCGACCTTGCCTATCCGGAACTGGTGGCCGCAGTCCGCTCAGAAGAATACTATGTAAACATGATGATTGCCTGGTATTTCGCCACGGCGCTGGCCAAACAGTACGAATCCATACTGCCATATTTCGAAACCCAAAGGCTTGACGATTGGACCCATAATAAAGCGATACAGAAAGCAGTCGAAAGCAGGAGAATCACTATGCAGCAAAAGGAATATCTAAAGAATTTGAAAGCAAAAAGATAGCAGTATCAAGGGAATAGTGTGATATAATAGCTCTATAATTTTAGTAAAGTGAGGTAATAAAATGCTAAACACGAAAAATACAAAAATATTGACAGCATTGTTGGTAGCATTTGTGCTCACCATAGCGATGGCAGCCTGTGGCAGCCAGGAAGATGATTCCGAAGAAAGTTCCACAGAGGCAACAACAGCGGAGGCAGAAACCATTGACGATATGGATGCGCTGATGGAACAAGTCGCCCAGGAGGAACTCATCCTCCAGTATAAAGACTATCTGCTTGACAAAGCCTTTGCGAAGATTGAAGTGTTTGGAATGGATACAGAAGGGGATCAGGTAACGGCCTATACAATGCTCTGCACCGGTGAATACGTGGCTTTGAAAGATAAAGCGTATAACGTTTCAGGAGCGCAGGGAGAGGCGATCATCAAGTATCACGTTACCGAGGAAGGACCCGTTCTTGACGAAGTCATCTGGAGCGAAGATGGAAGCAATCATGACCCATGGGTAGAAGAAAACTTCTCAAAGGAAGCTTTGGAAAAGCTCAAGGCGTATGACGCATATGACGCGGATGGCAAGAGCAAGCTGGAGCAGGAAATGAACAAAGATGTTGAAGAGGAAATGGACGTTGCTGTGGAGACAGAGAACCTGTTGGAAATCAATGGGGAGGAAGGCACATATAAAATCATCAAGACCATTGAAAGCGGTGATCCCGCAAGCGATGACTATCAGTTTGATACAGAGGTCGTAGAAGAAGGATTGCTCAGCGACGTGAACAGCTAATAAAAGATTCAATCATTAGGCAATGAAGGAGAACAGGTACCATGCTAGGAAATTTTAGCTATGAAAATGCGACGAAACTATATTTTGGAAACAACGCCTTAAAATATCTGAACCGTGAAATGCAACATTGGGGCAAAACGATCCAGTTGATTTATGGTGGCGGTTCCATCAAGAAAAACGGCATCTATGACGCAGTCGTAGAAGTGCTCAAAATGAACGACAAGATCATCGTAGAAGACGGCGGCGTCATGTCGAATCCGACAACCGACAAGGTTCGGGAAGGGGTTCGGATCGCACGGGAAAACAACGTGGATTTCCTGTTGGCCGTTGGCGGCGGTTCTTGCTGCGATTATGCAAAAGCCGTTTCCATATCCATAAATTGTGACGAGGATCCGTGGGAAAAGTATTACATAAACTTTGAGGAGCCGACTTGTGAAATCGTTCCAGTCGGGTGTGTTCTGACCATGGCCGGTACAGGTTCCGAAATGAACGCCGGGGCCGTGCTGACCGATCCAAAGTCCCACCGGAAGTATGGCCACGTGTTTAGGAATAGTAAAGTTATGCCGAAATTTGCCATTCTGAATCCGGAGTATACCTACTCCCTGCCATACAATCAGATGGTTTCCGGAATCTACGATATTTTTAGCCACATTTGTGAGCAGTATTTCTCAGGAGAGGACGACAATACCAGTGACTATATCTCAGAAGGATTGATGAAATCCGTGATTCACTCTTCGCTGATTGCCATCAAAGATCCAAAGGATTATGAGGCCAGATCCAACATTATGTGGACCGCAACCTGGGCACTCAACACCCTGATCTCCCGCGGTAAAAAAACGGACTGGATGGTGCACCAGCTTGGACAGGCAGCCGGTGGATACACCAACGCGACACATGGCATGACCTTGGCAGCGGTAACGCTTCCATATTACCGTTACATCATGCCGTACGGCCTGCAGAAGTTCCGCAGATTTGCGACGGAAGTATGGGGCGTGGACCCGACCGGCAAGTCCGATGAAGAAATTGCAAAGGCTGGACTTGCGGCTTTAGAGGATTGGATGAAAACCCTTGGCGTTACCATGAGCCTTTCAGAGCTTGGAGCTACCGAAGATATGATTGAAGGCATCGCGGATGGTACCCGGTTATTAAAGGGCGGATACAAACCTCTTACACGAGAGGAAGTTGTAGAAATCCTCAAAGAAAGTTTATAAAGGAGAATAAACAGAAGTCCAATGAGTATATATGATACTTACAGAAGCAAATTAAAGACGCCGGAAGAGGCAGTAAAAGTTGTAAAAGATGGGGATTGGATCGATTACGTAATTTCCCAGGGACAGCCGGTGCTTTTGGATGCAGCCCTGGCAAAGAGAAAGGGAGAATTAAAAGACGTAAACTGCAGAGGTTACTTCATGTTTGAGCCTTTGCGCATCGTAGAAGATGACCCGGAACGGGAAAGCTTCAGTTACCACAGCTGGTATACAGCCGGGTATGAGAGAAAGTACTGGAGTCAGGGTTTGATCAGCCATATTCCGATGATTTACCGGAACCAGAGCAGTTACTACCAGCTTGGCTATTGCAAAGTCAATGTGGCTATGATCGCTACATCCAAAATGGATGACGAAGGATACTTCAATCTGCATTTTGCCGTTGCAACCGCAAAGCCTGTTTTGGAAGCGGCAGACATCGTCATCGTGGAAGTCAACGAACACCTGCCGAGGGTACGCGGTCTGGAAGAACGGCGGGCCCAGGGCATCGATGCCAACCGGATCCATGTAGATGATGTGGATATCATCGTAGAAGGGGAACACCATCCGATGATAGAAATCAAGTCACCGCCGCCAACTCCGGAAGAAGTAAAAATTGCGGACTTTATTGCACCGGAGATTCCAGATAGAGCAGTTCTGCAACTTGGCGTAGGTGGTATGCCAAATGTTCTTGGCGAGCATCTGGCCAAATCCGATATCAAAGACCTGGGCTGTCACAGCGAGCTCATTACCGATGCCTTTTTCAATCTGTACGAGCAGGGCAAACTGACCAATGCCCATAAAGAGATTTACAAAGGCAGGAGCGTTTTCGGAATCTGTGCAGGAAGCCAGAGTCTGTACGACTGGCTCAATGACAACCCGGAATGCTGCGGCGACATGGTAAGTCACGTCAATGACCCGAATGTCATCGGACAGATGAGCAACGTCATCGCCATTAACGGCTGTGTCAGTGCGGATCTGTATGGACAGGTATGTTCAGAAAGTGTTGGAACCCGGCAGATTTCCGGGACCGGCGGACAGATCGACTTCGTGGAAGGTGCATACAAATCGCCGGGCGGCAAAGCATTTCTTTGCATGAACAGTGCTTACAAAGACAAAAAAGGAAACCTTCACAGCAACATTCTGCCGAAATTTACGGCAGGGGACATCGTTTCAACACCGCGTTCTGAGGTTCACTACATCGTAACGGACCAGGGCAAAGTGAATCTGGCCGGACGAACCACCTGGGAACGTGCTGAGTTGATGATTTCCATTGCGCATCCACAGTTCCGTGATGAATTGATCAAGGCGGCTGAGGAACAGGGAATTTGGAAGCGTTCCAATAAGCGATAACAAAATGCGCCGGCAGAGCTTTTGCAGCCTACCGGCGTTTCTTCTGTAATGCGTTGGATCAATGACAATGGGGGAATTTGACATGAATGAAAGAATACTGGTGATCAATCCGGGATCTACATCCACAAAAATCGCGATTTTTGAAGGGGAACAGGAAGTGTACAGCGAAACACTGCGGCACGATGCAAAAGAGCTTGCCAAAATGGGATCGATCGTGGATCAACTGCCGTACCGCGAAGAGCTGGTTCTTGAGGCTCTTCACAAAAGCCATTATGAACTTACGGATTTTGCGGCTTTTGCATGCAGGGGAGGACTGGTGAGACAGATGCCTGGCGGAACATACCGCGTGAATGAGGCGTTGGTGCGGGACAGCCGCGCGGGAGTCAGCGGACAGCATGCGTCAAATCTAGGTGCGCTGATCGGCCATGAACTGGAGCTCAAAAGCGGCGTACTGGCCTACATCGTGGATCCCCCGGTCGTAAATGAACTTTCGGAACGGGCAACCTATTCCGGACATCCGCTCATCGAACGGGTATGTGTGTTTCACGCTCTGAACCAAAGGGCCGTCGCGCGGCGTTACGCAGCCTCCATAGGAGAGGCCTATGAAGATCTGAATCTGCTGGTATGTCATATGGGCGGCGGCATTTCCGTCGGGGCCCACATTAAGGGGAAGGTCCTTGATACAGAGGACGCGGTTGGTGGCGAAGGTCCATTCTCACCGGAACGGGCGGGGAGCTTGCCGGTGAACGGCGTGATCGATCTCTGTTTTCGTGAGGACATGACGAAGGACAAACTAAAGCGAATGCTGACCAGAAGAAGCGGTTTGCTCGCCTATACGGGCACAAACAACATGCGCGAATTGGTCGAGGCGGCAAAGGCCGGGGATGAGAAGGTGCAAAAGGCTCTGGACGCTTTTTACTATCAGGTTGCCAAAGAAATCGCAGCCATGTCCATTGCGGCGAAGGCAGAAGCAAAGACGGTGGATCAGATTCTGCTGACGGGCGGCATTGCCCACAGCAAGATCGTCACCGATGCAATCAGCGGCCTCGTGGACTGGATCGCGCCGGTGACCGTTTATCCCGGTGAAGATGAGATGCTGGCCCTGACCCAGGGCGTTCTGCGCGTGTTACACGGGGAAGAAAAAGCACGGGACTATGCTTGAATGGCAAATGGCTTTGTGATACAATCATTAAACGGCGGCTGAATGATGGCCGCCGGAAGCAGTTCGGGTCCGATATCCTGCTTCTAAAATATTAAAACCAAAGGAGAAACAATTTTATGAATCTATTAAAACGTGAGGTGGAGGATTACCGCATTCTTTTGCGTAATATTCCAAGCCTCGTTCTTGCGTTGTTCGTCGTAAGTGTCATTATGATGAACCTCCTGGCAAACAAGGAATTATTATCGGTAAAATACCTGGCATTGGACTGCGGCTTTGCATTAAGCTGGATCAGTTTTCTTTGCATGGATATGCTCTGCAAACGGTTTGGCGGAAAGGCAGCTGCCAAGGTTGCCATACTTGCAATGGCGATCAATGCTGCGGCGTGTGGCATTTTCTGGCTGCTTTCACTGGCACCCGGCATGTGGGGTGAGTATTACTCTACGGGAAGCCTGCAAGTCAATGCTGCATTGAATCAAACCATCGGGGGTACCTGGTATGTGGTACTGGGCAGCAGTATTGCCATGGTCTGCGCAGCTATAACGAATTCATTCATCAATCACAATATTGGGAAACGATTGAAAACAGATAATTTCAAGGCATTTGCGTTCAGATCCTATGCGTCGACATGCATTGGCCAGTTTGTGGATAACTTTGTTTTCGCAACGATTGTCTCACTGCACTTTTTTGGATGGACCTGGACACAGGTCATTATTTGTTCCATTACCGGGGCCGTTATGGAACTGCTCTGTGAAGTCATTTTTAGTCCGGTGGGTTACCGCGTCAGCAAAGACTGGGAAAAAGAAAAGGTAGGAGAACAATATCTGAATTACCAAAGGGAGCACGCCCTTTCATAAGGAGGAGTTTGGAATGATTGTTTTGATTACGGGAGCATCTGGTGGAATTGGAAGTGCCACAGCAGAATGTTTCCTAAAAAAAGGGCATGAAGTCCACGGATTTGACAGTCAGCCGGCTCCGGAGCGTTTGCTTGAAGAATCCTTTGAAGGTCACTACACCCACCACTTCGGAGACGTTCTGAACCCATCCACATTTCCGGAGCACGTAGTTCCGGAAATACTGGTTAATTGTGCAGGTGTGCAGGAATCCGGCCGGGACATCGACGTGAATCTCAAAGGCACAATTCAGATTACAGAAAAGTATGCGATCCAAAATGAAAATTGTGTGTCCGTCGTAAATGTTGGTTCAGCCAGCGCCCACACGGGGTCGGAATTCCCTGAATACGCAGCGAGCAAAGGCGGCGTGATGGCATACACGAAGAACGTTGCGCTGAGGATGGCGCCACGGGGCATTTGCAATAGTATTGATGCAGGCGGTGTGCGGACAGACTTAAACAGAGTCGTCATGGACGACCCGGAGCTTTGGAATGAGATCATGGACCTGACACCGCTCAAACGGTGGGCAGAGCCTGAGGAAATTGCCGAATGGATTTATTTCGTTGGCGTCACCAATCGCTTCATGACCGGTCAGTGTCTGCTGATTGACGGCGGGGAAGCCGGAAATGCGAAATTCGTCTGGAAAGACTAATCCCTTTGCCCCTCGCGCTGGGAGACCAAAACCAATCCGCCTCGCTCCTCAAAACCCGTATCCCAAAAGCTTTCAAAGTCAAGCCAATGGGCCTTCCCGTAGGTCGCAACTTTGATTTGAAAGCCGCTGTCCGGGGAGGATAGGTCAGATTCGGCATCCGCATTCGGCGCAGCATAACCAACGATCAGGAACCAGTGCCACTCAAAAAAAACAAAGGTTGGATCCTGATGCTTGAGCATGAGCATCGGGACCGGCAGGCCGTCATCGATAGACTTCCGAATTGCGGCTTCTGCCTCTTCGACGGACCGGTTTCCGTCAAAGGGCTTCAGGCGGACGCGGTTGATTCGGCTGTATTTGAGATAGGTTTCGGCACCATCAATAAAGGTCTCGAGATCCTTGATGCCTTCCTGACGAGGACGGAGATAAGGCCTCATGTGTGTACCGAATTTGCGGTAGTCCCGCTTGGACAGGCGGTTGATGTCATATGGATAGCCTTCCGGAAGATTCCGGTAGAGGGCCATATAAATCATCAGGTCGCACATGGTGAGGGCACCGCAACCTCCTACGTGCATCCACGGATCCAGAAACCAATTCTGATTTCCACCGAAACAACGATTGATATGAAAATATTGCAATTCTTTCTTAATCATGCTTTAAATATAACAGATATTGGTGTTATAATCTACGAGGAAGTAAGGAAGATTTACAAATGAATCGCTTATGGGGCATTAGCTCAGCTGGGAGAGCGCCAGGTTCGCAATCTGGAGGTCAGGGGTTCGATCCCCCTATGCTCCACCAAGACAACAAAGAGGGTCCAACGGGCCCTCTTTTGTTGTCTCAGTGAAACATAACATAGGGGGATCGAACCCGAAAGGGCCGGAGCGTTGCTCAACTGTCCGGTGGACAGTTGAGCAGCGACGGGTCCAAGCCGCCTGTGTGAGGCGGCGCAGGACGGCGGAGGGGAAGGGGCCCCGCCGCGGAATCCCCCTATGCTCCACCACCAGACCCGTTGAAAAATCAACGGGTCTATTCTTTTGGCAGTGGTTGGCTGTGATTAAAAGAAGTTCTCTTCTGAATAACTTGATTATTTGATCACTGCAAATGATTGTGCT
>CADBJW010000027.1 GCA_902795135.1 uncultured Eubacteriales bacterium
GAACGTGAAGTCATTGTCCACATCGTACAGAGCGCTGCTTGCTGTCGCTGTGTAGCCTGAGACTGCGTGCTCCGTACCATCGTAATTCGTCGTATTGTTCGCGCCTACGATCGTTACCGTGATATCGATCGGATCGATCTTCTGGTAGCCGTCCGTTACGTTGAAGGTTACTGTGCCGAAGTTCGTGTTCGTATTTGTGAACTGATCCTCAGCAAGTCCCATGTAGTATGTGCCTGCATCTGTACCTGATGCAGTCTGGTTGCCGCTGAACGTGAAGTCCGCTTCAGTATACAATGTGCTGCTGATGTCTGTTACATCGTAGCCTGTTACAGTATGTTCCGCGCCGTCATAGTTATCGGTATGATTATGGCCGACTATGGTGACTGTTACATCGATCGGATCGATCTTCTGGTAGCCATCCGTTACGTTGAAGGTCACTGTACCGAAGTTCGTGTTCGTATTCACGAACTGCTCCTCAGCAAGACCCATGTCTGTGGTTCCGGCATTAGTCCTTGCAGCTTCTGCCGTTCCGCTGAACGTGAAGTCATGGTCCACATCGTACAGCACATTATTCGCTGTCGCTGTGTAGCCTGAAACGGAATGCTCAGTGCCGTCGTAATCTGCCGTGTTGTTCGCGCCGACGATCGTAACAACGACATCGATCGGTGTGATCTTCTGATAACCGTCTGTTACGTTGAATGTTACCGTGCCGAAGTTGCTGTTCGTATTCACGAACTGATCCGCAGCAAGACCCATGTCTGTGGTTCCGGCATCTGTTCTTGCTGCTGATGCTGTTCCGCTGAACGTGAAGTCATGGTCCACATCATACAGCTCAGTATTCGCTGTTGCCGTGTAGCCCGAAACTGAATGCTCTGTGCCGTCATAATCTGTCGTGTTGTTCGCGCCGACGATCGTAACAACGACATCGATCGGATCGATCTTCTGGAAGCCGTCCGTTACGTTGAATGTGACTGTTTCGAAGTTCGGATTGTTATTTGTGAACTGGCTTGCATCAAGGCCCATGTCTGTCTGGCCGGCATTTGTTCTGGATGCTGTTGCTGTTCCGCTGAAATTAAAGTCTTTATTGTCGCCGTCAACAACATACAGGTCAGTGCTTGATGTTGCTGTGTAACCTGTCACTGTATGCGGCTCACCATCGTAATCCGTCGTGTTGTTATTACCGATGATAGTCACAGTCGCATTGATCTTGGTTATCTCCTGATAGCCGTCTTTCACAATGTTGAATGTTACTGTGAAGTTATCATTATTGTTGCTGAACTGGCTCGAAGTCAGGCCCATTTCTGTCTTGCCTGCGTTCGTTCTCTTCGCTTCTGCCGTTCCGCTGAAGGTAAAGTATGATTCCTTATATATCTTGACTTCTGTTGGCGCTGTTCCGTCGATTATGATCGCATTGTATCCGGATACGGAATGCTCAGCTCCATCATAAGGATCTGAATGCTGTGATCCTTCGATCAGTACCGTTACAGGCAGCGGGTCGATCTTGAGCCAGCCATCCTCAACTTCAAATGCTACCGTATAGTTCGTATTTGTCGTACCAAAATCTTCCTCAGTAAGACCCATTGGATATGTCTTGTCCGCGTTGCTTCCGCCGTTAGCGTCCGTGCCCTTGGCAACAGCCGCTGTCTGTGCAGGGCCAGTGATCTGATCTTCTGTCAGGTTGGCGCCTTGCGGAATAGTAATCGTGTAGCCGCTTACTGACTGCTCTGCGCCATTATATGTCTTCTCTGCGGTATTACCAGTGATCGTAACTATGATATCTGCCTTTGTGATCTTGAGCCAGCCGTCTGTTACATTAAAGGTTACCGTGTAGTTTTTGTTTGTCGTGCTGAAGTCGTCCTCGGCAAGACCCATCGGGTATGTCTTGTCCGTGTTGCTTCCGCCATCAACATCTGTGCCCTTTGCAACAGCTGCTGTCTGTGCAGGCCCGGAGATCTCGCTCTCTGTGATAGTCGCTCCCTCAGGAATGCTGATATCATAGCCGCTTACCGACTGTTCTGAACCATTATATGGCAGAGTAGCAGTATGACCGGTGATCGTAACGGTCAGGTCAGCAGGTTTGATCTTGAGCCAGCCATCCTTAACTTCAAATGTTACGTTATAGTTTGTATTTGTCGTGCTGAAGTCGTCTTCGGCAAGACCCATCGGGTAAGTCTTGTCCGCGTTGCTTCCGCCATCAACATCTGTGCCTTTTGCAACAGCTGCTGTCTGCGCAGGACCGGAGATCTCGCTCTCTGTGATAGTCGCTCCCTCAGGAATGCTGATATCATAGCCGCTTACTGACTGCTCAGCGCCATTATATGTCTTCTCATCGTTATGACCGGTGATCTTAACGGTCAGATCAGCAGGCTTGATTTTGAGCCAGCCATCTTCAACTGTGAAAGTTACGTTGTAGTTCTTGTTGGTCGTACCAAAAGCTTCCTCAGTGAGACCCATCGGATATGTCTTGTCTGCGTTGCTGCCGCCGTTAGCATTTGTGCCCTTTGCAACGGCTGCTGTCTGTGCAGGTCCGGTGATCTCACTCTCTGTAATCGTCGCGCCTTCAGGAATGCTGATGTCATATCCGCTTACTGACTGCTCAGCGCCATTATATGTCTTTGTATCGTTATTACCTGTGATCGTAACGGTCAGGTCAGCAGGCTCGATCTTGAGCCAGCCGTCAATGACAGTAAAGCTGACTTCATATGTGTCACTTGATACGCTGAACTGGTCTTCGGCAAGACCCATAGGATATGTCTTGTCTGCGTTGCTGCCGCCATCAACGTCAGTGCCTTTTGCTTTTGCTTCCGGCGCGTCACTGCTGCGGACCACGTCGCTTGCTGTCAGATTTACTCCATCAGGGATGCTGACATCATATCCGCTTACGGACTGCTCTGAACCGTTATATGTCTTCGTATCGTTATGACCGGTTATGGTGATCGTTACCTTCTCCTTAGTGATTTCCAGATCACCGGCAGTCTTAGTAATGTTGTATGTTGATGTGACGTCTGTACCGCCACGCATGATTTTTATCGTGGCCCCATCAAAACTACCGTTGGTATATGTTCCAACGTTAGTTCCCTTTGAGGCAGTATAGCCTGTGACTGTCAGTACGTCGCCGCTGACAAGACCCTCGATTTTGTATTCATCTTTGTCGATGTCATCTCCGGTCCCCGTCTCTGTGATGCTGCCGCCACTGACATAGCCCTTCTGTTCTGCGCCATTGTATTCCTTGGTCGCTTTCTTGACAGTGATAGTCAGATCTCTCTGCCATACTGCGAACATCGCCTGATAAGGCGTTGCCTCATCTGCCGCAACCTCTGTGACTTCCTTGCCTTCATTACTATTTATATGGTATTTGCCGCCGCTATAATAAAGGAAGAGATTGCTCGCGCTCAAAGAGCTTTGTGTCCAGTTGGACGCTGTCGACTCGAATGTGCTTACTGCAGCAGTAGTCGAGCCCATGTCAACTTTCGCCCAGCCAAGGAACGTATAGCCTTCCCTTGTCGGAGCGCTCTGGATCGTAACTGCTTCATTTATCTCTAATGTACTGTCTTCTATATCACCATCTACGTCGACTGTGTCGATATGGAAAGCCTTTGTTCCATCATTCTTGTACCATGGAATATGTGTCGGCGTGGATTCTTCCGGTGTCTGATATTCTGCACGAAGCTGCACGGTATATGTCGCGCTCAGTATCTTCGTGTGTGTGGAGTCCGGAGGCGTAGTGCCCGGTGAAGGGTTTTCAACCTCAAGAACATCATTTTTGTTATTTGGGTTGACCCACTTGGTGACAATACACTTCGCATTTTCTTTGAGTACATCAAATGATTCTCCAGGCAGAACGGTTACCATTGTATCGTCATATGTCTGCGTCTGATCGTTCCACTTCTGAACGACCCAATACTTGAATGTCTTCGTAGTATCCGTCGGCTTTGATGCAGCTCCGGCTGTCGCTTTGGAATTATCCAGATACTGATTCGTATCGGTCGGCGCATTGGTGCCTGTATCTGTTTTGCTGTTTGCCTCATAAATAACACCTATGCCATCCGCTCCATCCAGCGTCGCACGCCATTTGCCATAAAGATCGAGCTTCTTGGTGACCCAGAAACGATTTACGTCTGAATTGCTCTTAGGATCGTTAACATTACCCCATTTATCTATCTCATCTGTATAGTCTGTCGTCTTATTATATTCGCTGGTGACTGTCGAATTATTCAATACAAAAGCATCAGCGTTGAACACCTGTGTGCACTCTGGATCTGTATACCAGCCAACGAACTCGTACCCATTACGTGTTCCTGTCGGAACGCTGACTTTGCCGCCGCTGCTGATACGGAATGACATTGCCTGATTATCGGAACCCCAGTTGAGTGATGTGTCAGTTCCGGCATTCGGATGCAGGAATACACGGTACTGCGACAGTCTCCATTTAGCATATACCGTAAGCCCGCCTTCCGGCATTTTGTCAAATGTGTATTCCTGAGTGCAGGCATCATCAAGATACCAGCCTTCGAAAACATATTCTCCGTATGTCGGTTCATAATAGTTAGAACCGCCTTTGTTGTATGAGGAAATATCAGCTCCGTAAGAGATGCCCGTTTCCTCCTTGAGCTGTCCGCGGCTTGTATCGCTTGCCGGATTCTCTCCATCAAAATACTTGCCGTCCATGAAGTTGATTTCGTATTCATTTCTGGTGTAGTAGAAATCAATATAATAGACATCCTTGTTTTGACTCGCGTCAAATTCCGAATGAAGATCACTATACTGAAGTTTTGCAGTATTGCCCGACCCAAACTGTGGATCTGATGTCTCTTTAGTGAAGCCGTTCAGATCCAGCCAGTCAAGATTTTTCTGCAAATATCCTAAATTTGCATAGATCGTATTATATAAATTATAGTTGCGATTTTGATAAGTTTTGTCACCAGTAGCATTTCCTACTGTTGCTACATAATAGCGCATTCTTATTGTGCTGGCTTGTTCATTCGTGTCAACACGGAATGTCAGGTCATATGCCGGCATTGTATCCAACATTACAATTACATCATCAAATGGTGTTGTTGTTGTTGGCCGCCATCTCTCTCCCTGATTGTAAGTTACGCCGTTCGATCCAACGATTGGGAATTGATCGCTGATAGACTGACCATAAAGTGCGGTTATGGTTTTAACGGTTGTCCATCCATTACTGCGTGTATATCGCTTTCCGCTATAACTTTGGTAGTTATCTGATCTGTACCAATTATTTCTATACCTGAATATTTCAAAATAAGTTTCACCATCGGTACCATAATATGTATTCCAATCAGATGTGCTGGTTGTTTCTGTATATGTGTAACCTTGCGCCTGGAATGTCAACGTGTATTCCGTACGATCATAATAAACATTGAGGACCGACGTTCCTTCTGTTGCAATCGTTACGTTCTGATCGAATTCTTTGAGGTGGAAGCCGGTGTACTGTTTGTTAGTTCCGTTTATACGGGCATAGGCATTGTTTCCAGTCCCTTGCTGCGTGACGGTATTTATCGTTGAGCCAACAGTGCCTGACAAAGTAATGGATTCTTCAAAGTCGTATCCGTCACCAGCCAGATTTTGTTTCCAAATGATTATCGTATAGTCAGCTGTGCTTTTGGCAGTCCACTTCGCATAGATCGTTGTATTATCTGTCAAAGTGCCGCCAAATGTGAATTCATTGCCTGCGGTACAATTCTTGTCTTTGTACCATCCACTAAAAGTATAGCCTGACCTGAGCATTTCGGAATCAGGTCTCGGCTTTGCGGTTGTCTCACTGGATTTATAGAAATGCGGGGCATTATAGGTCGCGCCCTTTCCGTTTTCATCGAAAATCAACCAGTGCCCTTCCGGTGAATTAACGGAGAATACCACGTTTCCGGAAATAGTTATCTCTGTTCCGTTTACGTAAGTTTTACCGCTCGTATAATCTGCGATGTTATCTCCACCGGACTTGACATTCCAGCCTTCAAAATTATGTGTATCATCCGGCGGTGTGTATGACATATTAACAGTATAGCTTGCTGAATTATCTGAGGATCCCGCAGGAATCAGTACATTATCTGTTCCAAGCGTGGAATTCTTCTCATCAAGATAGTTTACTGCAAACTGCTTGAACAGCATTGCATGATAAGTAACGGTGTCGCCCTCTTTGACGGCATCTTCGCCCGTAGCTTCAAACATGGATGTAATATCACTTCTAACCCCTGCTATAGATTTCGCAGATGATGCATCTTCTGCTGTATAGTCTGCCTTCGTTGTCCAGCCTTTGAACATTACTCCATCGGCGACTTCACCAACGCCGGGATCATAAACGACCTGCTGGAGTTTTTCAGGATCTGTGGTATCGACCTTCTTGACGTAAATGCTAGCGATCTCTGTATCGCCATTTTTGAATATGACCTGCAGTCTGGCGTCTTCCCCTGTTTCGCCCTCGTCAATAATCGCATAAATCGAAAACTCATCGCTCTTGAATGTAGCCTTGTTGCTGTCTGTGTCGACATTTGATCCGGCTACCTTCTCGGCGTTTCCTTCGTCATCGATATGCACTACAGCCGGATTGTTCAGATCACCGAATTTGTCAGACGCAAAACTGACCGAAACTTTCTTATTTGGTTCGATCTCATTCCCATCCTTATCATAAAAAGTGATGTCAACGGCCTTGATGACTTTGCTGTTGTCGATCAGATCCTCGACAGCATCCTCAATAGCAGATGCCTTGACAGAAACGATTTTGACAGTCGCTCCTTCCGGCAGTGCTCCTTCCGGCGCGCTGATCTTGACCTTCATTCTGCCGACTGACTCGCTGAACGAAACTGCAGGATATTGATCCTCTTCCTCTTCGTCTTCCGCTTCAGGTTCTTCTGTTTCCTCTGATGCGTCAGCATCCTGCTCAGAATCGCTTGCAGCTTCTGTCTCCTCCTCGTTTTCAGAAGGTGTGTCCGGTTCTGCCTGCTCTGTCTGCTCCTCTTCCTCAGTGGCTTCGTTTGATTCCGTCGCCTCTGATTCCGGCTCTGCCTGCTTGTCTGTCGCCTTCTGTTCTTCGGCTACAGTCTGGCTGTCTTCTCCGGTTACTGCAAAAGCAGTAAGTATCTGCGGACTGAAACTATATGACACCATGACCGCTAGTGCCATAAAGCATGCCAGGCAGCTTTTTAAACTCCTCTTCATAATAATCTTCTCCCCTTAGTGTTCACCCATTGTTTGACTTTATTTGAAACTTTTTATTACATTATATATCTCTGCTAAAATTAGACAGCTATACGTAATAATTATATTCGCAAAAATAGCCCGCGTCAATTAATATATGTTAATCGACGTGGGCCATATACGAAAGATTTTTTAGCCTTTTTCAGCGAAGCGGATGCCGGTCCTACTTGTCTTCCGGTATATATACTTTGAAGCAGCTGCCTTTGCCTTCTTCGGACTCCAGTTCGACACGGCCGCCATGATCTTCCGCGGCCTGCATTACGATGGCAAGGCCAAGGCCTGTGCCTGCGCCGGCTTCCTTGGTCGTAAAGAATGGATCAAAAATGGATTCCTTAATGTCTTCCGGAATTCCCGGACCATCGTCTTTGACATAGAATACGATGAATCCGTCTTTGGCTTCCGTACCTACTGTAACGATTCCGCCTTCGTCTTTCAGCGCCTGGAACGCATTGATTATCAGATTGATGATCAGCTGTGAAAGCTGCGTTTCATTGCCTTTGATGTACCTCCCCGAACAGCTGAACTCTCTGAACATGTCCACATTCATCGGCATGGACGGAGATGTGACCTTGATCGCCCTGTTGAACATATCATCAGGCGCCAGTCTGACAAAAACTTTTTCTGTGTTTTTGCGCGCCAGGTCAGACAGTCTGGAGATGATATCTTTGGCCTTTTTTGATGCATTGTAGATTTCCAGAACTCCATCATAAAGCGCCTCGTCATCAGGATCGATCTTCTCCAGAGTCATGATGCTGTATCCCATGATAGGTGAAAGCAGATTGTTGAATTCATGGGCTATGCCCGAAGTCATCGTTCCTATCGTTTCAAGCCGCTGGTGATGTTCCAGTTCGCGCAGCTTGTCGTTGAGCTCTTCCATCTGCTTGTTCTTTTCCTTGAGACGCTCAAGCTCAAGATCCGCCTGCGTTCTTTCGCGCCGTGACATGATCAGGAATAAAACGAGCATGATGATTCCGGCCGCGGCAATCACGAAAAACAGGATCAGTTTCGTCGCCGTACTTCTCACGAGAGCGACCATCGAGCTGAAGTCATATGAGACAGCGATCGCCAACGCTTTATTCTCCGTCTTTCCGGAAGGGACAGCCCTGATCCTCAGCTGCAGTTTCTGATTATTATCGCCGGTATCTTCATAACCGTCCTTGATAGTTCTTCCTTCTTTCTCGCTTCTGATAAGGTAACCGGCTTCTTCCGCGTCTATATTTGCCGCCGAATCGATTTCGGAGCTTTTGCACATCCTGATACTTTCACGGCTCTCATAAAACAGCGTGTCGCCGGAAACCATGTAAAGCATGACCCTGCCATTGTCAGTGCCTGCCGTCTGTCTTACACTGTTGAACATGGTCTTGATATTGATGATCCCGTAGCACACGTATCCGCCATCCACATCACGTCTGACCGCCAGATACTCGTCGCCGGCTGAATCCCGGCATTCGTATAGCGAATCGTCGATCTCTTCGCCGATTTCATAAAATTCCTCCTCGGAGGAAGACGCCAGGACCTCGCCATTCTTTTCGACAAACATGGCCTCAAAAGCCGTAAAGCTGCTGATGGAAGAGTTGCTCATGATATCGGACAGAGTCCCGTCGTCACTGCCTGCCTGTTCATATCTTTCGATTCCCCGGCTGAAGCGCCGGCTCGACAGCACATAGTCCATCTGCCGTTCAAAACGCGTGATCGTATCGTTAATAATGTAATCAATCGACGTCTCAATGGATTGAAGCTGCTGGTTTTGAGCCTCTTTGTTCGCATTGCTGAATTGGGTGAATGTAATACCGATCATGATAGCGCATGATAGCGCTGAGTGCGATGAGAGCCAGCGCGACGGCCATTCCTAAGAAGTCTTTTGTTCTTTTGTTTTCGATCAATAATTTCAAATAACTCACTCCAAAGTTGAAAAAATTATAAATATTATTTATACTAAAATATACCCTAAATTAAATTCTGTAAAGGTGGGAGTTCATATGGCAAAAGATTTAGTGCTCGTTGTAGATGACGACGAAGCAGTACGCACAATGTTATATAAAATAATGGTCAGTAACGATTTTGAAGTGGACCAGGCTTCAAATGGCGAAGAGGCCCTGCAGGCCATCGAGAGCAAGAACTATGATCTGATGCTCCTCGATATCAATATGCACGGCATCGACGGTTTTGAAGTCATCAACCGGATCCGCGGCGAGGGCAAGAATTTGCCGATCATCGTTGTCAGCGGCCGAAAGGCAGACTACGATACGCTGTACGGTCTGGACATCGGCGCCGACGAATACATTACGAAACCGTTTAACCCGGTGACTCTGGGTGCAAAAGCAAAAGCACTGGTGCGGCGCAGCCGCAGTTTCGTCTCCGAGAAAGAAACCGTTATCGTAGCCGGCCCGTTCTCCTATGACACGCAGACGCTGCGGTTCTACAAGAACGGCGAGGAGATTCCGCTTTCGGCGAAAGAAAACGCTATGATCAAACTGTTCATCGATAACGACAACCGAATCTTCAGCAAAGACACGATTTACAGTATGATCTGGGGAGAGACGATCATCGATGAAAACGCAATCATGGTGTACGTCAACCGGCTCCGTCAAAAAATCGAAGACGATCCGTCCGATCCGAAATATCTGCAGACCGTCCGCGGCCTTGGGTACCGCTTCAAGGCAAAATAACATTTCCCTGCAGCACAACAGACGCACGAAAAAGGCCCTCCCGCGATGGAGGGCCCTTTTAATTCTCTATGATTCTGTGTGATTAGTCTTCTTTCACGCCAACCGGCTCGAAGTATTCTTTGCCTACTCCGCATTCCGGGCAGATCCAGTTTTCAGGAAGATCTTCAAATGCTACTCCCGGAGCAACTCCCCCTTCACGATCGCCCTTCTGTGGGTTGTATACGTAGTCACAAGCTTTGCAGCAATATTTCTGTGCCATATCTTACCTCCATTGCATACTTTACTAAACTCAATATCATTAACTATATTATCGGTATTTTAACCGACTTACTACGTCCCGTCAAGTCGTTAAACCTGATACAATTCGCTCATACAGTCACGGAGCGCCACCTGGATTTGCAGTTCTCCGCCAATGTAAATGCGGTTTTCCTCCAGGGTGTTGCGAACGGCCTGCATCGCTACTTCCGGTGTATTGTTCTCACGACTCAAATGCCCCAAAAGCACGCGCCGTTTTTTCGGTCGCTCGCTTACAATCTGCGAAAGGCATTCGCCTGCTGTCACATTGGAAAGGTGACCTTCATCCCCCAGGATCCGCTGCTTCAGAGGATAAGGGTACTTGCCGAACAACAGCATCTCTTTTTCGTGGTTGGCCTCCAGCACGAGGAGATCCGCGTCCAGAATTTCTTCAAATATTTCATCACTTACGTACCCGGAGTCCGTCAGTATGCTGACCTGCTTGTCTTTGTAATAGATGGAAAAGCCTACGGGATCCGCCGCATCGTGGGAAATCGGGAAGGGTCGGATCAGCAGATCGCCAATATAGAAATCTTCTCCCGTCTTGAAATATCTCCGGCGCTCTTCGGAAACGGGCCGGTTGATACATTCCCAGGTTGCTTCATTGGCATAGACGCAAAGACCCGGTATGCGCTTTGTAACGACGGGCAGGCTTTTGATGTGGTCGATGTGTTCGTGGGTCACCAAAATCGCCGCAACCTGTTCGCGAGGCGTACCCGTCTCGTCCAATCCTTCAAAAATCCGTTTGCCGGAAATCCCCGCATCTATCAAAATTGCTGTTTCGTCCGTTTTTACCAGATAGCAGTTTCCGCTGCTGCCACTGGCAAAAGAACAGAATTGTAAAGTCATTCTTTTTCTTGTCCTTCTGTTTGTCTGCCGTCCCCATCGATCGGAATCTTTTCACCGAGATATTTTGGTTCCGGCTTTATGATCCATTTGACGAAGTCCTTGGCCCGCGCCAAATATTCTCTATAATTATACTTCTTCCCGTAATAGGCCCCGTAAGATTCTTTCCCGTCCGCCGGCACGCCCAATGCATCGATGCCCATTTTTTTGCAGCCGTAAATCGCCCGGTACAGATGGTCCTTCTGGCTAACAACGACCGCACGGCTCACGCAGAAAATATAATCCGCCCGGTAAACGGAATCGTAGGTACAAAAGCCCGCATGGTCCATGAAGATATCTTCCTCAGGAACCCCTTCTTTAAGTGCATATGCCTTCATGGCTGACACTTCGTCGTACTCAACCTGTCCGTTATCGCCACTGAGCAAAAGCTTCGGCGCAACGCCGGTCTTGTAAAGGCGAATGCCTGTGTCCAGCCTGGCTTTAAGGGCATTGCTCGGACTCCCGTCGCTGTTTACGCCTGCACCAAGCACGATGATGCATTCCGGTTTCAGGGCAATCTCATCATCGTAAGACGTGGTCACATCCAAATAGTCTGCGGCCACCATATATACATTGATACCGGCCACCACAAAGGCCAAAAAGATGATGAACGAACATAGTTTAATGATACGTTTAATCAGTTTCCACATAAATCAATAATTCCGATACTTCCTTTTCATTCTCCTGCTCAATATCGCAATGCAGGCAACCATTGCCGCCAAAATGATCGCGCCTATGATTCCAAGCACAATCGGAAGCTTGCTCTTTTTCTCATTGGTTCTCGGTTCCGGAGGCACCGCTTCATCGCCATCCAAATCGACAAACTGAACCGGGCCGCTGGCCTCTTCAGAGGACTCATCCCCTGCTGCGTTCTCTCTGGCCTTGCTCAGCGGCGCGACCGGATTGACCGGCGCACGGTTCTTCCTGCCCACGCTGGTATAGATAAACTCAAATACGTTTTCCTCCGGGTTTGCAGAAAGGGTTTTTGCCATGGTGTAGGTTACCGGCATATACGTCTGCAGATATTTATAGGCCACGGTCGGCTTATCTCCCACCTTGCCATAATAGACATCTTCGGATGAAACGGCCTTCCCGGAATCATCCACATACCGAACGGTGTACGCCACCATTTCTCCCTTGACTCCATAAACGACTTCATAGGTCAGATCTCTGGTGACCTGAAATCCGGAAAGGGTCGTTACGTATTCTTTCTTGTCATGCCCTGTAAGGCGGAAGCCTTTTACGTAATAGGTCGTATCGTCTTTTACGCTGATATCGCCAATGGTAACGTTGCCTTTGAAGGTATCCTTATATTGGTGATCCGCATATTCCGTATCGGCGTTAAGCGATCCTTTTTTACCAGGATAAACCTTAACGGTATAGGTGGTTTCCTTGGCGAAACAGGAAGGCGCCGCAGGTACAGCCAGCACCAACAGAACCGTCAGGGCAACGATCACGGTCAGGATTTTTTTCACGATCGATCACCCCGCTTCCAGATTTTTACGAAACTAATCACAGCAAACAGTGCTGCCAGAGCGGATCCCGTCATAAAGGCCAGCATCAGCAGCATGCTTACCGAATTACCGGTCTTCGTGTCCGCCAAAGGATGCCTTTGAGAAACCACCTTCTGATCGGTGTTTTCCACAGCAAACTGCATGATCAGTTCCCCTACGGTTTCCGTAAAATCCAAATCTTCTGACTCGCCATCAAACCGAATCTCCATTTCGACGCTGCCTGTTTGCCCTGCTTTGAGATTCCCCATGCTCAGGTATTCGCCTGTGGCGCTCTGAAGCTTTTGCAGATTTTCCAAAGGCACCGCTTTTGCATCGGCCTTGGTATTATCGAACAGAACCACCGGCGACTTGCTGTTTGGATTGTTATTTGTAATGGCGCCGCTGCAGCCGCTTCCTTTCGCCTTGTTGGCTTCCAGAGTCTTAAACACGTTGGATTTGACGAACCAGCTCGAAGCGGCATCGCTGTCGTTTTCGTAGGTTACTATGTATTGAATATTATCTCCCGGCTCCAGACTGGCGGCCATATCGTTAAATGCCGATTTATCAAAATCCGTTTTGATCTCCGAACCGTTGTAGGAGCAACTGTATTCCACCGTATAGTCGTCCGCATAGCTAAAAGACGTCATCGACAGGATCAGTATTGCTGCCAGGAGAAAGATTGCCGGACATGTACTTTTCTTCATTCGTTTCCTTCTTTACTTCACCTTTAATGTACCGTCTTTCTGAACTTTCGGGGCGTCGCTTCCCCATACGCTTTTGATGGTGGATTTCGGACTGTGGGTCTGAACGGCCTGCAGTTCTACTTCCAAAACCATATGACATCCGTCAAAAGAATACTCGTGGGCGGATACGGTCTGGCTTCCAATGCCGGACGGTTCCTCTTCTGCTTCGATCTCATCGAGTACATTGTTGTTGATGCGGATGTTTTGGATGGCCGGCGTGGACTTGGCTCCTGCCGGCAAGATGTTTGTATAATACAGCACAACGGTCTCCCGTGAGCTTTCTTTCTTTGATTTTTTCCAGCCTTCTCCGGTTTCCAGCTGGATCAGTTTCGGGCTCAGGGTAGAATCCTTGTCTTTGCCCTTCGTCCAATACCGCCGGATGATCATCCGGACATATTGATCGTAATTGCTTGCGTTTTGTGCTGTCAGCTCCTCTTCGTAGGTCTTGCCTGGCTTGACCATTGTGTTATGATTGCTGTCTATATCAAAGTTTGAAAGACTTAAGGCTACCGGTTCGTATTTGCCATCGCTCAATGCTCTGCCGTTCTCATAGAGGACGACCGCCGGCCCGGACATACCAAAGGACGAGCTGGTGTGTTCGCTGACAGGCGTTGAAGATGCGATTTTTCCTGTTACGAGTCCTGCGATAAATAACAGGACCGCTACCGCCATAAGGACTAGCGTTTTCCTGTATTTAGTCATCATTTACCGGGCCCTCCCAGCCTTTCGGGTTCTCGATATTTCCTTCCTTGTCGATTTTTACAACGAAGGAATCATGCAAAACCGCAATGTCGTAATTTTCGTTTTTGTTGTCTTTTGGGATTTCCCAGGTGACTTTCAGATCGCTGCTGCTTTTTCCCTGAGGAACTACGCGGTCGTAATACCACCAACCGTCAGAGCCCTCGACCCAGTGATGCGGAATCTTCTGATCATAGGTATAGGTGAACGTGCTTGGTCCTGCGATCTTGATCCGGACAACCATATCGACCGGCTCTTTGCTGGTGTTCGTCACGGAAATGGTCTTCGAGTTGTCTGCGAAGTACTCGGTCAACTCCGTTTGCCCCGAAAGGTGCATGGCAGCATCGCCGGTTGCCTGGGTGTAATCGCTAAAATAGGCAATCGAAAACCCTGCGGATGCAGAAAAAATCATCACTGCCGCAATTACTGTTATGATTAGTGGTTTGTTTTTTCTTACCATTCCAACGATTCCTGTTCTAACGTCCCTATTTATGATACGCCTCTTTGCGTATGATCTTAAAGCTTCGATAAATCTGTTCCAGTAAAATCACCCTCATCATTTGATGCGGGAATGTCATCGCCGAAAAGGACAGAGCGAAGTCAGCCCGTTTGCTGACCTCTTCGGACAGACCCAGGGATCCGCCAATCACGAAGACGATGGAGCTTTTGCCCTCCAAACCCAGCGCGTCGATCTTTGCCGCCAGTTTCTCGGAGGAAAGACCTTTGCCCTTGATTTCCAGCGTGATCACATAATCACCCTTTGCGATCTTGTCCAGAAGTTCTCTTCCTTCTGCCCTCTTGACTGCCTCTTCATCGGCCTTCGACGGATTGGCAGGAAGGGGGCTTTCTTTGAGTTCGATTATTTTTAATTTGCAGTAGGCGCCAAGCCGCTTCGAATATTCGGCCACCGCTTCGCGCCAGTATTTTTCTTTTAGTTTGCCGATGGCTAGGATCGTGATGTTCATTTTCTATATCATTACACCGTATCGTCCTGGTTTCTCATGTGCCGTCTGATCAGCCACAAAATAATCAAGGCGATCAGAATCAAGGCTGCGATTCCGGCCAGTATCAGCGGCCAATGGCTCAGGATACCGTCCTGGGAAGGTGCTGCCTGTGGCGTGGCGTTTTCGTCAAGATCCGTATACTGTGCAGGACGATCGGCCATGGGCACGTCGTTATCTCCGATATTGGCTGTATTTGCGTTGTTTGCCGTATTGGCATTGTTTGCTGCATTGGCGTTGTTCCCCGCGCCGGCTCCCGCTGCCGCAGGATTCGTTCCGGCCGCATTGCCGCCCGGTGCAACCGGATTGACCGGTGTCCGGGTCTGTCTGCTCAAGCGTTCATACACAAACTCAAACACGTTTTCAGACTGATCCGCCGACAACGTCTTGCCAAGGGTATAGGACGCCGGCATATATCCATCTACATATTTATAGGCTACGGTCGGCTTGTCCCCCACGTTGCCATAGTAGGTCTCCTCTGCTGCGATCGCGCTGCCGCCCTGGTTCACATACCGCACGGTGTAGGCAACCATTTTATCTTTGATGCCATACGCAACTTCGTAATTCAGGTCTTCTGTAACTGCAAACCCGGAAAGGCTGACCACATATTCGTTGTTATCATGTCCGGTCAGACGGAAGCCTTTGGCATAATACCTGCTGCCGCTCTTTATTTTTACGTCGGCTTTTGTAACGTTGCCTTTGAAGGTTTGCCCGTAGCTGTGTGCGCTGTACTTGGTCTTGTCCAGCGTCCCGTGCAGTCCCGGATAGATGGTGACGGTGTACGTTGTGTTGTAACCGCCAGCCGTTTCTGCCGCAAAGGCCGCCGGCGCCATCATGACGGTAAGCACGAAAGCCAGTATCAGGCTTACTATGAATCGTTTCTTCATGCCCGATCACCGCCCTTCCGGTCTTTTCTGTAACTGAGAATCGCCAGAACCGCCGCGAGCAGCGCTGCAATCATGGCCGCTACCATCAACGCGATGCTCGATGAATCTCCGGTCTTTGTCTGATTCTCCTGGACGGTTCGGTTGCCGTCTGATGTGTCCTCGACCGCAAACTGCATGAACAGTTTGCCCGCTGTATCTTCATAGTCGTTGTTCTCTGTTTCCCCGTCAAACTGGACGTTCATGGTGACGGTGCCCTTCTGGCCGGCCTTCAGCGTCCCGATGCTAAAATACTCTTCGGTCGCATTGGTCAGTTCTTTCATGCCGCCTTCCGTGGCCGCCTCATCGCCGCCTGCCAGCGTATTATCAAACAAAACCTCCGGGGCACTGGCATCCGGATTGCTGTTCTTCAGCGATCCTAGGTAGCCGCCACCGTCTGCCGTTCCCTCTTCCAGGCTTTTGAGCACATCGGTCTTGAGGAACCAACGGGTCTTTTTACCGCTGTGGTTGTAATACGTTGCCACATACTGGATCGAGTCGCCGGGTTCCAGCTCGCTGACCAGGCTGTCATAAGCGGCCTGATCGAAGTTTGTCGTGATGTCTGCGCCATCGTAGGCACAGCTGTACGAAACCGTGTATTCGTCTGCATAGCTGACCGAGGTCATTGCAAAAGCCATGGCTGCAATCAGGCAGAGTGTTGTGAGAAGTCTTACTCGTTTCATCGTCCCCTCCTATTCTACCTTCAGTTTGCCATCGCCGCCAACTGCCGGAGCATCATTGCCCCACACGCTTACGATCGCATCTTTTGCATTGTGTGTCTGTACGGCTTGCAGTTCCGCTTCGATTACCATAGCGCATCCTTCAAAAGCATACTCATAAGTGTAAATCGTCTTGTTTCCGACTTTTTCACTTTCTTCGTTGATCTCCACTGCATCCAGCACTTTGCTGCTGATTTTAACTCCCGTAATGGCCGGTTTGGATTCCTGCCCCGATGGAAGTTTCTCTAAATAATACAAGGTTTCTGTTTCCTTGGTACTTTCTTTGTTGCTTTTCTTCCAGCCGTCACCGATCCTGAGCTCGATCATATCCGGTGTCAGGCTTGGATCCTTACCCTCTTCACCGCTCCAGTATTTCTTAATGATGATTCTGACGTACTGATCGTGTTCGCTTGCGTTTCTCGCTCCAATGGTTTCTTTGTACAGCTTGCCCGGCTTGATCATAATGTTGCCATCGCTGTCTTTGTCCAGATGGTCGAGATTCAGCGGCACCGCTTCATCCCGGCTGCCGTCCAGAACTTTACCGTTTTCTGTTAACTCCACGGCCAGATCGGACATGCCGAAATTGGATGTGATCTGTTCGCTTTCAGTCGTCAAAGCCGCTCGGACACCCATTACGCCGCTAAAAGAGAAGAGGAGTATGGCTGCCGCTATGAGGGCCAGCGTTCGATTTGACATTTTCCTGTCATTTCTCATGATGAATGCCCTCCTTTCCTA
The DNA here is from genome assembly GCA_902795135.1 of uncultured Eubacteriales bacterium. GTDB lineage: Bacteria > Bacillota > Clostridia > Peptostreptococcales > Anaerovoracaceae > Lentihominibacter. Next base: position 17,416 of record CADBJW010000027.1, read on the forward strand.
CATGCCGCCTGACGGACCGTCCCAGTCATCGGGATACTGGATGCGACCATCATCTGAATATCTTGCGACTGCCGATTCATGCAAAACCGCCACGTCGTAGTTTTCAATGGACGTTCCTGACGGAATCTTCCAGGTTACTGTAATGGTTTCGGTGCTCTGCTCCGGCGCGAGAACATGATCGTAGTACCACCAGTCATCGCCGCCTTTGACCCAGTGCTTCGGGTCCGCCTGTGTAAATTCATAGGGTTCGAATTCTCCGGGCCCTACGACCTTGATTCTCGTTACCATATCGACGGGTTCTTTGCTCTCATTCTTTACGGATATGGCCTTTGAATTATCACCGACTTCTTCTATGATGTCGGTCTGTCCCGTCAAATGCAGTTTCGCACTTCCCACTGCTTTTGTATGGTCGTTAAAATACGCTAAAGTGAACTCTGCCGAAACGGAGAGCGTCAAAATGATTGCTGCGATAATCGCTATGGATTTCTTGTTTTTGATTCGCATGCCTTAACCTCCCCTATCGGAACAGTTCTTCCAAAGCGGCGTTTTTAACGGACTTGCCGCCTTCAATTTTGTATTGGTTCGTCACGCCGCCTTTGTATTTGACGTCGGACATGGTGTTTGTAAAGGACGCTTCATAAACTCCATCTTCATTCAGCTGAATGTTTTCGATCTTCGGTGCATCCGTTTTGTAGTTCCCCGCGTATATTTCTTCTACGGTAAGGTTCTGAATGTTTGATGGAATTCCTGTAACCGTGACTTCCTGGTAGTTGTCGCCGGCCTTTGTGAAGTCCATACTGATCACGTTGCTGTACTGCCTGGTCTCACCGCCTGCTTCGTAGGTCCCGGTAATCTGGAATACGAATGTGGCATTGACATTGGTCAGCTGCTCGTTTCCGTGATCCACAAAATCCTGCAGGGCTTTCTTGATGATCAGTTTGCCCGCTTCCCCTTCGTAGCTGTTGATGATGATGACTTCGTCACTCCACTGATTATTATCGATGGTCGCGTTGTTACTGGTGTCTCCCAGTTTGTATTCGATTTCTTTACCGTCTTTGGCCTTTGGAACGGTCCATTCCGCCTTCCAGCCGGTGTCTTTGTTCAGTTTCTTTGAGCTATCGATCAGCAGAAGACCGTCAGCAAAGAGGCTCAACGTCATGGATGCGGTTTCTCCTTTATCGATGAGTTCTGCCGTAATGATCAAATCTTCTCCATCTTCTCTCGTCTGGATGTTCAGTCCGTGTGCGGCACCTTCTGTAAGTCCAAAGGCTTCACCGTGCTCCGTTGTGATCCGCTTCAAGGTCAGCGTGCCAAAGGTCATGCCCTGTGGCGTATCCGTGTTATCCGGCGATTTGATTTCCATTACGTCGTATTTCTTATCGTCGACATTTACAAAATAGGCCTTGTTCTGCGGCACGCCGTTTTTGATTTCAATGGATTCGGCCCAGACACTTCCGTCTTTGTTCTTAACGAAGACTTCCTGACCATCTTCCTCGTGGCAGATTCCAAAGTAGGCCGTTGTGTTCAATCCATCGGTCTGGGTTCCTGCTTCTCCCTGTACTCTCTTTTCGACTACGACGGACTTGACCGGGAACAGATAAAAGTTATCTGAGATTTCACCGGCTCGTACGGTGTACTGAACGAGTTTGCCCTGTTCTTCGGCTTCTTTTTTATCGTACTTGTCCGTCGTTAACTGGCTGAAATATCTGCCCTGTCCGTCTCCGATGCTTTTGGAGTCCGTGTAGACCGTGTAGGTTCCTTCGGAAGAAACATCCGTCGCATAGGAACGATATCCAGCCGGCATCTGCGTCAGTTCTTTGGTTTCTCCTGTCCCGTCGTTGCCGACAATGATGGACTCCAGCCCTTCCGGACTCTGATCCGGAGCGTCTCCTTCACCTTCATAGTTATGTACGAAGGTCCCCTGCAGAATGTATCCGCTGCTCACGTCTCGATTGGTATGATAACTCGTCGTGGTTCCATCGTCGTGCAGCACTCTCGTGTCAATGGCAAATTTCGTTCCATCGGCATACGCCTGGATGTTCGCCTTCTCTGCATCGATGGTAACACTGTTTGCGATTTTGTTTTGTGCGCCCGATCCTATGCCAGAGGCGCCCCATCCGCCGATGGCTACGATGGTTCCTCCCTGAATGGTGACATCCACATCCGCCTGCACAAAGTACTTCGGGTTTCCGGACCCGATCCCTGAGTAAGCGGATCCGATGCCGGCACCGCCTGCCATCTTTGTAACATCCTCGCTGAAGCGTTCGGACTTAGCGCCCTGCGCTGTGATCGTGCCACCAGTAATGGTGATTTCGCCTTTGTCTGCACCGACTCCCAGGCCGATGCCGGCCCCACCCTTAGGGCCGCCTGTCGCGTTGATGGTGCCTCCGCCAATATTGATCGTCGTATATTCGACCGTTGTGGCGTTCCCTCTTCCATTCGTGCCACGCTCTTCGTTTGAATTCGGAGAGCCTCCGGAGCCGATTCCTGCTGCGCCATCGCCGCCAACTGCGGTAATGTCTCCGCCTGTGATTTCTATTGCTGCATGACCAAGGTATCCTCCGCCAATTCCAGCTCCGCCATGGTGGGTATTGCCCTGACGGCTTCCGCCGGTCGCATTGATCGTTCCGCCGGATATGCTGATGGTTGCATCACAATACATTCCGCCGCCAATGGCCGCCCCGATATCATTGCTTGTGGCGGTAATCGTACCGCCTGTGATCTCTATATCTGCTGCGTAGTATCCCGGTCCTTTGTCTCCGCCATCGCCTTTGTTTTTGCTGCTTCCTATGCCGCATCCGATGCCGGCTGCGCCATGAGCCGTCACGGTACCGCCGTTGATCTTGATACTTCCACTGTCCACGTGATTGCCGCCGCCGATTCCTGCGCCGCTTCCTTCCGAAGTCGCGTTCACGGTACCACCGTTAATTGTGATGGTTCCCCATGTATTCTTGCCGGTTTTCTTATATGAACCGGTACTTGTACCTGCTCCCGGATTATCCGAGCTGCCAATGCCGGCGCCGCTTCCCGGTGATGTTGCGTTGACCGTACCACTCTCAATCGTTATGTCGCCATACAGGCCTTTGCCGTTGCTTCCATCCCGGCTGTTGCTGCCACCGATTCCAGCCGCATTCGGGCCGCCGGTTGCATTCAGCGTGCCATTCCCTTCGATGATGAGAGATGCCTTCTGATTGGATGGGCTTTCTCCGTCCTCATAGAGGAACTCCACTTCGATTCCGGCAAAGCCTCCCTTGGTTCCATTAATGTCTACACCATGTGCCCCGGTCACATTGTTGACGGTTCCATCTTTTAAATTGAGATGAACGGTGTTGGTTGCCTGAATCATAATTCCAGGGCCGCTCTTCTCTGCTGCCTGGATATCCACTCCGTCAAGTGTCACGGTGCAGGAGTCCGCTACAACGATCCTCTGTGAGGTCGACGACTTTCCCTCCTTCATCGCAACGGTAACATTCCCGGTGATGGTCAGCACACCGCTGTCTTCGTCAAAAGAATAGGTTCCATCCTCTCCGGTCACATCAAAATCACAGGCATCCATTGCTGCGCTAAGCGCTCCCATATTCCCGGCTGAATCTTCGCCGGATGGGTCTGCCGCCTGGTCCTCTGTACCAGCTGCCCGCAGTGTCTTGCCCGCACTTTCTTCTGTGTTCTCTACCGACTCACTGTCCGTTGCTTCTTCTCCGGTTTCCCCTTCGTCAGAGCCCGCAGAGTCTTCGGAAGTCTCTGCCTCTAACCCCTCGGTAATGTTGTCGTCTCCTTGCATGCCTTGATCAGGGGTTTCCCTTTGCTCCGTCTGTGAATCCGGATTGGCTTCTGTTGCATGAATCGCAATCCCTTGCAGGTTGAAACTGTAAACCGCTACAACCGCAAAAGCCACGATGATTGCAATAATTTTCCTGATAGTTTTATCCATGTCCCCGTTCCTCTTAACAACCATACATTATATCATGGAAAGCGTGTTTCTAAAAGAATTACGCACGAAAAGCTTGCGTACAATGCCCAAAGGGTTTGTACACATTTATCTTACAAAAACAACCATCGTCCATACCGTCACGGGGATTTCTTTTTAAGGTCCTTACAACATGAAAAAAGCACCGCTTTGATTGATAGCGGTGCTCCTGAATTTCGTTGAATTATTCCAGTCCGTATTTATTCTTGAATTTTTCAACTCTGCCGCCCCTGTGAGCGAACTTCTGCTGGCCTGTAAAGAACGGGTGGCAAGCTGAACAAATATCAGTTCTGATTTCTGACTCAGTAGATCTGGTCATAAATGTGTTGCCGCATGCGCAAGTTACTTTACATTCCTTATACTCAGGATGGATTCCTTTTTTCATGCTTTCACCTCTTTCCTAACCGGATGATTCCGGCTCAAATAACGAGCCCATTTAATATATCATACACGACTGTTCAAATCAAGTACTAAATTCTCCATCTTCGGTCGGTCAATCTCGCCAGCAGCGATTTCTTGACCCGAATCGCTTGTTCCGGACACATTTCCTGGCAGCAATAACACTTGATGCATTTGCGAAAATCGTAAACCGGCTTCCCGTCCGGCCCAAGCCGGATGGCTTTGGGTTCCAGCGGGCAGGTTTCCACGCAAACGCCGCAGCCGATGCACTTGTCTTTCATGACCGAAGGTTTCTTCTCCAAAATTCCCCGGAATGGTTTCATATAATTGATAGACCCGCGATACTCCCGGCTCCTTTGGACGTTGAATTTTTGATCCCCGCATTTCTCGGCCACTTCGTCCAGCGTCAGCTCCGTTCCGTCGGGGATCATCGGAACATCGACGGCGATAACCGTAATGTCCTCATCATCGCCCAGACCGATGCCCGCTTCCATGCCTGCTTTGTGGGTCGGCACTAATTCCGCATCCAGATAGATCAGATGGCAAACCGTCGCATCCAGAGCCACCGGATCCAAAGACGCCAAAATCACATACATAGGCGTCGGGTCCCCGGATCCCGGCCCGTTTCCTTCCATGGCCATGACCCCGTCCATAATATGAACTCTCGGCACGACCAGCCGGTTCAAATCACCCAGCATCTTGGCAAAGGTTTCGGCCGTTGCGTATTGGGCGTGAAAGGCCGCTTTATTAATGCCGTAAACACAACCAAAGGTGTTTTTTACGGCGCCCGTGACTCGCTCCAGCTGATGGGTTTTCATCTTGCAAAGATTGATCACGCCCCCAGCCGGTCCTTCGTTCTCTGCCGCTACCAGATCCGCGATTTCCCGGCACAGCACAAATTCTTTCGTGACTCTGCCATCCGGAAAGGCTACCTGAACGCCTTCGTCAAAGTTGCCGTAGGGAATGCCCAGCTCCTTTGCCACGTCCTTGATGCCGCAGGTTTCTGCTGCTTTTTCACCGCTCACCAGAGGGTTTCCCGGCGAGTCGCCATAGGTCAGGTTTTCGTATCCAGCCTCCTGCAAAAGCTCTCCCACTGCCCGGAACACTTCAAAATGCGTAACACAGGCCTGTTCGGGCGTTGCCTTTGCGAGAAGATTGGGTTTGAGTACGATCCGGCTGTCTTTCGTAAGTTCCGGCAGCTTCCCCGCGCCGCTTTCTCGCTCCGCAAAAATCCCTTCGAATCCGCCAAGGACGTCGATGGCTTTTGCAATGGCTTTTTTTACTTCGTCTCTTTCGTAGGTGTTACATCTTATCAGCGCTACTTTTGATTTCACAATATCTCCTGTATTTTCACTGTGATTTCTGTTACTTGCGGCGGCATTTCACCACTCGGTCTCTGCCCGGAAGGTCTTTGATTACTTCCGCCGGTGTGTACTTGCCGGAGTCACGCAACAGCTTTCGCAGGTCTTCGCCCTGGTCGTGGCCGATTTCCAGCAAAAGCCATCCGCCCGGCTTCAGATAGTCTGCCGCTTCATCTACAATTCTTCGGTAATAATCCAGTCCGTCTCTGCCGCCGTCCAGAGCAAGCATCGGCTCATGACTCTTGACCTCTTCCTGCAGGATCGCAATCATGCCCCTGCGGATGTAAGGCGGATTGGAAACGATCATATCAAATTTCAGATCCTTTAGCGCCTTTTCATTCAGCGCGCCGAACATGTCTCCCTGGGCGAAATCGATCTTGACCCGCAAAGCCTTTGCATTTTCTTTGGCGAGCTCGATGGCCGGTTCGCTGATGTCTGTCCCGACGACCCGGAGATTGTTGCAGATCTTTGACAGGGATATGCCGATGATCCCGCTGCCGCAGCAAAGGTCTAACACGTTGATGCCGCCCTCGCCCCGGAGCTTCTCCATGATGGTCGGCTTCTGCGGCGGCATCTGCTGCAGTACGCGGGCGGCTTCCGTGACCAGGGTTTCCGTGTCTTGTCTCGGAATGAGCACCTCCGGCGTGACTTTGAATTTGAATCCCATGAATTCCTGCTGGTGGGTAATATGCTGCAGTGGAATGCGGGATGCGCGCGTCTTGATCAGCGCCTTGTATTTGTATTCGGTCTGCTCGTCTACCTCTTCCTCCGCTCTGAGAAACAGGCCGACCCGGTCGGTGGATGTCAGGTAGCAGAACAATTCTTCTGCGTCGATTTTCGCATCCATACAGCCGGCCGACGATAGCTTGTATTCGCCTTCTTTGACCAGTATTCTGGTTTTCATTCTATCTCCGTCCCCTCTTTGATTTCTGTTGCCGCCTTGCGTTGCGGCAGTTCCCAAACGTGCGGATATTCAAACCGCGTTTCCTCGGACAGATGCACGATTTTGCTGCCCGGTTTTCCTTCTTCGCACACCGCATTGATCGACGCGATGGCGACCTCCAGCATGCTCTCATCCGGTTCTTTGGTTGTGATCATTTGCAGCCATAATCCCGGCATGCTGAGGATTTTTACGATCCAGTTGTCGCTTCTGCCGGCCCATTTGAGCAGTTCGTAGGAAAGCCCTGCAATGACTGGCAAAAGCAGCAGCCGCGTGATGATTCTCAGCCACAGCACCGGCCATCCCAGCAGGAAGTGCAGTGCAAAAGCTATGATAAATACAAACATGAGGAAGCTGGTGCCGCACCGCGGGTGCAGCGTTGGAAATGCTTTTGCAAATTCCACGGTCAGCTGGCTCCGGTCCGGTTTACCATCGGCGGCCACTGGCAGATTCTCAAAGGCGTGGATGGTTTTATGCTCCGCGCCGTGATACTGAAAGACCCGCCGGATGTCCGGCATGTATGAGATTGCCCAGACGTAAACAACGAACAGCGCGATTCGAAGCAGCCCTTCTACGAAATTGAGCCAAAAGATGCTGTCGGTGAAGAGTTTCATGATGTTGACAGCGCCCGTCGGCAGGATGATGAAGATGCCGATGGTAAAAGCGAGGGCCAGAACGACCGAGGTATAAAGGGCAAAATTCCAAAGCCCTTTGGACCCGAATTTCTTCTCGATCCACGCTTCGAACCGTGACATTTCGTATTCTTCTTCGTCGTTGGCTTCCAGGATTTCGGCGGAATCCATCAGGGTTTTGACGCCAAAAACCAGGGAGTCAAAAAATGCAACAACGCCTCTGACAAGGGGGATCTTCATCCACTTGCCATAGGTCTTTGTCGCCGTTGTATTGACTTGTATATCTCCATTTGGGAGTCTTACTGTCAGTGCCGACAGCTTCTCCCCTTTCATCATGATGCCTTCCATGACGGCCTGTCCACCCATCTTGGTCGGGCAGGCGCCTTTCAGGAAGATTTTGTTCAGATCCATTAAAATTTAACTTTCTTTATGATGTCAGTAAAGGTTTTGTTGTCTCTGGTGATGGCAAGGTTGTCCAGGATGGTTTCTGTAACTTCCTGGGTGTCCCGGTTGCCGAGGGCTCTTCGCATGGCCCAAACGGCTTCCATTTCGTCCTGATCCATAAGCAGGTCTTCTCGCCGTGTTCCGGACTTGTTCAGGTCGATGGCCGGGAAGATTCTCTTTTCGCTGAGCTTCCGGTCAAGGTGCAGTTCCATATTACCGGTGCCTTTGAACTCTTCGTAAATCAGGTCGTCCATCCGGCTGCCCGTTTCTACGAGGGCCGTTGCCAGGATGGTGATGCTGCCGCCTTCTTCGATGTTTCTGGCCGCTCCGAAGAATTTCTTCGGTTTATGCAAAGCGCCCGGATCAAACCCGCCGCTGAGGGTTTTGCCGGAAGACGGTACGACCAGGTTGTAGGCGCGTGCCAGTCTGGTGATGCTGTCCAACAGAACGACGACGTCTTTGCCTTGTTCGGCCAGACGCTGGGCGCGGGCGAGTACCATTTCGGCGACTTTGACGTGATGCTGCGGAAGCTCATCAAAGGTCGAATAAATGACTTCGCTCTTTTCGTTGATCAGGCTGCGCTTCATGTCGGTTACTTCTTCCGGACGTTCGTCGACGAGAAGTACGATCATTTCAACATCCGGATATTTCCGCTCGATGGCGTTTGCCACCTTCTTGAGCAGTACGGTCTTCCCTGCCTTTGGCGGCGCTACGATCAGGCCTCGCTGGCCTTTGCCGATTGGCGCAATGAGGTCGATGATTCTCAATGCCAGTTCTCTTCTGTCTTCGAGAACGAATTTTTCATTCGGAAAGATTGGCGTCAGCGATTCGAAATCCGGTCTGCGGATCGCTACGCCCGGTTCATCGCCGTTGACGCTGACCACGTACAGCAGTGCGCCGAATCTAGCGTCTCCCTTTGGCGGCCTGCAGATGCCTTTGACCTTGTCTCCGGTCTTGAGATGGAATCGCTTGATCTGTGCAGGTGCCACGTAAATATCTTTATCGCTTGTGAGGAAATTGTTGAACCGGAGAAATCCAAAGCCGTCGTCGGCCATGTCCAGAATGCCTTCGGCTTCGTAGCGGCCATCTTTATCCGGAACGACCTCGTCCGGGACTTTCTGGCCCTTTCCTACGCGGGTTCCTTTTTTCTTTTGGCTGTCGGTTTTATTGCCCTCGGCCTTGGTGCTCTCAGCCTTCTGCTCTTCTGGCTTTTGGTCGTCCGCTTTCTGACGATCTGCCTTTGGAGCTTCGTCTTTGTGGCTTTCTGCCGATTTCGCGGACTTTTTCCGGGTGCCCTGGGGCTTGGTCTTTTCTTCCGCCGGGGCCTTGGCTTTTGGTGCTTCCGGTGCGGCTTCCGCCGTGGCCTTGGCTTTTGGTGCTTCTTCCGCTGGTTCTTCGTCCTTCATGAGGGCAGCAACAAGCTCCGCCTTTCGCATTTTGTCATAGCCTTTCAGGCCAAAGGTTTTGGCGATTTCTTTCAGTTCAACTACTTTTTTTGACTTTAAAGTAGCCTCATCCATTGTTTTCCACATGGGAGAAATTCCTTTCTAGATTTTCATTGTACTAACGGGAAATCTTTAAGATCGCGCATCTAGCTAATTACGTATCTTGCTTGGATCATTCTTAGACTGATTTCAGACAGGGTAATGATTTGAAGATTTCTAACACACTTAATATACACTTGTTTAGTCCCCTTGACAAGAGCATGTACGGAAAGGTGTGTCAAAAGGTCGTCGAAAGGGACGGTTCTTTTGGATACACAAAAATGTGCCAAAAAGAACCACATTCTTTCTGGCACATTTATGATCACACTTTAGACTTGTGTTTATTTGCTGTAGTCGAAGAAGCCTACGCCAGTCTTTCTTCCCAGCTTGTTTGCTCTTACCATCTTCTTGAGCAGTGGATGAGGTCTGTACTTAGGATCGCCAAATTCGCGGTACAGAGTTTCCATGATAGCCAGGCAAACATCCAGACCAATCAGATCGCCCAGTGCGAGAGGTCCCATTGGGTGGTTTGCGCCAAGCTTCATTGCTGTATCAACGCCTTCTGCATCAGCAACGCCGTCAGCCAGGATTCCAATACCTTCATTGATCATAGGGATCAGAATTCTGTTTACAACGAATCCAGGAGCTTCTTCTACGTCAACGGCAGTCTTGTTCAGGTCAGCACACAGTGCCAGAACAGCTTCTCTTGTTTCTTCTGAAGTAGCCAGGCCCTTAACAACTTCGACCAGCTTCATCATAGGAACAGGATTGAAGAAGTGCATTCCGATGATTTTGTCAGGTCTGTTTGTTGCTGCTGCGATTTCTGTGATGGACAGCGCGGAAGTGTTTGTTGCGATGATTGCTTCTGGCTTGCAGAGTTCATCCAGTTCTGCGAACAGAGCTTTCTTAGCTTCCATATCTTCAGTTGCTGCTTCGATTACGAAGTCTGCATCCTTGATAATGCTGATGTCAGTTGATCCGGTAATTCTTGCCATTGCAGCATCCATGTCTTCCTGGGAAATCTTTTCCTTTGCAACCAACTTGCTCAGGTTCTTTTCAACTGTAGCTCTTCCGCCATCAACTGAAGTCTGTCTTCTGGATCTCTGTACAACATTGTATCCAGCCATTGCACAAACCTGCATGATGCCAGCACCCATAGTACCTGATCCAAGTACGCCAATTGTTTTCATAATAATTATCCTCCTTGTCAATCGTTAAGATTGTTAAATAATTAACTCATTTATTCTACGCCTTATTATAACGCTAATGGCTTTATCTGTAAACACCTTTGCCGATAAACAAAATATTCACAAAGTTCGTGCCTGCCAGTCACCTGAACGGATGCCGTCCCGGCGGCAGTTTTGTGACGCAGCGTCATTAAAGGCCAAGAATCTTTCTCATTTCCGCCTTATACGCTTCTACGCCCGGCTGGTCAAATGGATTTACGCCGTCAAGCATTGCAGTAATGGCGCAGGTCGTTTCCAGATAGTACAAAAGCTGCCCGTAATGATAAGCGTCCAGCTTCGGGATATGTATTTCAGCCACTGGAATGCCAACCCCTCTATGGGCATTGATGACACCTTCGATCATGGCTTTGTTCAGCTCGTCGATGGTTTTGCCCTTTAAGTCGCCTTCCGGAATGGTCACGGTGTATTCCGGATCATCCACGGATACGATGGTTTCAAAGAAGTTCTGTCTGCCCTGCTGGATGTATTGTCCCATGGAATGCAGGTCCGTGGAGAATGTCAAGGTCGCCGGGAACAGACCTTGTCCGTTCTTGCCTTCGCTTTCTCCATAAAGCTGCTTGATCCATTCGCCAAGGTATCCCAGCCGCGAATGGCACATTTCTATGATTTCAATGACCCGTCCCGTCTCCTGCATAAGGTGCCGGCAGATCGCATAGTCCGTCCCGTCATCATCCCAGGACGCGGACAGCGCCATGTCCTTTGCCCCATGCAAAAGCTCTCTTATATCGATTCCACTAACAGCCATCGGCAAAAGCCCCGCCGGCGTCAGAGCAGAATATCTGCCGCCGATATCCGACGGAATGATCAGATTCGTGTAACCGTTCTTTTCGGTTTCGGCACGCAGTCCGCCCTTCTCCGCATCGGTAACGGTTATGATCCGCTGGTTCGCCGCTTCTCTGCTGCCGTACTTTTCTTCCATGATCGGCTTTAGCGTATCGAATGCAGCTTTGATTTCCGTCGTGTTTCCCGACTTGGAAATGACGCAGAGAATGGTATTCTTCTGCTTGATTTCCTCTATGGTTTCCCGGTAATAATCCGTACAGAAATTCGTACCAAAGAATCGGACGTGTGCGCCTCTTTCAACCTTTGGCAACGCCTCGATCGCGGCTTTTGCACCTAAATAGGAGCCGCCGATCCCGACAACGACCAAAAGCTGCGCTTCTTCTTTAATGACATCTGCGACGTTCAGGATGTATTCCAGTTCCTCGGCGCTTTGATGAATCGGTGCCTGCACCCATCCCGTCATGTCCTGATTGCCCGACCACAACCGGTCAAGGGCTTTGCTCGCCTCGGCGCGCATTTCAAGAATGTTCTCTTTCTCGATGCCGAGGCCTTCTGTTTTGACTTTGATATCCATGTCACCCCTCCAAATCTTTGTTTCTATTGTATCTATTTTAGGCGGTTTCTTCAACCAAAAAAAGGCTTGCGCGAAGGGCGGTGTTATCCAATCGCGGTCCATCAACTTGGCAATTGCAATTGCTTGACTCGCGCGACTCATTTTTTTGATAAGCAGCAGGAAATCTGAGTCACATGGCTCGGATTTTAAGGTGCTATCCCGATTTCCGAGTCATATTGTC
>CADBJW010000028.1 GCA_902795135.1 uncultured Eubacteriales bacterium
GAAAATGGGATGAGACGGTAAATTCTGAGTCTTCGGAGAAAACGCACTCTTGAATGGTCCCTACACTAAAACAGGAAACCTGTTGATGTGGGTCTCCTGTTGATGAATGACCCTCCGAAAACAGCGGGTCGTTAAACAATGAGCGTTCCCAAAATGGAAAATATGTAATTGTGCTTATTGCTTACCCTCATACGAACAAATTATCAGATTTGACTGAATTAAGCAATAATAATCAGGTTATGCTGTGATATAATAGCTACACATTTATTGAAGTGGCAAGATGATAGCGACGAACAAGGCAGTATCAATAATAATAGCATCGATAATGGCAATAGCGTCATTGACAGGTTACTCTTTTGCAGAAGACAGCATTTCTTCAGATGTAAACATGCCTGCCGAAGAAAGTGAAACCACTGAAACGCTGCAGATCGAAGAAATCCAGACGTTACCTGAAGAAACAGAAGCGACCAGCGAAACAAGCAGCGCTGCTGATTTCAAATAACCATTGCAGGAGCAGACGGAAGAGACTACATCCATAGACTGTCAGCCGGAAAGCGTAACGACAGAAACCACGCCTTTGCATGAAGACAAAACGCTTGATGTTCTCGGAAGCGGGCAAACAACGGTAAAACGGCAGAGGGTGATACCAAAGACAAGCGCATCGAAAGAATCGATTGCCGTTATGACGCTTATCAGAAAAGGCGGAGCTGCTTTTGATTACAGAGTAGCAGCGGGACAGGCTCTATATAAATATGACACGCTTCAGGGAGCATGCGCAAATAAAGGTTTTGCATACCTTACACTGTATAACAGAACAGTTGAGAAATGCAAGATCGTGAAACTGAACCTCAAAACACTGGCTATCGTTAAAGTGTCGAAACCGCTGCCAATATACCACGCGAACAACCTGACATATAACACGAGGAAAAACGTTCTGGTTGCCACATGCTGTCAGGTCAAGAAAAAGAGAGCGGTTACGATCAATCCTAATACGTTGAGAGTAATATCAAAATGGAAGCGAACCGGGCAACGAGCTCCAGTGCATTTTTCATGACGGCAGTCAGTATTACGCAGGCATATACTATTCAACAAGCCAAAAGAATGACACGAAAAAAAAACCATGTCAAAAGATATAACAGATTATATTTATTAAAGATGTAGGTGAGAAAAGATGGATTACTGCAGTGACAGCAAGATTTTACAATCGATAAAATTATCAGGACAGCGGATGGTGCTGATACTGGCGCTAGTGGTTGCAGTGCTTTTGTGCTGCACTGAAATCGCTCGCGCAGAGACGATCGAAGAGGCTGATGCTGCCTTGCCTTCTGAAGGACTTGTTCAGTATGCGATACACATGAAACCCGGACAGACTTATGATTGCACAAATGCGAAAATGAACACAACCGTATATATTGAATCTGCCGGAACATATCGCCTTAAAGGCAAAAGCCGATATGTGCGTGTCAGTATCGACGGTGGCAATGTCGAGGTCAAACTTGCCGATGGATTAAACCTGAATTGCTGTAAAGACACTTACGGCAACGTCAGAACTTCCCCGATCAACATTAACGAAACAGGCGGTACTGTAACGCTGATATCCGAAAAGAATGCAAACGTCTATTTCGAAGGGTATTTAGCCCCGGCCATACGAAAGGAAGGCAGGAAGACCGGGCTGCATTTTGAAACAGAAGACCCGAACAATCCGGGTACGATTATCGCACATACAAACAAATCAAATCCTAGCGCGGGCATAGGAAGCGTTATGTATCTTGTCCGTCCTGGCGAAGCTGTTGGGAACATAACGATCAATAGCGGCAACATTATTGCTGAAGGCGGCAATGATTCTGCAGGAATCGGAGGAGGCTATTTCAAGAGTCTCAATGACTTGACTATTAATGGCGGCAACGTAACCGCAACCTCTTATGGCGGAGGTGCCGCAATCGGTGGCGGACAATGCATGGCTGGGAAAAATATTACGATCAACGGCGGAACCGTTCACGCTGAGAGCAAAGGCGGTAACGGCGGCGCCGCTATCGGAGGCGGCGCAGAGGACTCAGTCCATAACAATAATGGCTATAATGGAGAGAACATAACGATCAACGGCGGATCTGTCAAAGCGACTACAAGAGGAATGTCTGCAGCGATCGGAGGCGGCGATGAGTCCGATGGTAAAAACATAACGATCAACGGGGGATATGTTTATGCCTATACGAAACCGGATATGGCACTTAGCAAAAATTCGGGATCAGCTATCGGAGGCGGCTACGGAACATGGCCAGGGCGTGCGGTCAATATCAATATCACAGGCGGCACCATAATCGCGAAGACAAAAGGTGACGGAGTGCCAATAGGCGATTCAAGGAATAGCGATCCTCATGTTAAATCCAGCGTTCATATCAGCGGAGGGACTATCCTTGCTGATGGTGACAAAAAAGCCGATTTGGGCGTATATAATGGTGAAACAGTGATTACAGGAGGTTCGATCTACGCCAAGAATACCCACGGCACTATTATCAACAGTAATAAGCAGCCTTTGCATAAAGTCGATGTATCATTTGACGGAGTGACTGAAGACAATTTACCTATATCTGACGTTTATTTCAACAGCTCATACGATTACGGAATGCACGATGTACTTACCAGTCAGGGCGGTAAGTTTTTCCCTTGGCTTCCAAAGGACACATCAGATAATAGCATTATTGCAGCGGATCTGAATAAAGAGGTCTATTTTGGTAAAATATTATTCTCTGATAAATCAGGAAAGCTGAGCCGGGTCAAGGAAATGACGATAGTGCCTGAGGTCACTGATCAGGGGCTGGGTCACGGATATGCATATGCAATATACGGGCAGCCGAAGTTGCGCGAGCTCAGACCTCCAGACAGTCTGAGAGGTCATCACATCGCCTTCTATAAACTGTATAACGATATGAACAACCGCAGGATAGCGAATGCGGACGGAACATTTTTTGATACGGTTTCAGGATACACGAAGGATGGCCTTTGGGATAGGAAATACGATCCAAACGATGAAGTAGTGCTTCAGGCCGTTCCTGCGACAAATAAATACAAAGTGAAGTTCGATCCGAACAAACCAAAGACGGCATCCACAGCCATTACCGGCGAAATGTCGGATATGGATATGGAATATGGCAACACAAAAGAGCTCGACTACAACCAGTTCAAGCTGCCGGGCTATGTTTTCACCGGCTGGAACACAAAGGCTGATGGCACAGGCACGTCTTATACCGATAACGAAGGGGTCAAAAACCTCACTGAAGATAATGACGTAACAGTCACTTTATATGCACAGTGGCTTCCAATCAGCTATCAAGTAAACTTCAAGGCCAATGGCGGCAGCGGAAGCATGGATCCGGTTCAAATGACCTTTGATGAAGCGAACCAGCTGCCGGAATGCACATTTACTAATGATGGGTTCTATTTTGCCGGATGGGAAAGAGACCACATTCTGGGATCAAAGAGGCACGCTGATAAAGACACCGTGGTCAATCTCTGCGGAAGCAATCCTACAGTTCCGGATAGCGGCGATCTCGAAATCGATCTTGTCGCAATATGGATACCGGATACACACGTAACGATCGGAGTTGTTGACGATGATTCTCCGGTCACAGGTCTGGAAGTGAAACTCATTGATGAGTCCGGAGGAGAGGAGATCACTCTTCCGGAAGATCCGTCAACCCCAGGCTATTACACGGTAAAACAGCGGGATGTGACGCAAGCAGACGATGAAGGTCAGCAAGGCGCCGGAGATGGTGATGGAACGGATCCAACCGCAGGAAGTGACGAAGATACGTCGGTGCTTTTGGAAGGGACGTATTCGATCTCTGTCAAGAAGGGAAGCGAGACATACGACACGGAAGGTATGGTCATCAAAGTCGAAGTGGGCAAAGGCGCACTTAAGGTTTTGCAGTTCTGCTCAGTAAGCATCGCGGGCGAAGATGAACACATTGATGCCTGGATCAGCAGTAATGGTACCAAATTGTCCTCGCTGTCCAAGTTGCCGGAAGGCGCTGGTATCAGCATCAATTCCTCAGTGGCAGAGGGGTATTCTTTTGATAGTTATACGGCGGCAGGAGTCTCACCTGCATGGGATCCGGCCGAAGCAGAACAGACTATAACCATAAACGGACAAGCAGATATTATGGCTCATGCAAAAGCGAATCTGTATCATGTCAAATTTGAACCGAATGGTGGCAACGGCAAGATGGAGGTTCAGGACATGGTCTATGACGAGCCTCAGGATCTGTTTGCGAACCAATTTACCCGCAAAGGATACACTTTCGCAGGATGGAATACAAAAGCTAATGGAACCGGCACAAGTTATCAAGACGGAGAAAACGTCAAAAATCTTGTGACGTCGGGAACGGTTACTCTATACGCGGTCTGGTCGACTATTTCATACAGGATCGAATATGAGCTTGATGGCGGCGTTCTGCCGGACGGCACACGCAATCCGTATATATACACTGCGGCGAGCAAAGATTTCACATTGGTCAATCCTACGATGAAAGACCATGTTTTCCAGGGATGGATAGGAACCGGATTAAAGAAACCGACAAAAACCGTAACGATCAAGAAGGGATCGACTGGGGACCGTTCATATACGGCAGTTTGGTCGCTTATACAATACAAAGTAAATTTCGTAACGAACGGCGGCAGCAAGGTCGCGTCCCAAAGCGTTGAGAAGGGGAGCGTGGCTAAGAAGCCAAAAGATCCGACACGTTCCGGTTATACCTTCGCGGGATGGTATAAAGATAAGGCTCTCACAAAAGCCTTTGCATTCAGCACGAAGATCAACGCGGATACGACATTGTACGCGAAATGGACCGCGAATCCTGTTCCTGTTCTGATAGCGCAGGGGCAGCCAAAAGGGAAACGTGCGATAAAGACGAGCTGGACGAAAGTGCCGGGAGCCTCTAAGTATCTTGTCTATGGCGCAAAGTGCGGAGATAAGTTAAAGAGGATCAAAGTCACAACGAAGAACAGTTTCAAAGTAAGGAAAATAAAGGGCAAGAAGCTCAGGAAACATAGTCCGTATATCTTCTGCGTCGTTGCAATCGACAAAAACGGTAAGGTAATAGCGATCAGCAAAAACTTCCATGTCATTGCAGCCAAGACAATGGGCGACTGCGCAAACATCAAGACGATAACGGCTGACAAGAAATCGATTACATTAAGCAAAGGCAAGAGCGTCAAAGTCGGCGCGAAGGTAACCTTGCCAAAGGGTAAAAAGCATATAAGCAAGAAACACGGGGCAAAGTTACGCTTCACTTCAGACAATCCAAAAGTAGCGAGCGTGGATAAGAAGGGCAATGTTAAAGCCAAATATCCGGGCAAAGCTACGATATATATTCAGGACACATGCGGAAAGTACTGCACGACAGTAGTAACGGTTAAATAATCGCTTTCTGTGCCTACAGATTTTGCGCGTGTTTGAGTTGAATGACCCGCTGAAACCGGAGGGTCGTTCAACAAAATTGCAAGTAGGTTAAAGTATCTTAAAGGAGAAAGACGCAAGCCTGTGTTGATTCACAGTTAATGAGAATCCGCACTTTTGCTTTATAGCAGTAAAGGACTGTGGTGATCTTATATCGGAGGAAGTCGATATGAAAAAGGTGCTGATTATAGCGCTAATCGTTGCGGCGTGTGTTGCTTTTGCAGGATGCGGCGGCGGTGAAGGTGCGGTGTTGAATCCGGACGCCGACAAAGAGGGCGTGACGGATGAAAGCTGGGTGAAAGATGTCTGGGATAGTGCTGTGCAGGATATGTTCGATAAAGGATATGCCACAGAAGACCCTGATGACGGGGTGATCTTCACATGCGTGAATAACGGAGAAATCGATCTTTCCGAGGAAGGCAAAGCCGCGCTGACGTCAGAGGACTTCAAAATCGACGGCAAGGTGATCTGGGGGTCTGAATATGCGACTCAGTCGGAGACTGCGGAGCCGAGAGTGGATCCGTGTGCAGAACCGCAGGAAGGGCAGGAGGAAACGTGGCCGCACTATGTTTCAACGTATGCGGTTTCAACGACTAAGCATGAAGCTTTTGCAGATACGAGAGGGCAGTGCAAGTATCTGATTCTGATGACTGCCCTTTGTTACAATGTTGCCCACGATTACTACTTCGGCCCATGTGACAGACTGGATATCGTGACCTATGTTTTTGTGATCGACGCGGTGAGCAAGGAAGTCGTGCACGTTCAATTCATTAACAGCGATTCCCCGGGAGCGGTGGCGAGCAGCTTCATGGGCAAAATCTACGAAGAGAACGCGCGTCATTATATGAATACCCTTTGTGATTAAGAGAAACGGGAGGTAGGACCATGTTGTTCGTATGTTATCCGAAGTGCACCACTTGCCAAAAGGCACGAAAGTGGCTGGAGGAGAATGGGGTCACTTATGAAGAGAGAGATATCAAAGAGGACAATCCGACGAAAAAGGAACTGAAGAAATGGCACAAGCAGAGCGGGTTGCCATTGCGCAAATTTTTCAATACGAGCGGTATGCTGTACCGCGAACTGCAGCTGAAAGACAAGCTGCCGAATATGTCAGAAGAGGAGATGTTTGACCTGCTGGCCAGCGACGGAATGCTGGTGAAGCGGCCTTTGCTGATCACGGATGACGTGGTGTTGGTCGGATTCAAGCAGGCAGAATGGGAGGCGCTGAAATGATCAGGAAAATTATTGCGGCCATGGCAGTCGCAGTCATGTGTGTTGCTTTTGCAGGATGCGGGGGCAGCTCCGGCTATGGAGAAGGAGAACAGTTCCAGCTTGGAGATGAGACCTACGCTCTGGAGAAAATCGTGCGTGCGGCCGATAAGGATACGGGTTCGACGCAGAGTTACGGTGTGAGCCTGCTGCAGGTGGGTCAGACGGCGCCGGTCATCATCGGCGGTTTGGGAAATGGGTCCATGAGCACGCAGAGCGCTGTTGAAATGACGCTGGTAGACGGCGACACGACCTATTCGCCAAGTACAGTATCCTTCGCGGCGATTGACGACGTGGAGGGCTACGGGCTTAGGATGGTGTTCTATTTCGTTATTCCAACGGGGACAGAAATGCCGTCAAGTGCGACGGTGAAGCGCTCCGGCGAGGATGAGGCTGTGGATCTTGATCTGTCCGGGCTGAAGACGGAAGAGGAGACGACCACGACGACAACAACATCATCGTCGGGTCTGCCTGAAGGCGTTCCAATCGCGCCGGATGCCGGCAATGAGAATTACGACGGCATCGGAAACACGGATGTCTATAACGGGATCGGCGACACGGACATCTTCAATGCGGACGATACGATTCAGGATGATATCATACAGCCGTGACTGTAAAGGGGGGATAGATTTGAAAAAGACATTCATTGCATTATGCGTTATCACAATGCTGTTCGTGTTTGCCAGCTGCGGCGGGAGCAGTTATGAAGGAAACTGGGAGGCCACCGACGTGATGAGCCCGGCTCAGATTCATATGGATCCTACGATGACCGGATCCTCCCTTGAATTTGAATTAGCATCTGAAGGTAAGGGAACAATGACACTGAACGGAGCTTCCGTTGACATCACCTGGACCGAGACGGATACCGGCGTCAAGTTGGATCAAGAGGGTGGTCATACACTGGATCTTACATCGGAGGATGGGAAACTGACAATGGTGGACGCCAACGGCAATACGATATACTTCGAGAAACAGTGACAAGACACAGATAGGATGTAACTGTTCGGGATTGAAATAGCTATTATTGTTTAATAATATATTCAACGATAGCTATTATTACGATAAATGACCCTCCGAAAACAGCGGGTCGTTAAACAAAATGACACTCACTGGCAAGAAGAAGAAAGAGACTAAGACGAAGGTAAGAATGATAGACGTCTCTACCAACGCCAAAGGTTATTCTATGGAAATCAAAGGGGCTAAAGGCTACGCATATGATTATCTTGTAACGCCAAAGGGATCATACTACCTTGGTAAAGCAAAATAGCAGAGCAATAATGATGCGGATATGGAACCGGAGGTGTGAATCATGAGAAAAAAAATAATATCCTGCATACTGGTACTGGCAGTAGCGATCGCATTCATGCCGACATCGGCATTTGCGGCGTCAAAGGTAAAAATGACTTGTTACGATGATGTGTACAAAACGGGCAATACTGTATACTGTGCAGGATGCACCGGATTATACAAAGTCAAAGTAACCAAGAAAGGCAAGGCCAAAAGCGTTAAAACGCTGTTTGACAGCAAGACCGTATCGCTGAAAAGAGTTCTCATCTACAATATGAAAAAGAAAGGTAACTACATTTATTTTCTTGTGGAAACGGATTTGGCAGGTGAGGGCAATCCATCGCTTTGGCGTGTGAAGACGAACGGGAAACATCTTAAACGTCTGGCCTATGGATTCGAGTATGCAATCAAAGGGAAGAAAATCTACTATGTTACACTGGATCCGAAAACCTACGCCAACATTTATCACGTTATGAAGCTGAACGGAAAAGCTAAAAAAAAGGCGAAGCGAGGAGTCAAGATCAATCCGAAAGCCTCGAACACCAAAAAGTATAAAGTACTGACATTTGGCGAGGGAGGTTACACCTTTGACTATCTGGATGCACCGGTAAATACGAAGTTCCTCGGTAAGGAACCAATGAAATACTGGGATAAATGACCCTCCGAAAACAGCGGGTCGTTCGTCTAAACTACGATACCCTTTATAATTTATCGTAGATAGCAACCGTAGTAACTTTATTTACTATTTAATGGAGGGAGATATGTTGGGCAAGATAAAGACTCTGCTATTGGTAACAACCGCCCTTGTCTTCTCGTTTGCTTTTGCGCCATTCTCGTATGGAGCAGACACAAACGAGCCTGCCGAGGAACTGGATAACGTGGGAGAGTATGAGGATGAGTACGACTATGATTATGATGACACGGGTTGTTACTCCTGGTATGATCACGAGTGGGTTGATGGTGGCGGTTATTGCTACTGCATAAATTGTGGTGAGACCAAAAGCCATGATTGGGATCTTTTTGATTTTGAGTATCCAGACTGTACCACCGATGGATGGGAGACATATGAGTGTTTTGATTGCGGGGCACAGACTTCTAAAACCATTCGTTCTACCGGTCATGATTTTTCTGGTTCAAAAGAATGGTGGTGGGACTACGACAACGACTGCTTCAAGTACGGTCTCGCCTGCGAAGAATGTGGCACAGTAAAGTATGTTCCGAAAGTTATAAAGAAGGGGAAAACAAAAAGAATATTTCCAAAGAGCTTCAAAAAGAAGGCCAAAAAGATTAAAGTTAAACGTAGCAAAAAGAAATATGTAAAGGCCTATAAAAGTGGCAAGGTTAAAGGAAAGAAACGCGGCACTTGTACTGTAACGTATAAAGTTAAATATAAGCGTATTGGATGGATCACCTATAAATGCCAAGTTAAAGTAAAATAAGAGCCTCCGGGCTCTTTTTTATGCGACAAAAAGGTGACGTTGAACGTGAAGGCCGCAGGCAATGCCAACTACAAGGCTTCAGCGGTCAAGACAGTGACCTTTACCGTCAAGGTGAAACGGTAACAGCATGCTGCAAATCGAATAATTGTCCAAAAACCCCTCCGAGTGAACTTTTTTTAGCGCTTCCAGCTGTCGCGGAGGGGTACAGAATTGTTCAGGCGAAATAACAACCCCCTCCAAATGCTATGCGTGACACAGCATGGAGGGGATTTTTTATGAAAAAATAGACAGAACGCGCGGAATCGTAGAAAGAAATCGGAGATTTTGTCCGTTATCAAGAAATGAAGCCCCACCACGACCGTACAACTGTTGAAAAAAGATGACGTTGGAGGGGTTTTTGGACGGGTCATTGCTGATGCGGCTTTGTTTTCTTTTCATCTGCCTTGAGAAGCGTGTTCAGTGTGAATGCCTGGATTCCAGCAAAGGCAATGCCCATGATCACGCACTTTAGTCCATAGGTGTAAAGGCCGAGCAAAAGCACGATGATGTTGATTGCGTACATTGCGTAGGCGACAGGGATGTTCTCGTTTCGTTTATGCAAAATCATCGCAATCGTATCCATCCCAACGGCTGTTGCCCTATTGCTGAGGCATAGATAGTAGCCGATGCCAACAACGACAGCAGCAAGAATCAATTCCATTGCGGTGCCCACCGGAAGAATCGGATTGCTGCCAATCCGGCCAAAGGAGAACAGAAGATCATAGACCACATCGGGCACAGCAAAGGTAAAGGAATTGAATGTTCCGATTCCTACGATACAGCTAAACAGGCTGGCAACAAACATATCTTTACCCAGAAAAAGGGCACACAAAAGCGCCAGAACGATGGTAACAATCGTGACCCATACCCAAACCGGCCATGCGTCGGTGATTGGGAGTCTGCTTAAAATCATGCTAAAACTGGTGACGCCTCCATTGATGATGCCATATGGGACTGTAACAACGACATATGCTATATCGATCAGTGCAATTCCGAGCGTGATGAGAGAATATCGTAAAACGTAATTGCCCATATTGAAATTATAACATATCAAAGGCAATCAAACCCTACAATCTATGGGGTTTTTCCTGTGCTTTTGCCGAAATCTGAGCCTTTGGATGTGGCAAAAAATGTGGTACTATAAATGCGAGAGGATAATTGTCCAGATGATAAACGAAAGAAAAGATGATCCCCATTGTGGTAGCCTTTGCGCAAAAGCATAGAGACGTTTCAGGCGGCAATCATCCCCCTCGTTCTGTAATAAAAACACGTACCGAAACTTTTTTGGAAACTGAAATGAAAAGTAAAACCGGCAACGCAACATTTACCTTTTTCAGACCGCTAAAGAGACAAACTCCGATACAACTGGCAAAAAATTGGAGTCTGCGATGGATCTATAGCATGTATACGCGTTTGTTTTCGCCTGCAGATTCTGACGAGCGGAAGTACCATATTTCTGTTTGCCAGATCTTCAAGGACGAAGCACCTTATCTGAAGGAATGGATCGAGTATCACTTATTGATTGGAATCGATCACTTTTACTTTTACGATAACAACTCTACGGACGGATATGAAAAAGTTATCCAACCCTATATCGACCGGGGAATCATTACGCTGGTAAAATGGCCGAAAAAGCATTCCCAGGTTGAAGCCTATGAAGACTGCATCCGAAGATTCCGCAAGGAATCTGATTGGATCGGGTTTATAGACGTGGACGAATTCATTGTTCCTGTGGCAACAAAAACATTTCCGGAATTTCTGGACAAGTTTTCCCGAAAGCCCGCGGTTCTGATTTATTGGCGCTTTTTTGGTTCAGGCGGAATGATCCAAAGAGATCTGAACCGGCTGGTGATTGAGGATTTCACTGTCGCCTCCGAAAAGCTTTATTCAAAGGGCAAATGCTTCTACAACACGCATTATGAGTACCTTTGGGATAGTAAGCTGAACAAATCCATGTTTCACTGCTTGTGGACAAGGATCCATGGAATTCCGGTGCCTCCCGTTGACTGTTTCGGCAGATTTTTTCTGAAGGATTGTCCGGCAACGAGAAAGCCGATACCGGTTCAACTAAATCACTATGCAGTTAAATCCTTCATGGAGCATAGAGAAAAAAATAAAAAAGGCGACGTGTATTATGATAAACCAACCCATGGAGACAGTGTGTTTTTCGGACGAGATGCCCGATGCTCCGTTCCGGACTATCAGATCTACAAATATCTGGCGCAACTGAAGGTCAATATGGGACAATATCCACATTGACGAAGAACTACAACTAAAGTAAATTTTTTCTGTTAGTTTTATACAATTATTATCGAGGTTTTTATGAAAAGCAAAAGGCTGCGGGCGAGTCCACAGCCTTTTGTTTCCCATCTGTTCTGTGCTATAATAAATGCGCTATGGATGATGTGAAACTGAGAAAATATGAACATACACTTGCTATAAGCGGCGCAGCGGTCGTCGCTTTTGGTATTTGGAGTGTCTTTAAGGCAGTCATATATTTTGTGTTGCTTCCGATGGATCAATTAGGCGTTGCTTTTGAGGAAATGGACCCGAGTCAGACGGAAGATATCCGGCAAATCGGGTTGTCAGACCGCGGCGTGGGATACGTGGCTGTAGCCGGATTTCTGATCGTTGTGGCCATTGATCTGCTCATGCGTCTGTACATCGGGAAGCATGCCATCCTTGACGGCAGGCGCAAAACCAAACGGCGCGTCTATGTTGGGTTGTCTATTTTCCTGAGTGTTTCGCTGGTGATGGAGGTAGGGAATAGAATTGCAAGTTTCGTTAATTACTCAACGCAAAACATGGATGACTTTGACAAGCTGGTACACGCAGCAAATGTTTCGATCATCATTGATTTAACATCTCTTCTCGCATTGATCAACTTGATCATAGCGGCAATCATGGTAAAAAAATTACGGAGGTAGCGTAATGCAGTTGGATTTTCATTATTATGCAACATATTGCGCCGCCTACCTGGCCGGCTATTCCCATGAGGAAAGCATGGATATCTGTTACAGCGCCCAATTTGTAGACATGTGCTCAGGCACGCTCCTAAAAAAGATTCGGGGTCCTGTTGAAGCGGCGACCACGCAGCTTCAGGCGGAACTCATGGATGCCAGAACCGATTATCTGGGGCTGATGAACATCACCAGGATCTGGTCATCCTTTCACTTCCTCCCAAAGGATCTTAATGCAAACGTCAAAGGCAGCAGGCGGTATCAAAACAAATACCGTCTGATTTGCGGTCCCAACGGAGCGCTGCTTTCCGAAACGATTGAGACTGCAAAGGGCAAAGGCCTTGAGGCAGCTGGAATTGCCATGCATATTCTTGCAGACACCTGGGCGCACCAGTATTTTGCCGGGACACCATCCTATGTTATAAACAATACCGACTATCACTTTTATGAAATCGTGGGGCAGGGTGACGACTGTGAGGTTCGGCGCATCCGGTTCAGTCACAACCCGAAACTGGTCGATGACCCAGTAAAAGGCATTTATGTAAACAGCGTCTCCAGTGGAGGCGAAAACAATGTGATGTGTTTGGGTCATGGCAAGGCAGGACATCTGCCGGATTATAGTTTCGCACGCTATAAATACCTTCCCGCATGGGGAAACTATCAGGAGATTACGAAGGACAATCCATCAGACTACATGCATGCCTTTTGTCAGATGATTTATGCATTGCGGTATCTGAAGGGGGATTTTGATGCCTTTGAAAGAGATACTTACGATACAGAACGGGTGGCTCCTTATAGAGAAGAAATTGAAGCCATCCTCGAGCGGAGACAGCTGAGTGCGTTATCCGACTGGAAAGAATTTGGCGAACGTCTGTCAGGTAGCGAAATTGAAGACTTTGACATCAGAAAGTATCAGAAAGAATACCTGGACGCACCAAAAGGCGAAAAGGATCAAACGTATCTTGGCAGATTTATAAGGGCAGCAATTGCACAAAAGACCATGGTTTCAAACAGCATTTCTGCTTCCGGAAACAGACTGGCAGGACTTGGACTGGAGGTGAAACATCGTGACAAAGACTAGACGTATCACAAACGTTCTAATAGGGATCATCATGCTTCTCTTCGGGTTTTCCATGGCGATTGAGGCGGAGCAAGTCTATAAAATCCTGGTAGTGTTTCTCGGAGTGACACTGTGCATATCAGGAATTCGATCCATGGTTTATTACATCTCCATGGCGCGGCATATGGTAGGCGGCATCAGCATTCTTTACCGCAGCGTCATCGTATTTGATATTGGACTATTCACACTTTCCATTGCCAACATACCACTTATCTTCGTGGTTCTCTATTTGGCCGGAATCCATGGATTCTCCGGATTCATTGATATCATGCGAGCGGTGGAAGGGAAACGGATGCAGGCCCACTGGAAGCTTAGTTTGAGCCAGGGAATCATCAATATCGTCATTGCGATTCTGTGCCTGGTCTTCCTAAAAACCACATGGGTCGCCATGTTGTTCTATGGGACGGGTCTCATGTACTCCGGCGTTGTTCGCATCATTCAGGCATTCCGAAGAACCGCCGTCGTCTATATCCAGTAATGGGTTTACAGTTGATCGTATTTCGCGGCGGAGCCTTTGGCCTTGTCTACCGGGTACTTCGCCTCGTTTTGATCCATCTTCGCGTTGATGATTTCATCTTCGTCTAAACCCAGCTCGTCCAGCATATTTCTGCAATAGACAAGCACGTCCGCCAGTTCTTCTTTGACGTGCTCCAGATCGAATTCGGTATCGCTCCACTGAAAGCACTCTAACAGTTCTCCAGCTTCAATGCTGATTGATTTAGCTAGATTGGACGGTGTATGAAATTGTTCCCAGTCGCGGTCCGCTGAGAATTTGCGAATGCGGTCAATGGTGGTTTGATTCATGGTTGTTTCCTCCTGTTTAAATCCGACTGTCTGTTTTTAAATCCGACTGTCAAGGATCAGACAGCCGATGATGATAACTGCTCCGAGCATACCGATGGGTGTCAGGGATTCGCCCAGAATGAAATAGGACGCGATTGCCGTCAAAATTGGCTGGCTGCATTGAAGCAGTGCAACCATCCGTGATGAGAGATTTGGAACCGCCTTGTTTTGCAGCAAAAACCCACCGATGGAACACACGATACCAAGGTAGAGAACAATGATCCATGCTGCCATGGTCACATGGGGCAAGACGGAAACCTCATCAAAAGCCAGCGCACAGGCAAAGCAGGCAATCATTGCCACCGAAAGTTGCAAGGCCGTTGCGGACAGAACTTCCATCTCCTGCAAAACCCGCTCTCCAAAAACAAGGTGTCCTGCCAGGCAAAAGGCGAAGACAAAGGAAAGCCCTTCGCCGATTCCAAACTTAAAGAAACCGCCATTGCAGCAGAGCAGAAACAATCCAATCACAGTCACGAGCTGAATGGGCAGATGCTTCCACTGGTATTTTTGGTGCATGACGGGGATGGCGAGGATCGGTGCGATCAAAACGGGAAGGGACATGATAAAGCCCACATTCGTTGCCGTCGTATAGTTCAGCGCCAGATTACCCGTTATATACGCCAGCGCGCAGCAGATGCACGGCGGCAACCACACCTTAACAGGCGTATGCCGGAGGTCATGGACGAGACTTTTGCGCGATAAAAAAAGAATCAGTGGCACCGCAAATACATATCGGCCGGCGAGCAGCCAATATGGGGTGATGCTCCGATAGGCAATTTTGGTCAACGGGTTTCCGATGCCGTAGATCAGGCTTTGAAGCAAAATATAGATTACATATTTGGGTTTGCTTGCGTTGTTCATTTATTTCTGCCAGCCGCGTTTCAGCGGATCAATGGTTCCAACGGCAGAGTAGAGCAGGGCGTTGCAGATCGAAGCGGCAACATTGCTGCCACCTTTTCTTCCAAAAGCAACGATCGCCGGAATATCCTGTTCTTCGCAAACAGCGAAAAGCTCTTCCTTGCTTTCGACCACATTGACAAAACCAACGGGCACTCCTACGACCAGGGTAGGGCGCAGGCCATCCCGAATCAGTTCCGAAATAGCGATCAAAGCCGTTGGTGCATTTCCGGAGACAAAAATACCATTGGGATATTCATGGGCGCCGCGCATCATGGACGCATAGGCCCGGGTCGTTCCCGCGGCTTTTGCTTCTTTCATAATGGATTCTTCGGCCATATAGCAAAGGGCATTGGCGCCGAGTTTTGCCAGAGATGGTTTGCTGATGCCGGAAAGGGCCATATTGGTGTCTGTAATGAACGTCAAACCGGAATCCGTCTGCGCGCCATGTTGCAGTGCGGCAATGACGCGTTCCACGGCATTCTCTGTAAAGTGGAGATTTTCGCCGTAATCAAAGTCTGCCGTCGTATGAATGACGCGCTTTACAACGTTCAGATTGGTATCCGGGATGACAATGCCGCGGTCGGCAAGCTCGCCTTCGATGATGCGCATGCTTTCCTTTTCGATGTCGGCTGGTTTGGTGTATTCATAAGTATTCATCATTCTGTTCTTGTATGATTAGTTAGAAGCTAAATCATACGCTCCTTTCCATTTTTACTGTCTGTGTCATAATACATTCAGATACTGTGGACTTTTTATTCTGTTC
>CADBJW010000029.1 GCA_902795135.1 uncultured Eubacteriales bacterium
TCAGAGTTGTCTTACCATGGTCAACGTGACCGATCGTTCCGATGTTGATATGCGGCTTCGTTCTTTCGAATTTTGCTTTTGCCATTGTATTTTCCTCCTGAAAAAATGTTTGACTCTGCTCCCCTTGGAGCTTTTGTAAAAAAATATTGGAGCTGCTGAGCAGACTTGAACTGCCGAACCTCCTCATTACCAATGAGGTGCTCTACCGACTGAGCTACAGCAGCACGCTACCTGATAAATTATATTATACTTTCCTCTGTTTTACAACCTTAGATAATCTTTTATTTTTTTCTTCGCCCTCTGCATGGCATTATAAATGGATTTTTGATCTTTGCCTAGTCTTTTTGCGATTTGATCGTAAGAATATCCCTTAATGGCTTCATTGATTACCATGATTTCGAAATCGCTGAATACCTTGACTCCTTTGTCGCTGTTTAGCAGTATATAATAAATGACGTCTTTTAACAACAGCATATCTTCCGGAGTATCCGCCGTGTTCGCGCCAAGTCGGTCTTCCAGGATCGTTCCTTCTTCTTTTTCCGGCACATTGAGGGAAACCGACGTGTTCAGCGCCTTGTTCTTGATCCGGTCAGCACTTCGGATGGCGCTGATGATCTGCCGGGTGATGCAAAGATCTGCAAAGGTCGCAAAGGACGCATTCCTGCCCGCATCATAATGCCGGACTGCCTTAAGCAACCCGATCATGCCCTCCTGCATCACGTCATCTGCATCTGCGCCAGCCATGAAATAGGCCTTTGCTTTTCTTGACACGATGTAGGAATACTTCCGGATCAGCATTTCTTCCGCCTCGATATCACCCG
Organism: uncultured Eubacteriales bacterium; assembly: GCA_902795135.1. Taxonomy (GTDB): domain Bacteria; phylum Bacillota; class Clostridia; order Peptostreptococcales; family Anaerovoracaceae; genus Lentihominibacter. The sequence goes on from CADBJW010000029.1 coordinate 822, forward strand.
CCTGGGCCTCCGCAACGAGCTGATTATCCGGATTTTCAATGGAATCTAAAAGGTCTCTTTCGAGCATAATCTCTGTCTCACCGCCTCATATATGAATATGGCTGCTGCGTTCGACGCGTTCAGGGAATTGATGTTTCCACTCATCGGAATGCTGCAGACAAAATCGCATTTTTCTTTTACCAATCTGCTGATTCCAAACCCTTCACTTCCTACGACGACTGCCACAGGTCCGGTCAAATCCTGTTCATACATCATGGTGTCACCCATGTCGCACGCGTAGATCCAAAGACCCGCTTCCTTTAGCTCATCAATGGTTCTGGATATATTCGTCACCCGCGCGCACAGCATATACTCCGCTGCTCCGGCGCTGGTTTTGAGTACCGTCTCGTTTACGGATACGCTGTGCCGTTTCGGAATGATGATTCCGTGGGCGCCGGCACATTCTGCCGTTCTCATAATCGCTCCCAGATTATGCGGGTCTTCGATCCCGTCCAGAATGACGAGCAAAGGCTTCTCACCGCGCTGCCGGGCAAGCTCCAGCATATCGCTTACCTGACAATATTCAAAATCCGATGCAACCGCAATCACGCCCTGGTGATGAGGGGTCTTGTCCATAAAGGCCTTATCGCTGTAGTAGACCGGGATTTTCTTTTCCTTGGCCTTTGCAATAATCTGCTTTACGGGTCCCGAATACGATCCATCGGTTTTCTGGATGTTTATTTTATCGATTTGTCTGCCGCTTTTGAGCGCTTCAAGAACGGCATTTCTGCCCAAAATCAAGTCTGCCATCTATTAAACTCTTTCGTATTTTCTGAAGGTAAATCGGTATCCGTTTTCTTCCTGGGGTTCCGATTCCCACGTCACCTTAAGTCCCAACTCTTCCAGATTCGGGAAAAACCGGTCCGCATCAAAGGCGTGATCGATCCATGTCACATAAAATCCATCGCAGTCGTTCAGGAACAGTTCGTAGATCGATGCTCCACCGCAAACGATGACTTCTTCGCCTTTTGCCTGATATTCCGCGGCTTTTGCGAGAACCTCTTCTTTCGTATGGCACACGTCACAGGCATAGCCTTTGCGCGGCTCGACGTAATAATCGGGATCGTCGCTTAAAATAATGTGATCGCGGCCGGGAAGCGGTCTTCCCTTTGGCAGTGACTCCAACGTCCGTTGTCCAAAAATGACGCACTTTCCCAGAGTTTTTTCTTTATAATACTGCAGGTCCGATGGCAGATGAACGAGCAAGTCGTTGTTTTTGCCAATGCCCCAGTTTTTATCTACAGCTACGATTGCATTCATACTTGTGTTCCTTTTCTTCACAGCGGTTGGATTTATATGGCGATTGGAATGTTCTTGATCTGTGGGTTTTTCTGATAGTTTTCGATTTTGATATCTTTAATCGTAAAATCATAGAAATCTTTGATATCCGGATTCAGGGTGAACTTCGGTGCTGGATATTGCGGTCTCTTGATCATTTCCCGCACGATATCAAGATGCCTGTCGTAAATATGCGCGTCCGCAATGACATGCACCAGTTCTCCCGGAATCAGCCCGGTTACCTGGGCCAGCATATGCATCAGCACAGCGTACTGCACCACGTTCCAGTTGTTGGCAGCCAGAACATCCTGTGATCTCTGGTTCAGAATGCCGTTCAGACGATTCTCCGTAACGTTAAAGGTCATGCTGTATGCGCAAGGTTCCAGCTTCATCTCACTCAGATCAGCAAAGTTATAGATGTTGGTCATGATTCTTCTGGAATACGGCGCATTCTTCAGCTGCCAGATCACATTGTCCACCTGGTCCATCTCGCCTTGGGCGAATCTGTATTTCACGCCCATCTGATACCCGTAGGCCTTGCCGATCGTACCATCCTCATCGGCCCACTCATCCCAGATGGTGGAATTCAAATCGCTGATCCGGTTGGACTTTTTCTGCCAGATCCAAAGCACTTCATCGACCGCACTCTTTATATAGGTCGGCCGCAAAGTCAGTGCAGGAAATTCTTCCTGCAAATCGTACCGATTGACCACGCCAAATTGCTTCACCGTGTGTGCCGGCGTCCCATCTTCCCATTTGGCACGGACTTTCTGGCCTTCACTGCTGTAGCCATGGTCCAGAATATCCTGGCACATGGCCACAAAAAGTTTATCCGCTTTACTCATTTGTTTTTTCCTCTCTCTTTCCTTCCCCTATATTCCTGGCGTCCAAAAGCCGTGTTTCAAAACCACCAGCTTTATGAACAAACCGATGAGTGCTACGATGATGATCACGATGCAGGTCAGTTCAAAGGAATTGAGATTTTTGAGACCCTTATGCTCCTTCTCTCCTGCTTCCTCACGCCTGCGCCGGTTCTCCTTGTCCCACTCCCGACCTGTTTCATAATAGTCGGTGATCCAGCCCTTTGTCTTGTTGACAGGTTTTTTCTTCTTTTTATATCTATTTGCCATGCGATTCTCCTATGATCGAAAAAGCTTTCTCCAAAAACCAGTCCAGTCTTTCGTCTTCCTCCGCCAAATAGTAGTATCCGACCAATGCTTCAAAGGCAGTCGCCCACTTGTACGTCAGTGGGTCTGCATGCTTGGCTTTTGAATGGTATTTGTGATTTCTCGCTCGCTTTACCAAAGCCTGTTCCGCCTCATCGAGTTCGGAAAACATCTCTTTGATTGCTTTTGCCTGGGCTTCCGCCTTCACGTATCGGACCGCCATCCGGTGCAGATTATCGACCCGCAGGTGTCCCTCGCGCAAAAGCTTTTCCCGTACGGCCTGCTCATAGACCGCATCTCCCATATATGCCATGGCCTCTGTATTGAGATTTCTCAGGTTTTCGATTCTCATTAGTCCTTGATTACCTGAACTCCCTGCGGTGTGTCTTTGAGGGTGATTCCCTGGGCTTTGAGCTGGTCACGTATCTCATCCGCTCTGGCAAAATTCTTCGCCTTACGTGCGGCCTGACGTTCGTCGATCAATGCCTGTATTTCCGGATCGATCTCGACTTTCTCTTCGATTTCCTGCTGCAACAGTCCCAGCACCGTGCAAAGCTCCATCAAAATATCCAGTGCGGCTTTTGCAAAGGCTTTGCTGGCGCCGCCGCGGGTTGCGGTGTTGATTGCTGTGACAAGTTCAAAGACTGCTGAAATGGCATCCGCTGTGTTCAGATCGTCATCCATAGCTTCGCAGAATTTATCTCTGTACTGGTCAAAGGATTTCAGCGTTTCCTGTTCTTCCTCTGACATTTCCAGACATCCTGCGCCCTTTCCTTCTGCTGTGGATGTGGCGACCAGATGCTTCAGGTTTGACTTGGCATTTCGCATTCTCTTCAGGCCATTCTCTGACTGGGTCAGGATTTCCGGATTGAAATCAATCGGTCCCCGATACTGTCCACTGAGGATCAGGAATCGGAGCACTTCCCCGTCATAGTGCTCCAGCAAGTCACGGACGGTTTTGAAGTTGCCCAGTGATTTGGACATCTTCACACCATTTACATTGATGTATCCGTTATGCATCCAATAATTCGCAAAGGTCTTACCGTTATGCGCCTCTGACTGTGCGATCTCGTTCTCATGATGCGGGAACTGCAGATCCTCGCCGCCGGCGTGAATATCCAGCGTATCGCCAAGGTATTTCTTTGACATGGCGGAGCATTCAATATGCCATCCCGGTCTTCCCATGCCCCATGGGGATTCCCAAGCGATCTCGGAGTCTTCCTTACGGGCTTTCCAAAGAGCGAAATCCAGTGGATCTTCTTTCTTTTCATCGTCCGCATTTCTGGTTCTTCCGCTTTCTCCCATAATCAGTTCATCGATGTTTTTACCGGACAGCTTGCCGTATCCTTCAAACTTGCGGGTCCTGTAATATACATCGCCTTCTGACTCATAGGCGTATCCTTTATCAATCAGATCCTGTACGAATTTGATGATATCCGGCATTGTCTCTGTAACTTTTGGATGTACCGTTGCCTTCTTAACGTTCAGAGCCGCTGCGTCTTTGTAATATTCGGCAATGTATTTTTCGCTTACCTCTCCGGCACTAATGCCTTCTTCTTTTGCCCGGTTGATGATCTTATCATCTACGTCCGTAAAGTTCTGAACGAACTTTACCTTAAAGCCTTTGTATTCCAGATACTTGCGCATTGTGTCAAAAACAACGAACGGTCTGGCATTGCCAATGTGAAAATAGTTGTAGACGGTAGGTCCGCAGACATACATCTTGACCTTGCCCTCTTCCTGTGGAACGAATTCTTCCTTTTGTCTTGTCAGTGTGTTATAAATTTTCATTTGTTCCTCCGTTTTTTAAAATGCACCAAAGGATGCGATTGAATAGTCATTGCCACTAAATCCCGAACCTTTTGTCATATGCAGATGGTACTTTTCTGCGTATTCCACAAGCCGCATGGTATCTTCCTCATTCAGGTCCGGCCGGAAACACTCAAGCCCTCCAAGCTTCTGTTTTTTGAGTGCTCCGAGTATCATATCCAAATCGGTTATGTCTTTTGGATTTCCCAGAACGGGCGTGCCCCCTGCTTTCCGAATGACGTCGATTGCATCTTCCGGTTTCGGTTTCCCGTTGCCCATGGATGGGAGCATCTTTAGAAATTCTTTGAGTGCTTCGTGCTCCCGGTCTATGTTGTATCCGAGGATTTCGATTTCTGTCCCGTCATCGGTTTCTGAGAGGATCTCAATCCCGGGAACGATTTTTATGTTCAGGGCCTCTCCTGCAATCTCCGCCTCTGGCAGACCATCGGTGGTATTGCGGTCTGTAATCGATACGACATCGTATTCCAATTCGCTGGCCTGCTTTACGATATCAAGAGGCCTCATTTGTCCAATCGAATGGGTGGTATATATATGGTAGTCAACTTTATATGCGTCCATCTTATCCTCTATTATCGTCAAAATATATTTTCCCGTCACAGACTTCGTTTATGACCGCCAGGGATTCCACGCGATACCCTTTATTCCTCAAAATTTCTGAACCTCCCTGATAGCCTTTCTCGATGACTGCACCGATTCCGGCAACCTTCGCACCGGCTTGTTCCACGATTTCAGCCAGAGCGAGAGAAGCCTGTCCGCTTGCCAGAAAATCATCCAGGATCAAAACGTTTTCTCCTTCGTGAAGATATTGTTTCGATAATTTGAATGCTGAAACCGTCCCTTTCGTGAACGATTTTGCTTCGGATTCATAATATCCGGAATTCATCGTGCTCGGCGCAGCTTTCTTTGCAAATACGACCGGCGGATATTCAAAGTATGGCGCTGCCAGACAGGCAATCGCGATTCCACTGGCCTCTACGGTCAGGATGCGATCCACATCGACGTCATTAAATCGTTTTTTGAATTCCATTCCGATTTCTTCCAAAAATTCCACATCGATCTGATGGTTTAAAAAGCTGTCAACCTTGACGATTTCTGTTCCGATTACGGATCCTTCCAGTCTGATCTTCTCCTTTAAGGACTTCATTTTAGCCTCCCCATAAAAGTATACGCGACACTAACGCGCCGCGTATGATATTTGTCTGTATTCTTTATATTGATTTATTCATTGAGCACGTTACTATTCTTTAAAGAGTGCCTCAAGTCCATCAAAGGAAATCTCATCATCCTTAACATCAACCAGATCGTCAAGGCTGATTTCCTCAACCAAATCCTCTGCAGCCTCTTCCGCAGCAGGTGCTGCTTCTTCGGCAGCCGGAATGGCTTCTTCGACCTTTTCTGCAGCTTCCGCTGCTGCCTCTGCAGGCGCCTCATCGACTTCGGCTTCTACCTCAGCGAGCAGATCATCAAAGGAAAGATCCTCCAGGAGCGCTTCTACACTCTGTTCATCTTCGTCAGCACCCTTTTTCTCAAGTTCTGTGTCCTTAAAGATGCCCTCTAAAGTTTTCGCTTCATCGATCGGCTCAAAAATGGAGTCAAAATCTGATGCTGGTTCTTTGACTTCCGGAGCCTCTTCCGGAGCTGCTTCTTCAGCAGGTGCTTCCACTTCCGGTTCTGGTTCCTCAGCAGGTTCTTCTGCTGCAGGTTCCTCTGCCGCGGCTTCTGCTACTGCCGCTGCTGCCGGAACAAACGTGAACGCTGGCTCTGCAGCCGGAGCTGGTTCTGGTTCCTCTGCAGGCTCTTCTGCTGCAGGTTCTTCTGCCACTGGCTCTGCCAGATCCACAACGTCATCCACTTCGATATCTGCTTCCGGAACTTCCACTTCTATGGCCTTTGCAGTATCTTCGATTTCCCACTGAATTTCTTCCGGTGTAATCTCTTCGACCTGATTTCTCAGGCTATCCAGTTTCGCAGCAGTTCTCAGGACATTGGTCTTGATTTCATTGAAATCTTCATCCATTGCATTGATCTGCTGTCTGTATTTAAGTCTTCTGGCGTCGAGCTTTTCTCTCTCTGCTTCAACATCCATTCTCATGGCTGCCTTTTCGGCTTCCATTACATCTCTGGCAGCTTTGAGGCTCTCAACCATCTCGAGTTCTTCTTTTTTGTTATCCTCACGAAGTTTCGCGATTTCTTCTTCCTGCTTGGCAATTTCTTCCTTGCCCTGTGTCAGGATCTCATCCACTTCGTTCTTGGCCTGATTGATGATGTCATTACTGCTTTTCTTAGCCTCCATAATCAGGCTGACATACAGTTCGTTATTTTCGTCGTATTTCTGATACCTTTTGTTGAGATCGTGTATCTCAGCTTCGTAGTTTTTCTCAAGTTCGGAGATGTGCTTCTCGTACAAATCACAAAGCTGCTGCATGCATTTATACACGTCATCTTTGTCAAAACCTTCTGCCGATCCCTTCTTTATTTGCATACCCTTCAGGAGGCCAATAACGGTTTCACGTCTTTTCTCAGTAAGTGCATTCCTATCCATATAGAACCTCTATTCCTTGAAATAAAATATAAAAAATACATAAAATCCAATATTTTTACTCATTATAACATTTTCTTTTTAACTTGTCTCCTATTTTTATCCAATTATGTGCCAATTTGTTATTTTCGGTTGACTTTTTATGGCCCTCGGGGCTATGATATTTATGAGTAATAGTCTATTGGAGGTTCTATGAATACTATAGATTACATTGCAAATGGTCAAAATGTACAGTTCTCAAAGAAATCTGTAACGATTGACGGCAAAGAATTCGCATATACGGAGATGAGCGCCATCAAGCACTCATCGGCCAAGCATATATATCTTTTCAAATACGACGGAGCGTGGCAAAAGCTTTGCTACAACGCAGAAGACGAAAAGAAACTGGCGGTGCTGTTCTCCAGAATCGCAGATCTGAATGCTAAGAGAACTGCTAAAAAAGCAGCCGAAAAGGCAGCGGCACCAGCGGAGGCTACCCCTGCGGAAACGCCAGCTGAACCTGTGATCAATCCGGTCGCATCGGAACTCTTCCCTTCCGAAGAGAAAATCGATGTAAAATCAATCCTGAATCTTGGTGGTGATTCTCAAGAAGAGCCAGCTATCGTGGAACCAGTCGTTGAACCGGAAGATGAACCGATTGCTGTTGAACCGGAAGAAGCGGAACCAATCACCGCAGAGACGGAACCAATCACCGCGGAAACGGAACCGGCCATTGCCGAAGTTTCCGAAGGCGTTCCTTCTGCTGAAGCCGATGTTGAAGATCCTGCGGTTGTTGTCGAAGGTGAAGAACCGGTGGCAATCGCCGAAGAAGAACCAGCTCTTGTCGTTGAGGAAGAAGAGCCGGTTGTTGTCATTGGAGGTGAAGAACCGGCCGCAGTTACCGGAGAAGAGGAACTGGTTTTGGAACCTGCTCCTGAAACCATCGAAAGTGAAGAACCGATTCTTACAGGAGAAGCTCCAGCCGCTGAAACCGATGGCGAGGCGCTGACCGTTGAAGAACCAGCCGCAGAAGCCACTTCGGACTCAGAAGAAAAATACTCCGTTGAAGATGCTGTCTCAGGAGTCGTTGCGGAAACTGAAACGGCAGAAAAAACTGAAATTCTCCCACCTGAAGAAAAGAAAGCGAAACTGAAAAAAGGATTTATCATTTTTGCTGCAGTTATTGCTTTATTTGTGATCTTAGGTGTGGTATACTTCTTTGTTGCAGGGACATCCAACAATCCAACCGTTGGACCGAATGCAGATGAAACACAACAATATGATGACATTGACGGTCTCATCGAAGATCTTCAAGAAGAGTAACCTGCTTACTCTCGAGCCACTGTAGCTCATCTGGCAGAGCAGCACATTCGTAACGTGCAGGTGGCCGGTTCGATCCCGGCCAGTGGCTCCATGGGGCATTGGCGCAGTTGGCTCTTTTGTTGTCTTGGTAAAATGGAAAGACAATCAACCGCGGAACAATTGATATTGCACAACTCTGAAAAAAACTGTTCTTGCAGAATCGCAGTGCCGCCTTGTCTCTCCGACTCTCTAATGATACAATTTCTCCGTGATGCATTGAAAAGCTTTTTTCAATTCGTAATGCGATCTTAAAGGTTGGCTCAAAAGCATAAACTATGAGAAATAAACTTTACCTGCTTCTTCCTGTAATTTCGGGAACGTGCTGGGGAACCCAGGGCGTTTTCGTCAGGATCCTCGCCAATGCAGGTTTCAACAATGTAACGATCATAACGTCCAGAATCATCGTATCCATGATGGTGGTTCTGGCTGTGATTCTGATTACCGATCGGAGCAAGCTTCGCGTCAATGTGCGCGATCTGCCGCTGCTGTGCAGCATCGGTGTTTTTGGTGTGCTGCTGTTGGCCTTTGCATATAATATCGCGGTCATCCGAACGTCCCTTTCCCTTGCGGCGGTGCTTTTGTGCCTGGCCCCTATATTCGTGCTCATATCCAGCGCCATCTTTTTTGGAGAGAAACTGACCCGGCTCAAAGTGTTTTGCATGCTTGCGGCTGTCTTTGGCTGCATTCTTTTAAGCGGTCTGCTCGATGACGGCGGCAATCTGCGTTGGGACACGATCGGGTTCTTTTTCGGTTTGGGTTCGGCCGTCGCCAACGCCGCTTACACCACCGTATCAAAGATGGCAACAAAAAAGAAATATAGTGCCGTAACAATATATTTCTATTCGTTCATTTTCGTCATTCTCGTTTTGGCGCCTTTTGCGGACTGGCATATGATCATCGGCTATCTGGCCGCGTCACCGCTTAAGGCTTCCGGAATCTATCTCACCCATTCCGTATGGACGTCTCTGCTTCCGGCGCTTTTGTACACCATCGCGGTCCAAAAGGCCGAAGCGGGAAAGGTTGCCATCATATCCTCGGGTGCGGAACCCGTTTCCTCTATGGTTGCCGGTCTTTTGATCTATTCAGAAATCCCATCGCTGCTCGGGATCCTGGGGATGGTCATCACCACGGTCTCCCTGATCGTTCTCATCCGAAAGCGGTGATCCCGGGACCTTTCCTGTGATCCCTGCATCTATTGCCGATTGGCGAAGTATACGCTGATGACGATGATTGCGGCGCCCACAATCTGAAATGCTGTAAAAGATTCGTGCAGGAATACCACGCCCGCAATAATCGATATGACCGTCGTCAGATTGGCAAAAATCGACGCCTCCGAAACGGTTACCCGCACGGTTCCGTAATTCAGTGAAATAAACGCCACCACCGATGACACGACGGACAAATACAGAACCGACAGTACAAACTGCGGCTGCATTAGCGCGTCGAGAATCAGGGTGTCGTACTGTCCATGGCATTGCACCAGCGCAAAAGCCGTATAAACCAAACTGCCAAAGGCAAACATGACATACGTCTGCTCCAGGGGATTGTAATCGGCTCCGGATTTTTTGCTAAACACGTAAAACAGAGATCCTGCGGTAACCGCCCCAAGCAGAATCAAAAGCCCCAGAAAAGAGGACTTCATCCCCTCCGCGCCGACGGTTGTAATGGCAACGCCAATTGCGGACATAACTGCGCAAATGATCTGCCGCGGCCGAACTTTGGAGTGCATGATCAAGACGTCAAAGACAATGCCTCCAATCGGGATGATCGCAATGATCGTCCCGGCAAAGGACGAAGACGTAAAGACGATTCCGTAACTCTCACAGAGAAAGTACAGGATTGGCTGAAACAACGCCAGCAGAATAACATACCGCAAAGGCTTCCCTCGTAAAGAGAAGCTGACCAGTGGCCGCCTGCCTCCCTGCCCGTCTGAAACGCGAATCATCCTTCCAAAAATCACAATGAGATTCAGCGCAATAAAGGCCATCACAAAACGAACTGCAATCATCACGCTTGGCAGTGTGATTTGCAGTGCCATTTTAGAAAATATGAAGCTGAACCCAAAAATGGTGTTTCCGAGGATGACGGCTGCGATAGCCTTTGCATGCGTATTCATAATGAACTCATTATACTTTTATCCGTGACCCCAGTCAATCATACTTGTTGACTGAAATTATCGGATATGATAAGTTCTAGACGGTTAAATGATTACCATATGTGATTAAATGGAGATAGTATGGCTTTTGAGCATTACCGCCGAAGCGGAACAAAAATGCTGCGATGCGGATATACGACTGGAACCTGTGCGGCACTGGCTGCAGCAGCAGCGACAAACATGTTGTTGGAAGGTGTTGCCCCTGAATCGGTTTCCCTCATGACTGCAAAGGGAATCCCCGTAGAAGTGGAAATCGAACACTTCGGATTTGAGGGCGATGCTACTTGGACTGCGGTCCCAAAAGACGCCGGTGACGACGCGGATGTCACGGATGGCATCTTGATACGCGCGGATGTATCCCGGTCCACAAAGCCCGGCGTTCATATCGACGGCGGCAAAGGCGTTGGCCGCGTTACGAAGCCCGGTCTGGATCAGCCCGTTGGAAACGCTGCCATCAATTCAGGCCCGCGCAAGATGATCTCCGATGAGGTGGCGCGCGTCTGCCAGACCTCAGACTATAATTTGCAGACAGCCGGTCTGAATGTGATCATCTCCGTACCCGAGGGCGAAGCGGCCGCCAGCAAAACCTTCAATCCGAATCTGGGCATTGAAGGCGGCATATCGATTCTGGGAACGACCGGTATCGTGGAACCCATGAGCGAGCAGGCGCTGGTTGATACGATCGAAGTAGAACTGAAGCAAATCGCCCTCGCATCAGAGGAAGTAATCATCACACCGGGAAATTACGGGAGCAGCTATGTTCAGGAGCACGATTTGGATGGTCTTAATGTCCCCGTGCTCAAGTTTTCCAATTTCCTCGGCGAGACCTTGGATATGATCGCAGGCACGCCAATACATACGGTCTTACTTGTCGCGCACGTGGGCAAATTGTCAAAAGTTGCTGCCGGCATCATGAATACGCATTCCAAATATGCGGACGGAAGAAACGAGATTTTCTGTGCCCATGCAGCCATCTGCGGCGCAGAGCAAAGGCTTTGCAAGAGTCTGATGGATGCAGCCACAACGGATGCATGCATTGAACTTCTCGATCGTGCTGGGCTGAAAGACCAAGTTATAAATAGTATTCTGCAGGCCGTACAGAAAAAACTGGATCACAGAGCATCGGGAGCATACCGAATCGGTGCTCTGATGTTTTCCAACGTGTACGGCATGCTCGGTATGACAGAAACAGCAAACGAAATATTGCAGGAATGGGAGGACAAAAACAAATGATTCATTTCGTGGGAGCCGGTCCTGGCGCAGAGGACCTCATCACAGTGAAAGGCGCCAGATTGCTAAAGGAAACAGACATTATCATCTATGCGGGAAGCCTGGTCAACCCTGCGCTCCTCGGATACGGCAAAGCCGGATGTCAGGTATACAACAGTGCTGAAATGACACTGGAAGAAGTGATTGCAGTGATGAAAGACGCAGAGAGCAAAGGCTTGGATACGGTGCGTCTGCATACGGGTGACGCCAGCCTTTATGGTGCGATCCGCGAACAGATGGATCTTCTGGATGAGGCGGGCATTTCCTATGAGGATGTCCCTGGCGTTTCCAGCTTTTCGGGAGCTGCTGCCGCCCTCAATGCGGAGTATACCCTTCCGGGTGTCAGCCAGAGCGTCGTCATCACCCGAATGGCGGGACGCACGCCTGTGCCAGAAAAAGAAGCAATCTCCAAGTTTGCCGAGCACGGTTCCACCATGGTGATCTTCCTCTCCACCGGCCTGTTAGAGGATGTCAGCCGGGAACTGATCGAGGGCGGATATGAGTCGGACTCCCCTGCTGCTATCGTATATAAAGCTACCTGGCCGGAAGAAAAGGTGGTTCGCTGCACCGTTGGCACGTTGGCGCAGGCTGCAAAAGATAACAATATTACAAAAACAGCATTGATTCTCGTAGGCGGATTCTTAGGAAGCGCTTACGAAAGAAGCAAGCTTTACGATCCGGGATTCACAACCGAATTCAGAAAGGCGAGCAAATAATGAATCTGGCATATCTTGCTTTTTCGGAAACAGGATACGAACTGGCGACCCGGCTGTCCCAAGCTCTGGGCGGTAAGGCCTACCGAAGCGGGCAGCCCGATGAACACGGGGCCCCCGTGGACTTAAAGGAATGGACCCGGATGCGTTTTGCACAATGCGACGGTCTCATTTACGTCGGTGCGTTAGGCATCGCCGTTCGCGCCATTGCGCCTTTTGTCAGGGATAAAGCATCGGATCCAGCGGTGGTTGTCATCGATGAGCGGGCGCTTCACGTGATCCCGGTTCTTTCGGGCCATCTGGGCGGAGCCAATGATTTGGCGCGAAAAATCGCACAAGTGACCCAAAGCGATCCCGTCATTACGACGGCGACGGACATCAATGGGATCTTCGCGGTTGACGAATGGTCCAAGCACCAGAACTGTGCCCTCCTCGAGCCAAAGAAAATTGTTGGCATTTCAGGCAGGCTTCTGGCTGGTGCACAGGCTGCGGTCTTTAGTCCCTGGAGCATCTCCGGCACGACCCCGGAGCATCTTTTTATCACGGACGACGCCTCGAAAGCCGGCATTGTCTTAGACATTCATCGGCATTCCAGCGGCCTTCATCTCGTTCCGAGAATCTGCACTCTGGGCATCGGTTGTCGCAAAGGCACTGTCGCCGATACCATTGAAATGCAGTTTCAGGAGTTTATCGAAAAAGCGAACATCTACCCGGAATCAATCTGCCAGGTTGCAACGATTGACTTAAAAAAAGATGAATCCGGCCTCATTGCCTTTTGCGAAAAGCACGACTGGCCGCTCATCACCTATACGAGTCAGGAACTTCGCAGCGTAGAGGGAACCTTCACCGCATCAGAGTTCGTATCTTCGGTTACGGGCGTCGATAACGTGTGCGAACGAAGCGCTGTACTGGCTTCCGGCGGCAGCCTATTAAAGGAAAAGACTGCCGGAAACGGAGTCACTCTGGCCCTCGCCGCGAGGGATTATCACCCTGACTGGACATGGAAAAAGGAGGCACAATGAACACAGTTTATGCAGTAGGAATCGGCCCTGGAGGCCGTGCGTTTTTTACCGATGAAGCAGTGCACGTTTTGCAGGCTGCAGACGTGATTGCCGGATATACCGTTTACATCGATCTGGTGAAGGATTATTTCCCTGATAAAGAGATGTTCTCCACGCCAATGATGAAAGAAATCGAGCGGTGCCGCTGGGCAATTGAGACGGCGCGAGAAGGCAAAAATGTTGCCATGGTCTGCAGTGGCGACGCCGGTGTGTACGGCATGGCCGGGCTTTTGTTCGAACTGGCGGACCAGTACGGCGACGTCAATATTGAAGTGGTTGCAGGCGTGACAGCAGCCAATTCGGGAGCTGCTGTGTTGGGTGCACCGATTGGACATGACTTTTGTCTGATTTCTCTTTCGGACCTGCTCACACCGTGGGACGTCATCGAAAAGAGGCTTCGCTGCGCCGCGGAGGCGGATTTCGCAGTTTGTCTGTATAACCCGAAATCCAAAAAACGCGCAGACTATCTGGAAAAAGCCTGCAATATTATGATGGAATTCAAGAGTCCTGACACGATTTGCGGTTGGGTCAGGAACATCGGCCGTGAAGGTCAGGAATACAAAATCGTCAAGCTATCCGATTTAGGCGATGAACCAATCGATATGTTTACCACAGTTTTCGTGGGATCCAAAACGACCCGGGTCATCGGCGAACGGATGGTAACACCAAGAGGATACGAAAAGCATGAAGATCATTATTTTCGCGGGAACGACGGAAGGTAATCACCTTTCCTATGCACTTGCTCAGGCAGGCGCAGACGTTACGGTTAGCGTAGCCTCCGAATACGGTGCCGAAGAACAGATGAAAACACCAGGGCTTTCCATCGAAGAAGGACCTAAGACCATCGAAGAAATGCGGCTTTTACTTAAAGGCGCGGAACTTTGCGTGGATGCGACCCATCCCTATGCAGTCCTGGTATCCGAAAACATCCGGGCGGCCACCGCTGCCGAAAACGTGGAGCTGCTCCGCCTGAAAAGAACGGCCATCCCTTTGGAAAACTGCGACGAGGATCTTCTGGTCGCCGATTCCCCGGAAGAGGCTGCCCGGCTTGCCGCTGAAATCGGCGGCAATGTGTTCCTTACGACGGGATCCAAGGACCTGCAGATTTATGCAAAGGCCATGGACCCGGCACACCTGTTTCCAAGGGTTCTGCCTCTTATCACCAGCATCGAGGCCTGTGAAAAAGCAGAAATCCCCCACAAAAATATCATCGCCCTGCAGGGTCCTTTCTCGACGGACTTTAACTGCGCGGTGATCAAGGAATACCACATCGACGTGCTCATTACGAAAGAAAGCGGTAAGGCCGGAGGCTTTACCGATAAGATACAAGCTGCCAAAAGCTGCGTCATCCCTGCCATTGTAGTTGCTAGGCCTGCCGACGAGGGACTGTCCTATGACGAAGTCCTAAGCTTTTGCATGAAGAAAATAAACGGAGAAGGATAATATGAGTATCAAACTGGCAGGAACCGGTTGCGGAAGCCTCGGTTCCATGACAACGGAGGTCAAAGCCGCCATAGAACAGGCTGACATTCTGATTGGGGCGAAGCGGCTCCTCGAAAGCATTCCGGAAGAAATGACTGCGGCGACAAGTGCCCGGAGGATTCCTGCAATCTATGCAGAAGAGATTCTCGGAATCATAAAAGAAGAATTACAGGCCGATGGAAACGGCTGTGACGGACCCGTTCGCAATATCTGCGTCCTGTACAGCGGCGACTCTGGTTTTTACTCGGGAACGAGAAGTCTGGTTCCCCTTCTTGAGCGTGCCGGTATCGAAGCGGACGTGCTTCCCGGCATTTCCAGTATTCAGATGCTGTCTGCCCGGCTCAAACGGCCTTGGCAGGACTGGCGTCTCGTTTCGGCCCATGGCACAGACTGCAACGCGATTGCCGAAGTTTCAAAAGGCAAACCGACCTTCTTTCTGACCGGCGGCAAACTAGGCCCTGCGGATCTTTGCGGACAGCTACTCAAGGCAGGACTGGGCGATTTGTCCGTCACCGTTGGCGAGCGTCTTTCCTATGATGACGAGACCATCGTCTCCGGTACCGCAGCGGAGCTGGCAGATGCAGACTTCGCTCCACTGTCCGTGATGCTGGCAGAACCTGCCCCGAGCTTAGGCGATCTTACCCCGGGCATTCCGGATGACGCCTTTCTTCGCGGCAACGTGCCGATGACTAAGCGGGAAGTGCGGGCTTCCATCCTGTCCCACATGGAGATTAAACGGGATGATATTCTTTGGGACGTGGGCTCCGGCACCGGAAGTGTGACGATTGAAATGGCCATGAAAGCTCCTGAGGGAATGGTTTATGCCATCGAGCGGAATGGGGAAGGCGTCGAACTTCTCGAAGCGAACCTTCAAAAATTTGGAACCTGGAACATCGTTTCTGCCTGCGGCAGTGCCCCGGAAGGTCTGCTGGAGTTTCCGGCACCGGACAAGGTTTTTATTGGCGGATCCAGTGGCAATCTTAAAGAAATCATCGATGTCGTTTTAGATAAGAACCCGGCGGCGCGCATTTGCATTACGGCCATCGTTCTGGAGACGCTGAGCGAAGCAGTCGCCCACATGAGTGCCTGCGGGCTGGACACGGAAATCGTGCAGATTGCCGTCAGCAAATCGAAACCTGCCGGTACCCGGCACATGATGCTAGCCGAAAATCCGATTTTTATCATTACCGGACAGCGTAGGGAAACAGGTGAACACAATGATTAAGTTTATGATTACAGCCCCGTCTTCCAATACGGGCAAAACCGCCGTTACATGCGGATTGCTTTCCCTGTTTGAGCGCAAAGGCTTCGACCCCTGCGCCTTTAAGTGCGGTCCGGATTATATCGACCCTATGTTTCACCGGTCTGTCATGGGTATTCCAAGCAACAATTTGGATGTATTCCTTGCCGGTGAAGACGGCGTCCGCGATGTGTTTGCACGCTACAGCAAAGGCCACGACGCGGCGATTTGCGAAGGCGTCATGGGCTATTACGATGGCCGAACGGTTGGCTCTACCGAAGCCAGTGCCTGGCATGTAGCAAGTCTTCTGGACATTCCTGCCATTCTCGTCGTCCGCCCAAAAGGCTCCGCCCTCACGTTGGCGGCCGTGATCAAAGGCCTTGCGCAGTTCCGGGAGCCAAGCCGGATCTGCGGCGTGATCTTTAACGACTGCAGTGAAATGTTCTATCGGACCTATGCTCCTTCCATCGAAGAGGAATCCGGAATTCCCGTCCTTGGCTATCTGCCCCATATGGAAGAAGCCGGCTTTGAAAGCCGCCATTTAGGTCTGATGACCGCAGAAGAAATCGAAGATTTATCCGAGCGCATTGTCCGCATCGGATACAAAATGGACGAAACCATCGATGTGGAACGGTTAATCAAAGTCACCGGTTGGCAGGAGGGTCCTAGCGGCCCTGCATGGGAGACGCCTGCTGCAACGACGTCCACGGCTGACACCATAATGGAGTCCATCCATGCACCTGCTGTGACCCTTGCCGTCGCCCGCGATGCAGCGTTCAACTTTATTTACGAGGAGACGCTTGCTGCCTTTGAACGGGCCGGCGCACAGATCGAATTTTTTAGTCCCATCGCAGACAAGGAACTTCCTCCGAAGACCTGCGGCGTTTACCTGCCGGGCGGCTATCCGGAACTCTATGGCAGAGAGCTGGAATCCAACACCTCCATGCGGACTGCGATCCGTCAGGCCATTGCCGGCGGCATGCCCGTTATTGCCGAGTGTGGCGGGTTCCTGTATCTTGGAAAGAAACTAACCGATGAAACGGGCAAAGAATGGGAAATGGCCGGAGTCCTTCCTGGAAGCTCTGCCAATACCGGCAAACTCGTCCGCTTTGGATATGGACATATCAGCGGCCCTGAAGACAGTTTGATCCTGCAACCTGGTGAACAGCTGCCGGTCCACGAATTTCATTATTGGGATACGACGGATGCCGGTCATGACCTGCATTTCTCAAAGGCAACCGGTGCACGGCAATGGGACTTCGGGTTTGCTTCAGCAACCATGTACGCGGGATTTCCACACCTCTACCCTGCCGGCCAAAACGGGCTCATCGCAAAACGGTTCGTGGATGCTATGCGCCGGTTTGGAAATAGAGAGAAATAAAGACGAGAAATAAATATGTCACTATTTTTGTTATTTGAGCTATCGATTATAGTTGCCTTTGTGCTGGACCTTTTGTTTGCGGATCCCTTTTGGATTCCCCATCCGGTCGTGATCATTGGCAAAGGGATTACCTTTTTGGAACGGAATCTGAGAAAGATTTTCCCGGACACCCCTACCGGCAGGCGCACTGCAGGCGGTGTTATGGCCTTTCTCATTCCAATCACCACCTTTGTCGTCACCATGGGCCCTTGCATACTGGCTTACCTAATCCATCCGGCGGTGTTTTTCTGTCTGCACACCTTCTGGTGCTGGCAGGCGATTGCCATCAGCGGGCTGGCCCGCGAGGCGCGAAACGTTTACCGTAAACTGGCGCCGCAAGTGGATTTGGAAGCCGCGCGAAAGGCGGTTGGCCGCATTGTGGGAAGAGATACAAAAGCATTGGACGAAGCTGGCGTCATGCGGGCTGCTGTTGAAACCATCGCCGAAAACTTCTCGGACGGCGTTGCTGCACCCTTTTTTTACATGATGATCGGCGGTGCTCCTTTGGCTCTGACTTATAAATCCATCAACACCATGGACAGCATGGTGGGTTATAAAAATGATGTGTACATCGACTTCGGCAGACATCCGGCCCATTTGGATGACGTGGCTGGTTATTTGCCAGCGCGGCTTGGCGCGTTGCTTTGGATCCTTGCGGCGAAACTGACGGGACAAAACGCCCGTAATGCCTGGAAAATCTGGCGAAGAGACAACCGGAACCACGCGAGCCCTAACTCTGCACAGACAGAGTCCGCTTGTGCAGGTGCCCTCGGCGTACAGCTTGCCGGCCCTGCTTACTATTTCGGAGAACTCTACGAGAAGCCGACGATCGGGGATGCCCTGCGTCCCATCGAAGCCGATGATATCAACCGAACGAACCGCATGCTCTATGCTGCTTCGGCCCTGACACTGATTCTTTGTCTGACCGTCAGCTGCTGGACGTTGATACTTTGATGTTAAAACGGATAACCTGGTTATAATGGAGGGATGATCATTGACTGATACAACACTTACCCACGGCGGAGACTGGGCCGGATACGAACTGGAATACGGTAAGGCACCCCTTGACTTCTCTATGAATGTCAATCCAATGGGTATGTCAATGCACGTGCGTTATGCCATTTCAAAAGCAACGGACAAAGCCTACCGCTATCCCGATCCACTTTGCAGAAAACTGCGTAAAAAAATCAGCGAATGCGAATCCGTTCCCGATGACTGGATCTTTTGCGGAAACGGCGCCGCTGACATTATCTTTCGGCTTGCGCAGGCTTTGGTCCCGAAAAAGGTTCTGGTAACGGCTCCGACCTTCTCGGAATACGAGACGGCCTTTCAGGGATACGGTTGGGAAATCACCCATCACTACCTGAAAGAAGAAGATGGATTCCGCCTGGATGCGTCGATTCTGGAAGAAATCGACGGGAACACCAATGCCGTATTCTTGTGTGAACCAAACAATCCTACTGGCGTTACCAGTGATCGTGAGCTGCTTGTCCAGATTCTCCAGCGCTGTCAGGAAATGAATACCATGCTGATTGTCGATGAGTGCTTTAACGGTTTTCTCGAAAAGCCAAAGGAGCACACCATGATCGATTATCTGGCCGACCACGAAAATCTGGTGATTCTCAAAGCCTTCACGAAACTTTATGGCATGGCGGGCGTTCGGCTCGGCTATTGCCTTTGCAGCAACAAAACGCTGATCGATGTTCTGTACGCAGCCGGCGCACCATGGAACGTGTCGCTGCTGGCTCAAGAAGCCGGAATCGCTGCGTTGGAAGATATCCACCACGTGCGCAGAGGCCGTGAGGTAATCAAGACCGAACGGCCATATCTGGTTACAGAGCTTCACAAGTTGGGCATCGATCCTGTTTACGGAGAGGCCAATTATCTGTTCTTTAAGAGCGAACCGGACCTCAGTGAAAAACTGCGAGCCGAAGGAATTTTGATTCGCAATTGTAACAACTACAACGGACTGGATGAGGGGTGGTATCGAATCGCCATCCGCAACTATAAAGAAAATCAAAAGCTGATCGAAGCCATGCAGCGTATTCTCGGTCAGCAGCCATAAACGACCAGAAAGGAATTTCGATGAAAACTAAATGCATCATGATACAGGGGACCATGTCCGACGCAGGAAAAAGCGTTTTGTGCGCTGCTCTTTGCAGGATTTTTAAGCAGGACGGCTATTCGGTCGCTCCTTTCAAAAGTCAGAACATGGCCCTGAACAGTTACATCACGCGGGATGGTCTGGAAATGGGTCGGGCGCAGGTCATGCAGGCCGAAGCTGCTGGCATCGAACCGGATGTGCGCATGAATCCGGTCCTGCTGAAACCCTCCAGCGATGTGGGAAGCCAGATCATTGTCATGGGTGAAATTCGCGGTGAAATGTCTGCCATGGACTACCATCACTACAAAAAAGAACTGCTCCCGGAAGTGCGCGATGCCTTTTCGGACCTGGCCTCGCAACATGACATCATCGTCATCGAAGGCGCCGGAAGTCCGGCGGAAATCAATCTGGCCGAGAACGACATCGTGAATATGGGCCTGGCCAGATATCTGGATGCTCCCGTGCTCCTTGTGGGCGACATTGATCGAGGCGGTGTCTTTGCACAACTATACGGAACGGCGGAACTCGTCGACCCGGAAGACCGAAAACGCATCGAGGGCATGATCATCAACAAGTTCCGCGGAGATGTGGAAATTCTGAAACCGGGTCTGGACATGCTGGAAGAAAAAACCGGCATCCCGGTTGTGGGCGTGCTCCCGATGATCCACGTGGATCTGGATGACGAAGATTCCCTGTCATCCAGGCTGGACCGAAATACGAAAAACCCCATTGACATAGCGGTAATACGCCTTCCGAGGCTTTCGAATTTTACTGATTTCAACGCGCTGGAGGTACAGGATCTGTCCAGCGTGCGGTACGTCAAGGATGTGGCCGAGCTGGGGCAACCGGATCTCATCATCCTGCCGGGAACGAAGAATACCATGGACGATCTTCTGTGGCTCCGCCAGTCCGGTCTGGAAGCAGAGATTTTGAAATACGCTTCCTCTGGAGGCGCCAACGGAACCGGCGGTTTGGTTCTCGGTGTCTGCGGCGGGTATCAGATGCTTGGTGAACAGCTCTTTAATCCGGAAAAGCTCGAGGGCGAAACCGAGTATCTGCGCGGCATGGGACTGCTGCCGGTGGATACGACCTTCACGGCCGACAAATCCCGGACCCGTGTGCAGGGGACGGTTGTTTGCGAACCCTTCCAGGGCGTGCGCGTTGACAGCTACGAGATTCACATGGGCCGAAGCGAAGTGCACGGAGAGCCGTTCTGTGAACTGGACAGACAGGGGTCTGATGGTGAATCGGTCCTCACAGACGGCTGCCACAAAGGCAACGTTTACGGGACTTACCTGCACGGACTCTTTGACACCGGTGAGATGACCGAAGCGCTGATTGGACATCTGGCGAAGGCAAAAGGCCTGGATCCAGATTCCTTTGAAGCTTACTCCCATGAGGAATACGTCCAAAAGCAATACGACATTCTCGCTGACGCAGCCCGCAAGGCACTGGACATGGATAAAATCTACGCAATCATGGATGAATATTACAGGAGACCAACTATGAAAAGTCAAGGGAATAATCAGAGGAAAATAGAATAATTACATTTTGGAAAAATACGCAACCTAAAAAGACCTCCGGAGGAAGCC
>CADBJW010000030.1 GCA_902795135.1 uncultured Eubacteriales bacterium
GCATAAAGGAAGTATATATTAGATTTTCGATTAACCCAACTAAGTTGGGAGAAAGGAAGATCCAATCCCTCTAGAAGAGGATAATTGGATTATACGTGAATAATAATGAAAACATGTCCATCTTGTGGTGCAAGAACCGAGAGTAAGTTTTGCCCAGAATGTGGAACAGATTTGTCACTAGTTCCTGATGTAAAGATATGTCCAAATTGTGGAGTTGAAACGACTACAAATTTCTGCCCAGAATGCGGGACGAATTTATCAGAAAATGGGAATGAAGCTAAGAATTCTGTAATTCAAGAGAAATCGCCAGATAGGCAAGATTCATCAGAATTGATCACACCAGAGGTTACAGATGAAGTTGGTTCAGCTTCAGAACAGAGTGAAAAAGTGATGTTTCAAAATCCTCTGTCACAAAACAAAAAGTCAAAAAAGAAACTCTTTATCATAATCGGTGCAATAATACTTGTGCTAATTATTATTGGCGCGATAGCAGGTGGCGGTGATGAAGAAACATCTTCAACAGAAGCAACAGAAACAGAAGCTACTTATGAAGAAGAAACAACAACTGAGGCCACAACAACAGAACCAACCACTGAAGCGGTAGTCGATGAATTTTCTAAGGAAGAAGACTATGACAGTGTTTCTTACGATAAACTTGCCCGTAATCCTGATGATTATGAAAACTCTCTAGTCAAAGGATCTGGAAATGTACTTCAGGTTCTTGACGGAGATACAGAGGTTGACATGAGAGTTGGAACTTCAAGTGATGGGTATGATGATGTTGTATACCTGATTTATGACCCTAGCATCGTTGACTCCAGAATACTTGAGGATGACCAGGTAACATATTATGGTCGCTCTTTAGGGTTATACACTTATGAGTCAACGATGGGCGGCGATATTACAATTCCACTAATCCAAGTCCATAAAATAACAAGGGATTAAGTACTTACAGGCAGAACTAACTGGTAGTGATATTGTTGTGTCAAAGGGAACTGATTTATTTGATCAGCAGTCAATAAGTCAGTTCCTTTTATGTAATGATGCAATATGCTTTTATTGCGGGACTGAAGAGAAATGGATTTCGTTTGACGTAAAGTCAATAATGTCTTTTAACAAGAGGGTTAAGTCATTCCGATTTGCTTTGTAGGAAAGCACCTTGTCTCCGTGAGGAGAGGGGCGGCCGCAGACCGTGCCCCTCTCCTCACGGAATCCGACAGAGGCTTTCCATTCTGAGGAATCCGACAAGTGCCAACGGGTACGGTCCTTTGACAAAAGAGTTAGCATAGGCCAACATAGTAAGAGAAAGAGTTGATTGGCTGAGAACAGACATAATATATCGAGAAGCAAACCAAAGGAGATTGGATAGAATGCAATTTGACGAAATGGGATTGGAACATGGCAAAACATTGGTGTTGCTGCCGGGAACCGCATGTGATTACCAGACGAATTTCGGATCGGTGATGGACCGATTGGCAGAGAAATATCATCTGATATGTGTGAACTATGATGGCTTTGATGGAAGCGATCTGGTATTCCCGGACATCATTACGGTAACGGAAAAAATCGAAGGTTACATCAAGGAAAACTATGATGGCAGGATAGATGGGGCCATTGGTTCTTCCCTGGGAAGTACATTCGTCGGACAGCTGATACAGAGACAGAATATACATATGGATCATGGGATCTTCGGCAGCCCCGATCTCGATCAAAGCGGCAGATTCAGCGCGTGGCTGCAGTCGAAACTGGTCGTTCCACTTCTGACCAGTTTTACCCGCGGTGAGAAGAAAAAAGCGAAAACAAGAGAAAAGCTCAAAAGCTTTTTTGACATGAACGATGAAACGGCAGATAAGTTTATGGCCTGCTTTGAGAAGTTCAAGCCGGAATCCATAAGAAATGAATATTATACAGATCTTCGCACCTGGCTCAATGAGGATATCTCCGTCGAGAATACCAGGGTGCATTTCATCTATGCCAATAAGATGGGTGAGAAATATCTAAAACGTTATAAAAAGTACTTCAGAAATCCGGAAATCAGGGAGTTCGATATGCAGCATGAGCAGTGGCTCTTTGGGGAAGAAAAATATGCAGATCCGGTACTGAAGGCAATCGACGAATTTATGGATGGTGACAGTGATGATTGTCGCTAAAATCATCCTCACCACTTTGCGCGGGATCAAGAAAACCGGCATTATCAAAGGACCGGGTACGGATCTGGATGCAGAACTGAGAAAAGCAAGAAAATACAATGGAACACATCCCTATAAAGAACCGGCGAACCGAAAGGCCGTCTATCGGACGATCCGGGTGGGACAGCACCCATGTCTCGTGATCAGACAGGGAAAGCCGTCGGGCAAAGCCATTCTCTTTTTGCATGGTGGCGGTGATCGCAATACATGGAAGCCGGAGATGTCCTTTTTTAACATGGATCAACCGGAACAACGCGTGTGATAAACATGAATACATCGGGATGCCGCGGCTTTTGATCATGAATTCTCCTTTCGGATACCCGAAAACAGATGGACAATGGAAACTTGCGGAAAAGCTTGAAAAAGAGGACCCGTTTATTCCGGTCGGAGCATTTCGATTCATGCTCGGCCTCACCCTCAAAACAGCACCGGACACACCGGATTGTCTGCTGTATCCCGTCGATATGGACTTCCGGGATGCTCCGGAAACCTATGTTTTTTATGCAGAAGAAGCCTGCGCGGCCGTCTCCGATGCAATATGCCAGCGATACGAGCAGGAAGGCGTCGGTGAGAAACTGAACCTGCACATCGAGCCCAGCATGATGCACTGCTATGCGTTGGCGCCCGTCTTTAAGGAGAGCAAGAGGGATTTCAACAAACAGATCGCTCTGCTAAAGGAGATGTGACAAGAACAATGATGGACGGAAATATCATTGTTCATTCCAGTGCATTTCCAGTGCATTGCGGAAAAGCCGTTTTTTTTACCATCCATATGTGATAAACTAAAGTGCAATCATTTTTGTAAAGAGGTTTTGTATGAATCCATTGCCAGTACTATGTGTGGTAATCCCATGCTACAACGAGGAAAAGGTGCTTCCGATCACCGCTCCCATGTTTGTCAGCGAACTGAATAAGATGATTGAAGATGGTCGTGTCGATGGGAAAAGCTCGATCCTCTTTGTGAACGATGGTTCCGGTGACAATACCTGGCAGATCATTCAGGAACTGTCCAAAGAATACGAATCCATCAGAGGATTGTCCCTGAGCAGAAATCGCGGTCAGCAGAACGCCTTGCTTGCAGGATTGATGGAGGCCAAAGCCTTTTGCGATATTACGATTACGACGGATTGCGATGGACAAAACGAACTGGCAGCCATGGGGCGTATGGTCGATGCGTACAAAGAAGGATACGAGATCGTTTACGGTGTCCGCAAAGACCGAAAGAACGATCCGTTTTTTAAGCGGTTTTTCTCCGAGTGGTTCTATAGAATCGTACGATTCTTAGGAGCGGAAATCATCAAGAACCATGCGGATTACAGACTCGTCAGCAGTAAGGTGCTAGATGAATTTGAAGATTTCCGGGAAGTCAACATTTTCCTGCGCGGCATGTTCCCGTTGGTAGGATTCGAGAGTACGATTGTCGAATACAGTATGGATAAACGGTTGGCTGGCGAGACCCATTACTCCCCGACAAAGATGATGGGGTTCGCATTGGATGGAATCACCAGTTTTACGATTCGGCCGGTCAGAGCCTTTACTGTGCTCGGTTTTATCGTATCCCTCATCAGTCTAATTGGAATCATATGGACCATCATCGATTATTTCTGCGGAAATACGGTTTCCGGATATGCGTCCATCGTTTGTATATTATGTTTTATGGCTGGGTTCCAGCTTGTGGGTATAGGAGTTATAGGAGAATACGTCGGTAAGATCTACATGGAAATCAAGCATCGTCCAAGATACATCATCGCCGATCGAACAGATAACCTCAATGAGTCAAAAGCAAAGATCGATTAAGTCCCTGACAAAGAAATATAAATTCATGGCGGCAGCGTTCTGTCTGCCGGTTTTGATCATGACTGCGGCGTTTGTAGTGCGTGGTATCTTCCCCTTCGGGGAGAACCAGATTGCAGTCATTGATTTGTATCATCAGTATCTCCCGCTGATCAGTGAACTGCAGTACAAACTGCATCACGGTGGAAGTTTATTCTTTACGTGGCACGGCCTGGGCGGGTGTAATTTCTGGAACATCATTGCCTATCAGGCCGGAAGCCCATTAAACCTCTTGTTAATACTGTTCCCGGGTAAGTACATCATGGAAGGCCTGACGGTGCTTTTGCTGATCAAAATCGGACTGGCGGGTCTCTTTATGTTCATTTACCTGAAGAACGTTCATCCGGCCAACGGTCCGGTTTGCAGACCGATGATCAGAGTTCCGGCAGATACGGCAACCCTGGCATTCTCGACCTTGTATGCACTGAACGCATATGTCATGGCCTATTACTGGAACATCATGTGGATGGATGCGGTGGCGCTGCTGCCCCTTTGCATGCTCGGACTAAGGCGGGTGGTCGACGGTGGCAAGGCGACCTTGTATGTCGTTTCGCTGGCGCTGGTCATTTTCACCAACTACTACATCGCCATCATGGTGTGCCTGTTCATTATGGTCTATTACTGCGTGCTGTACTTTGAACGGTCCCGTGAAGGGCGGGTCGTGGCCTTCCTTAAGACGACGGCCAGAACCGTCTGCTATTCACTTCTTGGCGTTGCCATGAGCTGCGTCATGCTGCTTCCGACCTATTTCAGTATGAAAAACGCCAGTGTTGCGGACTCCACCTTCCCAGAAAGCACCTTTTTCTACAAAGACGCCATTGACGTGGTAAATCAATTGCTGCCAAGTGCGAAGCTTTCCTATCTGGAAGGACTGCCGAACGTATACTGCGGTATGGCGGTGCTGATTATGCTGGCCTTTTATTACGCAAACGGAAGAATCGCCTTCCGGGAGAAAATCGCCAACACGCTGCTTTTGGCCTTCCTGTTTGTCAGCCTCAATCTGAATGTGTTAGATTTCATTTGGCACGGTATGCATTATCCGAATCAGCTGCCGTTCCGTTATTCCTTTATCGTTTGTTTCCTGCTGATTTCCTTATCCTACAAAGCCTTCCGGCAGATCGATGGAATCAGTGTCCGGTTTCTGAGTCTGGTACTTGGAGTCGGAATCATCTACTACCTCATTGCGCAGAAACAGCTGAAAGACGTGGTCGACGATACAAACGCGTTCTTTTACTGCGGACTGGCCTGGCTGGCCCTGTTTACAGTGCTGTTCCTCGTGTACCGGAAAGGGTTCATCAACTTCCGGGTGATGAAGTACGCGCTGATCATCCTCGTGATTGCGGAAATGTCCACGGCTTCCATTACTGCCGTGGGAAAGGTTGGATCAACCACAAGGGAAACCTACAACGAAAATGTATCCTATATGCAGGAACTTGCAAAACGCATTGATTCGGAACCGGTACGGGCGGAAATCGATGACGCCCTCACGATCAATGAGCCGGCCAGACTGCACTACAACGGTCTGACGCAGTTCGCATCGTCCATGAGCACCGATACGTCTGCCTTTATGCAATCCATCGGGCTGGAAGCAAAGCCCGGAGCAAACCGCAGCGTTTACCGGCAGACCGATCCGGTTACAAATGCCATACTCAATGTCAAGTATCTGATCTCAAAATACGACGATCTTGACGATCCGGACTTCACAAAAGTCGATCAATGCGGCGATAGCGGGCTGTATGAAAGCAAATATCCTTTGGCGCTGGGCTACATGACGCCACAGTCCATTTATTATTATTACAATTCCAGTGAGAATCCTTTTGACAATTTGAATGAATACATATCCTGTGCGACAGACAATGCCTATGATAGCGTATTCTTAAACGCCGGAGACTTTGAAACAGAAGGCAGCAACGCTGTCGTAACAGGCAGCGGCTATGGAGAGTTCCAGGCTCAGATTCAGGATACGAACAACACCTGCGATGCCTATCTTAGATTTACGGCGGACAAGACACAGAAATATTATCTTTTCGTTGAATGCACCTATGGCGAGTCGATTTCCGTGCAGAAATCCGGAGAAGACGATGTGATGTACATCGATGAAGACTACAGCGGCATCGAAAACATTGGCATCGTAAATAAAGACGAGACCGTTACGGTGGACGTGACCTTTGAAAGCGGCAGTGGCGGAGATATTACCGCCTACATCTATTCCATGGATCAGGCGAAATGGGACAAGGCATACGCCATGCTCTCCCAGAAGACTCTGAAAATAACCGAGTTTAAGGATACACATATTCGCGGAACAATCGATGCGGGCAGCGGCGGCGTTATGCTCACGTCGATTCCGTACGACGAAGGATGGAAACTTTACGTCGACGGTAAGCGGAGAAGTACGGACGATACGGTTGCGGACGCGCTGATTTCCGCACAGCTGAGCGCAGGGGTCCATGAGATTGAAATGAAATACCGGCCTGCAGGATTCCTGCCGGGACTAATCATTACCATTCTTTCGATTCTGCTTTTGCTCGCAGATCGATTCCTGGCAGATCGAATCAGGCGGCGGATCACTAGATCAACCGCGCCAGAGGCGGCTCAAACGGGAGATGACAGCATCGATCTCCGATAGCGGAATTTGATTGTAGTAAAAGATCAAGTCGGTTTCACCCGGCGAATAAGACATGATGACAGAAGGGAGTCCGATGGAAAGGGCTTCCTCTTTTAATTGGGCTGCCGGCTTTGGGGAGACGATGTGCATCGGGATGTTGATGCCGGATTCGATGTCCGTGATTGTGACGAAGTCCCCTGCGTATTTTGCAAAAGCATCGGTCACCGCGCTGAGCTTTTGGGCGTACAGTTTGCGGATCTTTTTGATGTGGGTCTGGTAGTAGCCGGTCTCCATAAACATGGCCAGAGTCAACTGCTCCATTTTGGAACAGGTCTGAGAGTAATCCGTTGCGATGGATGAAAAGACTTCCGCAAAAGCTTCCGGGAGCACCATGTAACTGATTTTGACGGCCGCAAACAAGGTGCTGGAAAAGGATCCCAAATAGATAACCCGTTCGTTTTGGTCGAGACTCTTGAGGGCGGGAACCGGTCGGCCGAAGTAGCGGAGTTCACTGTCGTAATCGTCTTCGATGATATAGCTGTCGTTGTCCTCTGCCCAGCTCAGCAGTTCGTACCGGCGGCCAATGGGCATGACGGAACCGGTAAAAGAATTGTTGGACGGACTGACGTAGGCGGCAGCACGGATGTTGGCGGGAAGTTTCTCAATCGTCAGACCATCGGCTTTCACTTTTACCTGGGAGATCGCAAAGCCCCGGTCGCGGAATATATTGCGGACCGGTAGGTAGCCGGGATCTTCTAATGCCACGTGATCGATGGAAAGCTTTCGCAGCAGTGTGGCAAGCTGGCCTGTGATCTGCTGGGTCCCGGCGCCGATGACGATTTGCTTCGGGCTGCAGGCAACACCCCGGGACATATACAGGTATTTGGAGATTTCCGTCCGGAGGCCTTCTTCTCCCTGGGGATCCCCTTCAAAGAATAGGGCAGAGGAGAATTCGGTCAGGATTTTATTCATGCACCGCTTCCATTTATTAAAGTCAAAACAGTCGCTGTCATATTGCAGCGGCAGACTGCTATGACCGATAGCCGTTTCCAGAGTGGACACATTCTGAGACAAATCACGGATCTGGACAGGTACAGTTTGCGCATTGTCCGAATACACGCGGCTCACGTAGTAGCCGGACTGGGCTTTGCTGTAAATGTACCCTTCGACCAGCAATTGGTTGTAGGCCTGCTCCACAGTCGTAATGCTCAGACCCGTTGATTTTGCAAGGGATCTCAGAGATGGGAGCCGTTCGCCTTCTTCCATGTTGCCGGCAGCGATTTCGCTCCGAATGTATTCGTATAGCTGGATGTAATAGGGCTTTTTTCTGCTCTTGTCAAAGATGGGCATGATTGGTTTCATAAGGCTATCTCCAAACTGTTATTATAAAAATAATTATTTTTGTCTATTTAATTATATACAATAATCCTTTATCATAGTATACACTAAACAAATTTGTATGAAAAGGAGGTTAATCATGCAGACACATTTTGAAGCCTTAAAAACATCAAAGCTAGTTATGTGCGCTATGACGATGTGTATCATCATGGTGGCAATTTTCTTATTTCGAATTCCGATTCCATTTACACAAGGATATGTAAACCTAAGCGATGCAATTATTTTTATCGGCGTGCTCATGCTGGGACGTAATTACGGAACCATGGCTGCGGCGTTGGGATGCATGTTGGGTGACATATTAGGAGGTTTCGCCATGTGGGCGCCGTGGACCTTTGTCATTAAAGGTGGAATGGCGATGATTACAGCGGTGCTGATTTGTAGCCTTTGCAAAAGACAAAATCTCTCGGACAAAGCCTTCACGATTCTGGAAGTGCTGGCCATGATCGCCGGCGGACTGTTTATGGTCTTTGGATACTTTATTGCAGAGGGCGTGATGTACGGAAGCTGGACCATTGCGGCTCTGGGAGTACCGTGGAATGTGGCGCAGTTTGCGGTGGGCATTATTTTGGCCGTCGTTCTGACGGAAGCGCTCCGAAAGACCACCTTCCGAAAATATTTTGTCTACAAGAAACCGTCACATTGAGGTGATATGATTTCCTCCAACATATAAAATTGACAAGCATGTGGGAGGAATATAGATATGAAAGATTTGATTGTTGGTGACCTGAAGCTGGAATGCGGCAGGCCTAAAATTGCGGTTCCGCTTACCGGCAGAACCCACGAAGAAATAATAAAACAATGTGAAACCCTTTTGGAAATGCCTTGCGACATTTTGGAATGGAGGGTGGATTATTTTCTGGAAAACATTGAAAATATTGACGAGAAACTGGCATCCGATGAAGTTCACATTTCCATCATACGAATTCTGGACGACATCGATTATGTGACAAAGGGCATGCCGGTCATTTTCACGCTCCGGAGCAAAAGCCAGGGCGGCCGGGGGACTCTGTCCAAGGAAACGGTTTACGATTTGAACAGCCTGGCAGCCCAATCCCAGCTTGTAAAATTTGTTGACGTGGAGCTTTTTGACGACAATAATAAGGTTGTCAAGGAAGTGATTAAGGCCCATGTGGATGATATACACAGCTTCGGATGTAAGGCGATTATTTCATTCCATGATTTCAAGTCCACGCCACGCAGTGAAGAAATCTATAACATCGTGGATGTTATGAGAAGCTTTGGCGCGGATATTTCCAAAATCGCGACCTTTGCGCATAATAAGAAAGATGCGATCAACATGCTCAAATGCGCCAACATCCTGACACAGGGAGATGGCGAGCCGGTCATTATGATCGGTATGGGTAAGAACGGGCTGATCACCCGGATCGTAGGCGGCCAGTACGGATCCGTCATTACCTTCGCATCGTTGGATGAAATGACTGCCAACGGGCAGATGGATGTTAAGACAGTTAAGAGACTTCTAGATGAGTATTACGAGAAACAATGATCTTTTTAGAAGCAAAAGACCTGCTATTTGATTACATCAAAACAGATGAATATGGAAACACGATCACGACGCGTGCCCTGGACGGCGTCAGCTTTACCATCGAAAAGGGAAAGTTCACCGCCATCATCGGGCAGAATGGATCTGGTAAGTCCACTCTTGCCAAGAACATGAATGCGCTGCTCGTTCCAACCAAAGGAACCATGCTGGTGGACGGCATGGATGTTTCTGATGAGCAGAACACCTGGAAGATTCGCCAGAAGGTGGCCATGGTGTTCCAAAACCCGGACAACCAGATCGTCTCGGCAATCGTGGAAGATGACGTGGCCTTTGGACCGGAGAATCTGGGTATCGATCCGGAGGAAATCAGAGAACGGGTCGACAGCGCCCTGACGGGTGTGGAAATGTTTGAATACAGAAAGAAAGCACCGCACCTTCTGTCTGGCGGGCAAAAGCAGCGCATCGCAATCGCAGGTGCGGTGGCCATGCAGCCGGAGTGCATCGTCTTTGATGAACCGACGGCTATGCTCGACCCAAGAGGCCGTCAGGAAGTGCTCAAAGTCATTGGCCAGCTCAATGCAAAGGGCATTACGACGATTCTGATCACACACTTTATGGAAGAAGCGGCCTTGGCGGACAAAATCATTGTCATGGGAGAGGGCAAAATCTGCATGCAGGGAACGCCGGAAGAAGTATTTCGCAGGGCGGATGAACTGAAAGCTTTGTCCCTTGGTGTGCCGCCGGCAGTAGAACTGGGCATGGAACTGAACAAACGCGGCATCCCGGTACCTCAGGATATATTAACGATCGAAGAAATGGTGGATTACTTATGTCAATAGAAGTACGGAATCTGACACACATATACAGCGAGGGTATGCCTCATGAGTCCGTTGCTTTGCAGGACATTAGCTTCACCGCCCACGATGGAGAATTCATTGGAATAATCGGGCATACAGGAAGCGGCAAGTCGACGCTTTTGCAGCACTTAAACGGACTGCTCAAACCCAAAAGCGGCAGTATTATTGTGGATGGGACGGATCTGACGGCGCCGGGAACCTCCATGCGGGAAATCCGGTGCAAGGTCGGCTTGGTGTTCCAGTATCCGGAATACCAGCTTTTTGAAGAGACCGTTGCGGAAGATGTGGCTTTTGGACCGAAGAATCTGGGCCTTGCAGAAGAAGAAATCGATGCCAGAGTCCGGGAAGCCATTGGGCTTGTAGGATTGGATTACGAGAGCATCAAAAATGTCTCGCCCTTTGAGCTTTCAGGAGGCCAGAAACGGCGGGTGGCCATTGCAGGCGTCATAGCCATGAAGCCCCAGGTGCTGATTCTGGATGAACCGACGGCGGGGCTGAATCCAAAAGCCCACGCGGATATTTTGGATATGGTCAGCGCCATCCATGAAGCGGAACGCAACATCATCATCTTCGTTTCCCACAACATGAACGACATCGCCAGAATGTCTTCCAGAGTGCTGGTCATGGATCATGGCAAACTGGCCATGAACGGGACGCCGGAGGAAGTCTTTTCCAGAGAAGCGGAACTGAAGCAGATGGGACTGGCCCTTCCGGATTCCATGGAGTTTGTGTCCAGACTTCGGAAACGCGGCATGAAGATCGAACAGAATTGTATGAATCTTAGCAGCCTTGCGGATCAAATCGCAGCGCTTAAATCAAATGGCGGCGCTTAAGAAATAGATTACAAATCGGGCAATGATAAGAGATATTACGTTAGGACAATACTACCCCGGCAACTCCTGGGTGCACAGACTGGATCCGAGGATCAAGATTATAGCAACGCTGCTGTACATAGTAGCGCTGTTTGTCGTGCAGGATTTCTGGGGATTTGCCATTGCTTTTATCGCTTTGGCGGCGATCATCGCCATATCCAGAGTGCCTTTGAAATTCATTCTCAAAGGACTCCGGCCCGTCTTTATCATCATTGCCTTTACGCTCATCGTGAACATGTTCATGATCAAGGGTGAAGTGCTGGTCCAGTTCTGGGTGTTCCATATCACCCGGGAAGGACTGCATATGGCGGCCTTCATGGGCATCCGGCTGGTGCTTTTGATCATCGGCTCCTCCATGCTCACGCTGACGACGCGCCCCATCGGGCTGACCGACGGCATTGAGGCGTTGCTTTCACCCTTTAAGAAACTGGGACTTCCCGCCCACGAACTGGCCATGATGATGACCATCGCACTGCGGTTCATTCCGACCTTGCTGGAGGAGACGGACAAAATCATTAAGGCACAGCAGGCCCGGGGCGCGGATTTCGAAAGCGGCAACATTATGCGCCGTGCAAAAGCTTTGGTTCCGATTCTGGTGCCTTTGTTCATCAGCGCATTTCGAATCGCCCAGGATCTGGCTATGGCCATGGAGTCCCGGTGCTATGGCAGTGGAATCAAACGGACACGAATGAATGCCATGAAACTGGCCAAGCGGGATCTGGCCGGAAGCATTTTGCTGGCTGTATTTTTAGCGATTATTATTCTGGAACGAATTCTGATATGAGGGCGGCAGCATGAGACAACGCAAAGCAAAAGACATGGAAGAACGACTTGCCCGCTGCGCAGAGTACATGGTGCAGGACCCGTCGCCGCAGACATGGGCGCACTGCTTTGGCGGCATACCCGTGAACGTGGCGATTTCACCTGTGAACATGGCGATGATATCCGTGAACGTGGCGATTACACCCGTGAACGTGAACGTGGTGCGCGCGACCTGTTCCTTGAAATCGGCTGCGGGAAAGGCCAGTTCATTATCCAAAAGGCTATGGCAGAACCGGAACACGATTTCATTGCCATCGAAGGGCAGGAGACCGTGATACTGCGCGCTTTGGAAAAGACGGCGGCTGCTTGCGGGAAACAAGTGATCAATGATAAGATTGACGTGGCCGCGGAGGCGAGAGAACTTCCGAATCTCAAATTTGCCTGTACGTTCGTCAATGACATGTCGGATTTCTTTGCGGAAGGGCAGCTTGCCGGAATCTATCTCAACTTTAGCGATCCCTGGCCAATGGGCACTTCGGGACGGCGGATTTATCGAAATCAAAACCGATAACGACGGACTGTTTGAGTTTACCCTGGAGGAGATTGAAGCGGCTTCAGATGTCAAACACGCCGGCTGCCGGCTGGAAATCGTGGAACAGACGCGGGACCTTCACGGCAGTTCCTATGCCTCTAAGAACTTCATGACCGAATACGAAGAGAAGTTCAGCAGCACAGGGAAGAATATCAATTACGTGAAAGTTATTATTAGGAAAAATAGTTATAAATAGAAGCATCGTTGTAAAGAGAATCGTTGTAATAAAGAAGGATCGTTGTAAAACGCAATAGGATTGAGGAGAATACCGTGGGAGAATTTATTTTAGCCAGAGGGAACGGGAGAAAAATCCCGCAGGAAGATAAGATTTTTGGAATCAGCAGTCGCGCCAAAGCGGCCATTGCAGAAAAGGGGTTTGATCATGTGATCAACGGAACCATCGGTTCCTTGCTGGATGACGAGGGGAATCTCGTTGTTCTGGAATCCGTGGATAAGGTATACCGGGAACTGAAGCCGGTGGATTATGCGGAATACGCACCCATTGGCGGCATCGCAACCTTCCGGGAATCGGTGAAGAAAGCGGCCTTTGGAAATCATGCTCCGGATGGATTCATGGAAGCCGTTGCCACACCGGGCGGAACCGGGTCTCTACGGAATGTCATCTCCAATTATTCCAGCGCCGGAGATCAGGTGCTGACCAGCGATTGGCATTGGGCGCCGTACAACACCATTGCCGGAGAAATCGGCAGAAGCGTGGCAACCTATGAACTGTTTACCGAGGGCGGCACCTTCAATGCGGAAGCTTTTGCAGCAAAATCCGCGGAGCTGCTGGCAAAGCAGGAGAGTCTGGTCGTGATCATCAATACACCGGCTCACAATCCGACGGGCTATTCTCTGACCCTGGAAGACTGGAGCAAAGTCGTTGAGATCTTAAGCGAGGAAGCGAAAAGCGGAAAAGCCATCGCACTGCTGATCGATGTGGCGTACATCGATTTCGCCGGCGACGAAGACGAGTACCGGGAGTTCTTCCCGTTGCTCAGCAAACTGCCAGAGAATGTAATCAGCATCGTGGCATATTCCTTAAGCAAAACCTTTGCCCTTTATGGCGCGCGGTGCGGAGCTATGATTTGCGTCGCAAAGACCCAGGAAATCGCCGACGAGTTCAAACGCGTTTGCGAATTCTCTTCCAGAGGATCCTGGTCCAACAGCGCGAAAATCGCTCAGGTGATTTTGTCGAGAATCTACAGCGATCCGGAACTGCTCCGGATGACCAACGAAGAACGGGCCGGTTACCGGAACATGCTGATCGCGCGTGGACGGGCCTTTAGCGAGGCTGCGGCAGAGTGCGGTCTGGAGATCGTCCCATTTGATGCGGGATTCTTCGTCAGCGTTCCGTGCGATGATCCGGACAAATACAGCAAGCGTCTGGAAAAAGAAGACGTCTTCCTGGTGCCGCTGGCAAAGGGCATCCGTGTGGCGGTCTCATCCATCTCCGAAGAGAAGTGCCGGAAGCTGCCGCCAATCATCAAAGCGGCATTGGATGCGGAGTAGAAAACGCAGCCAGTCCAAACACCAGGTGTGATGGATGGCAGGCATACAGGAACTATGTCAAGAGGAGACTCAGATTTTCGTGTATGTTTCCATAATCTGAGTCTCTACACTCAGAATTGTGATGATGTTCAAAAAATCTGAGTCACATCCAAAGATACAGGACTGACGCAGAGTGTTATGTTGTAACGAAGTGAATCAGTCTTCACGTTCGTTACATTTTTCGGGAGGAATATTGCGGCATACAGTGGTGAATCGATGCTCTCACAAGAATGAGACTCGGGAAAAATGCTGTTGCCTTGAAATCTGAGTCTATAGACTCAGATTTTGGGGTGTGCAATGAAAACATGAGTCTGCGAATAATTTGTAAAAAGAACTGCTGGAAGTCGGCTGTTTTTTTTGAAACATTTGAAAGGTCGTGATGCTACACTTGACTCAAGAAGGGGAAAGAACAATAAACAGAAGGAGCACGATCATGAAGAAGAGTAAGATTAAAGTATTGATTATAGCAATGTGTGTAGCAGTCTTTGCGATGATGCCGCTGACAGCGAGCGCCGCAAATACATGCAGCAATATCAGCGGTAACTCAAAATACACGAAAACATTCACTGTAACAACAGGCAAAGGCTTTATTACCGGACAGAGCATCAAGTTCACCCAGTCCAAAGGAACCATCACTGGAATGTGGACAAAGAAAATGTACGCAAGCTACACTATAACCGTTCGTTATGCAAAGAGCGGGAAAGTATATAAGCGTTGTACATGGGATGGAGGAAGCAGCTATAAGCTCAAACTTGGGAAGAACACGAAATACAAAGTTACGCT
This sequence comes from uncultured Eubacteriales bacterium, assembly GCA_902795135.1. GTDB lineage: Bacteria > Bacillota > Clostridia > Peptostreptococcales > Anaerovoracaceae > Lentihominibacter. Next base: position 14,947 of record CADBJW010000030.1, read on the forward strand.
TCAGCCATATTCATACTACAGTGGCTTCCACACCTGGATCACACCATGCTACTGGAATGTAAGTAAAACAAGACACATCACCCTGTGCCGATAGGAAGCGATCAATGTTGGGCCCTGCAGCAGAGAAAATCTGCTGCAAGGGTCTTTTTTATGTTCGAGCTTTTTTCTGCGTTCATGAGTTTTGTCCACGAGGATACACCGTATCATTTCATAAAGGCAACTTGGGTTTTGCGTTTGCATAGGGGGAACGTCCGTGGACGGCTCAGATTTTTTCTAAAATGCAGAAATATGTGCCGCCACAAAGCACGGTGCAGAAGGACCACTCCGAAGAACCGATCTCATCGACCCTTTGTTGGCGGAAATCATAGAAATGGAAAATAATGGTTGACATATTTTACCAATTTTGATAGAATATCTTCCGAAAGAGGTATTGCGCGTGGAGATGAGTGTAACTATAAGTATCCATGCGCGGAAAGGAGATACATATATGCCTATGAATCACGATGATAATGAAGTCAGTTTTGAAATCGTCGAAAAGATCGGAGTGCTCTCGACGTATTCAACCGGGTGGACGAAAGAAATTAATTTAGTTCGCTGGAATCAGGGGCCGGCACGTTATGACATACGTGAATGGGATCCTCAACACAGTAGAATGTCAAAGGGGCTGACCTTCGGAGAAAAGGAGATGCGGACACTCATCGACAGCATGAAGAAGCGGAAACGCTACAGTGCGCCGGCAGAGGATCCGGATCTGGAATTGGAAGACGCAGCTTTTGACGGGGTAACCGTTGACGAGGACGGCGTGATACAGTCGGAAGCAGAACCGGAGAATGATTCCGAAGACGAAACTTCTGGTGGCGCATCCAATTAGGCGCATCCAATTAGGAAAACCGAGTTAAGAAAAAACAAGTTTGTCAATAGTTTTTATCCCAACTGAACTCTTTTATGAAAAGACCGCATCGCGATAATCCGCCGATGCGGTCTTTTCGTGTATGACGGGCATGCCGTCAATCTGTGGTGAAAGTCCACGCGGGGCGTAGCCAACGACGAACCCCATAGCGACTCCCAAGGTTCAAACCGTGAGGT
>CADBJW010000031.1 GCA_902795135.1 uncultured Eubacteriales bacterium
GCATAAAGGAAGTATATATTAGATTTTCGATTAACCCAACTAAGTTGGGAGAAAGGAAGATCCAATCCCTCTAGAAGAGGATAATTGGATTATACGTGACAAATGACTGCTTCTCAAATAGTGGCTCTTGCCATATTTGTAGCTGTAATAGCTGTAATTGTATCAGAAAAACTGCATCGAGCAGCTTGTGCCCTGATTGGCGCAATGCTGCTGGTACTGATCGGGATCCTGAGCCCTTCAGAGGCGCTGGGATTCATTGATTTCAACACGATCGGAGTTCTCATCGGCATGATGATGTTCGTTGCTGTTGTGAAAAATTCCGGGATATTCGAATTCCTCGCCGTGAAGGCGGCAAAAATCGCAAAGGGGAATCCGTGGAAGATTATGATCTACTTCATGATCATCACGGCATTGTTGTCTGCATTTCTCGACAATGTGACAACCGTACTATTGATTGGGCCTATGACGTTTAGCATCTGCAAAACGCTGGAACTTAACCCAGTGCCCTATCTATTGACACAGATCATTTCGTCGAATGTAGGAGGAACGTCAACGTTGATTGGAGATCCGCCGAATATTATGCTCGGCAGCGCAGCGGATATCTCTTTCCTCCAATTTTGCATTTACGATGGACCAATCGTGATTATCGTTATGATTGCATCCATTATCACGTTCAGGTTTATATACAAAAAAGGCTTATCCGTTGCACCGGAAAAGATGGAACTGATCATGCAAATGGATGAAAAGTCCGAAATCAGAGACCAAGTGCTCTTCATCAAGAGCGTCGTGATGATCTGCTTGGTTGCTTTTGCATTTATCATGCATGATACGTTGGGTTTTAAGACAAGTATCATTGCACTTTCCTGCGCGGCTCTTATGATTTTGATTGGAAAGCAGGACGTGGAGGAAACCGTTCATGATGTGGAATGGCCGACCATTGTATTCTTCGCATTCCTGTTCATTGTGGTAGGAGGATTGGAGAAGGTGGGGATTATCCACATGATGGCGGAAGCGATGATGGGAGCTACCGGGTCCCATTATGTTGTGCTTATGATTGTCATTCTTTGGGTATCCGCTTTATGCTCTGCTGTTTTAGATAATATTCCGTTTGTTGCGACGCTCATTCCATTGATACAGACCATGTCGGCGGAGGGAATCGATGTATGGCCACTTTGGTGGGCGGTATCCATCGGCGCATGCTTTGGAGGAAATGGAACGATTATCGGAGCGTCGGCGAACGTTGTACTCACCGGTATAGCAAACCGAAGAGGCTATCCAATTACCTTCATAGATTACTTAAAAATCGGATTGCCTTTGATGCTGCTTTCAATCGTCTTGGCAACCATTTATCTGCTGGTACTGTTCGGCGGATATTGGTCATAGAGAATTAGGAGGAAAAAACATGAAGAAAAAACTATCGACAATACTATCTCTGACAATCCTGTGTGTGATGGGACTGTTCCTATTTGCCGGATGCGGGACCTTGCAAGGGCAGAATCTTGAGGACTACATGAAAGATCAGCCGACGTTGCGGCAAAATGCCGATGTTCAGCTCGGTATTCTGAGTCCTGACGCAAAAGCCAGTGTTCAGTATACCGAGGACAATAAAGCAGAGGTTACCGTGCAATACTATGCCATGACAGAAGAAGAGATTAACGGCATCGAACCACAAAAGGCAGAGATTCGATGCAAAAGCATCCTGAAGCCGGTTTGCGAACAGTTTGCAGCAGATACTGGTAATAAAGCGGATGTGGTCGTTATTCTTGAAGGACACAATCCAGAGGAACATTAAACGGTTTCACTGCAGCTTCAAACGCAAAGGTATGACTCAATCCCGGAGCCACGCTGATCTCGTGAATCCGGGATTTTTAATTGTCTTATTTAGGGGATTACTTTTCTGTGAAAAAAGAGTATACTGTACTATGTGTTGCACGAAGAAAGGAGAAGACGTTTCATGTCGAATGAACAGAAGATTATTAATATTGCAGTGATTGCACACGTTGATGCAGGTAAGTCTACGCTGGTTGACGCTTTCTTGAACCAGAGCGGAGTTTTCCGGGAAAACCAGCAAGTTGTCGATTGCGTCATGGACAGTGATGATATAGAGCGGGAACGGGGAATTACGATTTATTCCAAGAACTGTTCCGTCATGCACGGAGATACGAAAATCAATATTGTGGATACGCCGGGACACGCGGATTTCTCATCGGAAGTAGAACGTATTATGAAAACCGTCGACACGGTGATTTTGCTGGTAGACTCCAGTGAAGGCCCGATGCCACAGACCCGGTTCGTTCTCAAGAAATCCCTCGAGCAGGGCATCGTGCCGATCCTTCTGATCAATAAGATCGATAAAAAAGACGCACGGATCGATGAAGTCGTCGATGAAGTTTACGAACTGTTTATGGATCTGGAAGCCAGTGATGAGCAGCTGGATTTCCCGATTCTCTACGGCATCGCGCGCCAGGGCATTGTCGTACGGGATCCGGAAGATGTCAAAGGCCTTAGCGTAGAGAGCGGAGCCGGTCAGATGGATAATGACGGCCAGCCGATGAAAATCAAAAAAAGCGCCAAAGGCATGAATGGACTGGACATTACGCCTTTGTTTGAGACGATTATCGAACACTGTAAGCCGTATCCGCAGGAACTGGCTGAGGAGCCTTTGCAGCTTCAGATCTCTGCGCTGGCTTACGACGATTACATTGGCAGACTGGGAATCGGCAGAATTACAAAGGGCACCATTCGGGAGGCCAGTCAGGTTTCGGTGGTCAAGGAAGGCGGCAGCGTGGAAAAGCGTAAGATCAATCAGGTGTTTGTGTACAGAGGCCTGAGACGGGTAAGCGTGGAAGAAGCCTCCGCCGGTGATATCGTTGTGGTTTCCGGTATTTCAGACATCAGCATCGGTGAGACGATCTGCGAAGAGGGAAAAGAGGATCCGCTGCCGATGATCAGCATTGAGGAACCGACCCTTTCCATGTATTTTATGGTCAACAAGTCACCATTTGCCGGCAAGGTTGGTAAGTTCGTTACATCGCGCCACATTCGCGAGCGCTTAAACAAAGAACTGGAAGTCAACGTTGGACTGCGGGTTGAGGAAACGGAATCCACCGACAGCTTCAAAGTCAGCGGCAGGGGAGAACTGCATCTTTCCATTCTCATTGAGAATATGCGCCGGGAAGGATATGAGCTGGCCGTTTCCAAGCCGGAAGTCATTATGCGCAAAGACGAGACGGGCCGGACCCTGGAACCGATTGAAGAAGTTGTGATTAGTGTGCCGGATGTATATTCCGGAACCGTCATCAGCAAGCTCAATCTGCGCAAAGGCATGATGCGGGAAATGAAGAGCGAAAATGGATACACGAGACTGGAATATCTGGTTCCAACCAGAGGACTCTTAGGATATCGAAGTGAGTTTATCAACGATACTCACGGCGAGGGCACCATGGTTTGCCGTTTTGACCGGTTTGATGTGTTTACCGGTGAGATTCCAGGCAGAACCAATGGCGTTGCCATTGCACAGGAGATGGGAGTTACGACGCCATATGCGATCTTTAACATTGCAGAGCGCGTGCAGATGTTTGTGGAACCGGGCACCAAAGTCTACGAAGGCATGATCGTGGGCATGAATTCCCGTGGAGACGACATGGTGGTCAATCCATGCAAGGCCAAAAAGGCTACGAATATGCGTGCCGCCGGAAGCGATGAAAACATCAAGCTTTCACCGGCAAGGGTATTCACTTTGGAAGAAGCTTTGGAGTTTATCGATGACGATGAACTGGTTGAAATCGTTCCGGATGATATCCGCCTGAGAAAGAAGATTCTCAGCGAGCTGGACCGCCGCAGAAGCGCGCGAAAAGAGAGAAATAACGGGTAGTCGGTGGGGTTTTTGACGAGTTATTCGGGATTCAGGGACGAAGAGAACAGAAAAACCCCGTGCATGGTTCGAACCGAAAGGTGAGTTTGCACGGGGTTCTGTTCTCTGAGAATGAGCATTGATAACTTTCTGTGACGAGGGCCCTGACGCGGCCTCAGCACAGGTCGTTATTTCATGACGGACAAAAGCGCGCTGATCAGATCAGACCCGTCAAATCCGCTCTGCTGTGGTTTGCTGTTTCCGCCAAGCAGTGAGCCGAGCAGGTCCAGACCGAATCCGCCGCTTTGCTGCTGCGGTTTAGCTGCTCCGCCAAAGAGGCTGAAGACATCGCCAAGATCCAGACCATCGCTGAGATCGAAACCGCCGTTTGCGTTTGCAGTTGCATTGGAACTGGCGTGGTTGGTTGCTTCACGCAGGCTGCTGAGAATGATCGGAGCCAGGAGCGCCAGAATCTTTATAACAGAACCGGTGCTGATTCCGGATTTTTTGGAGAGGGCGCCCATTACCTGTTCCTGGTTGCCGCCAAGAATGTGGCCAAGGATTTTTTCTCCATCGGCCTGATCGGATTTTGCAATCTGTTTTTCAACAGCACCTGTTTCTTTGTGCTGTGTCAGAGCTTCTGCCAAAGAACTTGCGCCGTCCTTTGAGGAAGCGTTGGAAGTCATCGCCTGAAGCAGGATCGGCAAAGCCGCTCCGATAAGATTTTGAATCTGGGATGGCTTTTCGCCGGTCTGTTCCGCCAGAGCGTTTACCGATGATTGTGACATCATGGTCTGGCCAAGCATATCTAATAAGTTCATGTTGTTCTCCTTTGAATCTCAAATATTGGAATAAGTTGCTTTTATGCCCTCATTATAGTCAGAAAAATGGTTTCATGCAATACTGGGCAGTCGCTATTTTTTCTTTTCAGCAATGCACTGAAGTGCTATAATTTCTTTGTTAAATAACTTGAAAAGGAAGTGAAATTAAGTGGAATGGATGACAACGAAAAACGAACCAGGCAAGACCTACCTGATGCAAGGTAACGAGGCCATCGTTCGAGGTGCCCTGGAAGGAGGCATACATTTTGCTTCTTCTTATCCAGGTTCCCCTTCATCGCAGGTACTGGGTATGCTTGGACATATCGCGGAAGATATGGGATTCCGGGCTGAATGGTCTACCAATGAGACGACCGCTCTGCAATCCTGTATGGGCGCGTCATTTGCAAATGGCAGATCCATTTGTATCGTAAAACAAAACGGTTTGCTCGTGCAGAGTGACGCGATTCATTGCGGCGCACTGGGCGGCATAAAAGGCGGACTGGTTATTATCAGTTCTGACGACCCTGACTCTCATTCGAGTACCAATGAATTTGACTCCAGACATCTGGCAATCTCAGCGAATATCCCGATGCTGGAACCTGCCAGCGTACAGGAAACCAAAGACATGATTCCTTACGCATTGCAGCTGTCCGAAGAGTTGGAACAGATGGTTCTGGTCAGAGTCACGACTAGAATCTGCCACGGCAGAGGCGGTGTTGAACTGGGCGAACTGCCGGAGAAGCGGCCGTTTACGCCAATCGGTGAATGGGACCGGATGGTCGGCATCAATTGGCTGCACGGATTCCTCCTCGAAAAGCTGGAGTGGGCGCGTGAGGCCTTTGAGAAGAGCGAGTTCAATCACTACAACGGTTTGGACAAGGCGAAGAAACTGATCATTACCGGCGGAACCGGAATGAAATACACGCTGGATGCCATTGAAGACATCGGCATCGAAGGCGAAGTTGGCGTATTGAGTCTGGGAACTCTCTGGCCTTTGCCTGAGAAACTGATTCTCGAGAGACTGAAGGACGCAGAGAAAGTTCTCGTCGTCGAAGAAGTCGATCCGTTCCTTGAAGAACACATTGCGGCAATTGCTGGCAAGAATAAAGTAAATATTGAAATCTACGGAAGAAACGACATCATTCCGCAGGTAGGCGAGCTGAATCCGGAAGTCGTCACAAAGGCTCTGAAAGAGTTTGTAGGCATTCAGGATGCAAAAGCTTCCGACGCCGTCTGCGGCGGCGAAGGCTGCCCAGCAGCGGAGGGCCTGACCATTCCGGAAAGAGAACTGACCTTCTGTGCAGGTTGTCCGCACAGAGCTTCTTTCTTCATTCTGAAGCAGGCTCTGCGAAGAGAAGGAAACCACGGTGTTGTAATGGGCGACATCGGTTGCTACACCATGGCCGGTCAGAGAGCTGGTCAGTACGGGTACCACTTCATGAGCTGCATGGGTTCAGGAATCAGTGCGGCAGAAGGCTTGGGACAGCTTACCAACTATGGCTTTAACCAACCGGTCGTAAGCCTTTGCGGAGACTCTACCTTCTTCCATACAGTCGTACCGGGCCTGATCAATGCGAAGATGAATGACGCCAACATCCTGCATATTGTGCTTGACAACTCAGCGACGGCCATGACAGGATTCCAGCCGCATCCTGGAACCGGGGAAACGGCCATGGGTCATGAGACCGAGAAGATCTCGATCAAGGCCCTTTGCGAATCACTGGGGTGCAGAGTCTGGACCGCCGATCCGTTTGATGTCGAAGAAACGACACAGCTGATTACGGATCTGATCCGCACAAAGGGCCTGAAAGTCCTCATCCTGCAGCAGCCATGTGCGACGTTGGCCGCAAAGACCAGAGCGAAGAAAAAAGTCTGGGTCGATACGGACAAGTGCCGCGGTGAAAACTGCGGTTGCGACAGATATTGCAGCCGTGTCTGGGGATGTCCGGGCAACATATGGGACTTCGAAAAGAACTGCGCTGCAATCGATGAAGTCGTTTGCGTAGGCTGTGGTGTTTGCGCGAAAATCTGTCCTGCAGGAGCGATTCAGGTGGAAGAACCGGAAGACGCGGAAGGGAAAGGAGGCAGCAAATAATGAACACGAACGTAGTAATCTGCGGTATCGGTGGACAGGGTAACATCCTGGCATCCGGACTGATGGGCTCTGCCCTCGTAGAAAAAGGATACAAAGTAAGCGTTGGTGAAACTTATGGCGCCTCACAGCGTGGAGGTTCCGTTATGAGTCACCTGCGTGTTTCCGATGAACGGGAACGAGGCGTTTTGATTCCGCACGGGCAGGCAGACATTGTCGTTGCTTTTGAACCGGTAGAGGCGCTCCGGATTCTGAGAGTATATGGAAATAAAAATACGAAAGTCATTTACGATACGAGACCGGCTTATCCTCTTGGCGTTCTCATCGGAGAAGACGAATATCCGGCACTGGAAGACATCGATGCGGAAATCAAAGACCGCTGTGCAGAAAGTTATCCGCTTCCGGCAACCGAAATGGCCATGGAAGCCGGCAATGCGAAAGTTGCCAACATCATTATGATGGGAGCACTGGCAGCCATGGATGAAATGCCGATTGAACCGGAGGAATTCTACAAAGCCCTGGAGCAGAATTTCAAGGGTAAAGTACTGGATATGAACAAAAACGTATTCATGACCGGATACGAGTTCATCAACGAAAGGAGGGGGAAGTAATGGCAAAAACACAAAAAGTCAGATTTGCACACCCTCTGTATAAAACCTTTTTTGAAATGGACGTTCCTGTTGATAAGACGTTTAAGGAAATTACAGCCATGCTCATCGAAGAAGGCTTTATTAAAGAAAAAAAAGGTGGCTACCAGTATCTGTTCGAAGATCGGATGTGTAAACTGGGTGCGACCCTCGAGACATACGTTCCTGAAGGAGTGGAATGCATGGATATTAGAATTCACGGACTCCTGATCGTTTTGACATAAGGAGGCTGGTGCAATGTTAAGTATATTAGAACTGGAAAGAAAAGTAGTAAAAACAAATCTCTGCACAAATTGCGGAGCCTGTCAGGGCATGTGTCCTTACTGGAAATCCTATGAAGGCCGTACCTTTGTCGACTATGAATGCGACCGGGCAGAAGGAAGATGTAAGTATTTCTGTCCAAGGATGCCGGCGGATCTGGACAGCCTCATGAAGAAATTCTTTGAAGAAAAGGACATCACTTCAGAGCTGGGACCTGTAAAGGGACTGTATCTGACCCGAGCAGCCGATCCACAGATCCGTGCAAAAGCACAGCATGGCGGCACTATGACCGCACTGGTAGAATTGGCGCTGGCAGAAGGCTTCATCGACGCGGCTGTTCTCAGCAAGGCAGAAGGAACCCTGGACCCGGAAGGTCAGCTGATCACAGATCCTGCAGATGTGAGAGCATGCAGCGGGAGCAGCTTCCAGATTCCTCCGACCATGGCGGTTCTGAATGAAGCACTCAAGGAAAACGAATACAAGAAAATCGGTGTTGTCGGCACCCCGTGCAAAACGCTTTCCGCATACAAGATGATGGCGAAGCCGTTTGAGGATAACGACAACAACGCAGACAATATCGGTATGGTCTTTGGCCTGTTCTGCGGCTGGGGACTGGACTGGAAGGGCATGGAAGCCTTTGGGGATGCCGGACATGCGGACATCCTTCCGAGCAAATTCCACCGTATGGATCTGGACGACCGTCAGGTCGACCTGGACGACGTGCTCCCTCTCGTGAGAGAAAACTGCAATTACTGCTACGATATGACTGCGGAATTCGCGGATCTGTCCGTTGGCGGTGCCAGAAGCAGTGAGGGCTGGGATACGGACAAGGGCTGGAACCAGCTGATCGTTCGAAGCGAAAAAGGACAGAAGCTCGTAGAACTGGCCCGCGAAAAGGGAATTCTCGAGTTCCGGGAGTTCGGAGACGACAGTGCAAAGGCAGCCGCCATGGACAAGCTCAAGAAGGCATCGGCATCGAAGAAATCAAAAGCCGTTCAGGCCCTGATCGAAAAGGATGGAACCCTTGGCTATCTGGAACCTTCCAAGGAGATTTTTGCAGAATACATCAAATAGGCCGGAGAAGAATTCATGAGAAAACTGACATATTTGGCGATGGTTTTAGTCCTGGCACTGGGCATGATCCTGGGCGCTTGCGGATCTTCGGAAGAAACGGCCGAAGTGGATCAGTCCGATGACAGCGCAGCGGTTACGTTAGACAATATACCGCCTTACGATGGTGAAATCTGCATTGCAATAAACGGCAATCAACCAACCTTTACCGATGAGGAACTCCGTGAAGCCCATGAATCTTACGAATTCTTTGGGGACCTGGATCAAAGCGGCCGTTGCACAGCAGCCCAGGCATCCTTATCCTATGACACGATGCCGGATCAGAGCCAGGAAAGCCGCGGTGACATCAGTGAGGTGCATCCAAGCGGTTGGCACAGCGGGATGGAATGGGAACGCATGCATTTGATCGCATGGTCTCTTTCCGGCGAAAATGCCAATCCGCAAAACCTCATTACCGGAACCCATGACTGCAACTACAACGCTATGCGGGTGAAGGAAATCGAAACGGCAGAGTATCTGGAACACCATCCGGACCAGCACGTGCTGTACCGCGTTACACCGGTCTTTTATGGCAAGGAGCAGATTGCACGCGGCGTGCAGATGGAAGCCGAATCCGTGGAGGACAAAGGCCACGGCCTTTGCTTTAACGTATATTGTTACAATGTGAGAAGTGACGGTGCGGTCATCGATTACAAAACCGGTGTGGTCGATGTTTCAGCGGCGTCGGGCGAAGCGAAAAAACCAGGGGATAAGCGGGCTTACGTGCTCAATACCAATTCCATGAAATTTCACTATCCAAGCTGTAGCGGCGTAGCCGATATATCCGACTGGAACAAAGAAGAAGTTACTGCGACGAGAGATGAGCTGATTCGGCAGGGATATGATCCATGTGGCCTTTGCGAGCCATAATCGAAGCCTTTGCAAAGAAAAAAGGAGAAGGATATGTTACGAGAAGAAAAAATCTGGTTAGCGAACAATGATGCGGGTGAACCCGTTTATATGGAACCTAAGATGGCCAATCGGCATGGATTGATTGCCGGTGCAACGGGAACCGGTAAAACGGTTACGTTGAAAGTCATGGCAGAAACCTTCAGTGATATGGGAATTCCTGTATTTATGGCGGATGTCAAGGGAGACATTGCCGGTATGATGAGTCCGGGTGTCGACAGCGAAGATATGCAGAAGCGGATCGAACGCTTTGGGCTGGCAGAGCAGGGATTCCAGTATCAGGGATATCCAGTGGCTCTATGGGATATTTTCGGGCAGAAAGGGATCCAGCTGCGGACCACCGTTTCTGAAATGGGGCCGCTGCTTCTCGCCAGAATTTTGGGACTGAACGACCTGCAGAGTGATATTCTGTCTGTTGTCTTTAAGATTGCGGATGACCAGCAGCTCTTGCTGATTGATACGAAAGACCTGAAGGCGCTGCTGAACTACGTGGATGAACACGCAGCGGATTTTCAGGCAGATTACGGCAAAATCAGCAGCGCATCCGTCGGCGTCATTACCCGGGCTATCGTTTCTCTGGAAACGGCCGGAGGCGATCAGTTCTTCGGAGAGCCGGCGCTGAACATTATCGATTGGTTGGCCCAGGATAACGGCAAAGGCGTCATCAACATTCTGGACAGCTCCAGTCTGATCAATGACAGCAAGCTGTATTCCACGTTCTTACTGTGGATGCTTTCCGAATTGTTTGAGACCCTTCCGGAAGTGGGAGACCTGGATAAACCGAAGATGATCTTCTTCTTTGACGAAGCGCACCTGCTGTTTTCGGATATCTCAAAGGCTTTGCTGGAGAAAATCGAACAGGTCGTCAAGCTGATTCGTTCCAAGGGCGTAGGCGTTTATTTCTGCACCCAGAATCCGAAGGACATTCCGGACAGCGTAATCGCCCAGCTGGGAAACAAAGTGCAGCATGGCCTGCGTGCTTTTACCCCGGCAGATCAGAAGATGGTTCGCGCGGCCGCCGATGCGTTCCGCGAGAATCCGGACTTCGATACCTATGACACGATTCTGAATCTGGGAACCGGTGAAGCGGTCATTTCATTTTTGGGTCAGGACGGCATTCCTGGAATCGTACAAAAGTCCTACGTGCTTCCACCAAGAACCTTTATGGGTGCCGCAAGCGATGCAGAGCGAGATGCGAAAATCAAAGGCAGCATTCTTTACAGCAAGTACGCCAATGCCGTAGATCCGGATTCAGCCTTCGAGTTCCTGCAGCGCAAAGGCATTGCAGATGCCAAGGAAGCGGAGGAAGCCGCTGCGGCCGCAGCCGCAGAAGCAGCTGCCGCCAAAGAAGCCAAGGCAGCCGAGAAGGAAGCTGAGAAAAAGGCCAAGGCAGAAGCCAAAGCCGAAGAACGGGAAGCGGCCAAGAGAAGAAAGGCTGCCAACCAAGTCGGAAATACCATGGCCGGTACGGTAGGCCGCGAACTAGGCAAAGCGGTTGGGTCCAACTTTGGTAAGTTTGGCAAGACCCTGGGCGGAAACGTTGGCGCCCAGCTGGCCAGAGGACTCTTCGGCACATTCTTGAAGAAATAAAATAAGGGCTGTTGCACTCAACAGCCCTTTTTTATTGGTATGACGGGCATGCCGTCAATCTGTGGTGAAAGTCCACAAGGGGCGTAGCCAACGACGAACCCCAAAGCGACTCCCAAGGTTCAAATCGCGAGGTT
>CADBJW010000032.1 GCA_902795135.1 uncultured Eubacteriales bacterium
CAGCACGATATTGATCACACCTGTCATGACGGTGATCCAAAATCCAAGCCGCGGCTTTTCGGCTGTAACGAACAATATCTGAAACAGATGCTGGAGCATGTAGCATGGCAGGGTAATCATCCCAATCGTCCCGTAGACCATGCAGTAATGGATCATCTGCTCCTCGACGCCAAGCAGGCTAATGACCGGTCGCAGGGCAAAGATACCAATCACGGCCATAATGATCCCGACCCCGATGCACATATAGACAAAGAATGAGAAATATCCGTTGGCCTTTTCTGGTTCCTTTTCTCCTAGTTTCTTCCCGATGATCGCCGATCCACCGGTTCCCATCATCAGTCCAAAGACGCCGAGCACGGAGAATATCGGGAACGTAACATTGACAGACGCAAAGGCAATCTTTCCGACAAAATTTGATATGAAAAGCCCATCCACGATTCCATAGATGGATAGAAATATCATATTGGCAATCGTAGGTAATACAAAGGCCGATAACTTTCGATATGTAAAATGATCCGATAACTGAATTCTATTTTTTTCGCTCATAAATCCTCCGCCATTCCATTATGCCACCATGTCGGGAAAACAAAAAGACTTTTGCGCGAAGATTACACGCAAGGACTCCGATCGGCTCATGCAAGATGTTATAATCGCCTGAACGACGGATCCGTTTGAATGAGAAACCCAACAGCCAAGGGAGATGAGGCTATTGTATTTTGTTGTATTTCTTATACATAAAAACAACAAAATACATATCCCAAACCCATTGACGTATTTCTGAAATGGGAGTATCTTAAAGATGTCAAAAGGAAGTCAGAATTATCAGACTTCTAAGGGCTTTGAAAAATGACCTGTGAGCAAGCCGACGTAGAATTGGAGAATTGGTAAAGCGAACAGAAGAATCATATGCCAACGCAGAATCGTAGAATTGGCAAAGCGCCAAAACAGGATGTACAATCTCGAGAGCGCGACCAACGTAGAATTGTAGAATTGGTAAAGCGCAGATGCAGGATCGGAAGTACGGAACCAACGCAGAATCGTAGAATTGGCGAAGCACATTGCAGGATCGGAAGTACGGAACCAGCATAGAATCGTAGAATTGGCGAAGCACATTGCAAGGGATCGGAAGTACGGAACCAGCATAGAATCGTAGAATTGGCGAAGCACATTGCAAGGGATCGAAAGTACGGAACCAGCATAGAATCGTAGAATTGGCGAAGCACATTAAGAGAATTGTACGGAGCGTAAGGTGGCTTGGATTCGTGGAAGGGTCACCGGGGGAGAATGGAAGCCCGGGAACGACAAAATAAGCCGCAGAAAGTGAGGTGGCAAGAAGTGAGGGTTTTACAAGTAGACAGATAATGGGTTGCGTAATACGAAGGTATGACGCAACCCATTATTTTTTTCGCAAAATATCGTTTCAAAGGTTCGTATGTCAAATCAAAATCCGGAATTAGAATCGCCCATGGATTTCCACCCATAGCGCCATATGGAAACGAGGATCGAACCCAGAGTAATGGCTTCATTGAGCACACCGCCCCAAGAACCGATGATCGCATCGTAGGCGAGCCAGCATGGCGAGCCGCAAACCAGATTTCCAAGGCGGATCTTTTGGGCATTGTCCGTCCAGTAGGCAATGGTCGTCGCAACGACCGCCGCAAAAGGCAGCAGACTGATCGGGCCTTGCCAAGTCCAGAGAAACGCCGCCGTGAAAATAGCCAAAAAGATAATTTCGGTGCGTTTATAGCGCACCCATTTCCACTCCCTGTATTTCATAAGAAGGGCGTTTCTGACGATAATGCCAATCAAATTGACGGCCCCACTGTATGCTCCCAACAGGAAAAACTGGCAACAAAACATAGCTGTTCCCAAAAGTTGCATGAGGAACAGCATTTTATTCGACTTGATCTGATATGAAATAATAAAGAAGAAAACACCGGCAAATCCAATTGCTTGTATCAATACATCCATTATCCGTTCAAAATCTCACAGGCCTGTTTGCCGGTCATACCAACTTGGATTCCCAGTTTCTCCGCCTCCGGAAGAACCGCCTTAACGGGATTTGCCAATAATTCCTCAAAAGAACTGCCACCTACCACACAGGCCGCATCACCAAATTGTGCTGCCGCATCCTGATTGAGATAGCCACACATAACATAGCCTTTGTCTGCTACGAGTACCAGCATGTTTGGATGGCCCTCGCCTCCCGGCGCAGTAATGCAAACGCCCTGCACGGGTTTCCCGTTTACCTGTAATATATCTGTCTTGATCATTTCATGCTACTCCTTCCATGGAAGATTCTGTTCTCTGCCCGAAATTCTCTATCCGAATTCTACATCCGAATTCTACGTATCTATTCTATAACTTCGAAGCGTCCGCGGGCAAGCCCTATCGAATCATTCGACAGACATTAGTGGAAGCCTGGCACGTAGGACAGCAGAACCCCAATGAGAACCATGGGCAGCATATTTGCGACCCGGATTTCTTTTCCTCAAATCAGATTGATCCCAAGACACAGAATCATGATGGATCCGGTGGTCGTCAGAGATGCCAGATCATTGATAATTATGGCCGGTTTTATTATAATCTAGTGAGGAAGAAGACGAGAATCAACGTAGCAAAGCAGGTGGAACATGGATTATTTGGCAGAATACAAAAGCAAACTTTGCACAGCGGACGAGGCTGTAAAAATTGTCAAAAGCGGCGACTGGGTCGACTACGGCACGAATCTTTCCTTTCCGGAGCTTTTGGATGAGGCTTTGGCGAAGCGAAAGGAAGAACTGCGGGATGTGAAAATCCGGGGCAACCTCATTCTCAACCCCATCAAAGTCGTGGAATCGGACCCTCTCCGGGAGCATTTCATCTACAACAGCTGGCACTGTTCCGCCTACGAAAGAAAGCTCTGTGACCAGGGCCTTTGCAATTTTATTCCGATGATTTTCCGGAACCTGGTTCCATACTACCGTCATTTTCTGACCGTAAACGTAGCCATGTGTGCGGCAGCGCCTATGGACCGGCACGGGTACTTTAACCTTTCGGTTGCTTCTGGCGTTGCAAAGGGCATTCTGGATACGGCGGATGTGGTCATTCTGGAAGTCAACGAGCGTCTGCCAAAGGTTTGCGGCGGCTATGGACAGACCATTCATATTTCTGAAGTGGACAAGATCGTCGAAGGAGAACACGGCCCGCTTCCGCAGGTCCCGATGCATCCTGCGACAGAAGAAGACCGCGCGGTGGCAAACGAACTCATGACCATGATTCCGAATGGCGCGACGCTGCAGTTCGGAATCGGCGGAATGCCCAATGTCCTGGGCAGCATGCTTGCTGAGTCAGACCTGAAAGATCTGGGCATGCACACGGAACTCTGCTCCGACGCCTATGTGGCCCTTACCGAAGCCGGGAAACTGACCAACGCCAAAAAGAGCTATCTGCCCGGTCTTGGCGTGACCGGCATGGCTTTTGGAACCGAAAAAGTCTATGAATTCGTCGATGAAAATCCAGGGGTCGCCTTCATGCCGCTGGAAATCGTCAACGCGCCGGAGACAATCGGTAAAATCGATCATATGATTTCCATCAACAACTGCATTGCCGTAGACCTTTACGGTCAGGTCAACGCCGAAAGCGCCGGCATGCGTCAAATCAGCGGTACGGGCGGTCAGCTGGATTATCTCACCGGAGCCGCTATGTCCAGAGGCGGCAAAGCCTTTCTGTGCATGACGTCGACCTACCGACAAAAAGACGGAACGATCCGATCACGAATCGTTCCTACATTTAATGGTGATATTGTAACGGATCCCCGCAGCCAGGCCTACTACATGGTAACGGAATACGGCATGGTCAACCTGGTCGGCCGCAGCACCTGGGAACGGGCGGAACTGTTGATTTCCATCGCCCATCCGGATTTCCGGGACGAGCTCATCCGCGAAGCCGAAAAGCACGGAATCTGGATTCAGTCTAACAAAAGATGATTTCCTCTTTCGTTTCTCCCTATCGTCGCCCGCATCACAGCTCGCAGGCAATCATATCTTCAAATGTCTGGGCACGGATGACCAGACGGGATTCGTATCCATTGACCATAACCATGGCAGGCTTTGGAACCCGGTTGTAGTTGGATGCCATGGAGTAGTTGTAAGCTCCCGTTCCAAGTACGGCAATGATGTCCCCGCGCGTTGGCTTTTGCAGGTAAATGTTCTCCGCAATGCGATCGCCGCTTTCGCAGCAGCGCCCTGCGACGGTACACAGATACGCCGCGTCCTCCTTCATGCGTGACGCATTGACCATGGTGTAGTCCGATTTATACAGGGCGAAGCGGATGTTGTCGGTCATTCCGCCATCGACGGTCACATAATTCAAATACCCATCGATTTCCTTGACGCCCGTTGTCTTGTAAAGGGTGATTCCCGCTGTGGCCGCAATGCTTCTGCCCGGTTCCAGCAAAATCTTCGGAATCGGGAAATCGTGTTTCGCGCAGCTCTCCTCCAAATGCTCGCCAATCAGGCGGATGTTCTCCCGAATGCTGATCTTTGGATCCTTTTCCGTGTACTGCACGCCGAAACCGCCGCCCAAATTGAATATTTCCGCTGTAAAATCATACTTTTCGCGCATATCCACCGCGAACTCCATCAGCTTGTCCACCTGATTCACAAAAGGCTCTGTTTCAAAAATCTGTGAACCGATATGACTGTGGTATCCGCGAAGTTTCACATTCTGCAGTTCTCTGGAACGACGGACAAATTCTGCCGCCTGTCCCGTATCGACAGCGATTCCAAACTGAGAGTCGATTCTTCCCGTGTTGATCTTCTCCTGGGTGTGGGGATCGATTCCGACGGTAATGCGCAGCAGGATATCCTGAATGATACCCGCTTCACCGGCAATCCAGTCCAATGCTTCCAGCTCATTGTAGTTATCTACGATAAAGTATCCCACCTTGTTCTCAATGGCATAACGAATATCCCAATCGGTCTTCGCCGTCCCATGGTAATAGAGTTTGGTCGGATCAAACCCTCCAGCGATGGCGGTGTAGATTTCCCCTGGGGAAACCACGTCCGCGCTGAACCCCTCTGATTCGATAATCGGATAGAGACCCTTAAAGCAAAGGGCCTTGCCCGCATAGAGAGGCCGGGACCCCTCCGGCAGATATTCTGCCATGGCTTCCGTATACACTCTGCAGTTTCTGCGAATCTGCTCTTCGTCCATAACGTAGAGCGGATTGCCATACTTTTCGACCAGCCGCACCGTATCCAGTCCTCCGATCGTCAGATGTCCGGCACCGTTGATTCCTAAGTTCTCGTACAACAACATGTTCTTACCTCCTGTGCGCAGGTGCTTTTGCTGCGCGAATCTTAATAACAGTATTGGTTGCTATTGAGATGTGAGGCGGTGGATTTGGCATCGTGCTTAAATGCACGAAAAAAGGTGGCCGGAACGGACCAGCCACCTGATAATAACTCCCACCTGAACCGCGTGAAACAATATGCAAAAGCTTCGGGCCTACCCCAAAGATCCGCACTGTTTGTTCAAGGGTTTTATCAAGGATAGCGCTCCGCAAATTATTGTATTCTTTGCGACAGTCGAACGAATCTTATTTCGTCCTCCCAGCAAAAGCCTCTATGCAGAAAGGCCTTCACTTCGGCGCCTGCCCCTTTCACATATGCCTGCCCTGCATGGCACTGCATTGCTACTGATGGCCCAGCGCATCCTCTATCTCAACGAAATCTACATTACCTCGAACGAACAGCATTTGTCAAGAGGTTTTGTTGGTGTTTCTGATAATTTTTAATTCTTGCTCCTACTTTACCCGGACCTTAACCGTGACGGTCTTCCAAGCGGATGCCTTGTAATTGGTATTTCCCGCATCTTTGACCTGGATCTTCACTTTATAGGTTCCTTTTTTCAGGCCTTTCTTCACCTTGATGTTGCCGGTCTTTGCATTGACTTTGAACTTCTTCTTGAAGCTCTTCTTTCCTTTCTTGGCCGACTGGAGTTTGTAGGAGAGAGTCCCCTTCGCGTTGCTTACCGTAATCGCCTTGGCCCGCTTGATGGTCTTTGACTTTTTCTTTACGGCCTTGCGTTTCACTTTTACGGTTTTGGCTTTCACCGTCATCGGATTGGCTGCTTTATAAATTGTGTAAATTGCATCGGTTGATCCGGTATACTTGCCTTTCCCTGTAACGACGACTTTATAAGTGCCTGCGTTCTTGGATGAGGCGTTTGCCCATTTCACGGTATAGTCGGTTCCGGCCTTTAATTTCAGGCCTTTGATTGTCTTGATCGTAGGCTTTTGGACCTTTCCGTTATACGTAAAACGTGCTTTATAAAATCTGACTTTCGTCTCGGTGATATCAAAGGCTTCCCGAACTTGAACCTCCACCACTTGCATGTCGCTTATTTCATAATTTGGACTTGGTTGCTTTAGTTTCGCATCAACATAGACTGATGTACTACCTCCCCGCACTCCGGTAACTACACCCTTGCTATCGACGGTTGCAATCTCCTCGTCACTGGAGTCAAATATGAACTTCACCTGGATTTTTGGATTGCTCAGTTTCGGAGATAAGGTTACAGCTTTCCCGGCATCGACTGAAATACGTTCGTCAACAATAATATCCAACATAATCGGGGCAATCGTAATAACCCTCTCTATGCACTTCGGCTCACTATCTACATGATTTTCATCGGTCGCTGCAGCCTTATACCAAACATAGTATTTCCCTGCATCGGTCGCCGTCGGAATGCTTGATGAAAATTCCCCTGTCGGTTCCATTTTAGAACCAAGGGCGTATTGCATTTCGCCACTCTCTGCTACTCCAGGATGATCGGGATCTACAAGTGCCTGCTTATCGCCATTATAAGTAAGATTCTTCGCCGGAACCGGATCCTCTGCAACTACAGCAGAATACAGTTTCACATCAATCTGATACGTACCTTGATAATCTCCCTTACCGGTTACCGTGAGTACCGCCGTCTCCGCATTCAGATCAAAATCTGTGCATGTAATTTCATATTGTGTTCCACTTTCCAGTTTCGCAACTTTCGGAACGACATCCCCACTTGCGTTTTTGGATGGGAAATACTCAACGGAAACGTTATTCGCTAAAATTTCCTGTGCAACAAGTTCCTCGAGTTCTTCTTTGGTTTCGCAATCGTAGGTCTTCTTTAACCCGGACACATGCACCAGTTGGTCGTCAAACTCACCATTCTGAATTTTAGCCTTTATCGCTGCTGGATCTCTGTAAAAGTCATCCAGGAACCAAACATCCGGTTGTTCCGTAAAGTTGGAACGATAATCCTTATAGGACGCATGCTTATATCTGGAATCCGTTTTCGGTACGCCGCTTCCCTTCTCTACATACTGTGTCTGGAAATTTTTCGTGGTAACGTTTTTGTCATGTTCTCCATATTCCTTAAACCAATCGGCAAACGGTACGTCGTAATAAGACTTGATGTCGCTGCAGAGTAACGTGCCATCCTCGTCTGAATAATCGAAGGTCTTATCTGTGCAATCTTTTGTTACATGGGAAAAGGCTTTATCAATCGGCTGGAAAGGATTCGAATCTTCTGACATGAACATCATGTCCTCTGTTACATCCATATAATATGCATTCCCGTTAATATCAGGGATATAACTGATTGTATGATCTAAATCGTCCGGATCCACCCTGACAAACCAACATGGCAAATCGGCTGCGTGACACATATGGGTGTAAAATATAGCAATGCCTACACATACTGATCTTTCATTCAGTACGCCATAGGAATCCCACTGGTGGCTGTAATAATCAAAATCATAGCCCCCGCTCCAAAATTGCCAGTCATAGGAAGCAATCTTATTTGACTCTATGGCCAGTGTGTAATACTTTTCCAGATCGCTGGCGTCAGAGTCCTTCAATCCTCCTGCCACTTCGTCAATTTTTTTGATCGTGGACATCTTCTGTTCCCAGTTCAAATCGAAGTTTTTCTCGAAGGTGGCCGGGTCTTTGTGCACGCCCTGTGCCTTATCCTCTTCGTCCGCCGAAAGAGGTCTTAACAAATACTTTGTCTTGTCAGGCGCGTCACTATCACCGCTGTCTTCCGCCCATACAGGATTCGCAAATGATATGCAAAACGCAGTTGCTACAATCAATAGCGAGCATAACAAGGCGAATGATAATTTGTTGTTTCTCCTCCTCATTGATTTTCCGTCCTTTCTAGTTTCTATCTATATGCTAATCTTTTTATATCCGCTGGCCAGCAGCGTTGATGCTGCCATTTCCAAAAGTGCAATAATAATCAGTGATGCATCTCCAAACACGATGTCCCGATTGAAATAAACGATCAGAACGTATGTGATCGGAATCAAGAACCATTGAATCACATAAATCGTATTCAGGTTGCTGCTCGTCTTCGAGAAAAACCGAATTGCGCCTTCCGGCAAATGCTTTGATACCAAATAACAAACGCCAATCACGCCATAGTTGCACATGAGGCAGAACATGGCGTCAATGGTGGTCATGAAGTAATAATGGTGTGTCTCCGACAAGAATCCTCCCGGAATAAACCAGGAGATTACGAAATACGCAACCGATACAAGCAGAGCCAGAGGCCACAAACGCAGCAGCTTTTGCTTGTTGGTGCATCTCATATAATACTCGCCGAACAAAAGCCCGACCGCCGGGAATATAAACCAGTTGAACAACGGGAACGCCGTAAATCCTCCCGCGCTTCCGATAAAATATCCCGCTATGAGATTCGGAACATTGCTTCCAAAGTCATGGAACCGGGCGAAAGACCCAATGATGGAGAGAACCAGCGCAACGATCACCATTCCTTTTGCCGACAGATGCAGCTTCTTCAGGACGCCGACCAATACAAAGGCCATTCCTGCAAAAGCTAAAATGTCGATGCAGAACAAAAGCAGTCCGTTGGCAATCGGGAAAATGTCCCACTGGTCAAGGAGATTTCCGGCAAGGAAATATGGGACAAAGAACTCCCCGATGTTGACAAAGAACCCAAGCTGGATGAGTTTAATTCCTCGCTTTATGGAATAGCCCGCTTCTTGATTTTTGGAGTACACCATGCCGACGCCCATGGCAAACATAAACACCGGTGCCGCAAATGGCCCGCCGAAAAGCTGGCTCACAAGCCGTGTCATGCCTACACTGATGTCATTAGCAAAATAGCTTGTGCCAAAAAAGCAATGCAAAAAAATCATGAAAAAAATAGCAAGACATTTTGACAGGTCCAGCTCCGCCTGTCTGCCGCTATTGATCCGTTCGTTTGAAAATAATTTTTCCATATGTCCCTCTATCGACGTCCGTCTTCTAGCCAGTACTGTTTCTTTAATGATCTCTATGAATTTTTATAGTATTATACCATAGTTAGTTTCTGTATTTGCCTTAATGTTCTGAATTTTTTAGTTTTTCTGCCGGGGCAGCTGTAATGTCCGAAGCAAAGCACTACTCATATTATTATCCTCCGGATTCTCTGCTTTTCTTAGAAGGATTCATTCTTTACATACATATCTACCATCTTCATGATGTCATCCACGGCCTGCCTTGGCGACAGGATCTTGATTCCACCTGCAAACTGGAACACCCAAGCATAAAACGGTGGACTCAATGATACTTCAACGGTAACAGTGAAGTAATCGTCAGATACCTGCTCCGTTTCTAGTTTGGTTCCCGAAGATTGGCTTAGAGTAATCATCCAGATTAAAGCTATCTGGTCGTTTCTCTGCCTTTTCAGCTAAGATCTCAGGGTGATACAGTCGGTCCACGCGGAAGACGGACACATTCTTATGCTTATCCGACCAACCAACTACGTAGTAATAATCCTCATTCCACAAAAGTGCGTATGGACTCAGTTCATAGACCTCTCCATCGCCACGCAGTGTCTCTTTCAAGTCTGGTCCAAATTCCGTGTACTGAAACTGTATCTTCTTCCTGCGGCTGATGGCCTCGTTCACTGTATTGACGGAGTAATAAATTGACTCATTTTCGGACTTCACGCGATTCGTCGCTTGGATGTGCCGTCGCAGTTCCTTACGCTGGCTCTCGCTGGCTAACCGCGCCAGTTTCTTCCCAAGCACATTGCTTTTTTTCTTCGTGATGAAACGAGATGACGACACCGCATCGACCAAAAGCTTCAGCTCCGGCATTTCAAACTGTCGCTCGCCCCAATAGAACAGGTTTGGTCTGCTGACGACCTTCACGATATCCAGTCCAAGTTCCTGCAAAAGCTTGATGTCTCCGCGCAAAGTCTTTTCATTGGCCGGCACATCGTGCTCCTTCAGATAATCTAGTATCTCCTGTCCCGTCATAGGATGCTCCTGATCTGTATGCTCATAGAACATCTGTGCCAGGACGATCATCCTGGACTTGACCATATTTTTTTCTTTTGCTTCTCCTGCTGGCATAGATCTACTCCTTACCGTTTGATACCAATGACATTTATCCAGGAGAAGCCTTCACGGTTTAGCTGATCTCCTGTGTCCCACGTTTCTACAATTTCAATCCCAGCCAAATCCAGATAACCTCGAAGTTCTTCTTCCGTGAAGTTTTTCATGAATCGGCCTTTATTATCGACTCCGGTTTCTATTGCTGTCTTGACGGATATATATATTGCTCCTTCAACCTTCAGATTTCGATTCAGGTTTTGAAAGAAGCTTATTAACTCTTTATTATCCAGATGAAGCAATGATGCGCAACTCCAGATTCCATCATAAGGCTCATCGGTAATCCAACTGGCCATATCCTCAACAATTACATCAATGCCTTTTCCTTTTCTAGCGACTTCCGCAAGCTCTTCTGAGGCATCCAGTCCAATTGCGTCGTACCCCATTTCTTTAAAGGATGCCGTATCCCTTCCGCTACCGCATCCTATATCTATGATACGGCCACCTTTCGGGATATATTTCAAAAACCTTTCGTATGCATCTGTGAAATCGACATCTACCGTATTCTTGTAATACTGTTCTGCGTTTTTATTGTAGTAATTAATTGTATCGTTCATCGCTTCTCTATACACTCAATTTTTAATGTTTTCCGATCTGTTGTTAGGATACGTATCGTTTCTTCTTTTGATCCGGGATGCTCTAATGTAAATCGGAAGATTTCCCGCAACGTCTGACATATAGCATCTGCCTCGCTGTAACGCAGCTGCACTTTCGCATCTACGTGGTGTTCTGGTTTAAGGTTCAGCGATGTAAGCTTTGCGTAATATATTTGGCCAGAAAGCTCGATAGGAACTGGAACGGTTTCACCTGTTTTGAGTTCAACTCCCAGAGCCTTAAATAAATCTTTGACCTTTGTTTTTGGAATCGCAGTACCATCTTTGAGGATTGATTTATCAACAGGTTTTTCAAACAGCAGCTTGCCTTCCGCTTTCTCCACGTAACGACTACGATAATAGTTGATCGTCCTATAATCGAGAATGTCTTTCATATGATTGCGAAAGGCCTCACTATTGACCACTTCCTTCAAATCATCCCGAAGAGCCAGCGCACAACCGTCTTTTTCTACCAGAAAGCCTTTCCCAGATTCCAGCAAAAAGTGCAGCGGCATAGTATGCATCTTTTTGATATGCCAATCATCTGATAAAGCCTTATAATCCTGGTAGTTTGTAGCAACGCCAAGGTCCTTCCAGTTGCCGCTCTGATCGAAGAAGCTCTTCCAGACTGCCAGCAGTTGTTCATCTGTTACTTCCATCCGGATGTCTCCATCGTTATAGAATGTATAGAGAACCGGCATTTTGTACACCTTACTCATGGATGTCGTTTCAAGCATCCCCAGGAAATCAGAACCGATTCCATTGAGCAGTTTCTGTTCATCTAGTGGCAGTGCGCCTTGCTTTTTTAAGTATTTCAGATAATATCGGAACGGGTTCTTTGAGGCATTGGCAAGACACAACTTATACACCTCATCCTCCATATGTGTAAACAATTCCATACGCGTAGGTGTTTTCCCAAGCTCTTCCAGGATCCTGTGAAATTCATTGTCAATGCGGTCTGCAACGGTCATAGTCTTCTTGTCCATTTCCGCAAACAGATCCACAAGTCTCATATCAAAGTCCACGATGCAGTCGTCAGGATAATCCTTCGCTGTCACGCTCCTGCTTCCATGTGTTCCAGCAACTTCACCAGCGAGAAACCATCTAGCCCGTCCTGCTTTTTCATAATTGCCAATGAAGTCAAGAACATTCAGATACTCTTTGCCTTTATATCGTCTGAGACCCCTGCCAAGCTGCTGCAGAAAGACGACCGGTGATTCCGTTGGTCTAAGGAAGAGAACCATATCGACATTGTCGATGCTTACGCCTTCGTTGAACATGTCTACAGAGAAAATGACGGAAATGTCGCCATCCATCAATTTCCTGACCGCTTCCTGTCGGTCCATTTTATATGGACTGTCTTCACCGCTGTGAACAGCAACGGCCTTGATCCCCCGATCAATAAATTCCCTGGCCATATCTTCCGCATGTTTTCTGGAGCAGCAAAAGCCCAGTGCTCTTTTGGAGTCGTACTTTCTATAGTACTTATAAATCAAATCATATCTTCTCGTGTTTCCGATATATGTGCTATTGAGCTCTTCTTCATCATACTTTCCGCGAACGATATGGAGATTGCTATAGTCGGTGTCATCATAAACGCCATAATAGTGGAATGGCACGAGCATTCCTCGATTGATGGAATCTTTCAGCGATATCTCATACGGAACATTGTAATCGCAGATCTCGTAAATGCTTCTTCCATCCATTCGTTCCGGGGTCGCAGTCAGACCTAGCAGAAACTTTGGCTGAAAATAGTCCACGATATTGCGGTAGTTGTTTGTAACAGCGTGATGGAATTCATCGATGACGATGTAGTCAAAATAATCCTTTGAAAAGTAGTTCTCCTTCAGATACTTTTTCTGGCCTAAGGTGGAAACAGATGCAAAGATAACGGATTTATCCGTAGCCTTTTGTTCACCGTTAAAGAATCCATAGTCTTCCGATTTACGAACGTTATAAAAGGATGCCGCCGCCTGCCGCAAGATTTCTTCTCTGTGAGCAACAA
Source organism: uncultured Eubacteriales bacterium (assembly GCA_902795135.1). GTDB lineage: Bacteria > Bacillota > Clostridia > Peptostreptococcales > Anaerovoracaceae > Lentihominibacter. The sequence continues at coordinate 13,031 of CADBJW010000032.1, forward strand.
ACAGGACTTTCTCATATTCTTTGGAATCAAAGGCTGCCAGATAGGTTTTCCCGACTCCTGTAGCGGCATGGACCAATCCTCTGGTTGCGCCCTCTTTCCTACTGTCCTTCAGGGCATACAGCGCCTCTATCTGCGCTCCCCGGGGTTCAAACAGTTCTATGACTTTGTTCCGAGATATCCTCCATCCGATCAAAGTCTCTGCTTACCGCGGGCCGATGCCAACTTGACGCGTATCGTTTCAGTTCCGTATCATCGATAACTATAGCGTGATTCTCAAACAAATCGTCAAAGGTTTTACAAAATTCCTGAACACTGTGTTTGTCTCGATCACTGGTCAATCGATAGTTCCATTCCACACCAGAAGTCAACGCACTTCGCGAAACGTTAGAAGAACCGATGTACAATTCGGTGTCGTCTTTTTTATGGAAGATATACGATTTGGGATGGAATGATTTGTTCTTATTCTGATAGAACCGGATATCAGCTCTATCGTCCTATTCTGATAGAACCGGATATCAGCTCTATCGTCCAGGCCTTTTTTCAGAAGATACAATGCCGATGGCTGGGTAATGCCGAGATAATTCCCTGTTAAAATGCGCACTTTTGCTCCATGATCCAACGCCCGCTTCAAATCATCCAGAATCAGTTTCACTCCGGATTCCATCAAAAAAGAGACGATGATATCGATTTGTTCTGCCGCAGCCATGCTAAGCTTGAGCTGATAGTAAAGATACCTCGCTTGGTTTGAGTCTCCGGTTATGACCGAAATCGGTTCGGTATTTATTTGAGTCTCAATCGTATTTGCCATACTGAGCACACTAGCTTACTATTCATTTTCCAATCATAATAAGAATACAAACTACCTGTCATAATCTTAACATGAGCGTTGTCTTCTGCCAATTCCAAATAGTACACGTGGTTACACACCACCGCATGTTACCATAACCGCCTTGCCTTTGTATCTGCCATATTCTGAATCCCTCTCCATAAAAAAACGGCCTGCAGGTTTATCCCCTGCAGACCGCCAGAAGTCTACAACCACAGTGCCTATTTTGCTCAGTTAGTATGTCCATATTCCTTCTTCGGAATCAACTACAATCGTATCACCATCCTTCAGATTTACAAAAGATGTTTTTCCTTGACTGGCAGCACCGTACTCAAAGCCTCCTATTCTCTCATCGTACTTCGTTCCTCCAAGCGTTTCCTCTGTTCCTTCTGACCCCGCTCGTGTAATCCAGAAGTAATCGTTCCCCCAATAGTCGTCTTCTGACATCTCTGTCTTATATGTGATTTTGTATTTACCGGCAGAGATATCTTCTCCTACAAGATAAGTTCCGCCTGGAAGCTCTTCATTTTTTACTTCCACCTCCGCCACAGTATTGTCGACATTCTCCTCAACTTTCGCCTCCTCATTATTCGTCGAACCGGTTCCTCCTGAATTCTCCCCACATGCTACAAACCCGAAGATCATAAACATGCACATAATTACCGCAAGTAAGTTCTTCTTCATTTTTCAATCCTCCATCTTCCTGTTAGCAATAATTTCTTTTCTGATCACTTCTCTTATTACATCGTTTAATGCTGCTGCCTCGGCATCACTTAGGTCCTCGTCAGGCTCAACAAGATCCATTCCAAAGGACACAGCCAGTGTTTCCGCAATAAAGATCCTGTGATCCAGTTTATCCCGTTCTTTTTTCATTTCTTCCAGACTATTCATGACGGTTCTCCGATAAATCTCATCCTCCCTGATTGCAGTGCCAGCCTCCTCGATGGACACATCCAGGTACTTCAGCAGCAAAAGCTTTTTTAGCTTCTCAATGGCTTCCTCATCGTAAAACCATTGGCGTCTTCCCGTCTTTTCCTGCACCGTCGGCGGCAGAACGCCCTTTGTGTTGTAATAACGCAGGGCATTCTCTGTAACACCGGTTGCTCTTGTTACTTCTTTCATTGTCCATAACGACATTGCAAACCTCTCTTTCTTAACTGTACATCTCGTCGTAACAACGAGGTCAATACCCGAAATGCATTGTTTTTCATTAAGGGCTTTGCAAATTTCGCGAGGTTTGCATTTGAGACAGCACGCTGGCTGCTCGGCCTTTGCAAAAATGTTGGCGGGATTTATGTACTCTAGTCCTTTCATAAAGCGGAAGCGTCCCCGCTCGTCCAAAGTACGGAATACGTGGACTCGAACGGAATATGGAACGCCAAATATAAGGACCTGACCCTGTACATGATGCTGGAACAAACCGAGTATCTGGTCTCTTACAATGCCAACAAACCGAAGACCTTCAGCACTGCCCTCGAAGGCGCTATGGAGGACGATTGTTTTTCCGTCAAAGAGATCCATCCGCTAAGTCAGAATGCGTATTCACTGGCCGGATGGATCTTTACAGGTTGGAATACAAAAGCCGATGGAACAAAAAGATGACAGGTAATACTGTATTACCTGTCATCCGAAGGTTTATTTGCAATTGTCATTCATGGATTTGGGATTCTGCTCGTGCCGCTTCACTACTCTTCCTCTTCTTCGATCCTTCTTCTTTTGAGAATCCAGTAAAGAATTCCGAGCACAATCAGTATGCCCGCTATGATGATTCCGATGAGTCCCATGGCAAACCCGCTAATACCGCCTTTCTCTTCATCGCTCTCAGCACCTGGCGCCAGGGGAGCTTCGTTGTCATCCAGATCCACCAGATTTGCCGGACCGTCTGCGGTCGGCACGGCATTATCTCCGAGCACTGCGGTACCCGGATTCGCAGCATTTGCATTACCATTGGCATTGCCGCCACCGCCATTGTTTCCCGCGGTTCCATCGGCGTCAGCGTCACCATCATTGTTATCAATAATGATTGGATTGCCGTTGTGATCCACCTCGTAATAGTAGAAATAGAATGTATTATCACCGCCTCTGGAAATGGTTCTTGTTTCATTGTACGCGTTTGGCAGATACCCCTCAACGTACTTGAAGGATACAACGGGTTTCGAACCGTTTACCCCATAGTGCTTTTCGGATGGTCTTAGATCGCTCCCGTCCTTAGCGCTCAGATAGTAAATGCTGTACCCGACCATTTCGCTTTTCAGTCCGTAGGTGACGACCAGGTCGATGTCCTCATTCTCTTCACTAACACTTATTTTTTTATCCAGAACCTGGCTGTTATCGTGTCCGGTAAACTTAAGACCCGTTACAAAATGATCTTCTGTCGGAGGTTTGACGATTACCTCTTCGTCATTGATCAGGATTTTGTTCGCTTCCGGATCCGCCGTTACCGGTTCTGCTGTCGTCGCGTCAAGTACCGTTTCTCCTGATTCAAAACTTCCGTTTCCTGCCGATACCGTCATGGTATGGCCGTACTCATCCTCTGCCCCATACACGGCAGTTGCTGCAAAGGCAAAGATGGCGCAAAATGCAAACGTCAAGATGATCTTCTTCATGCCTTCTCACCATCCTTTCTGAAACTCCGTAGGGCAAGAATCAGCGCAATCACTGCCGCCGCCATGAGGAAAAGTCCCAGAAGAAGATGGGATCCATCTCCCGTTCTGACTTTGTTGTTTTCATATATGGTTTCCGGTTCTTCCGCCGTTTCAACGGCATACTTCACCAGGATTTCACCGTTGGTATCCTGATAAATATTTGCCTGGGATTCTCCGTCGAGGCCAACCTTGAGAACCGTTTTGCCGCCCTGACCGGTCTTAAGCGAATCGATGTGAAAGAATTCGCCGGTTGCGTCCGTTGCGCCCTTTAAGCCTTTTGCAATTCCATCCGGCCCGTATTCGCCGCCGACCGCCTTGCTGTTAAACACAGGTGTCGTCCCCGTTTCTCCGTAATTTACAAGGGAATAGGAATACCCGCCGTTCATCGCGGTCTGTTCTTCCAGCGTCTTCAGTACATCGTTTCGGATGTACCACTCGGTATCGCTGTCACTGTCGTTATTGTAGTGGAACGTGATTTCAATCTGATCTCCGGGCTGCAGTCTGCTGATTTCATTCTGGATGGCCAGCGCGTCTTCCGTAATGATATCCGAACCGTTGAAGGAATAGGTTCCTCCCTCCAGACTGCTGTCCTGGGCAAAGGACGCCTGCACCATGAGGAGTGCGACAGCTGCAGAAATCAGAATCATGATTGTTCTTCTTGTTTTCTTCATTTCTGTCACCTCCCTAATCCACCAGCTCAATGCCGACGGAAGCAGGGTCGATCCCCCAGACGCTGCGGATCGCCTCTTCAGAATTATGTGTCTGAAGAGCCTGCGCCTCTGCTTCTATGTTGAACTTGAACCCGTTGTATTTATAGGAATACGTGATAACGGTAACTTTCCCATTCTCCTGCTTTTGCTCATCCGTTGTCATTTCAGATTTACTCAGAACCGTCGGACTGATTCGCAGGTAATCAAACAGTCTTACCGTCTCGCCTACCGCCAGGGGCCGTTTCAGATAATAGACGGAGGTTTCTTCCCGGTCCGCATCGGCGACAACCGTCCAGCCCTTTGACGCTTTCAGTTCGATCAGATCTGGGGAAAGGCTCAGGTCCTTCTTCACACCATCGGATGACGGTTGTTCATCGGACTTTTGCGGTTCCGTCCAGTATTTCCGCACGATGACGCGGACATACTCTTCCGCCGTCCCATTGTTTTTGACGGCAATGACATCGTCCTTATACGGTTTTCCCGGTTCCGGCTTTTGGATAGACGTAAACAGTTTCGCTTCTTCTGAGGCAACGTCGTTCTTCGTGCCGATCGGCTGATCGTTCTGCAAAAGCTGTATTTCAAATCGTTTCTCAAGGGAAAGATCCATGTCGTAATCGTCACTTGTGACGTTCAGGGCGGCCCGAACTACAATGGACCCACCGGTTCCCATAAGGAGCAACGCTGCAACCAGCAGGGCGATGGTCTTAGCTGAAAGATTTCTTCCTTTGATTTTCATCCTTCGCCCTACCTTTCTGTGATCTGCGCAACGGCATCCGCATCCCATCCCTCAGGAGGGAAAATGCTGCCGTCCGCTTTGTACGTGACTTGTGCGCAATATTGCTTGACTTCTATATCATAGGTGTCTCCAAGATCCTTGTTTTTGAGCGGTTTTGTGTTGACGGTCAGCGTCGTTGTCGCTGCATTTTCTGTATCCCCAGGCTCCAGTATGTACTTGTAATAGTAATAATCGCTGCCCTCCGGATGGATCCAGTTGTTTTCATCGTCGGTGATGATGATGCCGGCCGGTCCGTAAATTGCGACCCTAACCAGCACTCTGGTCTCACCGGTATTCTGGATTGTCACAATCTTCCGGTCATCGTTCCATTCTTCTTCGATATGGGTCGATCCTCCCAGGGTCAATACTCCCTCGCCTCTTGCTGCGTCATAATCACTGAAATACGCAAGGGCAAAACCGCAGGTCGCGATGATCACCAAAGCAGCAGCTGCTGCAGAAAGTATCATCTTCTTTGATAGTTTCACTGCAACCACCTCCTCTTACTCATCACGTTCACCCTGTTTCACATACTTGCCCGTGTCCGGATCCTTGACGTATCGGTTAATGACCCCGCCCTCGTAAACGTCATCCGTCACTTTATTCTTGAAGCTGACCTTAAAGTACTTCCGATCCGTCTCTTTATCATACAAAAGCTCCGCTTCCTGCACGGCGCTATCCGCAGGATCCGGCGAGTAGTCTGCGGACTCGAGTTCTTCAACGGTCACTCGCACGACACCGGGAGGGATGTTGCTAATCAGAGCCTTTCCTTCCTGACTGGAGGAGGCGTCAAAACTGATTCCAGCCACCGTGTTCAGGATCTCTTCATTCTTCCCATTGTATCCTCTGACCCGGAATGAGAAGGAGGCGTGAACGTCTGCTTCATGCTCCGGATCATGGGAAATGTACTCCGGAAGGGTCTTGTAGATTTCCAGATCGGTCTTCTGATACGTGTTTGTGAATATGACATGAGCGTCTTCACCCAGTTTGATTCTGCCGAGAGAGCTTCCCTTAATGTTCTTTGAAGTCGCGTAATCCCATATGGTCGCGTCATCGATTTCCGGAGGATCACAGGAACCTTCCACGATTTCCCTGTCGACCAGCTCCCATCCGCTGTTTGCGAGAAGCACGCTGTTCGTTTCGCTGTTGCCTTTGTTTACGCGGATCTCATCCACATAGAAGTCCGTGCCGGCCAACAAGCCTTTGAGAACCACTGTAAAGCCCGGCGGGATCTTCGCGATGGTTCCGTAGTTACCTGCCGTCAGTTCGTACGGCGTCTGTCCGTTGGATACCAGTTCGCCGCCCTCATATTTGTAGTAAACGCCGTTGTCATCCCGGATGTAGTATTTGCCCTGATAATACGGCGACAGAACGCCCGATGCGTTCTCCAGCATAACGCGGAATTCAAATGAATCGCCGTTGCCTTCGCAGCCTTCCGGCAGGCGTTTTGTGATTTGAAGTTCATTGGAATTGTTCTCGTTACAACGATTCCTGTACGTCACTCTGGCCCGGTTGCGCGGCGTTGCTTTTGTGGATTTATAGATTCCTCCGTCCTCTGTGACTTCCTGACCATTGATGGAAACGTCGTTGACAAAGATCTGATCATAATACTCGCTCTTGATGCCCAGTTCCTGAACATAGTAATTCTGATCATCGGCAATATCCGAAAAGACTGCAGCCTCCTTCGGCTTCAGATAGAACACGTTATCGTAATTGACGCCACCGATCGTTACGTTATCATAGAATTTCAAAGGCACCGGCTTCCCGTCATCGTCCGTCCGCCCTTCGTAAACAACCATCGGATTTCCATCCTCGTCCTCGCTTTGTCCCATGAGAACGTACCTGGACTCGCCAGTCTCCACATCGACCACTTCCTTAAATGCCTGATACGCAAAATCAACATTCGCGTAGTCGACCTGGGATGTGTTGTCTAGCTGCTTTTCTACGACGAACTTACCCATTTCGATGACCGGCATGTTAAAGCGCATCTCAAGATTGGACGCTGAGGCGCCATGCTCCATGTAGAACATCTTGAAGGAATGACCGCCGTAGTCCACGAATGTGTCGCCCCGGAAATACTCGTCGACTTTGCTGTCATCCCATGCCGTGCCATCCGGGAAGACGCCTGCCTTCTTGAAGCAGTCTTTGATCGTCGTCGCGCCGCCGGCTCCGCAGACTTTTCTTGAGCCCGAACCAATGCCTTCTTTACCTGTGATCTGACCCGTCGCAAAGTTCACATGGCCACTCCAGGCGTCATGAACTCCGCCGATGTCCATGATAAGAACCCCGTCGATGAAGATCCACAGGTCGTCATCGCCGTTGAACTCATAAATCAGTGGGTCATCGTTTACCAGGCCATCACGAGGCATCATGAAGTCGTAATCCATGGTCATGCCAAAGTAGTAGTCTGCCGTCTCTGCTAATCCGTACAGACTGCTGCTGCCGCTTCCTGTGTCGAAGGAAGGATTCTGATAATCCAGCAGAATGCCGTCACCGTTGTACAGATTCTGTGCTCTGGCCGCACTGTTCGCTGTATTGAGATTGTTGAACGGCATGAAATTGCCTCTTTTATAGAAGAAGTTTGCCGCGGAAGTATTCGGCGTGCCCGTTTCAGAATAAACGGTGAACTCTTTATTGTTCTTATTGTAGTGGGCGAAGTTGTTGAAACTGCTGTATTCATAATATCCTGTAGAGTTGTAGATATCCTCCAGGAACAGATGGTTTGCTTCCCCTTGGTAATAGCTTCCATTCGTGTCAAACAAAGCCTTACCGGAATTCCCGTTGTTAAAAACAGGATAGCCATCTTCGTTCAGTTTCCATTTCACGTGCTGCGGCTGCAGCACCTCCAGAGCATAGGCATCGGATCCGGTTACGTTCACAATCTGATTCCTTGTGCCGTAATTGAACATGTTGATATTGATTCCATTGGCTTTGCTGTCGACCGTTTCCACTTCATGAAGTCCCGCGGATGAATCGGTCTTTCTCTTTGCGAAGGAGAAGGTCTGCGAATCGTGGCCGGTTCCTGTTCCAGTGGTGAACTGGCCCGGTGTATCTTCACGTTCCGTTATATGATACCCATAGTAACCCATGGCAGAACCATCCCAGAAATTGATGGTGGATGTATAGTGACCGTTCTGTCGTCCTGCCAGTGTGACGCCGTCCTGGGTGTCGACGGTTGCTTCGTCATATTCCTTCAGCATGGTGCCATCACTGAGCGGGTGTAGAATCATGCCTGTTTTTTCGTTTTTGAATACATAATAGCCTGTGGGCTGTCCGCTTTCATTGGTGCAAACATGCAGCATCCAGACCGGGCAGTTATCCTCATCCCCGTAAAGTTTGATCTGCTCGCCTTTATCATATGCGCGCAAAGGCTGACCGTCATGGTCAATGACATAGTCCTCATATTTGTCCGTTGCGGAATTGTACAGTGTCCTGTAAATGATGTATTCCCCTCCGTCAACAAGGTCCTGAACGCTGATCTTGTCCCCAACGTAGACGGTGGAGCCAACCGTAAGTTTTTCGGTCGCGCAGAGAGTCAAGCAGGCATAGTTTTCGGCGTATGTTCCCACCTGGAAGTTCGTATTGCTGGCGTTGCTTGTTGCGGTTCTCGCCACAGAAGATCGGACATAATAGTTGCCGTTATGGATTCTTACGGTGCCTTTTAAGTCCGCGTTTGTGCCTGTGTATTGGTCCACCGTCAGAGCCTGCGGCGTATCTAAAAGGGTCAGTGCTGTACTGGAAATATTCAGGTACTTTTCCCCTGCTTTTATGTAATATTGGTTGGTTCCGCCGGCAGACTCAAAGGCCCACTCTGTGATTTCGACCGTGCTGTTTGGCTCGGCTGCTCCTTTGTCGGTAGACGTGACAATATCTTCTTCGTTTTCGTGGATTTCAACGGTCACATTGTCATTGGCGAGATAGTTGGCATTTCCTGAATAGGACGCTGCCTTCATGGCTCTGCCCAGATGTCTCTTTTCGTTCGTATTGGCAATCGCGGTTGTGCTCACATGAACGATGGCAAGGGTTTTTCCATCCAAATCTGTGACTGGTTTTGATGTAACCGCGTATATAGAAAAGCCGTCCGTTTCAAAGCTGACTTTGTCTGTTTTGCTGTTTACCTCTGCATCAAGAACTTCTGCTTTTTTGCCGAAATGCACGACGTTTATGTCTTCTTTTGCCGCATTCAGATTTCTGTCCTTTAGCTGGATGCTCACATCCACCGCAGACTCTGGCTGAATCTCTTCACCGTCATACATGATCTTAAGGTTCAGCAGTTTGACGTAATCCAGACTCTCCTCGTCCGTATCCAATGCTTTTGCAGTCTTCTCGAGATACCTGTCATATTGCTTGCCGGAAAGCTCTTCGACATCGAGGGTGGCTCCTTCTGGTATGCCTGCAGCACTTCCGCACTTTATGACAATATTAAAGTCTCCAGCGGTTGCCTTAAGGACAGTAGCCTCTGTTTCCGTTACGTCCACATTACCGGTTTCATCCGTGGCCATTTCCGGCTGCGGAACGCCCGTCGATTCCGGCTGCTCTTCTGCCGGTTCCTGTTGAACGTCTGCTGGTTCCGGCTGAACGTCTGACGATTCCTGTTGATTGTCTTCGACCGGATCTGTCAATTCTTGCTGGTTGCCTTCGACTGCTTCTGTCAATTCTTGCGGATCGTTTTCGACCGCATAGGAAAAAAATGACGTAGGAATGTATGCCAACGCCATTGATGCACAAAGTAGAAATACTATTATCGCTCTGAGGTAATAATGATCTTTCCTCATAACTGTTCCCCCCGAACGGAATCGTGTTCTTGGTTTTGTATGAGTATATAATATTTATCCCTTTTTTACAAGTCCTTTGAGTGGTATGGTATTATCACGGCACTAACAAAGATGACAGGCAATACCGGCACTGCCTGTCATCAAAACGATCATTTGCAATTGTCAAAAGCAGGCCCCACTATGCTTTAGTTTGCGAATAATAAACGATTGCTGTTTTCATTACATTTCCCTTTCATTCAGGCTTCGTTATGATCCACCTGCCATTTTTTCTGGCGCCTTCTCGTTTGATCAGCCCTATATCAGAAAGGATCTTCAATTCCCGCTTAACAGTACTGTCAGAATCAGTTTCTGCTCTCTCTCACTTAATTTTATTGGGTCATTTATTGGGTCAGCTACCGGTTTTATTGGGTCAGCACTCGCAGATGAAAATGCCTTCTGTGCTATTCAGGATTGTTCAATCTGTTTGAGTTCTTTTCTTTTGCCGGTCATTTCCTCAACGACCAGTTTGAACACGAGCGTGCGCGGTATCGCTGCTACATTGAAATAAGCGTTCTCGCCGGGGTGATACTGCTCCATGATCTCCTTCAGTGCTCCTTCTTTCTCGGAATCTTCCAAAATGATGATTTGTCCATGACCAATAACGCTCTCATATGCGAAGGTGCAGTACCCCTTCGTTTCAAAGTACTGCAGCTGATGACCGCAGTCCATTTCAAACGATGCCCGGTTATTTCTCCTCATGAGGTCAACTTTATGTCCCTCCAAAGCGCTGTGGAAAATCAGTTCCACCGTATCTCCAGTTACCGATAACCCGAAATTCAGCGGGACGATATATGGATAGTCCCCATCATGAAAGGCCAGCCTGCAAACATCACATTTTCTCATGACATCCAGCATTTCCTGTTTGTTTTGTATTTCTCTGTCACTTCTTCTCATGGTTCGCACCTTCTCAGTCAAGCACCCTGCCGTCTCTTGAAATCGTGACGACCTGCCACGGGATGAACTTACCGCTGGCTTTCAGGGCGTTCTCCGTGGCTCTCTGCAGACCACCGCAGCACGGAACTTCCATGCGCACGATCGTTACGCTCTTGATGTCGTTGTTTTTGATGATGTCCGTTAGTTTCTCCGTGTAGTCGATATCATCCAGCTTTGGGCAGCCGATGATGGTGACTTTGCCCTTCATGAATTCCTCATGCATGTTGGCGTAGGCGTATGCCGTGCAGTCTGCTGCAATCAGGAGCCTGGCTCCATCAAAGAACGGCGCCTGGGTCGGAACCAGCTTGATCTGACATGGCCACTGTGCAAGTCTTGAGATCGGCTTGACATTTGTCTCTGTCTGTTCCGATGGATTCTCTTCTTTTGCTTTATCAAACTGCATCAGTCTTGATCCCGGACAACCGCCCGCATGTAAATCGTGTCCCATTTTTTCCTCCATGTTTTTTCTCTGACTTTCCTTAACTGCCGCCTCATCGTATTCCGGCGCTTCCCGTTCCTCAAATGTGATTGCTCCCGTTGGACACGCCGGCAGGCAGTCGCCGAATCCGTCGCAGAAGTTTTCTCTCACGAGCTTTGCCTTTCCGTCTACCATATCAATGGCACCTTCATGACAGGCCTCTGCGCAAAGGCCGCAGCCGTTGCATTTTTCTTCATCTATGTGGATTATCTTTCTGATCATTGTTATTCCTCCTCACGGATCGCCGATACCGGGCACACATCTATAGCATCCATTACCGCGTTTCTGTTTTCATCTGTCGTATCAACGACTGCTACAGCCTTTCCATCCTCGTTCATTTCGAATACATCCGGCGCTGTTGCAGCGCAGGCCCCGCATCCGATGCACATCTCATGATCAACAAATGCTCTCATCTCTTTCACCTGTACTTTCTTAATTCCAATGTTAACTGTGTTCTTCTATCATCTCGGTCAGTTTTCTGATAATCTGATCCGTCTCAATGTATTCACTTTTTCTTTCCAGTCTGTGTAACTCATGATGTTCCTCCTTGTATATTATCTTTGGTTTTGTTTTCTCTTGTCTTTCTGAGATAAGGATAATATAATGAGAGCAGCAATTACGTTGCCTGAACCACGGAATTGATCTTTTTTGAAATAATGAAGTATAACGATCTGAACATAATAAAAAGATCCGCATTGTTTACGGATCTCACAGAAGAAGAACTGCAGGATGCTCTCCGCGCGCTGCATATAAGGCAAAAGCAGTATCAAAAGGATGAACTGCTCCTAATGGCGGGTGATGTCACGAATGACCTTGGATTGATCCTTTCCGGGAGCGCAACGATCGAAAGCAACGATGTCTGGGGAAACAGAACCATCATCAGTCATATTGCCGCCGGCGAATACTATGCAGAGGTCTTTGCAATCATGCCGGAGGAGCCCTCCTCTGTGGATGTGCGCGCCAATGAGCAGACAACTGTCGCGCTATTTGATATGTCCCGTCTGCAGGGGCTGAAGAATACCGCCCCATCCTGGCTGATCAAGCTGCTTGGAAATCTTATGTTTATTTCCATCCATAAGAATATGATACTGTCCCAGCGCAGTTTTCATACATCTCCGAAATCTGCGCGGGGAAGAGTGATGGCCTACCTGAACAGCATCGCCATGAAAACACATAAGACAGAATTCGATATTCCCTTTGACCGTCAGCATATGGCGGACTATCTGAATCTTGACCGGACAGCACTTTCCAAAGAGCTTTGCCGTATGCGTGATGACGGGCTCATAACCTTTCGCAAAAGCCACTTTAAGATTCTCAAACCTGAAGGATTTGACTCCATTCCGTAAAACAACAGACGCGTCTGTCATTTTTGTCTGCCTTCCATGTATCGGCAGCATTTCTGCTGCCTTTGATTATCAGCCTTTGCTGACGTTGTTTTTCTTACGCTTCTTACGGCCGTCTACCCAGAAGCAGAAGCAACGCTTGCCGTAGTCTCTGGCATACACTCTGGTGCCGTCCTTGTCAAGTGATGAGTTCAGAAGCAAAAAGACCAGCTCATTTCATTCTGAACTGGTCTTCTCTCGTTATTACATTAATTCCTTACATCCTGTTGTAGACTACAACTTCTTCGGCTGACTTCTTGGAAGTTCTCTTTCCTTCCTTTGCTGGATAGCCAATCGGTGCTACTGCTATGACTACGTATTCATCCGGAATATTCAGCAGAGCTCTGACTTTTTCAGGTTCAAACCAGCCAAGCCATACAAACTGCATACCTAGCGAAACTGCCTCAAGTGTCATATAGGACATTGCGATCGCTCCATCCATGCTTCTGGCACTCTGTCCGCATATCATGGTTCTGTCTCCGGTCGCACACTCCACAAGTATAGCCGGTGCAGTTTCTATCCATTTCTGATCCTTGCAGGCTGACACCATTTCTTTGATCAGCTCCTTGTCAGTCACGACTATGTGCTTGTTAAGCTGTTGATTGCTGGCGGTCGGAGCAAGCCTTCCTGCTTCCATGATCAGGGCCAGTTTCTCATCCTCTACCGGCTTGTCAGCAAACCCTCTTGAACTGTAACGTTTTTCAATAGCTTCCATTACTTCCATCTGATCACCTCCTAGATCTTCAGCGCAGTGATGAATCCCTGCTCAATTCCTGTAACGTCTCTTCTCTGTCCCTATTGTTGTCTGCTCTGAATGCCCCGAGCAGAGTACTGTCTCATCAGGCAGCGCGAAAATGCGCTCCATAATGCTCTTTATGAGGTTGGTTTTATTGCCGCCGGGATATCCCCAGCTGCCTATACCCGCCTTGAATATGGTGTCTCCGACGAAAGCGACCTTGTCCCTCTCGCTGTAGAATGTCACCGAGTCCGGCGTATGGCCCGGTGTGTGCATCACCTTCAGGCAAAACGACGGATCACTTTCCAGAGATATCGTCTCTCCGTCAGTCAGCGGAATCGCGCCGTCTATCGTTATCGCGGGTCCGCAAAGTGCTGAAAGGTTGGTGTGTGCATCCTGCAGTATCAGTCCGGTCCTGTCGAATGCATAGATTTCTGCCCCAAGCAAGTCCCTAAGTTCACTTGCTGCGCCCATGTGATCGAAATGTCCGTGAGTGAGCAGGATCTTTTCGATCGTCCAGCCATTCCTCCTGACTACCGACATCACCTTATCAGGCTGAGCGCCGGGGTCAATCAGAAATCCGTGACCGGTCGCGTCATCTATATAGAAGTATGCGTTGACATCGAAGTAGCCTCTCAGAGGTATCAGTCTTATCATCGCCGTGACCCTCTAGAAGTGAAGCTCACAGCCATCAGGCCCGCATGTCATGCCTCCGGATGTCTGTGCGGCTTTGGCTGCTTTGGCCAGCTTTTCCTCTCCGAGCACCTTGAGCATCGTCTGCTTCATGCCTTCCGTTGTCTGTGCTCCTGAGATGCCATACTCTCCGATAACAAAGAACGGAACTGCATGGATACCGTAGGCGGATGCCTGAGTCTCATCGGCGATGACCTCGTCTCTGTATTTATCCGATGCAAGCAGATCTCTTACTTCGTCTGAGTCGAGTCCGCACTCCTCACCGATCTGCTGCAGCAGTTCTTTATTAGCTAGCTCTTTATTATCTGTGAAGTATGCTACAAATAATCTCTCAATTACTTTATCTGCTATCTCAGGATCATCCTTACTCTGAGCGAGCTTGGTCAGTCTATGAGCATCCATAGTATTGGTGAAAAGTGTGGTTGCATATCTGAAGTCGATACCTTCGTCCCTTCCCATCTCCGAGATGTGCTCGACCGACCTTCCTGCGTGCTCATATGACAGACCATACTTCTTAGCGAATCTTGTCTGTGTATCCCCTGTCGCATGCTCGCCTGCAGAAGGATCCAGCTGGAACGCCTTCATCTCGATCTCAACATTCACGTTTTCATTCTCAGCGATCTCTTCCAGAGCTTTCTTCATCCTTGCCTCGCCTATATAGCAGTAAGGACATGCATAGTCTGACCAGTAAGTGATTTTCATATCTGCCTTCTTTCTGTCTGCTTCCGTGCAGATTATTAGAACACGTTTTATTATTTGACACTTGATATAATATAGAACGTGTTCTATAATGTCAATAGTAAAAATAAAACTCGTTATATTTTTTCGGAGAAGGAAGGTCTTATATGCCACGCAAGAGCGGACGCCCTGTCAAGACAGACAGCAATGAAGACAACAAGCAGAAGATCATCGACGCTACAGTTCATCTCATAAAAACAAAAGGCGCCGATCATATCACTGTCCGCGGAGTATGCAAGGAAGCAGACGTTTCGATCGGGACCTTCTATCACTATTTCCGTGATAAGGACGACCTGATGATGTTTTTCGTCCGCACAACTCCGTTCAATGACGCCGAACTTGAGACTCCCCTTTCTGACATAGCCTCCAGGATCAGTGAACTGTACATGATGCTCATCGACCTGTACCTTGATCTTGGGGAGGACTTCATGAAAAGCTTCTATTCTACCTCTAACCTTTCCCTCTCCGCATATATGGGAGAAGAAGATGGATGCTTTGCGCCGGATACTGTCATGGCAAGAAGCGAAGTTGAACTGCAGGCTGCGCTGGACGCAGGATATGTGAACGCAAAAACAGATGTCCACACTGCATGCATGGACATCTGCACTATAATTAAGGGCTGCGTATTCGAGTGGTGCCTTGTGAATGGCGATATGGATATCCGTAAATCCGTCTATAGGATCATCGGAAACTACCTCAATCCGTTCCTACGCTGATTTCCTTCTCAACATCTTCCTCTGACAGGAGCACGTAATCCGCGTCAGCGCTGTACTTTTCAAATGAATCTCCGAATCGTTCTACAATGCTGCTGATACGATCGCAGTAATCCAGAATTGCGGCCAGATTATCCTTATCCCTTTCACTTAATTCTCTCATAAATAATCACCTTATCCCTTTCAATATGCTCTTTTAGACTCTTTGCAGACCGGGTGTTGTCTGACGCAAGGGCATCGGCCATTACAATATCAACATTCCTTCCGATTGCTTTTTTAAGACCTTCCTGTAGACCGAGATAGTCTTCCATGTTTCTAATATTGTCGCATTCAATCAGAAGATCTATATCACTTCCTGCAGTGGCCTCTCCTCTGGCGTATGATCCGAACAGCGTCACTTTATCAATTCCGTACTTTTGAACGACCGGAAGTACCATAAGCCTTATCGCATCAACTGACAGGACCTCTTCCTTTCCGCAGATGTTTTCTCTTATCAGATTTTTGATGTACCCTTGTTTATTCCCCACCTCATCCAGTTTCGCCAGAATATCTGCATCATTGGTCGTATTGAACTTGAAGAAAATCGATCTGGTATGATTTCTGTCATACTTTGCGGATGCCTTTCGTTGTGCTTCTGTGGTCATGCATCATCCCTCCTTTTAATATAAGTATATACCTATATTGTCCTGAGGTCAATAATCAGCAGATGCATCTGGCTTTCGCTTCATTCTCCGATTTGGACTATGTCATCATACAGAATTCTTACCCTTCCGTAGCCTGTGTCTTTATGATGATGCCCGCAGTACCATCTCTTGTAATCTACAGTCTCT
>CADBJW010000033.1:0-351 GCA_902795135.1 uncultured Eubacteriales bacterium
ACAAAAGAGAGCGGTTTCTAAAACCGCTCTCTTCAGACTGACAATTATTAGATGCTTAAATCAATTACTTATCAGCACCTGCTCCATTGATCGGTGGGAATGCTTCCTCAAATGTCTTTTCATCACCGTGGAGTGTAGCAAGCTGTCCAACTTTGCCGCGTCTCTTCTGGATCTGATATACGAGCATTGGGATAACGATCGCTGCAGTCGCAATGCAGAAGATTACAACGCCGCCGCCAGTATCGCCAACTGCGATATCCGGTTCGAGACCTTTCGCTTCCATACCTGCGATGTAAGCTTTTTCTACAGGTGTAGCAAATGCCAGCATGATCAGACAAATGATCTGTGCAA
>CADBJW010000033.1:364-6578 GCA_902795135.1 uncultured Eubacteriales bacterium
ACTCTCGCCTTCAGGCACTTTTCAGGATCATAGCCGTTTCTCTTAAGTCTTACACGCATTCTCTTCTGAGATGCAATGATACCTACCCAAGCCAGTGTTCCGGTAAATCCGGACATGCAGAGCAGTGATCCATACAGGTCGGAAAGTGCTCCGGTAACTTCGGAAACGAGACCTGTGATCAATACGATCCACATAAATGCCATGGTGAAGAATACAGCATTCTGCGGAGCCTGGTTCTTGGAAAGGTGGCTCAGGAACTTCGGCGCCAGACCTTCTGTGGAAAGACCATACATCGCACGAACGGTTCCATAGAATCCAGTGTTACCACAGCTGAATGCTGCTACCATTACAACCGCTGCGAAGATGTAGAAGAATGGAGTCAATCCGTAGTCTCGTGCAACTTCTGCAAATACCGGTGTCGTGTCATCAGCAAGTGCTGTCGGGTAAATCAGGATTACGAGCAGAATCGGTGCCAGATACAGAGCAACGATACGATATACTACGCTTCTGCAAGCTTTTGGTACCGCTACATCCGGGTTCTTTGACTCAGCTGCAGCAAGACCAACGATTTCAGTACCCTGCATTGTTACCAATACTACTACCATCATTACTGAAATGATCAGTATGCCATGAGGGAACCAGTTGTCAAATACGCTGATTTCAGGCTGGAAGTTGATGCCAGCGCCCTTGAATCCTTCTGTGATGTTGTAAGCTGTAAGCTCGCCCTGCGGGCTGCCCCAGAATCCAACCCAGATTCCCAGACCAACAAGGATAAATAAGATAATGATAATAACTTTTGTGATTGCAAGACCCGATTCGATCTTAGCAAAGATATCAACCGCAAAGAGGTTGATGATTGTCAGTGCCATCATGGTACCGACTGCAAACGCTATGTACGCGACCGTACTGGTTATACCAGTAATTGCCTGCAGTGCTGCAGATACAGCGATTGCTTCAGATGGTACATAGCATACCCAGTTGAACCAGAACGCCCAACCGAAACCGGTGGATACCGTTGGTCCAAGGAATTCATTGGTGTACGCAATGAATGATCCGGAACGAGGCAGATTTACGAGGAGTTCCGCATAAGAGATCATCAGACCGAATACGATAACGCCTACGAGTAGGAATGCCCAGAATACACCAGGACCCATAACTTCGATGTCCCAGCCTACGCCCAGGAAGTAACATGATCCAATAACGCCGCCAAGGCCGATAAACGCTACTTGCCATTCGGCTATACCACGTTTTAGATCTTGTGATTCGTCAGTTGCGTGAACTGCTTTGTTCTCATCCGACATTTTTTTCCTCCTTCTCACATACTCGTTGAATATGATTAGTTTAGTCTGAAATTGCTAGAACAATAAAATAAATAATTGCTATTTTCAGACAATTTATTTTAGAATTCTATTGTTTGTCTGTCAACGTAAAAAGAATAATTTCTCAAATTTGATAATAATTTATCAAAAAAGTTGGAAAACAAAAAAACATACGGGCTACGACCTTCTTTTCGAACACCGTAGCCCATTATCTGTCAATCATTAGAACCCTCAATTCTCTCACTTCCTCTCGGATTCTCTCGACCCTTCGGCTCCTTCCGGACCCTCCTCAGATCTAACAAAGCTTCCCTTATTCAGTTGTCTTCCTCGCTCGCCTTACTCCGTTCACTCTACGTCCTGTTTTCTCACCAGGGCCCTGTCCCCGATTCCTCTCCAGGCTCTCGCTTGCGGCTGCTTCATAACAATGCATCTAATCTAGCGAATCTATTCTAAAAAGGGTTTCCCCTTTCTGTGCTTAGATAATACCACCGTTTTCAGAAAATTGCAATAGTATTTGTTGTTTTAATATTGTTTTTTTGTGAATCTTTAAAGCAGTAAAGTATTTGACAAAGGCATCTTTCCTTTTTATACATCAATTTTAGACTTCAATGGAATGGTTTTTGTGCTACAATGTCTTCTATGAAGATTTTTGTAATCAGCGACACACACGGAAAACTCAATAAAGTCAGAGATGTACTCACCAAACTCACCGACGTGGATCTGATCCTGCACGCCGGAGACTATTTCCAGGATGCAAAAGCACTGTCCGCTGAAGTGAACATTCCAGTCATTGGCGTTCGCGGCAATTGTGACGGCGGCGGCAGGGATGACTACGAAGTCGTGGAAACCGAGTATGGGAATATTTTGCTGGTCCATGGACACTGCCAGGGGGTCGACTACGACCTTAGCAGCCTTGGCTATTTTGCCATGGAGCAGGATTGTTGTGCTGCGGTATTTGGTCATACGCACCGCGCTGCAGTCCTTGAGGAGGAGAATATCCATTTCATCAACCCGGGAAGTCTGAACCTCCCGCGTGATGGCAGCGGCGGATCTTACGCTATCATCCGTACGACCGAAGAACGTTTCGATGCATCCGTTGTCTATTACGATACGATTTTTAGAAATAAAAAATCCGGAGGATCCGGATTTATAAAAAGCATATTAAACTATTCTGACAGACTGTAACGTTTATAGAATCAAGGTCTTTATGATGACTGCTATAAACACCAGTATGAAAATGACATCTTCAATGAGCAGTACGATCTTAAGTACTGCTCTTACCTTTTCTGAGGCTGTGCCTTTCAACTGGCTTCCTAAATTGCCCATGAATCTGAGCAGGAAGAACAGCACAATCAATCCAAATACTAAAGCTCCAAAAAGAATCAACATTTCAATTTACCTTTCAGTATCAATTCGTAATCACTAACCCATATTACCAAAAAAAACCGTTCCATTCAAGAGAAAATACTGTCACGGCGCAATCTCAACGTCCTTCGGCCCCATTAATGTTCTTTGGTCGTATCCACATTCATGTATACGGACGCTGCGGTGGCGATGCGTTTTCCCGTGGCTTTACTGTATGCCTCTCCGGTCAGCTGTGTGATCCGGCGTCCCGTGGCCATGGCCTTTGCTTTCACAATGAGGGTGTCGCCAACCTGAACCGGTCGTATATACTTCACATCGATGCTAATGGTCGGGGCGAAATTCTCACCTGCATAAAATCTGGCCAGTGCGGCGATGGTTAAATCAAAGGCTGTGCAGATGATCCCCCCATGCAGATTCCCCACCCGGTTCGCCTGCCAATCCTGAACCGGAAATTCAAAGGTCAAGGTTTTGTCCTTAAAAGAACCGGACCCTGCACTGGTCTTCATCATACCATTAATGGTTTTCTCCTGCAGGATATTGTTCTCATACATGGTCTTTTCGATATGGGCATCAAGGCGCTCCTGCCCTGCCGGATCTTCTTCCTTCACAGGCATCAGGCCTTTGTTGTAATAGGCCGCTTTCTCGTCCTCCGGAACCATGTTCCCGCCGGTTGCCCAGATAATATGTATATCGTTTTCTCCACCATGAACGTGCTTCAATCCCTCAAAAGCAGCGCAGGCAGAAGGTTCAATAAAGATGCCTTCCGTGTCTTTGAGCATGGCAAGATAAGGATACAGCCTTGCGTCATCGACGGTATAGCATCCGTCCAATCTGGATACCATGGCCTCGGAAACCAGTCTGGATGGTCTGCCAACAGCCAATCCATCGGCTTCGGTTTTGCCATCGATCCCGATGTCCCCTACTGCGATCTGATTGTGGAGACCGGTCATGAGCCCCAAGGTCATACACGGCGCATGGGTCGGTTCTGCGAAATAGCAGTACGCATTGTCACCAAAGTATTCTTTGATTCCGTAAGTCACGCCTCCCGGTGCTCCGCCCACACCGCATGGAAGATAAACATACAGCTTGTGATTTTCGTCAATGACGATTCCCTGGTCATCAAAGTACTTTTTGAGGCGTTTACCTGCTACGGAATAACCGGCAAACAGATCCAGAGAGTTTTCGTCATCAACAAAGTGACACATTGGATCCGCTTCCGCCTCCCGTCTTCCCTGGGCGACGGCTGCTTCATAGTCATCCGGATATTCCACAACGGTTACGCCTTTGGAACGGAGCATGTCTTTTTTCCATTGCCTTGCATCTGCCGACATGTGCACCGTAACCTGAAATCCGATGGTCGCGCTGATGATTCCAATGCTAAGACCTAAATTCCCCGTTGAACCGACGGCGACTTTGTATTGTGAGAAAAAATCCCGGAAGTTGTCATCTGCCAAAATAGAATAGTCATCCTCCCAGGTGAGTTTTCCGGCATCGACAGCCAGCGTTTCCGCCAACTTGAGTACTTCGTAGATACCGCCTCTAGCCTTGACAGAACCGGAAATCGGCAGATGGCTGTCCATCTTTAAAAACAGACGTCCCGGAACATCCATGTCCAAAGCCTTTTGCATGGATGGGATTTCGGCGAGCTTCGATTCGATGATCCCGTCTTCGACGTCCGGAAAGACGCGCTTAATAAATGGCGCAAATCTGGCCAATCTTGCTTCCGCATCATCTATATCAACGATTTTTTCTGTGTTCTTCTTTGGGGTGCCGCGTTCAACTTTTGGATTTTCCCAGAATATTTCATTGCACGCTGCCACGTCTTTTATGTAATTCATAGTTTGCTTCCTTTCGTTCATGTGAAGTTTAATACATGATACAATACAGCCCGTGAAAAGGCAAAGCTATTATTGACAAAAGCCTATGCCCATGTTGAGAAAAAAACGCAAATATGGTAATGTATAGGCAGAGAAAATCTTTGGGAGAAATGACCAGTGAATCATATTAAAGACTTTTTTTACAACAAGAGCGATGTCATCATCGTACTGATTATACTCATTGCTGCGGGCTTACTGATTTATGACCGGGTTGGCGTCATTATGGATTACCCGCAGAAGTTTGCGGAAGATAATAAAGTCCAGGTTGAAGAGCAGGCTGAAGAACCGTCTGCCGAATAAGAGGAGGTATTATAATGGCTCTAGTTACTTCTAAGGATATGTTTGCAAAAGCTTTGAACAGCGACTATGCAGTTGGCGCCTTCAACGTCAACAACATGGAAATCATTCAGGGAATCGTTGAAGCTGCACAGCAGGAAAACGCACCTCTGATTCTTCAGGTTTCCGCTGGCGCCCGCAAATACGCAAAACCGGCATATCTGATAAAGCTTGTGGAAGCTGCTATCATCGATACAGGCGTAGACGTTTGTCTGCACCTGGACCATGGCGCAGATTTTGAGATTTGCAAAAAATGCGTAGATGATGGTTTCACCTCTGTCATGATCGATGGATCCAAACACCCTTTCGAGGAAAATATAAAGATGACGAAAGAAGTCGTTGAATACGCCCATGCACACGGCGTAGTCGTCGAAGCAGAACTGGGTAAACTTGCCGGCATCGAAGACGCCGTTAACGTTTCCGCCAGAGACGCAACCTTTACCGTTCCGGAAGAAGCTGCCGAATTTGTTGAGAAAACAGGCGTTGACTCTCTGGCAGTCGCAATCGGAACAAGCCACGGTGCTTACAAGTTCAAGGGCGATCCGCAGCTCGACTTCGAACGGCTGAAAGCGATTCGCAAACTGATTCCGGAAACGCCGCTCGTTCTTCACGGCGCGTCCACGGTTCTTCCAGAGTTCGTCGCCAAGTGCAACGAATACGGCGGAAACATTCCGGGCGCAAAGGGCGTTCCAGAAGAAATGATCAAAGAAGCCGCTAAGTACGGTGTCTGCAAAGTCAATATTGACACCGACCTTCGTCTGGCTATGACCGCTGAAATCCGAAAATTCCTCATGGAAAATCCGGAAGAATTCGACCCACGCAAATACTTAGGACCTGCCAGAGACGCCATCAAAGGCATGGTTGCCCACAAAATCAAAAACGTTTTGGGCGCATCCAACAAGCGCTAATGTGTCAAAAGGGACGGTTCTTTTTGACACATTTTGAGGGCGTGATCATTTAGATAAACGGCTGGCGGGACAGTGCCTGCGGATTCACAATGGCACTGTCCCGCCGCCGTTTTTTTGAAGAGTGAGCGGGGGCTGCGGCCGCGTATCCGCAGGAGCAGCTGTGATTACGCGCGACGTGAGTGAGCTGAATCGATCAAACCCGAACACTGTTTGAGCGAAGCGAGTTTGTTCGGGTTTCGATTCAGCACGAAGGAGCGCCGGTAATCGCCTGCGACGAGGACCGCGCGGCCGCAGCCCCGCTCACTCGGCAATCGAGTAGGGGCTAACTTGTAGCCCCTCTCACACCACCGTACGTGCCGTTCGGCATACGGCGGTTCAACCCAATAAGTAGTAATCTACACAACTGAGA
>CADBJW010000034.1 GCA_902795135.1 uncultured Eubacteriales bacterium
TAATCGCGCATCAGCCATGGCGCGGTGAATACGTTCCCGGGCCTTGTACACACCGCCCGTCAAGCCATGAAAGTCTGGGGCGCCTGAAGTCCGTGACCGGAAGGAGCGGCCTAGGGCGAAACAGATGATTGGGGCTAAGTCGTAACAAGGTAGCCGTACCGGAAGGTGTGGCTGGAACACCTCCTTTTTGGAGCTGTCCATTGACTTGGATCGCTTTTCTTATTGTTTTTAAGTCTTTCATTATTATATAGGCTCTTAGCTCAGTTGGTTAGAGCGCCACACTGATAATGTGGAGGTCGGCAGTTCAACTCTGCCAGGGCCTACAAAACCAGCAACGGGGGTATAGCTCAGCTGGTAGAGCACCTGCTTTGCAAGCAGGGGGTCACCGGTTCGAATCCGATTACCTCCACAAAAATCCCTTCTAGGGTATCCTAGAGGGGATTTTTCTATAAAAGTGTATCAAATTATGTAACAAATTGTCCCCGTATTGGGCAAGAATCTCTACCTGACTGCAAGTGGCTTTCTTGTTGCTATTTCAAGCAGATCCAGCTACCTTTCCGGTCACTTCCTTCACGACGAATGTAACCGAAGCTTTTAAGGCGGTTAATAATACGGGAGACGGTTCGGGCGCTAATCCTGGTGATTGCCGCTATCTGAGGTTGGCTGATTTCAGGGGAGGCAAGGATAACGGTGTAAACTTGCTTTTCATCGCCAAAATCATCGCCAAAATCCAGTTTCATTTGGCGGTCTAATGCGCTAAGTTTCTGATTATCAGTTAGATTATCATCGCCAAAATCATCGCCAACTACTGCGCCAAGGTTGGCGATGTTACGGGGGCGCTGGATAGTGACACGGACACCGCCGCAGTTCTCTTCAAAGACCGGATCCGGAAGACCGACACCTTGGAGAGAACTGCGGATCTTCTTGATACCACGGCCCCAGGTCTCTACGAAGCCGGCGAGGAAGAAAACACGGGCTATCAGCGGATTGCGCTGGCGAGAGGAATGCTCCTGCATGAGCATTTCGACAGGGAAGCCTTCGGGAAGGGTGCCTTCGTTCCAGACGGATACACGGTCGTTATATACTTTCATCTGGACAAAAGTGCCCGTGTAAAGCCTGTGAATAAGGGCATTATAGATGATTTCCCGCAAGGCGGCTTCAGGAATCTCCAAAGGCTCCGTCCGTTTCATCCCCTTGTAGCCGATGTAGGACACAAGGTATTTTGAACGGAGAACCTTCATAATCCTGTCGGCCATCCGGATGATATCTCCTTGGATAATGTCTTGGAAAAGGAGATCGGATTCATCGCTGATGAAGCGGCCGATGCGGAAGTCAATGTTTCGGACATATTTCTCCGGATGGGTCCCGAAGAGAATGATGGCAGCAATGCGAAGATTTCCGTCGTCAGAAATCAAATGAAGATTCTTAAGGACGGTCTGAGTATCATCATTGATGGAATCATTGGGCAGTCGTTCTTCTTCGATTGCTTTCTTCAGGAAGTAGTCGATAGCCTCACGGTCGATGTCTTTCTCAATAGTTGCATTCGGGATTTCCATCTCATCCCAATGCATTCCCATCTTGGACAGAAGAAAACGTTCCAGCGCTTCGCCACGAAGCGTCTGGTTGGTTGCACCGCTTCGGTAGTAGATAACACCATCCAACGTGATGGCCACATTGCTCGGATGGACAGCAATCTCAATGTAATCGTTGCCGTTGAGAGTACGCTTGTTGACATCAGAAACGATACCAAGTTTATTGATGATCTTGTTGGGGAGCTTCTCCAGCAGAGATTTGATATCGGCCAGCCCGACGGGTGTCCCATCATCCGCAGTGCCGACATTCAAGATGCCGCCTTGCGCATTTGCAAAGCCACAGATCCATTCCAACCACTCGTCTTTCCAAATGGTTTTGTTTTCAACAATATGCGTTTCCTCCATCATAACCGTTGTGGTTCGTCTTCACAAATGTAAGGCTTTGTGGCAAGAATAGCAAAACAATTATTATTCGTACATTTGTAGCAGATGTTGCAGACGAAGGAAATAGAGACCCTTTTCCGGACGTATTACCGCCCCTTGTGCCTGTATGCACTCCATTATCTGGGCGATCCGGAAGCGGTAGAGGATGTGGTCCAGGAGAGCTTTACGGCACTTTGGCGGCAGGAGAATCCGGTGGCTAACGGGAAGGCCTGGCTGTATTCGGCCGTCCGGAACCGTAGTATCGATGCGCTTCGCCGGACCGGGAAGACCGAGCCTTTGCCCAGTGACCTGGATGGTCCCATTTCTGATGATGACGCAGAAGCGCGTTCCGCCTTGGAGGCCCGCCTGTGGACAGCCGTGGACGCATTGCCGGAAATGCGCCGCAAATGTCTCCTGCTGGCCAAGCGGGACGGCTTGTCCTACAAGGAGATAGCCGACGAACTGAACATCTCTGAACATACCGTCCGCAATCACATTTCCCGAGCCTTGGAAACCCTCCGGGAAGGCGGACCTCAGATGCTTGACTTCATTTTTTCATTTTTCTGATGGTACTTTTTGCGGAGAGTTGCGTCTTAGGGGTGTATGAACCAGATTGACGAACATAAACTCTCTTTCGTTCTCCGCCATTACCGGCCGGGATTGTTTGATACGCAAAAAGCCTGGGAGAAGGTCTCCGGCATGACTTCCCGCCACCCCATGCGGTGGATTCTGCTCTGGGCTATGCCAATCGCTGCAGCGCTGATACTCGGCGTATTCTTCTCTTGGCGAAATACATGGACGGAATACAATGCCTACGATCTGGCACAGGCCTTTACCCTGAAGGACGGTACCCATATAACGCTGGCACCCGGGTCAACCCTCCGCTATCAGCCGCATAAAGCGCCGCGGCAGGTGGAGATGACCGGTAAGGTGCATTATGCTGTCGCCCGCGACGAGGCGCATCCCTTTCGCGTGACAGCGCCCGCTGCCACCGTAACAGTCCTTGGAACCGTTTTCCAGGTATCAGAGGACCGGGTCGATGTGACCGAAGGCCGGGTACGGGTCGATGGTCCCCAAGGGAAAGGAGTTGTCTTGACCGCCGGCCAGTCGGCCAGGTTGAAGGACGGCGTCCCGATGCTGGAGGAAACCACCCTGCCAAACCCGTCGGCATGGGCTACCGGAGTCTTCCGATACGATGCAACACCGCTTGACGACGTATTGAAGGATCTGTCGGCTTACTATGGCGTTCCCCTCCAGGTGAAAGGTGATTCCACCGGGAAATCGCTTACGGGCGAATTCTCGACGGATAACTTAGATGAGATTTTGGAATTGATTGGACTTGCTCTGGAAATAGAGCTTGTCCGCGAATAAAAGACAGATTATGAAAAGAATAGCAATTCTCATGGCAGCTTGTTTCTGTTTGCTGCCCTCACTCTCCGCTCAGGAGATCAGAAAGTATGAAATAGGCGTAGACGCGTCTTATGGTTTCAAAGTCGATAAGTTCAAGGCCAACAATTACGGATTCGATCTTTTTGGCGGATATCGGTTCAACGACCATTTTTCCGCCGGTGCCGGACTTAGCTATATCAACTTCAATGGCCGGATGGATCTTCCTAGCGGGATTGAGAATGTTAGTATCTGGACGGAAAACTACTCGGCTTATCGCCCCTTTGTCTATGGCCGATACGATTTCCTGCCAAACCGGAAATGGACTCCCTTTGTCGGCATACGTTTGGGATATGCTTTTTTCAATAATTCATCCTTGCATTTTACAGTGCTTCCTCCTTCAGGATCGGGTTATGATCCCATCGATATGTCCAAATATGCGTATTTGACGGATCTGGACCACACGCTGGGCGTGAAAGGCAATGTTTTCGGAACCATAGACCTGGGTGTCTCCCGTCATATCGGAACAAAGGGCGGGAAAATCTCCTTCGGCGTATTTCTGGATTTTCAACCCGTCAAGTTTACGTATTACAAGAACGAGCAGAAACGAATCAATACGACGATTGGCCCCAAAATTGGTGTGACTTTCTAAGCATGCAAAAAATGAGGAAAACTGTCGTGACCCTGGCCTTCCTGTTCGTCGGGGCGGTCCTTTGGGCACAGACGAGCTTGCGGGATGGTATGGCCGTGCTGGAGAAAAAGTACGGCATCCATTTCGTATACGATGCCTCTCTCCCGCTTGAAAGGAAGAAAAAGTACGGCATCCATTTCGTATACGATGCCTCTCTCCCGCTTGAAAGGAAATCAGGTCAACTCAATGGGACAACACTGGAAGAAGCGTTGGCTCATCTATTCGAAGGATCGGATATCCGATATGAGATTAAAGGGAAGCATGTAATCCTGAAGAAGAGCCGGAAGGTGACCATCAGCGGTTTGATTCTGGATGCAGCATCGGGAGAGACCCTCATCGGTGCGGGTGCTACTTCCGGGAAGGACGGCGCTGTGACAAACAACTTTGGATTCTACTCGCTTTCCATCCCCGGGAAAGATGATAAGGTCAGTGTTACCTATTCTTACGTAGGATATATGACGAAGACCATTTCGATCCGGGTGCAGAAAGATACGACCATCAATGTGAGGTTAAGCCCAGGTGCATCATTGGAAGAGGCCATCGTAACCGCCCAGCG
>CADBJW010000035.1 GCA_902795135.1 uncultured Eubacteriales bacterium
TCGCTACGACACCGTATTTACATTCCACAATGGCGCCGACTCTTACTATTCCGTACGTGGCTGGAGAGGATATTTCTGTTTCAAGGGCTAGTATTACTTCCAGATGCAGAATAATAAATCCGTTGATTATTAATGAGTTACACGATGCGTGGTTCAAATGTGGTTCAAAGTCTTCGGTACTTACTTCCACGTAGCCGGTACAAAAACGAACTTTGACTTGCGGAGGCGAAGTCTCCGAAAAAAGACTATTGCCACTTGGAGAGGCGTTTGGATGCTTTCTTTTTAATAGCGGAGAAAGCGTATTTGCGGGCTTTCAGCAATACTCTTCGACCCTCTGCACTCCTCGTGTATATGATGTCGCAATCGCCGATATACAACTTCCAGAGTCCCTTGAATATCTTTTTGTTGGGAGATATTGCGGAAGGAATGGCGAAATAATCCGTCTGTCTGATCCGTTTCAGGAAGCGTGAGCGCTTAACTAGCAAGTAGCGAGGGTTCTCCACCGGGTCAAGGAACTCTTGCAAGGACTGGATAAACAGATTATTCTCATCGGCAGGGAGATTGGCGCATGAAACAAACAGCTCACCCTTCTCGTCATGGACCTTCAGCCCAACTTGCTTGATGGAAGTCTTGATGAGCCCCTGATCGGAAAGGGTTTCCAAAATGACGACGGCAATCTGTTTCATGACACCTTCCACCGTCCCTGTCCTGCAGAAGTGCCATGCGATGATGCCGATGAGGAGGACAACGACCGCCAATACGATACCTCGGACCGGATTAGGAAGGTAAAACAGGAACATGGCTAAAGGAAGCAGGAGCCAGATATAATACATATATCCGGTATACCGTAGAGACTTTACTGTCAGCGCCTCGGCCTGCACACCAGTGGAGAGCCCGATGGGCGGGGTGTTCCCATAACCTGTGTACAGGGCATCTTTCCACCATCGACGGGTTAGATCCCTGTTCTTGGCAAGGGCGATGTTGGTTTCCGGAACACCTAGCGGATTTGGCATCAAAACCCTTTCGATTCCCGAGACAATTTCATGTTTGCCGAAATAGGAGGGGGCCTCATACCCTTCGAAACGGGTGGCCAGCTGCGACAGATCGAAAGAAAAGTTTCCGAACTTAGGATCGTATGTAGCAAGATGCCAGATGTTTGACACCTTGTCCGGGTGATTTCTGTCGATGCGGATGGCCCGTCCCCGCATCTGGTTGGAAAGCATATAGGAGCTTACCGAACTGGAGAGGATCAATGAATTGATTGAAGGGGCGTCCCATCCTTCTCCCAACAGCGCCTGCGTGCCCACGAGCACCGTCAAATCACCGGCATTGAACATATCCGTCACCAGGCGGACAATATGGTTTCGGATGCCTTCTCTCGGAACGATCCGAACGTAGTTGTCATCGGCCCCGAAACGATCTAAGGAAATGGCATCATCGGCAATACCGTTGTCTGAAATCAGCTTCTGAAGCCTTCCGATAATGTTTTTGGGCAGCAGGATCAGCGAACCACACAGGACGCCCAATGAGATCCTGTCCCGGAATATGTCCTTCAGTCTCCGCCAGATTGGCACTACCCCCAGCGTGGAGCAGTCCGTATCGTTCATCCGGATAAAATCAGCCAGGATGACCATCCGCAGGTTTTCTTTCAGCAGACGGCTCTCCAGATCGACGATGCTGATGATGGAATCCAGTTTCCCGATGCTACCCGCAATCTGCCGGCAGAACTTGTCATTCCCGTCCAGCACGACTCTCTTACCGTCAGTCAATCCCGTTCTCTTGGCCAAGTTGAAATACTCGCTCTTGATGGCTTCCAGATCCTTCCATTCCTCATTCTCGACATGGATGAATCCGTTTAGGAAAACCGTCGCCTGCTTGATGTCAAATCGGGGAATGTCTCCCGCGGAAGCGCCGAACAGATCCAGGAAGCGACTGGGAATCGCGTACCCATTTTCATTCAATAGGGCGGCGATGGACACATAGAAGTCCGGTGATTCCAGGATGGCTTCCGTATCTTCGTCCGACGCTTGAAGAAAACGCATCTTCGACAAAAGATCCTGCAGCCGCGTGTCTTCCCTCAACTTCTCCATCAATACGTTGACGTTCTGCCGATGTTTCTCGAGTAACTCCCGTTCACGCTGATGAAGCTGGGAAAAATGGATGAAATCCTGATGCGGGCACAAATCCCCATTCTTCACCAGTTCCGGAATGGAAATCACCTCGTCGATGTCGCCGCAGAGCGCTTGATACCGCTTCCATTCATTGAGATCCGCATCATAGGGCGGGGTAGCGGTCAGGGCCAATGTCTGCTCCGGCTTCAGATGTTCGTTAAGATAGGTCAACGCTTTCCACCATTCTTTCCGTAAGTGGTGCGCTTCGTCAAAACAAAGCAGGGATACTTTGGCCGATTCGAGTATGCCGATTATATCTTCGGCCTTTTCCATCCGGAATCGGCTGGATGCGGTTATAGTGTATTCTTTCTCCGTCCTCTCCTCATCCTCTGGCCGATTGTCTTCAGTTTCATCGTCAAAACCGCAAAACGCGGCCAGCAGTGCCTGATACGTTATGACGGTGATATAACCCGGTTTATGGATATCGGTAGAGACAATACCATAGTCCTTTTCCTGAAGGAAAGAGGTTCTGATCCGCTCCTTCCATTGGTTCTTGATGGTATTCGTCGGGCAGAGGATCAGAGAAGGCCGATTCAAACGCGAAATGACCTCGATGCCCAGCGTGGTTTTTCCTGCACCCGGAGCCGCCACCACGTGAAGCTTGTCGTCACGCAGGTGAAAGTCCAAGTCATCCAGAATCCTTTTCTGGTAACTTCTCCATTCTCCGTTGAACTGAAGAATACTATCGGGCATCGGTCACGAGATCTTAATGAATGCTTTCTAGATACAAAAATAACACATTAGATTCGATCGACAAAACCGCATCACTTCCGCCAGTCCAATAGAACAGATTGCCAAGAACATCCGCTAAGCAATTTACCAAAATTTATGGGGGACAGTTTGTAAAATGCTGTAAAATGGTGTAAAATTTTCCATTTTGGCGTAACGCTTCTGAAACCTTGAACCACGCGTGGTTCAAATGTGGTTCAAAAACGATGGAAACAACCGTATAGTAAATAGGAATACCAGGAACAGAAAGTCTAATCAATTAGCTGATCTTTAGACATTTTTACTTTTTGTAACCCATTTGGTGGAAGTTGTTACCAAAGGCTTATTTCCCGATGCATAATATTAACTAATAGATAATCAATTAGTTAAGCAAGGCATGGTAGAAATATGGTACACAAAGTTCGTTAATAACTTCCATGTAGCCGTGCAAATCTGCACAATAGAAATATCTCTGTGGCGTCTTCGGGATAATTCCCAAATATCCCTTTATTGCCTTTACTCTTTCGAATTCGAACCTATTACAAACTTTGCAACAGTCGTAATATTTACGGCTGTAAAATTTAGTGAAATGAAGCTTTTGACAGGGGGAAGAGCAGATGAAAATACTGCAAGAAACGAAAGAATTATCATACAATGGCTATCATTCGATACAAGAGACAACACTAATGTGCGATGAAATCAGTATATTTGTAATTAGAACAGTACGGTTATGATTGATGACAAGAAAGCACTAGAACTGATTGCCCAAGGAGAAGGCCAGCACGTAGAACTCAAGCGCGAGGTTCCCTCGAAAGTGAGGGAGCTCAGCGAGGAAGTCTGCGCCCTTGCCAATGCGACTGGCGGGTACATTTTTCTCGGAGTTGACAACGATGGCAAGTTCACAGAAGGCTTCACCATCAACAACAGCAAGCGTTCGGCCTTGCGGGACTCTGTCGATCAGATCGAGCCCCAGGTCAATTGTGACATCTACCCGCTTAACGTCACTGGCTACGAGATTTGGGTAATGGAAGTCAAAGAAGGGGAGGACAAACCTTACTTCTGCTCCGGAGCCGTCCATATCCGTCGCGGAGCCAACTCCCAGAAGCTTCGCAAACCGGCCGATGTTCGCAAGATCTTCGACGATGCCGGAAAGCTCAACTTCGATATGGGCGTCTGCCCCTGGTTCAAATGGGAAGACGTATCCGAAGAAGCCGTCCGCGACTTCAAATTCCAGGCCGGCATCAGATCCGACGCACCTAGC
>CADBJW010000036.1 GCA_902795135.1 uncultured Eubacteriales bacterium
CATATAAACAGGAGGAATACAAAAGATGAAAAAGACTTATAAGATCGACGTGGATTGTGCAAACTGTGCAAACAAGATGGAGGTTGCGGCAAACAAGACAGAAGGTGTTAAGGAAGCTTCCGTCAATTTCATGGCGCTGAAGATGAAGGTGGAGTTCGAGGAAGGCGCTGATCCACAGGACGTTATGCCGGAAGTTCTGAAGAACTGTAAGAAAGTCGAAGACGACTGCGAGATTTTTTTCTAACGGTAGGAGCATTGGAAGGCGGAGTCGCTAAGAAATGAACAAGAAGCAAAAAAACAATCTGACACGCATCATCATAGCGGCAGTCTTGCTGGTCGTACTGCACTTCGTGCATTTGGATCGGCCGATCATGTTCGTGCTGTATCTGGTGCCATACCTGATCGTAGGCTACGACATTCTCAAGAAGGCGGGCAAAGGCATCGTCAACCGGCAGCCACTGGACGAAAACCTGCTCATGGCAATTGCGACAATCGGCGCCATCGTGCTGGCGCTCTACAGAACCAATGATTTTACGGAAGCCGTTGCGGTTATGCTGTTTTATCAGGTTACGGAAGCCGTTGCGGTTATGCTGTTTTATCAGGTTGGGGAATTGTTCCAGAGCTATGCCGTCGGGAGAAGCCGCCGGAACATCGGCGAGCTGATGGATATCCGGCCGGATTACGCGAATATCGAGGAAGACAGTGAAATCACCCAGGTCGATCCGGATGAAGTGGAAATCGGGACAATTATTATTGTCCAGCCGGGCGAAAAGATTCCGATCGATGGCGTCGTGGTCGAAGGCAAAGCCAGTCTGGATACCAGCGCGCTGACCGGGGAGAGCGTTCCCCGTTCCGTCCATGAAGGGGACGAGGTCATCAGCGGATGCATCAATACCAATGGAGTATTGCGCATCCGGACGACCCATGAATTCGACGAATCGACCGCATCAAAGATTTTGGACATGGTTGAAAACGCCAGCTCCAGAAAGTCCCGCTCCGAAAACTTCATTTCCAGATTTGCCCGGGTCTATACGCCGGTCGTTGTTATCAGCGCCGTTGCTTTGGCCCTGATTCCGCCAATCGTCAGTATGACGGCCCTCGGCATCGAGGCCGGATGGGGAAACTGGATCTATCGTGCGCTGACGTTCCTGGTCATCAGCTGCCCATGCGCACTCGTTATCAGCATCCCGCTCAGCTTTTTCGCGGGAATCGGCGGCGCGAGCCGGGAAGGGATTCTGGTCAAAGGCTCCAACTACCTGGAGGCGCTGTCCAAAGTCAAAACCGTTGTCATGGATAAAACCGGAACACTCACGCGCGGCGTTTTCGAAGTTACGAGCATTTGTCCTGCAAAAGCTTCCGGATTTACGGAAGAAGAGCTTTTGCATCTGGCAGCTCACGCGGAACGGCATTCGTCACACCCGATTGCGCTGGCTTTGTTAAAAGCCTTTGGAGAGGAACACGATGGATGCAGTGTGGAAGATGTGGAAGAAATCGCCGGACACGGCATCCGCGCTAATGTGGACGGTCGGATCGTCTGCGTCGGAAACAGGAAAATGGTGCAAAAGGCCATGGCAGAAGCGGGGCGTGATGCACAGGCAGATGCGCTTTCAGAGCTCGCTGCTCCGGAGACGACCGGAACGTTGATCCATGTCGTGGTTGATGGAATTTATGCGGGGTATATTATCATATCGGACGTTGTGAAGGAAACGTCTGCGGAAGCAATCCAAAAGATGAAAGCAGCCGGCGTGACGCGTCAGATCATGCTGACCGGTGACGGCCAGGCTGCGGCAGAAGCCGTCGGCAAGGCGCTGGGGATGACGGAAATCTACAGTGAGCTTTTGCCGGGGGATAAAGTTGCAAAGGTAGAGTCGCTGCTGGATCCGGATCCTGGAAACGGCAAGGCAAAAGGCAGTTATCTGGCCTTTGTTGGAGACGGCATTAACGATGCACCGGTTCTTTCGAGAGCGGACATCGGGATCGCCATGGGTGCTTTAGGATCGGATGCGGCCATTGAAGCGGCGGACGTCGTACTGATGGATGACGATCCACTGAAGATCGCAAAGGCGATTCGCATCTCGCGAAAGTGCATGCGCATCGTGCGGGAAAACATTTGGTTTGCCATTGGAATCAAAGTGCTGTGCCTGCTTCTTTGCGCCATCGGCGCCGTTGGAATGTGGGCCGCCATCTTCGCCGATGTAGGCGTAATGGTCATCGCGGTCCTCAATGCGATTCGAACCTTGTTTGTAAAGAATTTATAATATGAAATAAAAGGAAAAAGTCCGACTCTGATGTCGGGCTTTTTTTGTTCTAATGCGCTAAAAATTGTGGTATACTGTTTTCGTTGATTTTGTAAATAATGTAATTGATATAAATGGAGGTTGTGTTATGGATCCTAATAAGAGACCGGAAACAATGGAACGAATTACCACACCGGAACTGGCGCAGGCATTCATCGATGAACAGATCGCCCAGATCAAAGAGCAGGTCGGCGATAAGAAAGTTCTGCTCGCACTGTCTGGCGGCGTTGATTCATCGGTAGTAGCAGCGATGCTGATCAAGGCAATAGGCAATCAGCTCGTATGTGTGCATGTTAATCATGGGCTTTTGCGTAAGGGCGAGCCGGAACAGGTTATCAAAGTGTTTAAGGAAGAAATGGGAGCAAATCTCATTTACGTCGATGCAGTGGATCGGTTCCTCGACAAACTGGCAGGCGTTTCCGATCCGGAACAGAAGAGAAAAATCATCGGCGCAGAGTTTATCGATGTGTTTGCCGATGAGGCGAAAAAGCTGGAAGGCATCGATTTCCTAGGACAGGGAACGATTTACCCGGACATCCTGGAATCCGATGGCGTAAAGGCACACCACAATGTTGGCGGTCTTCCGGAGGATCTGCAGTTTGAACTGGTGGAACCGGTGAAACTGCTGTACAAGGATGAAGTCAGAGTTGTCGGCAAGCAGCTGGGACTTCCTGATAACATGGTTTACAGACAGCCATTCCCAGGCCCTGGTCTCGGAGTCAGATGCGTTGGCGCAATCACCCGTGACAGACTGGAAGCGGTTCGTGAAGCGGATGCCATCGTCAGAGAAGAAATCGGCAAAATGGATCCTGCACCATGGCAGTATTTCGTAGCAATTCCGGATATGAAGTCAACAGGAATCAAAGACGGCAAGCGTTACATGGGATGGGCTGCAGTAATCAGAGCCATCAATACCGTCGATGCAGTAACGGCACAGTCCGTAGAAATTCCTTGGCCGATGCTTTGCAAGATGCGTGACCGCATCATCGCCGAAGTAGACGGAATCAACAGAGTGCTGTGGGATATTTCAGATAAGCCGACTAGTACGATTGAGTGGGAATAGTTGCGGATGGCTTACCACATCGCTGAAACCCTTGGTATGACTGGGTTTGGCCAATTGGAAGAAGCGGCGTGGTTCTAAAATGGTTCTAAAAATACAGTGATTTTATCAGGCGCTGGAACATTGAAATTTCAATGATTCTGGCGTCTTTTTCATTTCCGAGTTCTGAGTACAGACTTTTGTACTCACGGCGTATTATGCTACTACATTATCACTGGAGATGAAGGAGGGGAAAGGTATGAGCACATATTATGAATTCTATGCAGCTGTAGAAAAAGACGGGAAAATCGAGGCGATCGGACCGTATATTCGCAAAGACGGAGAATATCGCCTGACACCGATATTGAGCCGCAGCCGTTCGTTCATTCAATGGGATGAATTCGGATATTGGAGCCTGCCGATAGATAAGATGGCAGAGGATCAGATCGAGTTCTTTACTGACACGGGCTGGATCAGTGACGAGCGGCAATCTATCTCATACTATATCCCATACAAAGATATCGCATCGCTTGCGGATGACGGGCTCGTCCAGGGGTATGTCACACTGGAGGAACTGAACATGGTCTCCTCTGAACATTACAGCCAGGACGCAATATGGGATATCTGGGTGAAGACTCCGGAGGTCGCCGCCGAAATGGACCCGGAAACAAGGAAACAGTACGGGCATATCGCGTATATCGACCGCTGCAGCACTGGATATATCTGCAGCCAGCTCATCAATATGGTGGATCCAATTGAATACGGATATGAGAGCGAGGAATTACGCTTTATCGTTCGGGTATGTTGACCCCTTGCATACCCGAACAGGCGCGGTTCGCACAATTGTGGGCCGCGCCTCCCGCTTTTATACTATAGAAAAAGGGAACGGAAATGGAGGTGCAGACCATGTCAAATACAAAGTACAGGTTATCTTACGATGAAGTCAGAGTTATCGTGATC
>CADBJW010000037.1 GCA_902795135.1 uncultured Eubacteriales bacterium
AAAAGTTTCATCGTACATTTGTGGCATAATTTTAATTCTCCTTTAAATGTATTATATTTTATGAGCCACTCCTGTTACAACTATAGTTTACCACAACACGCCCACTCGTTCAGGAGATGGAAATAGTCACAGTAGACGTTATAGACACGGTCCACTGTCTGCCGGAACCGGGCCTCGTCCTGACGCTTCAATTGGGCTATCTTATGAATGCCAGGCCTCACGTCCGGTTTGTTTTCCAGACTCACCGTGAGGCCCATGTCCTCGATCAGTTTTCCAGCGGCTTCATAAGCCGGCAGGCCAAACAGCTTTGAGGCGAACCGGATCACGTCGCCTTTCTCCTGGCATCCGAAACAGATGAAATTCTGATCGACTTTCATACTCGGATTCCGGTCATCATGAAACAGACAACGCATCATTCCGTTCCGGTTGACTTTGTATCCGTAATGTTCCGCGACTTCGCGGGTGCTGACCTGTTCTTTGATCTGGGAGTAGATTCCCAAAGTGATCACCTTCTTTCTTTTCGGTAATGAAAAAAGCGCCTGCCTTCAATCGATAATCCTGATCAAAACAGACGCTTCTCATCGTTCCATATTCCTGTTTTTCTTTTTTCTCTGCTGGTCCGGATCAGTGGCCCTGGCGGCGTTGTAGGCGTCCACCTTTTTCTGATTCCTTGCCAGTGCCTCGCGGATGGATTTCCGGATCGGTTCTTTCGCTTCGTCCTTTCTTTCCGGTTCATGGAAGAGCTGCTTCAACTTAGAGCTGATAGCCTGCGTCATCCCGGAAAAGGCCTGCAGAAGATTTCCGAAGATCCTGTTGGCGAGCTCTTTCCCTTTCGGGGAGAGTGCAGGATCGTCGACTACCTTTTTCCCCTGATGCAGGACCATATCGAAATCGGCGTTATGCGTTTCCTCAATGACCTTGTCCGTCACAACTTCGACCGCTTTCTCGTATGCCACATCCGAGATTTCTTCAACGAAGGCTTCGGTGTCTTCGATTCGGACCGTGAGTGCTTCCAGATCCGCTTTCTTCGATTCGATCTGCTTGTCTTGAACCGCCAGCTTTTCTTTCTGCTTCATCAGGATGTAGTCCTGCTTCTCCAAATACTTACGTCCGCCGTATTCCGGTTCCTGATCCAGATGAAGACCGTGCTTCGCGCAGATATCAAAAAGCATGGCACGGCAGGCGGCGTCAAAAGTCATTTTCCTGTTGTTCAGCTTGCTGGGCTTCTGGTCCGGATTCGGCAAATCGAAGCCAAGAGCTTCCAGCGCTTTTTCCTGTTGCGGTGCGACCTCGCCATATCGGTTTTCACAATCAAAGACGTGTCGTTCATGGATGTGAGGCGTTGCCTCGTCCAAATGCAGTGACCAGTCCAGGATGTGGATATGTGATCCGAAGCGGCGGTCAAATTCTTCGAAGAACTCTGCCGTGATTTCCGCCAAAACTTCCGGCGGCACGGATGACTCCATCGTGCCGATCTGGATCAGCGATTCTTCCGGACAGGTCTTTTTGTCCTTCCAGAGATCCTGCGGTGTTCGGTCCCTGGACGAATGCCCGGTCTGCCTGTTTCGTTCGTGCTGTCCCTCGCAGTAGGCGGCATAGTGTTCCAGATAATACGCCTGCTCGATCTGCTCGAAGGAGTAAACAATCCTGTCTTCCTGTTCCCGATCCGAAGGAAAGTGAAATCCCTGGTAACAGTCCCAGTACACGTTTTGCTTTGCCCGCTCCTGGTCGATATGGTCACTGTTCCCGATGTCAAATCGGCGGTCATTGTGCTTTGGGTTATAAGCGCCGTTCTTCCCGGATCTTCCATTGTGTCTTGTAAGTTTCATTGGTTCCTTCCTCCCATTTTTTTGAAAATCATGCTTTGCCCCTGCCTCAGGAATCCTCGAAAACAGGGAAGTGTGTCGGCAGGTAATACCCAGTACTAAGTGACGGTTCCCATCACTTAACTGGGCGGGGCCTTGCCCTCGACCTGCGCCGGACGTTTCACCCCGGCACCCCGATAAGAGACTGCCGCCTCTTAACTCCGCCAAAGGAAACCGCGTTCCCCTTGACCCCTTGCTCCGGCAGGACTGACACTCGCCGTTTGCCCGGCGGCTCGTTTCAGTTCTCCCGGTTTTTGCGGAACCGTTCACCGGACGCTTCCACAAAAAATAGCCGCTGACATTTTCGCTGCCATCCGCAGAAGAGCGGTGGAGCGAAACCATCAACGGCTTCCTCATCTGACTCAGCCAGGGCGGTGGCCTTGGCTTTCGTCATATTAGATTTTCACAGGGTCGCATTGCGGCAGACCCAGCTAAATGCGTTAAATCAATACTTTTCGTAATAGTGCTTCCTCTAAAACAGCGACAATAATATACCGAAAAAAACAATACAGATTATAATCCAGATAAAATCTCCAAGGGTTTCAGGGTCTTTGAGTTTCATTATAATATCCTATAGTCGTTGCTTTATTTCCTTAACAAGCTTTTCTGCCTGCCCATTTTTAAACATACGAAAGATTACGGTTGTATCATCTTTCATTGCTTTTATGATTCCTGTCGGCCTACTTGTTCCGGTTCGTATAATGCTTAAATATCCATTGACTAATGAGCCTGCAACATATTGAATGTCTTTGATTTCTGAATATGGAATAACAATTCTATCCTGCTCATGGAACGTACTATCTATTCCGCCCTCTCGCAGAATCTGCACTCCATCCTCTTTAAGCACAATAGTTCCATTAAGTCCTCTAAACCTCTCCATATCGTCATTCTCCAGAATACTAGGAATTTTGTAGACGGGTTATCTTATAATCTCTTTCTTTTCGCATTTTCGAAGCGCAAATATATATAGCACACAAGAGATAATTGCCATAATTACCGTGGGAACAATGATGGTTGCCATATTCTCACCTAACGTATATGCAAAAGTCAACCGCCGATTGTAAAATGAAGTTGGACATCTGAATAAAATAAGGATCCATGGCAGGATTTTTGGTAGAATGTTAATTACCACAAAAAACTATCTACAG
>CADBJW010000038.1 GCA_902795135.1 uncultured Eubacteriales bacterium
CTCAGTTGCGTAGATTACTATTTGTTGGGTTGAACCGCCGTATGCCGAACGGCACGTACGGTGGTGTGAAAGGGGCTACGGGTTAGCCCCTATTCGATTTCCATTTATGCCAGAAAACAGTTTTTCGAATCGAACCCAAGAAACCGTTTATCCTTAACTCGGTGATGTGTTATACTTTACCGTAAGAAAATGAACCCAAAAAACATGACGAAAGGTACACATACAAATGATCATAAAAGTAATCATCGATAAAAACAACACACGTGAAATAGATGTGGCGCCGGAGATGACCTTGGCGGAAATCGCCAATCAGATTCAGGCCGAGAGGCCGTATCGGATTTTGCTTGCCCGTGTCAATGGGGTGGACAAGGAATTGATCGACACCATTGGAGCGCTGGCAAAAGAAGTGACCGATGCGAAACTGGCCGATGAGAAAGTGACCGTTGAGTTTCTCGATATGCGGACGCACAGTGCGGACATGACCTACCAGAGAGGGATCTCTATGATCTACCTGAAGGCGGTCCGGGATCTGTTCGGTAAAGAAACGGTCATCGACAACACCCTCAACAAAGGCTTTTATACGAAGATTCGGTTAGAACGGGAAGTGACCGAAGAGGATGTTCGCAGGATCGACGCACGCATGCGTGAAATCGTACAGGCAGACCTGCCGATTGAACGCATCTATATGACGAAGGAAGAAGGAATTCAGTTCTGGATCGACGAAGGCTATCCAAAGAAGGCGAGCATGCTGCAAAGCGTCAGCGATCCGGACTACAGACCTGTGTTCTATCGCATGGATGGGTATACCAACTATTTCTTTGGACCGATGGTTCCATCTGCGGGATACATCGAGTATTTTGAGGTCAAGAAATATGACGAACGAGGCGTCCTCGTCCGATTCCCGTATCACGGAGAACCGGATGTGATGCCGGAATATGTCAATGACCGGTTGATCTATGAGGCCTTCAGAGAAACCCATGATTGGTTGAATCTTTTGCATTCCCAGTACCTGGATGACTTTAACGAAATCGTCAAAGGCGGCAAAATCAAAGACGTGATACTCCTCGCCGAAGCATTGCATGAAAAGAAAATCGCAGAGATCGCGGATGTGATCACCAACGGGAAAAAACGGATCATACTGATCGCGGGACCATCCTCGTCAGGCAAGACCACCTTCGCCAGGAGACTTTGCATACAGCTTAGGGTCAACGGCCTGCAGCCTTTGTATTTGGGAACAGACGACTACTTCCTGAATCGCGTGGATACGCCAAAAGACGAAGACGGGAACTACAACTATGAGGGGCTGGATGCATTGGACATCGACCTGTTTAACAGCAACATGAACGATCTGCTTGCCGGGAAGGAAGTCGATTTGCCGGAATTTGATTTTATGGACGGCGTTAAGAACTTTGGCAAGAGAATCACATCGATCACGGAAACACAGCCCATCGTCATCGAGGGGATCCATGCCTTAAACGAAAAACTCACCGCACAGATCGACCCGATTCATAAGTACAAAATCTACATCAGCCCGCTGACACAGATGAACATGGACGTGCACAACCGGGTGCCTTCCACCGATGGCAGAATGTTTCGGAGAATGGTCCGCGATTTCAAGTACCGGGGTCACTCTGCAGCCGATACCATCGATTCCTGGCCAAAGGTTCGCGCCGGTGAAAACGTCAATATATTCCCGTTCAACAATGAGGCCGATATTCTCTTCAACTCGAACCTGTGCTACGAAACAGCGCTCCTGAAGAAATACGTCGAGCCTTTGCTGGAAGAAATCGAAATCGGCGCGCCGCAGTACAGTGAAGCGCAAAGGCTTTTGAGTTTGCTTCGATACTATGAGGCGATCGACGAGGAACAGTATGTACCGAACAATTCGATTCTGAGAGAATTTATCGGCGGCAGTGTATTTACGGAATAACTCGTTCAGGGTTAGCGGATCACGCGGCCTATGTGGCGGATCTTGTAGGAACCGACTATATCGGTCTGGGTTTTGATTTCGACGACTACCTGGAAGAAGGCGCGTTGTCTGCGTTTTCCGGGCATTTGGATTCGCCGAGCGGAGATGGGATATCCAATGAAGCGGAGGCAGGAAATCTGCTGATTGAACTGAAAAAACGAGGCTTTTCGGATGAAGAGCTGGAGAAAATAGCTTACAAAAACTTTTACAGAGTGTTTAAGCGCTGCTGGAAATAGTTTGAAAATGATTTCCCCATGGGGTTGCTGCAAGAGATGCTTTTGTGTCCTGCGGCAGCCCCATTATTTTTTCGGTTCTGCTTTTACACTTTACGGGAAGCGTGGTATGATGGATAAAAAAAGAAGGACAGGAGATAAAATGATAGCAGTCATAGGCGGAATTAAAATAAAAGTCGAAGTAAAAATGAAGTTGCCGGAGGCACCAAGACAGGACAACTGGGCGGAACAAATGAATCAGCAGCAGGAGCCGGAAGACGCCTTTGAGGCCATGCAAGAGCGCATGCGGGCGGAGCAGGAACGGTTCTGGCAGGGAGATGGTGGCAGCTCTCAAAGCGGCATCATGGGGCAACTGTCCATGGTCGATGGAGACAACGATGAAATCAACGTATCAAGCAGCAGTTGTGCCTTCAATGTAGCGCGTCACCTTGTCCGCATGGGCAACGATGTGAAACTGATTTCCATAACGGGAAAAGATCTGCTGGGGCTTGCGGCCATGGCCGATATGAATGCCTGCGGAATCGACACATCTCACGTAAAGCGGGTCGATGGGCAGACACCGGTGCTTTTTGAAATCAAAAACTTCGCTGGCGAAATCGAGTTCGCCAGGGCCAACGAAAGAATGTTTGGAGACATGACGGCGGATTTCATTGACCAGGCGGACGACGTTCTCGCAAAAGCCGACGCCATCATGGTCGATGGTACGCTGCCTCAGGATACGCTCCTTCATATTGCGACCAAGTATGGGGACCGAGTAAAAGTATTCTTTGACCCGGCCTCACGGGCAGGCGGCGAGAAAGTAAAGGGAACCAGCGAAGCCGGCAGCGCGATCATGCAAAAGCTTTATTGCGTCATGCCTGGCAGAGTGGAAGCCGAAAAAATGGCAGATATGATCATTTTAGGACCGGATAAACTAAAAGCGGCCAGCGAGTTCTTCACAGAGAAAGGCGTGGATCAGGTGATCATCACCATCAAAGGCGGCGGAATCTATTACAAAGCCGGAGAGGAAGAGGGCAAGGCAATCCGGCCGGAACGGGTTTTGAGCTTTGCCGATACGACGGGCGCGGGAGATGTTGTTTCCGCGGCGGTCATCCATGAGACACTGAAAGGCGCCGGAATCCATGAGATAGCAGCAGCTGCCATGCGTGGTGCAGCGGAGT
Source organism: uncultured Eubacteriales bacterium (assembly GCA_902795135.1). GTDB lineage: Bacteria > Bacillota > Clostridia > Peptostreptococcales > Anaerovoracaceae > Lentihominibacter. The sequence goes on from CADBJW010000038.1 coordinate 3,363, forward strand.
TTTTATCAGAGCTGTCTGACGAACGGCCTTATTGATGTTGCAGGACCATAAAGATAAATAATGAAGGAAGTGTCGATTTGTAATCAAATCGGAGAGGAGGTTATGGTGTTACCAGAAAACGTTAAGAAAGCAAATAAAGTGAAAATCGAAACCGTTATGAAAGCCCTCGAAAAGCGCGGCATGAAAGGATATTATGCGGAGGACGCAGACGAAGCGCTGAAAACCATTCTCGAGATGATCCCGGAGGGAGCCTCGGTAGGCAGAGGCGGATCAGAAACATTGAATCAGCTGGGCGTGTTTGACGCACTGCACCAAGGCAATTACACTTGCCTGGAACCGCATAGCGAACCGGATCCTGAGAAAAGAAAGCAGATCACCCGAAACATCTTTTCGGCAGATGTGCTGCTCACCAGCGCCAATGCGGTGACTATGGATGGCGAGATCGTAAATATCGACGGCACCGGGAACCGAATGGCAGCCGTTATCTGGGGACCGGATAAAGTGATCTTTGTCGTTGGTGCAAACAAGCTGGTGGGATCTCTGGACGAAGCGGAAGCACGGATCAAGCACGATGCATGTCCGCCAAACTGCATCCGTCTGGAAAAGAAAACGCCATGTGCCCTCACCGGCAAGTGCGGAAACTGCCTTTCACCGGGCAACACCGTATGCTGCCATACGGTCGTCACAAGGTTCAACTCCATTGAGGACAGAATACATATTATATTCGTAAACGAGAACCTGGGATTCTAAAACCTTCGAGGACAATCGAGTAATTTGAGAACAAGCCGTTGCGGGAAGCCATTCAAGCAACGGTTTTTCTTATAAAAAACCGAACGAAGGGAACGCTGTGCGAAGCTGGCGGGCAGACTTCTCCTGCGCTCATTTGGAATAATAGAAAAAAACTGCACACATGCGGAACTGCACACACGGAAAAGGGACTTGCTGCATTTCCTTTACTCATTACTCAGGGACGATCCTCGCGCCTTGTTTTAAACTGGTCAAATTCATTACCGTATAGTGTAGAAACGATGAAAAACACCCAACATATTGTAGAAGAGCATGTTGTAGAGGGTCCAAAAAGAAACACCATAAAGAGTGTTCGGTATTCAATTCCCGAAGCCTTTGCAAATACTCGGATTGGGGGTTTATCGAACTGTGAAAATTAATTCAAAAAAACCCTTGCATTCATGATAACTCTTTGATAGAATGTTAGAGCTTGTGTAAGGCGATGAAGTGGGAAGTTACCTTGCTATAGGAGAATTTCCACCGAGAATTGTCCCCACGAAGATCGGGGGCGAAGGGATTCGCTGAATTTTTATTGTGCGTCACGAAAGAGAAACACACAAGAGCGTGTACGAAGCAAGCAAAACCCACTGTACGCGTTGAAATTACAGCATTAGAACCCCTTGTACAAGCATAGCGAAAACTGTACAAAAGCAAGTTATAGGAGGAGAAAATGAGCGAATTACAGAAAATCAGAATTAAGCTTAAGGCTTACGACCACGCACTTCTGGACGCATCTGCATCAAAGATCGTCGAGACTGCAAAGAACACTGGTGCTGAAGTTTCAGGACCGATTCCGCTTCCAACGGAAAAAGAAGTTATCACTATTCTGAGAGCTGTTCACAAGTATCCAGAGAACAGTTTGAACAGAGAACACACAAGAGACTGATTGACATCACAAGCGCAACTGCTAAGACTACAGACGCACTCACGAAGCTGGATCTGCCTGCAGGCGTTGACATCGAAATCAAGCTCTAAAGTAAAAGCAGTAAAAGCGAAGGGAACACTCCCCTTAAGAATGGACATGCTGAAGCGTGATCCGGCCTTTTGACCGGGCATAAGGTTACCGGAGAGTTGCATGAGGCCGAGTCGGCGGATGGATGGCCCGCTGTTAAGAAAGAGAGGAAAGATACAAACATGAAAGCGATTTTAGGAAGAAAACTGGGCATGACTCAGATCTTTACTGAAGCAGGATCAGTTATTCCTGTAACAGTAGTAGAAGCAGGCCCTATGACAGTAACTCAGATCAAGACTGTTGAAACAGATGGTTATGACGGAGTACAGGTTGGTTTCGAAGAGGCAAAGCCTCAGAGAGTCAACAAGCCAATGACAGGGCACTTTGCGAAGAACGAACTCAAGCCAATGAAGCATCTGGTAGAGTTCAGACCGGAAGAAGGCGAAACTTATGAAGTTGGTCAGCAGATCACAGTTGCTGAATTCGAAGCCGGCAAGAAGCTGGACGTAACAGGAACTTCAAAAGGTAAGGGAACTCAGGGTAACATTAAGAGACACGGACACCACAGAGGCCCTATGAGCCACGGTTCAAAGCACAAGAGACTTGCTGGCGCGCTGGCAGCAGGTACATACCCTTCAAGAGTATTCAAGGGTAACGCCGGTCCGGGAAGAATGGGTCGCGAAACAGTGACTGTTCAGAACGTAGAACTGGTAAAAGTTATTGAAGACAGGAACCTGATGCTGATCAAGGGTGCTGTTCCGGGAAACAAAGGCGGAATCGTTCGCATCCAGTATGCAGTAAAAGGTCAGGACAAATAGGATGACTTCAGGAAGGAGGAAGTAAAATGTCAACAGTGACAATGCTGAACA
>CADBJW010000039.1 GCA_902795135.1 uncultured Eubacteriales bacterium
TATTAACTGTCAAGTAGAAATGTACAAAAAATCCTAAATAAAAATGTACAGTTTACGGTGCTGGCTCCTCCTGTTCAAAGTCCTTCAACCGATAAGATTTTCCTGTGATCGATACGACATGAGAATGATGTAGAACACGGTTCAGGATTGCATCTGCAACGACTGCATCATAAAAGATGCTGTCCCAATCTCCGAAATTGATATTCGTTGTCAGAATTGTACTTTTCTTTTCGTAACGCATATCAATCAATTGAAAAAACAGGTTGGAATCCTCCTTGTCAATCGGAAGGTATCCGATTTCATCAATAATCAAAAGCTTGTAGTGGTTGAAATGCTTCAGCCTTGCTTCCAGACGATTCTCCAGCTTTGCCTTTTTCAGCTGCTGCAGAAGATCACTGCATTTGATGAAATAGGTGATGTTGTGATGTTTTGCGGCGGCGATCCCGATGGATGTTGCCAGATGGGTCTTACCGACTCCGCTCGATCCGAGAAAGACGATATTTTCCGCCTTCTCCATAAATCCAAGGGTGCAGAATTCCTGCATCTCTCTTTCACTCACGGAAGGCTGGAAGCTGAAGTCGAAATCCGAAAGGGTCTTTACGAACGGAAATGCCGCCGCATGAATCGTACTCTGTGCTGCGGACTGTTCCTTGAAGTCCACTTCATAGTTCGTTAGTTTCAAGAGTCCCTCCGTAAAAGAAAGATTCTTTGTTCCCACATCTCCGGCGACTTCTTCCAGATGGAGTTTCATCTGGTTCAGCCGGAGTGCGCCAAGGTTCTGTACCGTTTGTTTGTAGATACTGCTGTTATTCATACACTGCTCCTAACGCCCTGAGATTTTCTTTTGCCCGTGCCGCGATATTTTCTTCTGCAAACGAATGCGTCCTGCAGATGAGATCCCGGTAATGGTTCTCCTGATAGTTGATTTTCTTTTCCGACAAAGGCTGCAGTGCGATGAGTTTCATGTTACAATATACATGGATGTAGTCATCGTAAACCTGCAGGGTAACGCTTTTTCCAATGTATTCCGGCGGTACGGAATACTGCTTTCCGCGATAGCGGAAGAGGCTCGCGTTGTCTATGCGGACTTTATGATCGACCAGCTGATAGGGATTCCGAATGGTCTGCTGCGGTAACGGGCCGAAGGAATCCCTTTCTTTTTTCAGATACATCAGCGGAATCTTCCCGGTTCCGGGATGTACTTTCGAGTTTTCCCTATCGTTGATCTTTGCCAGAAGTTCCACGAATCCAAGGTAAGTCAGCCGGCCGTTGTAGGCACGCAGTTCATCGAGAATCCGCATCGGAGATTCCACTTTTCCTTTTGTCTTTGGCGTGGCGGCAATACATGGCTGGACACGGAATCCATAATCATCGGCGAACTGCTGGAAGCGGATATTTATTTTTCCTTTCGATCCTCTTGTCCTTGGCTGATCCATGACCGTTTTCATGTTGTCTGTCACAATCTCTTCCGGCACACCGCCAAACACCGTAAACGCGTCATCCAGGCAGAAGAAAAGTACATCCTGCGATTTTGTTGGCACCATCCGGTAAACGCGGTATCTGGAGAAGGAAAGAATCAGGACGAAGATGTTTACTTCGACCCATCCGAGATTTGTCGTCAACAGTCTCAGGGATTCCTTCCAGTCCAGCTGTGCCTGCTTCCCCGCTGGTGTCTCATAGCGGAGATAGGCTTCTGATTTTGCCGGAAGTCTCTTGCGGAAGTACGCAGCGAATTCCGGTTCCCTGGAAAGGCAATAGCAGAAGTTGCTGTAAGCGCCATGGTAGCCATGGTTATCGCACAGATACTGCCAAAGAAGTAATAAAAGACCTGTTCATTTTCATCCGAAAGAAGTTCTCGGATGATGTCCTTGTAATGGGTTAGGCAGTTGCTCGATGTCCGATGCTTTGACTTATGAAATCCATTGATATATTTATCAACAGTTCTTCTGTCCACGTCCAGTTCTCGGGCAATCTGGCTTTTATTAATTTTCAGGTTGGCTGATTCCATAAATGGTTTTAACTTGTATAAGTCCTCCAGTTTCTCG